>NZ_BCWY01000140.1 GCF_001894825.1 Rhodococcus jostii NBRC 16295 | reverse complement strand
TGTCGATACCACCGCCGAGGGTGTACATGCAGGTGTCCAGGTCCGGGCAGATCCGCAGCCCGTGCATCCACACGTCGTCACCGACATTGACCACCGCGGTGATGCCATGGCCGGAATCGGCGCCCACACCACCGGGCGTATCGGCCCCGAGAAGCCTGCGCACGCCTTGCAAGAATCGGGCCCCGCCGACCCCGCCCACCAAAACAGTCACGTTCACGATCCAGACCTCCGCTTACCAGCGATACACCTGCACAAGAATCACCATCCGAGCGGCCGTCGGCATGGGCTCATACCTCAGCCGGAGTGCTCGCCGTCGCGGTGGCGTGGTCCCTCTCGGCTTTGTTCGCCGCCAACGCGATGCAGCACAGCAGTGCGGCGAAAATCCCTATTCCCGAGAGGACCGAGAAGATGATGATCGGCGGCCGGCCGGCGAGCAAGCCGCCCAGGATCGGCCCGCAGACACCTCCGATCCGGCCCACTCCCGCAACGAATCCGAGAATGCTGGCACGGATATCGACGGGGAAGTAGGTCGCAACGAATCCGAAGACGATCGGTTGCGTTCCTCCCGTTCCTGCCCCCGCCAGGAACAGGAATACGTAGAGGGCAGGCGACGGCAGGTGTACCGCCAGCGCGATGACGGCGACCGCGCCGACCGCGAACGCGGACAGGGCTGCTCGACGTTCGCCGATTCTGTCGGCAATCCAAGAGCCACCGGACGCCCCGGTTGCGGCTCCGACACTGAAGATGACCAGGAAGACCAGTGCGGATCCGAGGGAGTAACCGCTGGACTTCATGATCTGCGGCAGCCAGGTGAGGAGTCCGTACCACTGGATCTGGCCGCAAAAGGTCATAGCGGTGAACACGGCCAGGGCCCGCCATCCGCTGCGCTCGAGACGCGTGAGCACGGCGCGCAAGGTCCGTCGGGTGGCCACACCATCCGAATGCACACTTGTCGGCGAAGGTACCCACCGCCTGAGCTTCACCGCGAGAATCGGAACCACGGTCAGGAGAGGAAAAGCGCCGCCGATGAAGAAGACTCCGCGCCAGCCCAGCACGTCGAGGAAGACCAGGGCAGTGAGAGCCGCGATGACGCCACCGAGGGGTAGGCCGGCAAGGATCATGCCGTTGAGTAAGTTCTTTCGATGTGCGGGTGCGACGCTCATGGTCAACGCGATCGCTGTCGGCACCACACCACCGAGCCCGAACCCTGCGACGAACCGGGCGACACCGAGCAGTTCGGCGGTCGGTGCCGCTGCACACAGCATCATCCCGACGGAGAACCAGGTGACGCAGAGCAGGAACACACGCCGAACACCGTACCGATCGGCAAGTACGCCGGCTGCAATGGATCCGACACCCATCCCCATGATCGCCGCACTGGCGATCACTCCGACTCGAGCGGTAGTAAGACCCCAGTCAGCGTAGTGGAGCAGATTCGGCGTCGCGGCACCGAAGATGGCGAGGTCGTAACCGTCGGCTGCTATCGCGAGAAATGCAATCGCTGCAACACCTATGTAGGAAGGAAAACTGAGTCGATTGTTCATGTGTTTCCTCAATGAGTAGGGAACTGTGGCGCAGGAGTACTACTGCGCCACTGCGGAAGTGGCGAATCGCTGCCGCGCCGGCCTCAGGTCGATCGGGTACCCCAGACTGCGCAGGACACCGGTGAGGGCCGCGCCCGGCCGCCCCATGGCGGCGTCCAGTAGGTCGTCGAGATCGTCCACGTCTCGCCGCAGGGACTCGATGTTCGGGTCCAGTGTTTCTATTGCTCCCGAGCCCAGGTGCGCCCGACGTGAGTGCCCACCGTAGTTCGGATTCAGGTCTACGCCTTCGGCGGCCGTCAGGAGGCTCGTCCCCTTGCGTTGCCGGTCCGCTACGAACGTGCGTTCGTGCCGCCCAGCCACTTTCAGCGCAACGTCCAGGTCCTCGCTGCGAAGGCTGGGAAGGTCGGCCGGTAGCCCCGCCAGCCGGCAGTGCGGCCACAACTCGCGGGCCCGGTGTGCACCCTCTCGCAACGCGTCGTTCATGCCGCGCGTTTCGAGTAGGACCAGTGGCACGACGCCCGGCGACTGCACGTGGGCGGCGTCCTGAATCCGGTCGACGACAACAACGACCGCGTGTATCCGGGATGCTGCCCGAACCGCCGAAACGGTGTCGTGGAATAGCGCACGCACGACTGCTTGCCGTGCCTCCGGCCGGAGCAGGAGCCGCGACTTCGCCGACGTGATGTCCCGCTGGGGAATGACCGCCACCCAGGGCCCGCGGCGCCGCCCCCGGGTTTCGCCATTCCTCGCCACCGACCCCGCGCTCATGTTCCGACCATCCCTACGGCGAGCGGCAGCACGGATCTCGCCCGCTCGTCGAATCGTCCGGCTGCAGCGGCGCGTTCGGCATCCACGTCTTCATACGTGGTGGTGCGCTGCCGGACGGGTCGCCCTGCCGCTGCGGCCATCTGGGTGATGTCGGCAATGGTCTTCATCGACCCGTTGGTCGAACCGGCCATCCGGCTGATGGTCTCCTCCATCAGGGTCCCTCCGAGGTCGTTGACCCCGCCTCGCAGCAGTTCGACACATTCATCGGGACCGAGCTTGACCCACGAGCACTGGATGTTGTCGATCTGGCCGTGCAGCATCAGCCGCGCCAACGCGTGGACTGCGCGGTTGTCGCGTCGGGTCGGACCGGGCCTCGCCAGGCCGGCGAGGTAGATGGGCGAGCTCTGGTGCACGAACGGCAGCGGAACGAACTCCGTGAAGCCGCCGGTTTCCCGTTGGATTTCGAGGAGGACGCGGAGATGGCCGACCCAGTGTCGGGGCTCGTCCACGTGGCCGTACATCATTGTCGAGGTGGTGCGGATCCCCAGTTCGTGAGCGGTCTTGACGACCCGAATCCACTCGGCCGCCGGGAGTTTACCCTTGGTCAGCACCCACCGAACCTCGTCGTCCAGGATCTCGGCGGCGGTGCCTGGCACGGAATCGAGCCCGGCTCTGCGCGCCTCGGTCAACCACTCGGCAACCGAAATACCCATGCGCGAGGCCCCGCTCACGATTTCCATGGGCGAGAACGCATGCAGGTGGATCTGCGGGCTGCGGCGCTTCGTCTCGGCGGCCAGGTCCAGATGGATGGTGCTGGGGAGGCCGGGGTCGATCCCGCCCTGCATGCAAATCTCGGTAGCGCCGACGTCCCAGGCCTGGGCGACCCGCTCCCCCACCTCGGAGAGGGAGAGCCGGTACGCATCGGCATCGCTTGCTCGCTGCGCGAAAGCACAGAAACGACAGCCGGTGTAGCAGACGTTGCTGAAGTTCAGATTCCGGTTGACGACATAGGTCACCGTGTCGCCCACCGTCGACTGCCGGACTTGATCCGCCACAGCGCACAGGGCATCCAGATCCACGCCGTCGCAGTGGATGAGCGCCAGCGCTTCGTCGTCGCTGAGGCCGGCGGGATTCCGCTCGGCTGCGCGCAAGGCGGCGAGCACCTCACCGCCCAGGCGCGGCGGGACGCCGGTCCCCGCCCGTGCGGTCATCTCCTCCCCGAGCACCGTCCAGTCACCGAAGGCATTCTCGAAGTCACTACGGGTGTCGGTACGACGTCCTTCGGCGTCGATCTCGAGATGCAGATCGGTTCTGCCACTGGACTCGCCGGGCGCAGCATCCTGCCACGGTCGGCCCTCCGGGAGCACGTCGGCGGCCAACCCGGTCTCCGGGTCGGTGAGCGCGAGCAGGTGCGGTCGCACACGGGCATCGATCCACGGATCTCCCGCGAGGACGTACTGCGGTTGGACGGCGAGGCGCTCGCGGAGCTCGAACCCGGCGGCGGCACTGAGGTCACGCAGTCGGTCGATCTCCGGCCAGGGCCGCTCGGGATTCACGTGGTCAGGAGTGAGAGGAGATACCCCACCCCAGTCGTCGACACCCGCGGCCAACAGCCGGCGCAGCTCGTCGGGCTCCGACAGGTTGGGCGGGGCCTGGAGACGCATCGAGGGTCCGAGCAGGATGCGGGCCACTGCGATCGTGGCCAGGTATTCGTCACGGTCTGCGTCGTCGGCCGACCGCATCGCGGTGTCGGGCTTGGCACGGAAGTTCTGGACGATCACTTCTTGGACGGAGCCGTACTGCCGTGCGATCCGGCGGATCTGGAGGATGGACTCCACACGGTCTGCGTACGACTCCCCGATCCCGACGAGAATTCCGGTCGTGAAGGGGATGTTGGTGCGGGACGCGTCCTCGATGCAGGCCAGGCGAACGGCGGGATCCTTGTCGGGAGAGCCGTAGTGGCATCCCCCGGGTTCCGCCCACAGCGAGCGCGCGGTGGTCTCGAGCATCAGTCCCATGGAGCCGGCAACCGGCTTGAGGCGCTGGAGTTCAGCCCAGGACATGACCCCCGGGTTCAGATGCGGCACCAGGCCGGTTTCCTCGAGGACCAGCACCGCCATGGCTCGTACGTAGGACAGGGTGTCGGCGTACCCCCGCGATTCCAGCCAGTCGCGGGCGGCGTCCCACCGGTCCTCCGGCCGGTCTCCCAGCGTGAACAGTGCCTCCTTGCAGCCCAGCCGGGCACCCGCGCGGGCGATCTCGAGGACCTGGTCGGGCGAGAGGAACGGGTCGTCGACCCGACCCGGTGTCGTCGCGAATGTGCAGTAGTGGCAGCGGTCGCGGCACAGACGGGTGAGCGGAATGAACACCTTCCGGCTGTACGTCACGACTCCGGGGCGGCCGGCATCGAACAGACCGGCCGACCGGATGGCCGCCGCGATCTCACACAGTCGGTCGAGGTCGGCACCGCGGGCGCCGAGGAGGGCCTCGGCTTCGCCGGCGTCGATGGTCTTGCCGGCGCTCGCCCGTGCGAGCGCGCGTCTCAGGCCCGTCATCTGTTCGTTCCTGTCCCCAAACCCATCGACCGGGCAATGAAGTCGAGCTGGACGGACGGAGGCCCTGCCACGACGCGGGCGATGATCCCGTCGGAGTGGTGCATCGGCAGGGCATGGTCACGCACATAGCCGTAGGCGCCCTGGATCTGCATCGCCAGCGCAGAGGCCTCCGCGTAGAGCTGCCCGGAGAGGAACTTCGCCATGGTGCTCTCCACCTCGCAGGGCAGACCCGCGTCGAAGAGGTCGGCTGAACGGCGCACGGCGCACCGGGCCGCGTCGAGCCTGACGAACATCTCAGCAAGGGGCAAGGTCACGCCCTGGTAACTCGACAGCGTCTTGCCGAACTGCTCGCGCTCGTTGGCGTAGTGGACCGTCAGGTCGAGCACGGCCGCCACACTGCCGAGGAATCCGGAGCTGATCATGATGCGTTCGAGCACCAGGCGTTCCTTGAGGATCTGCCACCCTTCACCAGGCTCACCCAGAACCGCCGTTGCAGGGAGTGTGACGTCTCGCAGGAAGACCTCGTAGATGCCGCTGATGTTCCGCCCGAGCGCCGGCATACGGCGGACCTCGACACCCGGATGGTCGACCGGCACGAGAAATATGCCGAGCTGGTCGCGTTTGCGGCCACCCCCGCCCACTCTGGCGACGAGCTCCATCACCGCACCGGGCAGCCCGGCGCCTTCGCAATAAGTCTTCTGGCCGTTGAGGACCCACCCGTCCCCGAGCCGGTCGGCGCGCGTGGCAACGCTGGCTGCGTCCGAGCCCACGTCGGGTTCACTGACAGCAATCGACAGACGCGCCTCGCCGGCGAGCACCGGAGCACCGTACCTTTCCTGCTGTTCGGGCGTGCCCCAGCGGTGGATGTCACGCAGCCCGCTGAGGTTCAGGTTGAACAGGGCCACGAGATCGGAGCTTGCCCGGCCGATCTCCTCGCAGAGCGTGGTCAGCAGGCCGGCGGTCCCTTCGACTGCCTCGTCGCCGGCGACCACGTCGTACCACCCGAGACGGGCGATCTCGCGGTACAGCTGCTCGGGGTACGTCCCCTCCTCGTCCCAGATTCGCACGTCGAGTGCGGGAGCATGTCGGGCAAGGAATGCCCGGGCGGTGGTGCGAAGGTGCGCCTGCTCGTCGGTCTGGATGTGGATGCTGGTGCTCATGACTGCCTTTCGTGAGTGGTCGGTAGAGGGGGCCGCTGCCAGGCGGAGAGGCCTGCTTTGAGGTCGCGCAACAACTCGGGCGGAAGAACCGCGAATCGGGCGGCCATCTCGCGCGCCGTCACGTCGAGCGACGCCTCGGGAATGACGTCCACCAGCCCGAGCCTGGCGAGATCGTCGGCGCCGAAGCGCTCGTTCAGGGCCAGGAGCCGCAGCGCCCGCGCCGGACCGACGGCGGCTTCGAGCCTGCGCACCGTGCTGTCGGGGGGTGGGAATCCGAGTGGGAGTTCAGGGAATCGGAACGAAGCGGCAGGTGAGGCCAGGGTGATGTCCGCTGCCGCAGCTATCGCCCAGCCGGCGCCGACCGCGGCACCCTGGACCGCGACCACTGCGGCCGGGTAGTCGCCCATCAGGTCGAGACTCTCCTCGATCAGCCGGCGCCGGAGGCCCGGGCGGCCGGTCGCGGTGCCGTCGTCCGAACGCACGTCAGCTCCTGCGCAGAACGCGGGTCCCTCCGCCCGCACGAGAAGGACATCGGCGGCCGCGCGTTTTCCCTCGGCAAGCCGGGCGACGAACGCCTCGAGCAGGGGTACGTCGAGGGCGTTGCGAGCCTCGGGACGGTTGAGTGTCAGGACGACCAGACCGTCGTGGTGCTCGGCCGGGCACAAGTCCAGGGCCACTTCCCTATTCGCGCTCATCGGAGCTCCGGCAGGACCTGGGAAGTGAGGAGCTCGACGGCCTCGCGGGGGTCGGGGCCGACCGGGGCGCCGATGTAGGCCTCGGTGAATCCGGCATCCTCCGCGTACGCGAGCAGCTCGGCCAGCGCCTCGATGCAGTCGCCGGGCGTGCCCGAGACGACGAGCTGGTCCGCGACTTCCTGCGGAAGAAGATCGGCAGCGGCGTCTACGCCGTCACCAGCTTTGAGCGCTGCTCGGGTGGCGGCATAGTCGGAGGGCTCGAACCCCACCCGGTGCAGGTTCTCCGGAGGCTGCTGGCTCACAATGAGTGTGGCCTGCCGCCGCGCCGCCGCGCAGGCGCTGTCCCGGTCCGCGGAGACGGACAGGTTGACGCCGTAGATTCGGGTGAACTCCCCCCGCCGACTGCGCTTGCGTCCCCGGTCGAGCGAGTCGAGGTTGCTCACCGCGTCGAACTGGCCGCTGCGGAAGGCTGCGAGGCTGTGGGCGGGGAAGTTGCTGGCGCAGATGACACCGTCTGCAAGCTCGCCGGCCATCTCCAGCACCCGAGGCCCGGCGCCGGCGACCACGACGCGCACGTCGGGCTTGCTCGTCCAGGAGAACGACGCCCGTGCGTCCTCACGCAATCCGAGGGCTGCGCAGATCTGTGGGTAGTCACCCATTCGGATCGCCTCGCCCTGCCAGAGAAGTCTGCACATCGCGATGAACTCGGCCACGCGATCGATCGGATTCTCCAGCGACATGAGTGCGCTCACCAGCCCACCCCCGGTGCCTATTCCCATGCTGACCCTGCGCCCTTCGGGCATGAATTCCGCAAGGGTGGCCATGCTGGACGCCATCTCGAGGGGGTTGCGCCCGAAGGGGAAGGTCACGGCCGTACCCACCCCGACACCGGTGCGGGCAGCGATGGCGCCGAGGAGAACGGCAACGCCTCGGGACTGGAGCTGGTCACTGAGCCAGACGGTTTCGAAACTCCGAGCGGCGATCTCGGCCACTTCTACCATCTGCGGCCCGTCAGCCCATCCGTGGAGCTGGATTCCTTTGATCATGGAACTTCTCTTCATGATTGTGAACTCGAATCACTATATGGAACAGGTTAAGGGCAGAACACGGCCACGGTCAAGAGTCGGCCCAACCTCGTTGGGCGCCGTTCAGGGCCGGACGTACGCCGGCGTGACCAGAAACGTGCTCCG
Organism: Rhodococcus jostii NBRC 16295; assembly: GCF_001894825.1. GTDB lineage: Bacteria > Actinomycetota > Actinomycetes > Mycobacteriales > Mycobacteriaceae > Rhodococcus_F > Rhodococcus_F jostii. The sequence continues at coordinate 8,970 of NZ_BCWY01000140.1, read as the reverse complement.
GATCTCCGAGATGAGCGGCCCGTCGCTCTCCGTCCGCGCCTTCAGCGTGAGCCACCGCGGATCGGCCTGGAACCGGGCCCAAAAGGCAGTCGCGGCCTCAGCGTCGGGGAAGGCGACCAGGTAGACGATCCGGGCACGGTTGCCGGTCTCGTGCCAGAAGCCGTCGACCTGCAGCCCGAGTTCCGCGAACAGAGTCAGGGTGTCGTCGGCGAACCTGCGGTGCAGGTCCTCGGCGCGGTCCGGTATCGCAACGTATTCACGCAGCTCGTGGATCATGAACAACCCCGTTCACGGCGAGACCGGAGCGCGTCTTGTAGCGCCGGTTGACGTTGATGAGAACGGCGGTCAACGGTTCGAGCTGTCGCGCCACCCGCAGCGCCCCTCCGTCGATTCCCGGGCGGCCGGTGATCGCGACCGCGAGGCGAGCCACCTCGTCCTTGGCCGACCGATCGTCGCCGCACACCAGAACATCCTCGGGAAGGGGGCCGTCGTGCTCCCACAGGTTCACTGCCGACAGGTGATGGAACGCAGCCACCACGGTGGCATCGGGCACGAGGTCGCGCAGTTGCTCGGCAGCGCTGCCTTCCTCGACGTCCAAACCATAGGCCCCGGACTTGTCGAAGCCGAGCGGGTTCACACAGCTGACGACGAGCTTGCCCGCGAAGGTGGGTGCCAGTTCCGAGACCAGCTCGCGGTGGCCGTCGTACGGGACGACCAGCAGGATAATGGGACAGTCGGCGGCTGCCGACGCATTGTCGGCGGCGCTGACCACGGCGCCGTCACCGGCCCGTCGGCGCACCTCGACGGCCGCCTCCTCCGCGCGTTCGACCGAACGCGATCCGATGACGACGGGCCAGCCGGCCGCCGCGAACCGGTAGGCCAGCCCCTTTCCCTGGGGTCCGGTGCCGCCGACAACGGCGATCTTGCTGCTTTTCATCTGTGTCTCCTACAAACGTTGTACGGGGCACCTCGGGCGCGTGGCACCGGAGGTGGACAGCCGACCGTCGAGGGTCGGCTCGGAGCGGCGTGCCCCGGTGGGGCCGCCGTATGAATAGAAATGCGGGTCGGTCAGCCGCGCCCGGCGTCGAGGTCGGGCGCCCCGACGGGAGTCGGGTAGTCCTCGGGAATGCGGCCGCCGATGTGCGAGCTGATCTCTCGCGAAGCGGTGACGAGGTAGTCGGCGATCCCGGCCACGCCCTCGACCGTGAGGTCGTCACCGATACCCAGCAGGGCAATGAAGAGGCACGGCTCGCCGTCTCGGTCGAACACCGGGACCCCCACGACGTTGAGTTCGGGTCGATATTCGCCGTAAACCGCGCCGTAGCCCTGCGCCCGGAGCTCCTCGAGCTCGTCGGCGGGGTACACGACGAGCTCCGGGCGATCCTTGCTCGGCCATGCCGCCGCGAGTCGGCTGATCAACGGGGTATCTCGGTCGAAGCGAGAGCCCACCTCGATGGTGACCTTGACGGCCTTGCGGCTCTCGATCTTCGCGATGGCTGTGAAGTGCCCGTCCGGCATCGGCTGAATGGCGAGGCATGCCAGCTCGGTCCGCTCGGACAACCACTCCATGTACGTCCGTGATGCAGCGACCGCTGAGGTTCGCGCGATCGCAGCGACCCCGAACTCCACGAGCAGCGGACCGAGGTTGTACCGACGCGTCTCCTGGTCGTACACGACGAGACCCTCGACCACCATGGTCCGGAGCAGGACCGACGCCGTGCTCTTCGCCAGGGCGCACCGCTTGGCCAACTCGGTGAGCGTCGCGCCGGCAGACTGCTGGACCAGCGTCTCGAGCACGCGGGTGGCGCGGGAGACGGCGGGCACCAGTTGCTCGCCGGACTGCTCGCCCCGCTCGTCACTGACGCCGTTTCCCGGGACTTCTGCCTTGGTCAAGGGTTCCTACCTTCGTCGTGTGGTTACTCTCAGCTGACCGTAGCGGCCTGCCCCACCAGTTCGGCGAAGTGGAACAGCGTGCCGTCGGGATCGCGGGCGAAGAGCAGTCGCCAGCCCTTGACTCCGTCAGGACCCATGATGGTCTGCGGCGAGTGCAGGAATTCGACATCGTCATCGGCCAGCCGCGCATACTCGGCGTCGATGTCGTCCGTGAGGATCGAGAACCGGCACAGGCCCGGGTGTACGAGGTCGCTCTGCGCCCGCCCCTCGGAGCGTGCGTCCCTCCACTCGATGAGGTCGAGCATCGCCTCGTCCGGGGAGTCGTTCAAACGCAGATGCGCGAAGCGGAGCTTGCTGGCACCCTCGACCATGAACGCCCGCGCGAGGTTGCTGTCATCCACCTCCCGGTCCTGCACTACCTCGAAGCCGATCCGCCGATAGAAGTCGATCGATTTGTCCATGTCGGTCACATTGATGCCGACGTGCCAGAATTTTCGCATTGCTTCGTCTTTCTTCTTGTTCGTATTGTCGGAGTAGATGGATGGCGCTCCGCGAGTGCGCGGCATTCGCCGAGCACTCACACCGGGGGCGGCACCAGCTCGCGGCGCCGAAGCTTTCCGGTCTCCGTGCGCGGCAACACGGCGACCGCCTCGATCTCGCGAGGCCGTGCGTGTGGACCCACTGTGGCCGCGACGAGTTCACGGAGCTCTGTCGACATCTCCTCGGTGAGCCCTCCGGCAGCGAGATGCACGAACGCCTTGACCTGTTGCCCCATCTCCCGGTCGGGCAGCCCCACCGCCGCCGCGTCCAGGACCCGTGGGTGACGCTTCAGTGCCTCCTCGATCTCTGCCGGACCGATGCGGTAGCCGCGGCTCTTGATCACGTCGTCCGCACGGCCGAGGTATTCCAGCCGACGTCCATGTGCGAGCCGTGCCAGGTCGCCTGTCCGGTGCCAGCCGCCGCCGGGAGGCACCACACCAGCTGACGACGCTTCCCAATAGCCTAGGAGCGCAACCGGATCCGGAAGTTCCAGCGCGATCTCACCGACCTCGCCGGGCGCGACGCGGCTGCCCTCGTCGTCCAGGAGCGCGATGCGGTGCCCGGGGTAGGGAGCGCCCATGGTCGCGTCGTCGACGGATCCGAGAACCGCGGAGTCGCCGATGAGGGCGTTGGCCTCGGTCTGGCCGTATGCCTTGTTGACGGCGTCGCTGAGATGCCGCCGAGCCCAGTCGAGCTCAACGGCGCCGGCGGGCTCGCCGCCCGTCACGACCGCCCGGAGGCGCCGGTGTGCCGATTCCCCGTGTTCGGCGAACATCCGCAGTACCGACGCCGGCAGAAAGGCTGTCGTCACTCCGTAGCGGCTCAGCATGTCCAGGGTGGCGCCGGGGTCGAAGCGTCGCGGCCGGTGAGCCACGACGGGAACGCCGAGGGACCACGGGACCAGCAGCCCGAGCATCAGACCGCCGATCCACCCCCAGTCCGCGGTGCCGAAATACACGTCCCCGGGCCTGAACAGCTCGAAGGCGTAGTCGACTCCCGCGTGTCCGAGCAGGACACGGTGTCCGTGGACGATGCCCTTGGGCGGACCGCTGGTGCCCGACGTGTACATCAGCAGAGCAGGATCCGACGACCGCCCGGGCACGGGGGCCAGCGGGTCGACCCGGCGGGTCAGGTCCCCGAGCCGCGGGCCACGGGCACCGTCCACCGTGAGCACGTCGACGTCGCGCAGGGAGCACCCCGTCGACTCGAGCCGGTCGAGGCCCGGACCGTCCGTGACCAGCACAGTCGCGCCCGAGTCCACGAGCCGGTGCGCCACCGAGGCACCGGTGAGCAGTCGCGGGATGGGCACGAGCACGGCACCGGCGACCAGCACGCCGAAGACAACCTCGGCGGCCTCCACCGAGGGGTCGAGGTACAGCACCACGCGGTCACCGCGCTCGACCTCCCGGGCGCGGAGAACACCGGCGATGCGCAGGGCGGCGTGCTGCACCTGACCGAACGTCACCTCCTCGGGCGCGTGGGTCCCTTCGCGCAGCACAGCCACGGCGGCGGGGTCGCGTGAGAAGAGGGCGTCCTCGGTGATCGTGTAGTCCGCCGCAGGCTCCCAATCCGGGGTGTGGCGGGCGTCGATCAGCCTCCTGATGGTCCGCGACCGGGTTGCCCCGGAGGTCAGTCCAGGCGTGCCCATATGCTCTTCTCCTTGGTGAAACTCTCGATGGCCGCCTGGCCGAGGTCGCTGCCGTAGCCGCTTTGCCCGAAGCCTCGATACGGCGACGCGGGGTTGAGCACGCCCCAGCTGTTGATCCACACGGTGCCGGCGTCGAGCGTCTGCGCGAACCTCAGTGCGCGGCCCACGTCGCGGGTGAAGACGCCCGCGGCCAGCCCGTAGATGGTGTCGTTGGCGAGGGTGATCGCCTCCTCCTCGCCCTCGAACGGCAGCACCGACAGCACGGGGCCGAAGATCTCCTCCCGAGCGATGCGCATGTCTGCGGTGACCCCGGAGAAGAGCGTCGGACGGTAGTAGAAGCCCTGCTCCGCCGCTCCGCTCGGCGACTGGTCGCCACCGCTGATCAGCGTGGCGCCTTCTTCGGTGCCGGAGACGACATACGAGTGGACGGACTCCCGTTGCTCGGCACTGATCAACGGGCCGATCTCCGTTTCGGGGTCGAGGGGATCGCCCACCCGGGCAGCCTCGACACGCGCCTGGACGAGTTCGACCACCTCGTCGTAGATGGGCCGCTCGACGAGCAGCCGGCTCGCCGCTGTGCAGGTCTCCCCCTGGTTGCTGTACATCGCCTGGAAGACATTGGCCGCTACCGCCTTCGGGGACGAGTCGCCGAACGCCACGAGCGCTGACTTTCCGCCCAGCTCCAGCGAAGCCGTGATGAGGCGGTCGGCCGCCATCCGGCCGATCTGCTGGCCGACCTCGGTCGAGCCGGTGAACGTCACCTTGCCGACCAGTGGATGTTGTACCAAGGCGTTACCCGCCACCGAGCCGCGACCCGGCAAGACGTTGACCAGCCCGGGCGGCAGCCCCGCCGCGAGGGCGAGCTCGCCGAGTGCCACGGGCACGAGCGGTGCGAGCTGCGCCGGCTTCAACACGATGGCGTTGCCCATCGCAAGAGCCGGAGCAATCTTCCAGACCGCCTGCACTGCAGGGAAATTCCACGGAGTGATGGCGCCCACCACGCCGATCGGCTCACGCAGGGTGTAGTTGAGGAAGCGACCCGGAGCCGGTGTCGTGCGGCCCTCGATCTTGGTCACGAGGCCCGCGAAGTACTCCAGCGTCTCGATCATGATCGGCAGGTCGACGCCCAGCGACTCACGGATGGGCTTTCCCATGTCGCGACTCTGCAGCTGGGCGAGCTCGGTCTTGTGTTCCTCGATCAGCGCGGCGTAGCGGAACATCAGGCGGGTCCGTTGGGCCGGACGCATGCGCTGCCACGTCCTGGCTGCGGCCTTCGCGGCCTCGACGGCACGCGCGACGTCCGCGGCCGTGGCCTCGGCGACACTGGCCAGGTATGACCCGTCGGCCGGGTTGATCGAGTCGAAGGTCGCCCCCGTCGACGATGGAGTCAGTTGGTCGCCGATGACGAGGGGAACTGATGAGGTGAGTGCCCGCACGATTCTCGTCCTTTCTTCCGCCCGGCCGTCAGGCCAGGTTGTGTGCGGTGGGGAGGACGGCGTCTGCGAGTTCCGCGAGCTCGTCCATGGTTGCTTCGAGCGTGTCGTGCTCGAACGACGTGTCACAGATGAAGTGGGTGACGCCGAGCTCGCCGTACGCTTCGATCGTCTCGGCGTTGTATGGCGCCTTCCGCAGAGGCCGTGCGGTGAGGGTGATCTCGTTCATGTCGCGGCCTGCTTCCTCGGCGTACTGCCGCAGGGTGGCCAGGTAGCCGGCATACTCCTCCGGCCCGATCGCCAATGGGTGCCAGCCGTCGCCGATAGCGGCGATGCGGCGCAGGGAGGCGGCACTGTACCCGGCGAACCAGACAGGGATCGTGCCACGAACCGGCTTCGGGTACATCTTGAAGTCGTGGAGTTGGTAGAACTCTCCGTCGAAGTCGACCTCGTCTTCCTTCCACATGTGCCGCATCGCGTTCACCATCTCCGTGGTCCGCTTCCCGCGGTCCTTGAACGGCGCTCCCAGCAGCTCGAACTGCTCCTTCATCCAGCCCACGCCGATGGCGACGGACAGCCGACCGCGCGACATCACGTCGATGCTCACCAGCGTCTTGGCGGTCTGGACGAGCGGACGCCACGGCAGGATCAGGCAGGACGTGCCGAGCTCCATCCGCTCGGTCGCTGCCGCCGCCCACGTCAACGACGTGAGGCAGTCGAGGTACGGCGTGGCCGGGTCCCACAGGAACTTGCCGTCCTCGGTGTACGGGTACGCCGTCTCGACTCGAGTCGGCAAGGCCACGTGATCGGTCATCCAGAGGGAGTCGAAGCCGATCTTCTCAGCGAACCGCGACACCTCCGTGATCGCCTCGGGCCCTGCCCACGGTCCCGCACCCGGGATCCTGATTCCAACCTTCATTGGTGGTTCCTTTCGCCATGTTCTGTGGTCATCGGACGACCCGTTCGGCCCGGAGGGCCGCGATCCGGTCGTCCTTGTAGCCGAGATCGCTGAGAATCTCGGTGGTGTGCTCGCCCAACGACGTCGGTGGGCGATGTACGTGTCCCGGGGTGCCCGAGAGCTTGACTGGGAGGCCTGGGACCCGCAGCGGTCCGAGTTCGTCGTGGGTGACGTCGACGACGAGGTCGAGCGCCTGGATCTGGGGGTGCCTGACGGCTTCGTCGTACGCGAGAATCGGGGCACAGATGATGTCGTGCGCCGAGAGCAGTTCGACCACATCGTCACGGTCGCGGGTGGCGAACCAGGGTGCGACGGCGGCATCGAGAGCCTCACGGTTCTCCAACCGGGACCCGGCGTCCGCGAAGCGCGGATCGTCGACCAGAGCCTCGGCACCCATCGCCCGGGCGAGCTTGACGAAGTGGCGGTCGTTGAAGGCGACGACGTGTACCGCGCCCCCGTCGCGGGTCGCGTAGGCGTTGTACGGCGCGTAGAAATTGCTGCCGTTGCCCACCTTGCCCTGGATGTAGTCCGCGAGGAGGTACTGCCCCAGCCACGGTGTCTGCAAGTGAAACAGCGCCCCCACCAGGGATATCGAACCGCTCTGCCCCTCTCCCGTGCGCTGTTTCGCGAAGAGCGCGACGAGAGCGGCGATCGCGACCAGGTAGCCCGCCGCGCTGTCGGCGACCGGCGGCCCGGCCTTGAGCGGCCTCCCGGAGCGCTCACCGGTCGCCTCCATGAGACCGGTGAGCGCCTGGGCGACCGGGTCCATCGCGGGACGACCCGCGAGTGGGCCGCTCTCGCCGTACCCGCTGACATTCAGGCAGATCAGGTGCGGGTGCCGTTCGCGAAGCTCGGCGGCAGTCAGCCCGAATCGCTCACGGACCGCCGGCAGCATGTTCTCGATGAGCACGTCCGCTGTCGAGCAGAGGTCGTGGAACAACTCACGACCTGCCGCCGTACGAAGGTCGAGCGCGAGGGCGCGCTTGTTTCGGTTCACGCCGGAATAGACGCCACTCATGCCGTCTCGGCCCGGCCCGAATGTCCGCGACTCGTCGCCACCGATCGGCTCGACCTTGATGACATCGGCACCGAAATCGGCGAGCAGCGACGCACCCAACGGCCCGGCCACCATCGTCGCGGCGTCGACCACCCGGATGCCCGACAGCGCCTCGGTCTTTTGGGTGAACCCCATCACAAGCTCCGTTCACTATTCTGAACTGCAATCATTATTTGGAACTCCATGAACGCTACGAGCAGCCCCGCTCGCTGTCAAGAGGGGAGCTGCTCTCGGGATGTCAGGGCATGGCCGGCAATCGGCACTGCCGGCCCGCTCTCGCGAAACCTCACAGCACCACGGAGCGTTGAGCCACATACGTTCAGTGAGAGGAGTTTTCGCCCCGTCGAGGATGGCCGAACCCGGGGTCGCGCGCATCACCGACTGTTGCGCTCAACGCGAGCGGAGGTGTTCCATTCAGTCGCCGGTCCGTTCGACGACCCACGCCGCAACCTGCGTCCGGGAGGTGAAACCCAGTTTGGCCAGGATGTGCTCCACGTGCCCTTGCGCGGTGCGGGGTGAGATCACCAGTCGATCGGCGATGCCCTGATTCGTCAGGCCTTCGGCGATCAGGTCGGCGACTTGGCGTTCCCTCTTGGTCAGCCGCATTCCCGCGTCGGCGTCGATCGTGGAGGTGCCGGACTGTTGCTCGTGGAGGGCGTACGCGATCGCCGCATCGAAGCCCAGCCCCTGCCCCCGGAGGTATGCCGCAGCGAATCCTTTGTCCCCGAGACTTCGTCGAGACTGCTGTTCGCATTCCTCATGGTAGACAAGCAGATCGGAGTAGATCACCACGGTGCTTCCCACCGACCGCGCCAGCTCTTCGGCGGCTCCCAGCAGAACCGCGGCCCTCGGTTCGTCATGGAGTCCGCAGCCAATCCAGGCCAGCGCCTCGAGACATGAGGCGGCAACACGTGGGCCGTGCACTTGCCGGGTCAGCTCCAGCGACTGCTCGAGCACTCGGACCGCCCGATCGCTGTCCCCCTGCCGCCACACGGCAATACCCAGGGCCCACAACGAGTGCGACCGATACATTCTCTCGCCGTGCTGCTCGGTGATCGCGAGAACGCGCTCGAGACGTTCGATCGACCGGTCAGTCGAGCCGGACAGTCCGTACGCCAAACCCAGCGGGTACAGGACGGCCACTTCGAGCGTTCGGTCACCACGCTCGCCGAACTCCGCGAGAGCGGTTTCGAGGCGCGAAGACGCACGCGGCAGATCACCGCTGTACAGGGCAAGCATGCCGTCGGCGTAGGCGACGAGAGCGCGCATCATCGGATCGTTCGCGCGTACGGTGAGGGTCTGCGCCTCCGCTACGAGCGCGGCTCCGGCACCGAGATCACCCTGCACGTTGGCCATCATGCCGGCGCGCTGGAGAGCCTTCACCCACTCGACGGTGGGTGGTCCACTCTGGCGGGCGAGCAGCTGCTCGAACCAGCGCCGT
>NZ_BCWY01000139.1 GCF_001894825.1 Rhodococcus jostii NBRC 16295 | reverse complement strand
AGCAGAAACGTCTCGGCAAGCTCGTCCGCCCCGCCGCCATCTACACCGGACCCGCGCCCCGCAACCCCGAGTCCGTCGAGGGCTGGGACCAGATCGCCCACACCAGCTGACCGTCTCTCACGCCCGAATCAGTAAGGAACAGAAAGTAGCGATGACCTCCACACCGATCATCCCCGCAGACCTCCTGCCCGCCGACGGACGTTTCGGCTGCGGACCCTCCAAGGTTCGCCCCGAGCAGCTTCAGTCGCTGGTCGAGGTGGGCTCCTCGGTGTTCGGCACCAGCCACCGCCAGAAGCCCGTCAAGGACGTCGTCGCCAGCGTGCGGTCCGGCCTCGCCGATCTGTTCTCCCTGCCCGAGGGCTACGAGGTGGTGCTCGGCAACGGTGGCACCACCGCGTTCTGGGATGCCGCCGCCTTCGGCCTGATCCGGGAGAAGTCGCTGCACCTCACCAACGGTGAGTTCAGTTCCAAGTTCGCGTCGGTCGCGAAGAACAATCCGTTCATCGGCGACCCGATCGTCGTCTCCGCCGACCCGGGTAGCGCTCCCGAGCCCGTCTCGGACCCGTCCGTCGACCTCATCGGCTGGGCGCACAACGAGACGTCCACCGGTGTCGCGATCCCCGTCTCGCGTCCCGCGGGCTCGGAGAACGCACTGATCGCCATCGACGCCACCTCCGGCGCCGGCGGTCTGCCGGTGAACGTCGCCGACGCCGACGTGTACTACTTCGCACCGCAGAAGTGCTTCGCCTCCGACGGCGGACTGTGGATCGCGCTGATGAGCCCGAAGGCCCTCGAGCGCGTCGCGGAGATCAAGGATTCGGGACGCTGGACCCCCGACTTCCTGTCGTTGCCGATCGCCGTCGACAACAGCTCCAAGGACCAGACGTACAACACCCCGGCGGTCGCGACGCTGCTGCTGCTCGCCAACCAGATCGAGTGGCTGAACGGCCAAGGCGGCCTGGACTGGGCCACGTCGCGCACCGCGGATTCGTCTTCGCGCCTGTACCAGTGGGCCGAGGCGAGCGAGTACGCCACCCCGTTCGTCACCGATCCCGCCCACCGCTCGCAGGTGGTCGGCACCATCGACTTCGACGACAAGGTCGACGCCGCCCAGGTGGCGAAGATCCTGCGCGCCAACGGCGTCGTCGACACGGAGCCGTACCGCAAGCTGGGCCGCAACCAGCTGCGCGTCGGCATGTTCCCGGCCATCGATCCCGAGGACGTCTCGCAGCTCACCAAGAGCATCGACTGGGTCGTCTCGCAGCTCGGCTGAGTTCCGGCACCCACGTCCGTCAGCCCCCGGCACTTCGGTGCCGGGGGCCGACGGCGTTCCGGGTCAGTCGGTGTCGAGGAAGCGGTGGAACGGTGCGAGCGCCTCGTCGCCGAGATGCGGTCCGCTCACCTCGATGTCGACGCTCGCGGAGTCGAGCACGTCGCTGCAGCCGAGCGTGAACCGTGGCCCGTCGGCGAGGATCCGGGAGAAGTCCGCGGACGAGGCCGCATACACCACCCGGGTGATCCCGGCCCACACCATCGCCGCGCTGCACATCGGGCACGGCTCGCCACTGGCGTACATCGTCGCGCCGACGAGATCGGCCGTTCTCCCTTCACCGCAGGCGGTGGTGATCGCGTCGAGTTCCGCGTGCTCGGTGACGTCGGCGGAGGTCGCGACGGAGTTGGCGCCCTCGCTGATCACGTGGCCGTCGTCGCCGACGGCCACCGCACCGAACGGTCTGTTGCCCGCGTCGCCCGTCTCGTCGGCGAGTTCGATGGCCCGCCGCAAGTGGCCGAGGTCCACGTCGTCGACATCGCTCTGGCTCATCGACTCAGATCCACTTCTGTTCCGACGCCCCGTTCCCGGGCTCTGTCGATCAGTATGCGCGCCGCGGCGAGGTCCTGGAGGCCGATCCCGACGGAGTTGTACAGCGTGATGTCGCGATCCGAGGTACGCGCTGTCGTGTGGCCGGCCACGACGGCACCCAACTCCACGGTGACGTGGTCGGCGGTGATCGCCCCCTCCGCGAGCGCCAGCAGCGTCTCCCCCGACTTGGTCATGGTGGTGGCCACCGAGTCGACGACCACGCGGGCACGCCGCATCCCGTCGCCGTCGATCTCCCGGTGGTCCGCGCGCGGGGGCGCACCCACCGCGTTGACGTGCAGGCCCTCGCCGAACCAGGCGCCCCGCACGATCGGGTCCCGCGACGGGGTGAGGGTGCAGAGGACGTCGGAAGACCGAGTGACCGCCTCGGGGGTGTCCATCGGCTTGACGGAGATTCCGAGACCTTTTGTACGGCTGCGGAATTCGTCGACCGTCGCGTCCGAGCGCGACCACACCAGCACCGTGTCGACGTCCGACACCCTCGTGATCGCCCGGACGTGTTCGACGGCGAGGGTCCCGGCGCCCACCAATCCCAGCACCCGGCTGTTCCGGCGGGCGAGGTGTTTCGTGGCGACGGCGCTCGCGGCGGCGGTGCGCACGGCGGTGATCAGGCGGCCGTCGAGCAGGGCCTCGCATTCGCCGGTGTCCGCGGAGGTCACGAGCACGGCGGACCGTTGCACGGGCAGCCCCCGGGCGGCGTTGCCGGGAAGGTCGACGAGCATCTTCACCGCAGCGGCGCCGGCCGACTGCGCCGCCGCGACCATCGGGATGAAGGCGGCCGACTGCAGGGTCATGGCGGGTGGGGCGGGTGCGGACGCCGTCCCCGCCGCCAGGTCGGCGTGCGCCCGTTCCACCGCGGCGAACACCTCGGCGCGGTCGATGAGGCCGGCCACGTCGGAGTGGGAAAGAATCAGTGTCACAAGAGTTTCCTCGCTGGGAGTTCGATCAGGACGTGCGCGCGAACGCGACGGTCAGGTTGGCGGGTGAGCGGCTGTTGCGGATGAATCCACTGACCGCGACGATCGCGATCACGTAGGGCAGCATGACGAGCAGTGCGAACGGGACGCTGACACCGAGCGCCGGCAGCGCGAACTGGAGGGCCTGCGCGATCCCGAAGAACACGGACGCCCAGATCACGCCGAGCGCGCGCCACCTGCCGGCGATCACGGCGACGACGGCCAGGTACCCGATTCCGGCGGTCATGTTGTCGCTGAACGACTGCACCTCCGACAGCGCGAGTTGCGCCCCGGCCAGTCCCGCAGTCAGCCCCGCGACGAGCACGCAGAGGTAGCGGACCTTCCGCACGGGCAGACCACTCCAGTCGGCCGACCGACCGCGTCGACGACGAGACCGGCGCGGGTCCGGCGCGACAGGGTGACGGCCAGCAGTCCGACCACCGCGAAGCAGAAGTAGCCGAGTGCCGTCTGCGAGAAGAGAGCCGGTCCGAGGATCGGGATCCGGTGCAGCAGCGGGATCTCGAGGACGGCGAATCCCGGGGCGTTCTGCCCCTTGCCGTCGGCGAGCAGCAGTCGGGCGCCGTACGTGGTGGCGCCGAGGGCGAGGGCGTTGCTCGCGATACCCACCACGATCTGGTCGGCGCGCAGTGTGACGCTGAGCAGTGCCTGCAGCACTCCGAACAGCAACCCGGCCGCCAGTCCGGCCGCGAGCCCGCCCACCGAGGATCCGGTGGTGACGGCGCCGAGGACACTGGCGAACGCCCCGGTCAGCATCATGCCCTCGAGGCTGAGGTTGAGCACCCCCGCCCGCTCGCTCACCAGTTCCCCGCTCGCGGCCACCAGGATCGGGAGTGCGAATCCGACGCCGCTGACGGCGATGTCCGACACCGTGTTCATCATTGCTTCGCTCCAGCCAGGTCGGGGACGTCGTGGGTCTTCGCCGTCTTGGTGGCCGCCGATCTCGATCTCCGGCCGGTCGCGGTCCACAGCACCGCCCCCGCGATCAGGATGATCATCAGCGATTCCATGATCGAGACGGTCGACGCCGGAACACCGGCGGCGAGTTGGAGATTGATACCGCCCGACACCAGGAATCCGAGGAGCAGGGACACCGCGCCGACGGCGAGCATGGAACCGCGCGCCAGGAGTCCGACGACCAGTCCGGAGAAGCCGTAGCCGGAGGAGAAGCCTTCGACGAGCACGAACGGAGCCGTCGCGACGAGGATCCCGCCCGCGAGTCCGGAGAACGCGCCCGCACAGGACAGGCTGAGGAACCGCAGCCGCCCGACCGGCAGTCCCAGCCGCGCCGACGCGTCCGCGTTCAGGCCGACGGAGCGCAGGCGCACGCCGATCGCCGTCCGGCGCAGGATCAGGCCGACGATCAGCACCGCGACCACCGCGATCCACAGTGCGATCGTTCCGGGCGAACGCTCGATCCCCAGCAGCGGCAGGTGCGCGGTCTCCACCAGCGACGAGGACTGCGGCAGGGTCTCCGACGACGTGACGGGCTGGCGAAGGAGGCTGGGCTCGTGCACCATCAGCAGCACCAGCGCGAGGCCGACGAAGTTCAGCAGCAACGTCGTGATGATCTCGCTGGTGCCCCGGCGGACCCGCAGGTACGCGGCGATCGCGGCCCACAGCCACCCCGCACCGGCCGCCGCGAGGAGGACCGCGGTGACGGCGATCGGTGCTGGGGTGCCCTCCCCGAGTGTGGTGCCGACCGCGGTCGCGGCGATGCCCCCGACGCACAGCTGGCCCTCGCCACCGACGTTCACCAGTCCGGCCCGATGGGCGACGGTGAATCCCGCCGCGACGAGAGCCAGCACCGCGGCAGTGTTGAGCGAGACGCCGATCGCGTAGCTGTTGCCGAACATCCCTTCGGACAGCGCCGTCACGGTCTCGGTCACGGTGGCGCCCGCGGTGGCGGCGAGGATCAGACCGACCAGCCCCGCGACCGCGATCGCGGCGACCGCCACCGGAAGCGGGTGATGTGACCAGGTTCGTAGTCGATTCATGCCGCCGTTCCCGTCATCAGTTCACCGATGCGCTGTCCCGCCGTCGCCGCCGCCGTGTCGACGGGCCCGAGCAGGGCCCCTCGGTAACTGACGAAGATGCGGTCGCAGAGCGCGAGAAGTTCGGGGATCTCGCTGGACACGACGAGGACTCCGTTTCCCGAGGACGCACAGCTGCGGAGTTGGTTCAGGACGAATTCGACCGCCCCGATGTCGAGTCCGCGGGTGGGTTGCGCCGCGACCAGGCACTGCAGATTCTCCGTCGACAGTTCGCGGGCGAGCACGACCTTCTGCTGGTTGCCACCCGACAGCGAACCCATGGCCGTTTCCGGTCCGGGTGTCCGCACCGAGAACTGCTCGATCAGCTCCCGGGCCGCGGCGTCCATTCGGCGACGATCGAGCAGGCCCATCCTGCGGAAACGACGCAGGCGGCCGAGGAAGAGGTTCTCCGACAGGGACAGTTCCTCCACCATCGCCTCCCGGTGGCGGTCCTCCGGCACCACGCCCAGACCGAGCCGGGTGCGTTCGGCCGGGGAGGCAGAGGTGATGTCGGCGTCGCCGAGCGTGACCGTGCCGGCGTCGGGGCGGGTCGCCCCGGAGAGCACGGCGACCAGTTCGCTCTGACCGTTCCCCTCGACGCCCGCGATCCCGACGATCTCACCGGCCCGCACCTCGAACCCCACGCCGGACAGGGCGAAACTGCCGTCCGCCCGGGTGGCGCGGACGCCGTCGAGTCCGAGGACGACCGGGCCGGTTACCCGCCGCTCGGGAACCGTGCCGCCGTCGCTCTCGGCGCCGACACCCGCAGCGAGAACCGGGTTCAGGTCCGACACCGGCCGTCCGATCATCGCCGTCGTCAGCTGGGGAATCGTCAGCTCCGACATGCGGCCGCCGCCGGCTACCTCGCCGCCGCGCAGCACGGTCGCCGCGTCCGCGACGCGGGCCACCTCACCGAGTTTGTGGGTGACGAGGACGACCGCCTTACCCGCCGCCGCGACCGCCTGGCACGTCTTGATGAGGGCGTCGATCTCGCCGGGGTCGAGCACCCCGGTCGGCTCGTCCAGCAGGATCAGTGAAGGGTCGGTGAGCAGGGCCTTCACGATCTCGACCTTCTGCCGCGCACCGATCGGCATGGCGGAGACCACCGCGTCCGGATCGATCCGCAGGTGGTAGTCGTCGGCCAGCCGGTCGAGCCGGGTCCGCAATTCCGCCCGGCGTAGTCGCAGTCCCCGTCCGGTGAGCAGCAGGTTCTCGGCGACGGTCATCGTGCCGATGAGACTGAAGTGCTGATGCACCATGGCCACCCCGTCCGCCATTGCGGCGGCGGGCGAGCCCGGGAAGTACGCGCGACCGGTGAGGGTCATCGTTCCGGTGTCCGGTCGCAGACCGCCGTAGACCAAGTTGCAGAGTGTCGACTTCCCGGCCCCGTTCTCCCCGAGGATGCAGTGCACGGTTCCGGGTTGCACGGAGAGGTCGACGTCGCTGAGGGCCCGGACGTCGCCGAAGCTCTTCCCGATTCCCGTGAGTTGCAGTGCTGGTGCGCTCATGTCGGCCGTCCTCAGTAAGGCTCGACGGCGCCGGTGGCCAGACCGGTCTTCGCCTTGTCGAGTGCGTCGGCGACGGCGGGGTCGCCGCTGCACAGCAGGAAGTCGGTGCCGCCGTTCGGCGAAGTGAGGCCGAACGCCACGTTCTCGGCCTTCCACGTTCCGTCCAGGGTTGATTGGACTGCGTATTCCACTTCCTTGCCGATGTCGGTGTGCACGTATCCGACGTAGGCGGGGTTGGAGCAGTCTCCGGGGATCGGCCCGCCCACCATCAGTGCGCCCGACTGCGCGGCGGCCTGTTCCAGACCGGACTTTCCGAGGTTCACGATCTGCCCCACCGTGCCCGCGCCCGCACCGTAGTTGGCCAGCGCGGCCTGCTTCGCCTTTGCCGGGTCGTTGAAGTCGCCCAGGTACTGCGGGGTGAGGACCCGGGTGCCGGGCCGGGCGAACTCGGCGCCGTTGCCGAAAGCCTTCGCGGCATTGACGATGGCCGGCAGTTCGACTCCGCCGACGAACGAGACGGACGGTGTCTTCGACGCGGTCGCGGCGACGGCGCCGCTGAGGAACTCGGCCTCCGCCTGCTGCGGGTCGTAGTAGGCGAGGTTCGGTAGCGGCGTCGCGTCGGCGGGGCCGCCGATCTCGACGAACGTCACGTCGGGGAACTGGGGTGCCACCTTGCGGACGTCGGCGTCCGTCTGTCCGCCGAGCGAGACGACGAGGTCGTTGGTGGTCGCGAACCGCACCAGGGCCTGCTGGTAGTCGGCGGCGGCGACCTGTTCGACGTAGCTCAGTTCCACGCGGTCGCCGAGGGTTTCCTCGAGGCGCTGGTAACCGAGGTATCCGGATTCCATGAAGCCCGTGTCGGAGACGGAGCCGGGAAAGAACACCCCGAAGGCGGTGTCGGCTTCCGAGGACCCGCAGGCAGTAAGGGTGGCCGCGAGAGTCGCGGCCGCGCACAGCGCGGGGACGAGGGTTCTGGCGGAGAAGGTCGTGTTCACGCGCTGGACTCCTTGACTCAGGAACCGCCACAGTTAGCGGTATACCGTTATTTGAATCTTGGAGGCACGTCATTTCCGCCGTGTTACACAGAAGTAAGGACCCACGTCCACCCGAAGGCGGCGCGCGAGCGCGCTCTACGGTGGCTGACGTGGCCACCACGAGGATAGGAGACCGGGTGAACGGCGCAACCGACGTGTCGGCTCCGAAGTCACTGCGCGAGACCGCGTACGAAGAACTCCGCCGGCGCATCGTCAACCTGCAACTCGCACCGGGCCAGCGCCTGATCGAACGCGACCTCGCCGCGGAACTGCAGGTCTCCCGCATTCCCTTGCGCGAGGCCCTGCAGTTGCTCCAGACCGACGGGCTCGTCGTGATCGTCCCGCGGCGCGGAGCGATCGTCGCCCCGTTCGGCGTGGACGAGGTCCGCGACCTCTTCGACGTCCGCGAAAGCCTCGAGATGCTCGCCGCCCGCCTCGCCGCCCAGCGGGCGGACGGGAACCACCTCGCGGCCCTCCGCGACCAACTCGCCGCGGCGCGCGCCGCCACCGCCCGCGACGACAAACCCGCGATCGCCGCCGCGAACGCCACGTTCCACGCCGTCATCGTGGACATGTCGGGCAATCCGCTGCTGCAGTCGATGCTGCAACCTCTCGCGACGCGGGTGCAGTGGTTGTTCCACCTCACCAAGGAACGCGATCCCGGCCAGCAGTGCGACGAGCACGCCGAGTTGTACGACGCCATCGCGGCGGGCGACGCCGACCGTGCCGCCGAGGTCGCCTACCGGCACGTCGTGTCGGGTCGCGAACCCAGCCTCGAGCTGGCCGAACACTGGTCGGCACCGGCGATCGACCCGGTCGAGGCCACCCGGACGAGGCAGCGCACACGCCGGAAGAAGGACCGGTCGCGAAACGACGAAGCGTAGCGCGGCCGCGACTTCCGGACGGGATTTACCCGCGCGTGTCCTGCCGCGCGGGCTGTCACGAATGAATTACAGTTGCCCAGGTGCAAAGTCGCGAGCCGGCGCGATAAGGAGGTCAAACGTGCGAGAGCTTCGAGTGATCGGTCTCGAGCCCGATGGATCGCACGTCGTGTGCGCAGATGCCAGTACCGGCGAAAAATTCCGGCTTCCCGCCGATGACAAACTCCGCGCCGCATCCCGCGGGGACATCGCTCGACTCGGCCAGATTGAGATCGAAATGGACAGTCAGCTCAGGCCCCGCGAAATCCAGGCCCGCATCCGTGCCGGCGCCTCCGTCGAACAGGTGGCCGACGAGGCCGGTATCCCCCTGGCGAAGGTGGAGCGTTTCGCCTATCCGGTTCTGCTCGAACGTTCCCGTGCGGCCGAGATGGCGCAGGGTGGACACCCGGTCCGCGACAACGGCCCCGCCGTTCCCACTCTCGCCGAGATCGTCACGCAGGCGTTCCGCGCGCGGGGACACAACATCGACGACGCCGCATGGGACGCGTGGCGCGACGAGGACAATCACTGGGTCGCCCAGCTGCAGTGGCAGGCCGGGCGGACCACCAACGCGGCGCACTGGCGGTATCAGCCGGACGCGCACGGTGGCACCATCGTCGCGCTCGACGACACCGCGTTCGACCTGATCGATCCCGACTTCGGCCGCCCGCTGCGCGGTTTGGCGCCGGTGGCGTCCGACGAGCCGGAGCAACTCGAACTCGCCGAGTTCCCCACCGAGGTGGAGGTGCCGTCGATCGAGCCCGAGGAGATCATCGAGGCCGACGTCACCGAGGAGCCCGAGGACGCGCCCGCGCCGTCGGAGGAGCCCGAGCCCGCCGCCCCCAAGATCGCTCCGCACCAGACGAACAACAAGGACAAGCGCGGCAAACCCGCCCTCCCGTCGTGGGACGACGTCCTGCTCGGTGTCCGCAGCAGCGGACGCTGACCGTCTGCGCGGTGAGCAGGCCGGAAACACGGTCGGGGTCGTACTCTTTCAGGAAGACACCGGAAGAGAGGGATGACCGTGGGGGCCAAGGTATCAACGATCTGGTACGTCGACGTCCCCGACCCCGCGGCCGTTCTGCGCGGCCACCCCGAGCCTGACCTCGGCGCCGCGCACAAACTCGCCTCCCACCTCAATCCCGACCTGGTGGTCACCCCCACGGGCCCGGTTCCGCTGGCCGAGGCCGTGGCACTCGACGTCGCCGGGACCGTTCACATCGGGTCCTACCCCGGTGTGACCGTCGTGTGCGGCCCCGATCTGGCCGTTCCCCGGCCGTCGAGCCTGCCCGAAACACGCATCCGGCCCACCGAATTCGCGAAGACGTACTACGTGGCGTCCAAACCCGACATCGCGTGGGGTTCCTTCGCGATGTGGGAGGACGGGCACCTGACGCGGTCGTTCAGCGCGACACCGGTCCACATCCACGAGGACCTCGGCATTCCCCTGGTGTGGGAGAGGCCGTTCTGGGCCGGCGACTTTCCGCTGCGGTACCCGGCGGGAGTCCTGCCCGACCCGCAGTCGTTGCCGTTCCACCCGCAGCAGTTCGCCGAGGGCGCCAACCTCGAATGGCTGGGCTTCCGGTACACCGGCGCGCCGGAGAGCGGCGAGATCGGTCCGAAGACGCTCACCGTGCTCGGCTTCACCGTTCACCCGCCCGGCGAGGGTCCCGAGGTCGAGGACGCCGCCGAAGCGGAACAACCCGCCCCCACCCCCATCCCTGCCCCGGCGCCTCGGCCCGCTCCGCCACCGGCGGCCCGCAAGGGCGGACTGCTCCGCCGCTATTTCGGTTTCTGAGTAGGGCGGTCCGGGGCTAGGCGGCGGCGCCGACGAGCAGCGCGATCCAACCGGCGAGCACCCCGGCCGCGGCACCGTACACCAGCCACCGCCACACGGGTGTCCGGCGGAGTCGCCACGCCGACGGCGCCACCCCGGCCACCACCACGAGTTCGAGGAACACCGCGAGCACGGCGTTGATCCGGGCGAGCTGCGAACCGAAGGCGATGACCGCGACGGCCACCACCGCTGCGGCGAACCCCGCGACGAGCAGTCCGGTGAACCACGGCGTCGCCGCCGGCGGCGGATGCGAGGCGTGAGGGGGCAGCATTCTCACCGGCCCGTGCGGACGCGCTCGTAGAACGCCATCGCCGCCGCCGTCGCGACGTTGAGCGAATCCGTTCCGGGCGCCATCGGGATGCGGGCACGAATATCCGTGGCCCGCATGGCATGTTCGGTGAGACCGGGACCCTCGGCGCCCAGCAGCAACGCCACCTTCTCCCCCGTCATCGCCTCGGCCAGCGTCACCGCCTCGGGGTTCGGGGTCAGCGAGATGAGCTGGAAACCACGCTCCCGCAACGCGTCCAGATCGTGGGGCCACTTCGTCACGTGTGCGAACGGCACCCGGAGAACGTGCCCCATCGACACCCGGACCGCTCGGCGGTACAGCGGGTCGGCGCATCCCTTGCCGAACACCACGGCGTCGACGCCGAGCCCCGCGGCGTTGCGGAACATCGAGCCCAGGTTCTCGTGATCGTTGACGCCCTCGAGCACCGCGACCGTCCGCGAGTGCTCCAGTACGTCCGCCAGTTCGAGCGGCTCGGGACGCCGCGCCGCCGCGAGCACACCCCGGTTGAGGTGGAACCCGACGACCTCGGCCATGACGTCGGCCGTCGTCCGGTAGAACGGCACGTCCACGTCGGCGACGTCGTCCGCAAGTTCCTCCAGCCGCCGATCGACACCGAGCAGCGCGATCGGATCGAACCGGGACGCCAGCAGACGCTGCGCCACCAGCACGCCCTCCGCGATGACCAGGCCCTTCCCCTCGGGGAGGTCGGGACGCCGGTCCGAGGAATTGAGATCGCGGAAGTCGTCCAGCCTGCTGTCGGCCGGATCCGTTATGTCGATGACGTGAACCACCGGTCCATCGTGCCGTATGCGCGGCGTCACAGCGGCAGAAGGTGGCAGGTCGGGTGGCTGTTGACTCCCCCGCGAGGAGCGCGAAAGCTCGAAGTCATGAAACGGCTGCAGGGGCGCGTGGCTCTGGTGACGGGCGCCTCCGGCGGCCTCGGGCGGGTCCTCGCCCTCGCTCTCGCGCACGAAGGCGTCGACGTCGCGGCGTCCGGTCGGCGGGTCGACCGGCTCGCGGACGTCGTGGGGGAACTGCGCGCGCTCGGTGTGCGCGCCGAGGCCGTGCCCGGTGATCTGACCGACCCCGGTCAGGTCGAGTCGCTGATCACCCGCGCCGAGGCTGCGGTCGGCCCCCTCGACCTGCTCGTGAACAACGCCGGGGTGGAGAACGTCTCGGCCTTCACCCGGCTCGACCCCGCCGAGCTCACCGCCATGGTCGAGGTAAATCTCACCGCCCCACTGCTTCTCACACGCCGGGTGGTGCCCGGGATGCTCGACCGCGGTCGCGGCCACGTGGTGTTCATCTCGTCGCTGGCCGGAAAGATCGGACCGGCGTACTGCGCGCCGTACGCCGCGACGAAGGCCGGCCTGATCGGTCTCACCGAGTCGCTTCGCGCGGAATACGCGGGCTCGCCGGTCGGCTTCTCCGTCGTGTGCCCCGGATTCATCACGGGCGACGGCATGTACCAGCGGATGACGGAGCGTGGAATCAGGTCCAACCGGATCACGGGCGAGACCAGCACGGAGAAGGTCGCCGCCACCGTGATCCGGGCGATCCGGCGGGACCGGCCCGAGGTCGTCGAGAGCGGAGCACCGATCCGCCCGCTGCTCGCACTGGCGCAGCTGGCGCCGGGACTCGTCGAACGAGTGGCTCTGCGGGTGGGCACCACCGCGATGTTCCGGCGGCTGATCGAGGACCGCGGCAGGGTGGAGCCGGGCGGTTGACCCGAGTCGCGTACCCGGGCGGGGGCACTCACCTAGCCTGCCGCTTTCATGCGAACTCGTTACCTGACGGGTGTCGCTAACGAAGAATGGTGCCCTGACCTGGGATGATTCGACTTGTCTAAGGTCCGAGTCATCCGAGTTCGAGGAGCACCATTCAGGTGGGCAAGTCTACGTCCCCGTACCCACGTCTGTCCGCATCGGCCACCGGAACCGGGGTCGTGTCGCATGCCGGCTCGGTTCTGTTGTTGCGCACTGCCGAGAAGACGGGGCTGACCGATGCCCTGTCGGTGGCCCTGTCTCCCTGGCGAAAGCCGTTGTCGCGCCACGATCCCGGCAAGATCGTGCTCGATCTGGCGGTGGCCTTGGCGCTCGGCGGTGACTGCCTCGCCGACATCGCCCAGTTGCGGGCGCATCCGGAGGTGTTCGGTCCGGTCGCCTCCGATCCGACGGTGTCCCGCTTGATCGCCACCCTCGCCGCCGACGCCGATATGGCCCTGTCGGCGATCGACACGGCCCGTGCCGCAGTCCGCACGGCCGCGTGGTCCGCGGCCGGGGACCGGGCACCCGACGACGACATCGACGAATACCACCCGCTGATCATCGACCTGGACGCCACCCTCGTCACAGCGCATTCGGAGAAGGAACACGCGGCACCGACCTTCAAACGCGGCTTCGGATTCCACCCGTTGTGCGCGTTCGTCGACCACGGTGGCGAGGGCACCGGGGAACCGGTGGCGATGCTGCTGCGAGCCGGCAACGCCGGCTCGAACACCGCCGCCGACCACATCACCGTCGTCAAGAAGGCGTTGGCGCAGTTGCCGTGCGATCCGGGATATCGGGTCGGCCGCACGATCCTGATCCGCACCGATGGTGCCGGCGGCAGCCACGCGTTCCTCGAGTATCTGACCAAGCGACGGCTGTCGTACTCGATCGGGTTTGGGCTGACCGACGCCATGGTCACCGAGATCTCCTCGATCCCGCAGGACGGATGGACACCCGCCTACGACGCCGACGGGCAGGTCCGCGACGGCGCTTGGGTTGCCGAACTCACCGATCTGGTCGACCTGTCGTCATGGCCGGCCGGGATGCGGCTTGTCGTGCGCAAGGAACGCCCTCACCCTGGCGCGCAGCTGCGGTTCACCGACCACGACGGGCTGCGGTTGACCGCGTTCACCCGCCAACACCCGCCACGGCGGGCTCCCCGACCTCGAACTACGCCACCGCCGCCGCGCCCGGTGCGAGGACCGCATCCGGAACGCGAAAGCCACCGGCCTGGAGAATCTTCCGCTGCACGGATTCGACCAGAACCGGGTCTGGCTCGCCATCGTGCAACTCGCCTGCGAACTCGTCGCGTGGACCCAGATGCTCGCCCTGCACGAGCACCCCGCCCGGAAGTGGGAGCCGAAACGGCTGCGCCTGCGCCTGTGGTCGATCGCCGGGCGGATCACCCACCATGCCCGCCGCACCCACCTCAAACTCGCCGCCCGAGCACCCTGGGTCCGCCTGCTCACCCGAGGCCTCGACCACCTCAGCGCGCTACCCGCACCGATCTGACCAGCATCAACCCGATCATCCGAGACGAAAGGGAAATGTCTTCCGGGGCCGTGGACCCCGACGCCACCCGACCGTGTCGGGCAGCTCATCGCTGCCCGACACCGGATCAGCGACAGCGACCACCAATCCGAAACCGCTCAGGCCGACCCAGGGGACTCAGGTAGGGTCGGGGGCTGGCGCGGTGGCAGATTCTGACGGTAGGTCACGAAGCCGCGATGAGCCGAACGGTTTCCCCTTCGACTGTTCTTCTTCGTGTCCCTGGCCAAAGCGCTCCGTTTCCAGTCCCCGCCCGTCGAACCGTGCGTGCGGTTCTCCCGCACACGGCTCACCGAGGTCGTTCACCGCCAACATTCGGCTTCCTCCGCCACGCCCGGAAAGGCCTGGGGGCATAGACGGTTCCCTCAAGACTGATCAGGCCGAGTTGGTCGTCGGATTGGTAGTACACCACCGACCGACCGTACGCACGACTTCGCTTGTGCCGCTTGGCTATAACACCTGCCAACCGCATCAACGCGTAATCCCTGATCTTCGCGAACCTCACAGACGAGTTCCCATATCTGAAATACCCCGTCCACCCACGCAGGAACCGATTCACGGCTCCCACGATTGTGTTCACACTCAACCGTAGCCGAGACCGAACCGTCAACTCACGGATCACGTCCCGAGCATGTGTCATCGCCTTGTCCGATGGCCACCGAGCGAGGAACCCGATTCCCTTCGCACCACTGCGGCCCTGACTGCGCACCCAGCGATGGTGAAACCCCAGAAAATCGAGGCCTTCACCGTCCTCGCTGAGGTGCACAATTCTGGTTTTGCTCGCCTTCGGTGTCAGACCCAACTCCGCCAACAGGATACGAAGATGCGTAAGCGCATCCTCGGCCTGCCGCCGAGTCCGGCACATCACCACAACGTCGTCGGCGTAGCGGACCAATACCCCGTGCTCGCGGACATCCCACACCCGATCGATCTGGTGCAGATAAACATTCGCCAACATCGGAGACAGGACCCCTCCTTGCGGCGTTCCAGTAACCGCCCTGCGAACCACTCCGTCGCTCATCACTCCCGAACGAAGCATTGCGCGCAGCAGCCTCAGGACGGACTGGTCGCAGACTCGTTCCTCGATCGCCTTCATCAACCGGTCATGCGGAATCGCCTCGAAACATTCGGCGATGTCCGTCTCCACCACCCACCGTCGTCCCCGCCATGCTTCATCGACGAGGACCTGCAATCCGTCGTGCGCCGACCTCTTGGGGCGGAACCCGAACGAGCAGTCGTGCATGTCTGCCTCGAAGATCGGCTCGAGCACGATCTTGGTCGCGGCTTGCACGATACGGTCACGAACTGCGGGGATGGACAGGGGACGCTGTTCTCCGGTTCCGGGCTTCGGGATCAGCACCCGACGTGCCGGCAACGGACGATATCGTCCCTCTCGCAGTTCGGTGGCCAGCTCATCGAGGAGACGGGTCACCCCGTACTCCTTGACCTGGTCCACAGTGATGCGGTCGATACCGGATGCACCCTGATTGCTGTGCACCTGAAACCACGCACGCATGAGGACATCGCTGCGCACGATTTTGTCCCCCAGCGTGTGAAACCGTCTACCGGAATCTGCCTTGGCTGTCCGGTAGAGCGTGTGCTGTAAGGCACGCACCGAATCGAGCGGAACAGATCCGCTCGCGGCGGGACTAGCCACCTTCATGGCACTCACCGGGCACCTCCTTCACATCATCACACATCGACACACGTAGCGGCCCTTCCCTCACCTCAGGTTGTGTTGTCCTGCAGGCTCGATCAGTACTATGGCCGCCTCCGACTCCCTTCCAGCAGACGACTCATTTCCCAGGATCACTGGTTATAGAGCGTCACCGCTTCCGATCACCGTGTCCACGATGTCGCCACCATGAACACCTCGCAGATGATCGGGCTGGGGAGGGTCTCTCCAGTTCCCGTCGTCACTGTCGATACGTTCCACGTCCCCTACGCCGGAGAGTTCGTCGGCACCTGCACATCCAGGTCTTCGGTGCCTTCCATAGGCCTTCACCGTGATTTCGGCGGCTCGGCACTCTCTTCACCCCCACCCTCACGGGCAGAGACCTCTAACGACGCCGCAGACTTCGCTTCATGCTGCGGACCGCATCTTCGCTCCCCCTTGCAGGGCTTCTGACGCTGGGCTTCGACCACATCCGTTTCCAGATGAAGCCGCCAGCCTGCTACCGGGCCACCTGGCAGCTACCCGGACCGGACTTGCACCGGCAAGCGACGACGAGCTTACGAACAAAACGACCTATAAAGACCTCCTGTTCAACTGGACGCACGAAAGATCGAGGCTAGGCTCGCGGCGTGAGTGATTCCACGCTGACGGTCGGCTCGCCCGCGGAACTGGCGCAGGCACTCGACGCCACCGGCTACCTCGCCGACGACGGCGTCGCGATGGCCGCGTTCCTGGCCATACGTATGGGACGGCCGCTGTTCTGCGAGGGCGAACCCGGCACCGGCAAGACGTCGCTCGCGGCCGCATTGGCGGAGGCGTTCGATCTGCCGCTGATCCGCCTGCAGTGTCACGAGGGGATCGACGCCGCGCAGGCACTCTACGACTGGGACTTCCCCCGACAGCTGCTGCACCTGCGGACGCTGGAGGCCGCGAGCGACGGCGGGCTGGAGGCCGACACCGTCGAACGCTCGCTGTACACCGAGCGGTTCCTGCTGGCACGCCCCCTGCTGCGGGCGCTCACCGAAGCGCCGTGTGTGCTGCTCGTCGACGAGATCGA
The DNA here is from genome assembly GCF_001894825.1 of Rhodococcus jostii NBRC 16295. Lineage (GTDB taxonomy): Bacteria > Actinomycetota > Actinomycetes > Mycobacteriales > Mycobacteriaceae > Rhodococcus_F > Rhodococcus_F jostii. The sequence goes on along the minus strand of NZ_BCWY01000139.1, from coordinate 740 downwards.
CCGCGCCGACGACGAGTTCGAGGCCTTCCTGCTGCAGGTACTCGACGAGAACGCCGTCACCATCCCCGAACTCGGCGAGGTGCGGGCCTCGACACCGCCGCTGGTGGTGCTCACCTCCAACCGCACCCGGGAGGTGCACGACGCCCTCAAACGCCGCTGCCTCTACCACTGGCTCGAGCACCCCGACCTGACGCGGGAGGTCGCGATCCTCCGCCGCCGCATCCCCGGCATCGGACCCGACCTCGCCGGGCAGGTCGCCCGAGCCGTCCACTCCCTGCGCGAGATGGACCTGCTCAAGCCGCCGGGTGTGGCCGAGGCGCTGGACTGGGCGCGCGCACTGCGCGAACTCGATCGGGACGTGCTGGACGCGGAGACCGCCGCGGCGACACTCGGCGCGGTCCTCAAGTACCGGGAGGACCTCGAACGGGTGGCCCGCGCCGGACTGGACCGGCTCCTGGCGGGGTGACGTCCCTGTCCACGACCCCGGATGCCGGCGACCCACTGGTGGGGGTCGCCGGGTTCGCGCACGCCCTCGCGGCGGCGGGACTGCCGGTCGCGTCGGACGCCGTCGCGGGATACGCGCGGGCACTGCGGCAGGTCGATGTGGGCGATCCCGGCCAGGTGTACTGGGCGGGTCGCGCGACCCTCTGCCGTGATCCCGACGACATCCCGCGGTACGACTCGGCGTTCGCGGGCTGGTTCGGTGGCGCCGTCCCGGCGCGCACCCCGCGGTCCGGGGA
>NZ_BCWY01000138.1 GCF_001894825.1 Rhodococcus jostii NBRC 16295 | reverse complement strand
GCCGGCAACGGCCTCGCACACCGCTGAGAGGTTGCCTGCGCCGCACCGCAACGCCGGTGCCTGTCGGCAACGAGATCAGGCATTGCGGCGTCGGCGGCCTCGTCACCGACGTTGCGTTGCACTCTCTGGCGTTTCGTAGGACCTCAGCCGTCTGCAACAACGGCATACGTTAGGCAAAGGTTCCTGGACGTGATGCGGATCGCTGTTCGCCGGTGCCGACGGAATTTTTTTTCCTGTCGCTTATTGATCGGCCTTATCGCACTCAGGTTCCAGCGCAGGAACTGGTCCTCACCGCACTTACCAGAGGCACGTCATCACCGTGACCCAACCAAGGTGTACTGGTGGTCAAGCGTTGCCGCATTGCGTTCCTCGGCGATGTCCTCATGCTCGGGCAACGGAGGCCTCCGGAAACCGGCCTCCACGGCGCGTTGCGCGACCTTGTCGAAGCGGCGCATTGCCGTGCTCGCGGCCTTGGCTTTGGTGAGCGTGGCGATCTCGGCGTAGCTGCGCTGCTCAGTTATTCGCAGTCGGGCCGTCTCCTTGACTACCGGTTCGAAGTCGGCGCAGGTATCGATGAAGGCGAGGAGGTTGTCGATGGTCTGGGCCTTATCCGGCATTACGAACCGCTCCTGCGAATCCTTCGGCGGATTGCCGATTTGTGGCGCGTACGCGTTGCAAATGTCCGTTGCATTGCGTGCAAGGTGCTCCTCGTGTTCCATGGCGTGGGCTCTAACGTCGGTGAGTTCACCAGGCTTCGCAGTGGTCGGTTGTGTGGCGTCTGCAACAGCAGGACGACCCTCCGGTTCCGGAGCGGTGGTCTCCGTACGGTCGTCGAGAGCGGATGAATCGGGTGCCGACGCAGCGAAGACGATGGGTGCAACGGTCGGGTCAACGGACGGCGCAATGCGTCCGGCGTTGCGGTTGACCGACGACATCGGCCCTGGGGCCGTCATTCGGTAGTCGGTCGCGGTGTCCTGGTCGGACCGCTGCTGTTCACGGTGTCGGGCGTCGCGCACGACCGCGGTGCACTCGGTGTGGGCGGTGCCGATGGCCTTGATGAGGATGCCGACACCGTGGGTGAAGGCCAACACCAGCAACGGCGGAATGATTGCAATGAGCGAGGCGCCGGTCGGCGACAGCGGGGCGTAACCGAGGTCGATGCCGGCTGCAATGTTGCTTGCGGCGGCTTGCCCGGAGCGGTGTGCGTGGTAGGCGTTGCCGAAGACGCTGATGAAGACCACGACTACGGCGAGCCAGAGGAAGAACCGTTTTCCCGTTGCGCTGCCGCCGATTTTACTCAATGCAACGACCGCGATCGTTGCGCCGAGGATTGCGCCGTCGACGATGGCCGGGAAGATCCAGGTGAGGTATTGCGGGATGCCCGCCTGCAACGCCAGGTCACGTTGCACGGCGAAGGACAGTACAAAGGCGCCTGTGGTGATGCCGATAGCAATGGCGATCGCAACGATGAGGGCCGCGATCAGGGCGTGAAGTTGGATTCGTGCTGCTCGGATATTCAGGTCGGTCATGCTCGGGGTCTCCTTCCACGGGGTCCCACTCGATTAGCCCCGCTGGTTGCTGCCGGTGGGTTCCTGTGTGGCATTGCGGACGGTCGTTGCGGTGTTGCGGAGGGTGTTTGCGGTGTTGCACTGTCCACCCGGGCACCACTTCACACGCGGCAATGCGTGTTATCGCAGCTGGCAGTGCTGGCCCCATTTACCAGCAACGGCCCGTCCGAGGTCGGGTGCGTCGGAGGCGGGGCGACGACGTTCTGGCGCACGGTGGCCCGCCGCTCGTCAACGCTGCGCCGAGCACATCGTGTGCGGAACTCCCGCGCCCACGGCGCAATTGCGGCTGTGCTGATGATGCGCGTGCTCTGCACGGGATACGTCCTCGTTCGCTCGGGTCCGTTAGCACTCCGCCTCGGAGCTAGGGACTCAGGTGAAGACATCGACGTACCAGCGCCCGTCGATCTTGTGGGTGGTGACGGTCTGGGTGCCGCGTTTGACTGGCTGGGCGGGCTGCATCACGGACAGATCGACCAGGTAGACCCCGTCGGACAGTTCGACGGTGCGGAGGCAATAGTTGGTGCCGATCGGGACCGCGTCGATGACCTTCTGCAGCTCGGGGCCTGGCAGCACTGATGAGCTCGGTGTTGCGAGCGCTCGGGCGGCTTCACCGTTGCGCAAGCTGTAGTACGCAAAATTGAACGCTGCGATCACGCCCGCCCCGCTCTTCTGGTCACCGCGGTCGGCCCGGCACTCCCCGTCCGACGCGGTTGTCTGTTCGACCTCTTCGGGTTCGGGCAGGTTGAGGGCGGGCAGCCCGTTCTCCTCAGCCTCTGCGGTGGCGCTGGTTGTGGCCGCGGTAGACGCGGTTTCACTGTCTCCGCTGCGCAGCTGGCTGACGGCTACCCCGGCGGCCACGGCGACGGTGACCGCTGCGACGGCGGCCATCGTCTTCTTTCCCGCCCCGCGGCCGCCGCGGGGGGACGGTAGAGGCGACCGGGGTGGGGGCGGTGGTGTGGCCGGGCTGCCGCGCGCCGTGGTGCGGGCGCCCGGCGGGTGGTCGGCGGTGGGTGTGGTGCCGAGAAGGTCGATCACGGCGGGATGCCGCGGCGTCGATCGGCCGAGGGTCGGCTTCTTCATGGTGTTCACCCGCCTTCGTGGTGTCAGTTCGCGGCCGGAATGCCGCCGCCGATGGCGCCCGACAACAGTTTTCCGGCCAGGCCGGGCGTGGCGTCGGTGAAGAACGAGTTCAGGGTGGTGTCGACCTGCTCGATGATCTGCTCGCCGCCGGGCTGGGCAGCGACGAAATCGCGGGCCTGCTGGTCGATCGCGGGCGCAGCTTCGACCGTGTCCTGTACGGCGTCGGCGGCCGCCTGCCCCACCGGGCCGGAGTTCTCCCAGTCGGTGAGCACGGTCTCGGTCTGGGCGGTCACAGCTTCGGAGTCGATGTCCGGGACCTCGATCTCGCGCGGTTCACCCTTGTCGCCGGCAGCGATCGGGGTCACCGCCGCGACGGCGACCGCACCGCCCACGACCGCTCCGGCCGCAGCGACGGGGATACCCACCGCGGCACCGAGTCCGGCACCCGCGGCAGTGCCGACGATCCCGGCAGGTACCCACCCGAGTCCGGGAAGGAAGACGTTGCCTGCGGTCATTCCGGCGAGGCCGCCGATGGTGCCACCGACCAGTGCGCCCGCGGTGGCTGCCGCCCCGCCTGCGGTCACTGCGCCGAGCGCTGCCCCGGCGGCACCAGCACCGACCTGTGCGGCGGCGATCCGGTCGGCCCGAGACGTTTCCACACCGATCGACCGCCAACCCGTCGAAACCCCGGCCTGGACCACGGAGAGGGTGTTGTTGGTGCGGTCCCGGTCGCCGTCGCTGATCCAGTTCGGCTGTTTGAGATGGATTTCGCCGATGCGCAGGGTGTCGCGTGGGGCGATGAACGGGGCGGTCGGTTCCACCGGCGTGGGCAGGTGCAGCTGGTCGAACTGCACCGGACCGATCGAGTAGTTCTCCGGCTCGACATACGCATTGGTTTCGTAGTCGTAGTTCGGGAGCGGCTGGAACTCGATGTTCTGGTACTCGGCGGGCGGCTCGACCCAGTACACCGGTTCCGCCGGGGTCTCGGGCACGGAGGCGGTCTCGGGTGCTGGTGTGGGGGCGGTGGTTCCGCTGGGGGTGTCCGCGCCGGTGACACCTTCCTGGGTGCTGTCGCCGGTGACGCCGCCCTGGATCGGGTCGGCGAACGCGGACGGGGACTGGGCGATTCCGGAGGCCAGGGCGGCGGTGATCACTGCCAGCACCTTGGCTGCGTGTGTGGCGCTCTGTCGGCGGTGCGGGCCTCGGGCGCGGCGGGCGGCGCGGTTGCCGCCGGTGGCGTTGCTCATTGTGTGCCTTTCGTGAAGTGGCCAGATGCGAATCGAAGGTGAGTGGGTGATGGCTGAGTCAGGCGCCGGAGATCGTCTTGACGACCTCTTCGGCCAGTCGGGTCAGCGCTGCTCGTGTCTTGGGTTCGAGCCGCGACAGTGCAAGACGTTCCCCTGACGCGAACAGCGGCTCGAACGGCATGCGCGCCACGAGCGGTACTCCCAGGTCCCGGAGGGCCTCGACGGTGTCCTGTTCGACCATCGGGGCGTCCCCGGGGCCGGCGGTGATGACAACGATCGTGCGCGCGAGAACATCGGTGGCGGTCGCCGCCAATTCCGTGATCATTTCTTCTGCGGCGTCGGCGGCGTCCCAGCGCAAGGGAACGGGGACGACGACGACGTCCGCTGCCCTCACTGCCCACTGCCAGCTTCCCGCGAGGGGGTTGTTGCCGGTGTCGGCGACAAGGATGTCGCGGTGCTGGGCCACGATCGCGGCCAGATGCACCGCATGGTCTTCGCCCAGAACCGATGTCGTGTCGCCGCGGCGTCCCGCGATGATGTCCTCACCCGACGGTTGACGGGTCAGGTGCTGCGAGAGCGCTGAGGGTCGGATGGCGACATCAGGGTCGGGATGTGCTGCCAGCAAGGCGGGGACGTCGTTGCCGGGCGACGGACGGACGGCGACCCGGTTGGCGAGACTGCCGCCGACCTCGCCGAAATCCGCGCACACCACGGTGCTGGCGCCGCGCAGGTCGGCCAAGGTCTGGGTGAGGGCCACGGCGAACGGGGTCTTGCCGACCCCGCCTTTCGGGTTGGCGACGGTAATCACCGAGAAATCGGGCAGCGCCCGGGTGATCACCGACTCGGCGGCCCGCAGCCGCATCTCCGGCGACTGCGCTTTCGCGGCGAGACTCAACCCGAGCATGGCGTTGAGTCGACCTCGCACACCCAGGCGGGCTGGCTCACCGGTCCCGGGAACGATCTCGGGTGCGGCCAGCCCCGATAACGGCCGCCGCGGCCGGGCGGGGGGTGTGCGGTCGTGTCCGCCTTCGCGCTCGGCGGATACCGCTGCCCGTGCGGGTGTCAGATCGGTCGCCGGCAGCCGCACAGCAACCGTGGGCTCATTGCCCTCGTCCTGGATCCGCACGACGGGAGTGCCGCCCGCCGGGCGGCGCTGGGGCCGTTCCCGGATGGGCGCCCCGGATTCCTGCGGCGGTGCCTGCTCCGGGGCGGGGCGGATGGTCTGGTCGGGGTCGACCTCGAGCCGCTTCGGCGCGGTGTCGGCGCCGCCGCTGACCGCGACGGTGATCGTCTGGCCGCTGCTTCGGGCTTCGGCGTGGGCCTGGGCGAACACCGCGGTCATCAGGTCTTGCTCGGTGTCGCCTCGCAGGTCGAGCGTCGCGGCCTGCGACGGCACATACGCCGTAGCGTGGCGTCCTCCGTCGTCGATGGCGACGGTCATCTGCGGGGACATCACAGGCTCCCGGCGCCCGAGGTGGTGCCGTCGAGCTGGGCGAGCATTTCGGTGATCAGCTCATCGAGGCTGGTGAGCTGATCGAGTGCCTCGGTCTTGACCTCGCCGTCGGGAAGGGCGCCCACGAGGCCGCGCCGATGACCGATCGCGGTGAGGAGCTCGTCGAGACGGCTGCGGGAGACGGTCTTGCTGTCGGTGTCCAGGGCGGCCAGCCACCCGGGTGTGGAGGCCCGCAGCGCTTCTCGGAAGGCACGAACGACGGGGTCGGAGTTGCCCTTGTTGACGAATGGGCGGTGCATGGCCTCGATGTCCTCGGGCTCGAGGATCACTGCTCGTTCGATCTGCCGGACTGCCATCGGTGGCCTCTCTCTCGTGTTTTCGGGGGTGGAGCGGATAGAGCCGGGACATCAGGGGTCAGACGGCGGCAGCGAGGTCGACCGCGGCGAGGAAGACGGTGTCGAGTCCGCTGTATTCGAGGATCAGGACCTCGGGCCGGCGGCCGGTGGATTCCACCGACACCTCCACCCGCACCAGGCCCTCCTCGGTGACCGTGCCGTCGCTGTCGCGGGCAATCTTGCGGATGGTCTCGACGGTCAGGACGGTGCCGGTGCGGTCCGGTTCGTCGTCGAGGCCGAGGACGATGTTCATGCCCTCCTCGAGGGCACCAGCCGGGATCGCATCGGAGATGTGGTCCACCAGGGACGTCACCGACGACGCGGACACTGCGACGGGCTCGCGGACGTCATCGGCCATCGTGGTGATCAGGTGCTGTTCGTCGGCGATGAACTGCACCAGCTCGGCCGAGAAGCAGTACACCGGGGTATCCCTAGTCGGGCGCAGGCTGTCGACGGCGTGTGCTTCCTCGGCGGACAGGTCGCTGCGGGCGGCGGGGTGGTCGTCGATGGTGGGGGTGAACCACACCTGCGCGAGGGCAGGGTCGCCGGAGGGGTCACTGACCGTGGCGCGGCCGCGGATCTTGGCGTCGATGTCGCGGCCGACAGTGGTCTCACCCCACATCATGTAGGCGCCGTCACTGCTCAACCGTGCAAGCGCTGCTCGGGTCTGGAAGTTGTCGCGGACACTGCCGGAATCCCGCCCGAACAGGTGCGCATCGGGGCGTTGAACTCCCACGGCGAGGCGGATACCTGCCGAGCGGGCCAAAGCGACGAGTTCGCCGATCCGCCCGAGTGGGTTACAGCGTTTGATGACTTCCTTCTCCTCATCGGTGCCGGACTTGGCCAGCTGCGTCCAGGCCGCAGAGAGGATGAAGAACTCGTCGAGCACCGCCACCAGGAGCGGCATGTTGCGCGCCTTCAGACGCTGGGTCTGCATGTACTTGGTCCGCGCGTGCATTTCGCGCCACAGCGCGTAGATGAACTCTGCGGCCCGCAAGGGTTCGAAAACAATCGCGGGGACCCCCGGGTAGCAGAGGAATTGGTGCAGTTCGATGCGTTTGGGGTCGACACCGATCACCGGGACTCCGCGGAGTGTGAGTTCGGTGATCACGGTGGTCAGCAGAACCGTCTTGCCGCCGCCGGTCGGTCCGACGACCAGCATGTGCGGTGCCGACGAATCGTCGGATATGTTCCAGTAGGCGTCGACGACGCCGGCATCGGTTTCGCAGGACGCGTACGGGACATGCAGGCGTTGCCCGGGCACGCTGGGGTCGCTTCCCGGCCAGGGCATCTGCTGGCGTCGCGCGATTCCGCGTTCGTCGAGTTGTGGAACAGGAAGGTTGGCGGCCGGGATTTTCAGCGCATGCATCACCATTGTCGCGAGCGGCTTTCGGAGCGAGAGGGTGATGATCGGCTGCTCCGGGGCCCAGTCCACTCGCCACAGCTGCCCCGATTCGTGGGTGCCGAGGGCGGCGAGCAGAGCCTCGGAGAGCTTGTGCCGGTTGGCTTCCATGCCGGTGGCCAGCGTGGGCTTGTAGTGGATGCGGTAGGAGGCTTCGGTTCCGTCGTAGGCGTAGCAGTCGACCGACACCGTCACGTCCTGCAGGGCCTTGCCGTCGGAGAACAGCTCGGCGAGCATGCGGTGACGTGCGCTGCGGGTGTCCGGGAGCACCGGTTGACGGGTGATCGTGATGGTGCTCTTGTCGGCCCGGAACGCGGTGACGTACTTCCAGTCGGTGACTGTGGATTCGAGGAATCGGCTCATTGCTCCGCCTTCGGCGTCGAGGGTGCAAGGCTGTCCGGTCCCGGTTCGCCCGCCGGGGCGCGGTGGATCTGCGCCTTCGTCTTCCGCGGCAGAAATCGCAGGGGTCGGGTGGGTGCGAGAGTCGGTAACGCGGCGCGCACGCGGTGCCACAGCGGCGATCCGACGATCAACGCATTGACTGCCGAATTCAGACGCTCCTGCCGGTTCGCATCGACGACCGCTCCCTGCGGCAGGCGGATTGCCGCCCACGCGGTGCTGTGCCACCCGGTACGCACACTGAGCCTGATCCGCACGGGGCTGTGACCGGTGGTCTGCCGCACCACCGCGGACAGGATCCGCCGCTGCCGGTACCGCAGGAACCGGCTCAAGTCCAGGAGACCGACGAGGGCGACGGCGACGGCGAGCCTGGTCCGAAAGTCGATGAGCCAGTGCGCCCAGAGCGGCGAACGCGGCCACAGCTCGGTGATCTGAGCGGACTCCAGCAGGGTCGGCGCCCACCACACGACGATGGCGACGACCAGGAGGACGAGCACCCACGGGGTGAACCGCGCTGTTTCTTCCTCCCTTGACTGCTCGGGCCGCCTACCTCCGCCGGTGCGCGACGAGGTACCGGGAGGACCGAACACATCCCGGAAGAACTCGCCCACAGGGTCATTCGACGGCATCGCGGAAACCCTTTCTCGGTCGGACATCTGCGTGGTGCTGATGCGCACACAGTGAATCCGCTCGCCGGAGGATTCACCAAGGACCCCCGCACGCGCTCGGGCGTGTCGCCCCGTCCGCAGCCCCTGCGAGTGCGTCCCAGGCGCCGTGAGGCGAACCCCGCCGGGACCTCCAAAACCTCTCTGCCAAGTGGTGTTTAAACCACTGTTCGCTGAAACCGGTCCGGGCGCTATTCTCAACTTCGCCTCCCCCCGTAGGGGGGAGGCGTCTCCCGAAGGGAGTGGGGGCGCAGGCATCACCGTTCCCCAATCGTCGACACATGCCCCACATGGGGCCAATCACGTTCTTCGCGAGGGTTGTCCGAAGAGAGCGTGCTCGGAGGGCAGCACCCGTCCCCGCAGCGACCGGCCCCCACCCAAGCAGACCCCGCAGCGACCGGTCCCCACCCTCAGTGCCCCCGCCACGAAACGACCCATCCTCGTGGACCCACCGCCAACCGGCCCCACCCTCAGTGGACCCCGCAGCGACACGCCCGAGCGCGTGCGGGGGTCTTCGTGTGCCGAAGCCGCCCTGTGCCAATGTTCTGACGTCACCGTTCGGTGTTGCCCGCGAATCTTTTGGGAGAGAGCATGCTTCATGAGTCTTTCGAGGCTGCGTCGCAGCTGACGTTCCTGGCACAGGAGGGGATCGAGACCAGCGGGGTGGGAGATTTCCTCCGCGAGCAGGTAGTCCCTCCGATCCTCGGCGTCGGAGCGATTGTGCTTCTGGCGAAGGCGATTCGCTCGTCCTGGTCTGCCGTCATCACCATCGCCAGCCTGTCCCTGATCGCGTTGGGCTGGTTCGGGTTGTCGGCGAACCCCGACGCGGCGATGAACGTCGGCACCGGACTCATCCGGCTGATCGTCCCCGGCGTGTGACCGGTAGCGGACACAGCCCCATCCGGACTCACCCTTTTCGAGAGGACCTCATCCCATGTCTGCCATGACGATCATCTTCGGTGTGGTAATCGCTGCCGCCATTGTGTTCGCAATCGGCCGCGCCATCAGCGAGCGCCGGTGAGGAGACAGCGGTGATCGAGACCGATGACGACCTATACCGGGTGGATCAGCACTGGCTAGGACCTCCGGGGCGGGCATTCCCGAGACCGATCAGATGGCAGGCAGTGGGTATCGGTGCGCTGTTGTTTCTGCTGTCGTTGATCCTCGTGATGGGTGTTCTGTCCTTGCCGTGGAGCGGCTGGAGCGTCACAGTGGCGCTGGGGTTGACCTATCTCGGGACGAACCGGATCGTCGACGGGCTCGGTCACGAACGCACCATCCGGTCACTGGCACGGTCCGCGATCAACGACCTCACCTCGCCACGGCCCGTGGCCGGTCGCAACAAGAAGACCCAGAACGCGCCGCAGTCGGTGTCGATCCCCGACCAAATCGCGCGCGTTCGCCTCACCCCCGCTGACGCCGATCACACGACTTCCTACGACTACGAGCAGGTAGGTCATGAGCTATCCCGGTAACCGGTTCGACCCGGCCGACCTCGTCCCCCCTCCCGGTGCACTGCCGCCGGTGCTGCCCGAGTCGTGGCTGCGCGCAGCGCGCCAAGCCGGTCTGCAGACCGCCGACCCGTACACCGCCGCACCACAAGCGAGCCTCGGTGATGCACTACTCACCGCCCCCTCCCCGGTCACCAGCCCCGAATATCCCGCCGAAGCGCCCACCGAACCCACCCACCGCAAAGGCAGCAAGCGGCGCGGGAAGAAGTCTCGGCGAGCCCCGCAGGGGCACTCGACCAGTGCGGCCGCTGAGCGCGGCAGCAGGGCGCGGCTGCGGAAGCAGTCCAAGTGGCGGCTGCGGGCGGTACTGGGAAACGTCACCATCACCGACGACACCGCCACCCTGTGGTTCGTGCAATCGCCCGGCACGTGGAGCATGCGGGCGATTGCCGATCAGTCGCGGTTCATCCGGGACGAAGCGCTGGTGCTGGCGGAACTGCGCAGCAAAGGGGTCTCCGGTATCCACCGGCGCACCGTGCGCGAACCCTGGCCGGTCACGGAATGGGGCCGCGCACACGCGCAGCTCGCCGAGGACCGCCTCCCCGACGTTCCCGGCGCCCTCGCGTGGGACGACTACCTCGTCGGACAACAAGTCGCGCTGCTCGATTCCGCCCCTACCCGCAAGCGCCGTTACTGGGGCATCGAACTCCCCCGGCGGTCGATGACCGCGCAGGCGATCGTCGCGGTGGCCGACATGTGCACCGGGGTGAAGGGTGTGGGCCCGCGGTTGTCGAAGTGGTCCGAGCAGGTCCTGCACGCCGAGCAGGACGCCGCGGCCGAACACATCGCCGAGATCGAGCGCGCGATGCTCTCCCCCGGTGTCGAAGCCCTGCCGGCCGACAGCAGTCAGATCGACTATCTGCTGCGCCGCTCGGCCGCGGTGGGAATGCCACTGACCGAACCGGCGGCCGCGAACGCACCGTCGGGGTGGGGTCTGCCCGATCTGTTGTCGCTGAGCAACCTGACGGAAATGCACTACACGCCCGGCGCCGGACACACCGTCGTCGAAGGCACCATCGCCGGCCGCACCTATCGGTCGTACGTGGCGGTGCTGACGGTGGGGAGGATGGCACCACTGGCCATCCCCGAGCAGAAGATGCCGTGGCAGCTGCTCGGCGATCAGCTCGGGCTGCCCTTGGAGTGGTCCGAGCGGATCACCCTGCACACCCCGGAAGAAACCCTCGGCGAGATCCAGAAGCAGCGCAACGCGATCGAGGCGCAGTACCGGCACTACACCGAAGAGCACGACGAGACCCCACCCGATGAGTTGGCGGCACAGCACGGGTTGTCCCGGCGCCTGCGGACGGAGATGTCGAACGGTGGGGCACTGGCTACCAGGGGATCGGGGTGGTGGCGGATCGCCGTGTCCGGTTCCTCCCCGCAGCAGGTGCGCGATCGTGTCTCGAAGCTGCAGCAGCAGTACGCACCGGATGTCGAACTCGAAGTCGAGAACGGCCAGTACCACCTGCTCAGAGAATTCATGCCCGGTGAGAAGCTCGCCAACACCGCCCACAAGCGCAGGATGAGCGTCCTCGCCATGTCGGCAGGGATGGGGGCGGCGGCCGACCGGATCGGTGACGAGGAAGGCATCATCCTCGGCGAAACCGCGTCCATCTCGGTCCGCCCGGTCGCCTGGAACCTCTTCGCCGCCCACGACTTCTTCGACAAGGGCGGCCTGACCCCGCTGGTCGGCGTCCAGGGCGCCGGCAAAACCCATCTGGCCGGGATGATCACCTACCAGGCGCTGCGCCTGGGCGCGCACGCGGTGATCCTCGACCCGTCCGGGCCGCTGCGCGCCCTCGCCGACTTGCCCGAACTCAAGCCCTTCACCCGGGTCTACGAGCTGACCGGCCGCGGCGCCAAACCCGGAGTCCTCAACGTCTACCGGGTCGTGTCCGAACCCGACCCGGCAGACGAGATCTACCGCCCCGACCATCCCGAGTACGCACACGAATCCGACCCGGCAGCCGCCGCAGCAGCCGCCTACGAGGACGACCGCGGCGCCGCCCATGCCGAACGAGTCCAGCTCGCGTCCTGGGTACTGATCTCGATGCTCGACACCGACGACCGCAGCGACCGGGACGCCAAGAGCGTGGTCCGGATGGCCGCGGCGATGATCGGGGGCCAGCCGACCAACCATCTGGGCAAAGTCCTCGACGCGATCGACCACATCGCCGCCGGCGTGGTCTACACCAACGACCACGGGGCCGCCCACGGCCCGACCAACGGACAGACCAACGGCCAGACCAACGACTCCGAGAACACCCCCGTCATCGGAGAAGGACTGCGCACCGCCGCGGGCCGAATCGGGCCGATGCTGCGCACGATGTCGCAGCTGCGCGACGCCCGAGTCCTGTTCCCATCGGCCACGGCCGGCGACGACGCCGCCGCCGAACTGTTCGACTCGGTCATCGACGAGCGCCTGACGATCCTGACCATGCCCGGCCTGCAGATCGACGACAAGGCCGAAGCAAGTGCGGCCACCGACAGCCAACGCCTGGCCGGACCGCTGATCCACCTGGCGGCGTGGTTGGCGACCCGGTTGGTCTACGACAAGCCGCGCTCGCTGCCGAAACTGCTATTCCTGGACGAGAACAAGTATCTCAAGCAGTCCGGATCCGGCCGCACCCTCTACGTCCGGCTCGGCCGCGACACCCGCAAGTTCCGCACCCGCGCACTGGTGTGCAGCCAGCTCGCCGGCGATTTCCTCGGGCTGGCGGACGGCGCAGACGACCAGGACCAGTCGCAGCTGACCGACGAGATCATCATCGGCCGACTCGGCTCCTCCGAACGGGCGATCTCCGACGCACTCAAACTCCTCGGCCTCGACGAAGGTGAGGGGTACGAGACGATCCTGGGCAACCAGCTCGGCGGGGGCCGCAACGACACCTACGACCCGCGCGCGAACAAGGCCCGCAAACAGCGCGCCGCGAAGACCGGCGCCGACGAAGCCCGCACCTACGTCGTCCGCCTTGGCGGCGACATCGAACTGGTGCGCGCGAACTGGACGAACTTCACCCACATCGCCCACGTCGCGCAAGCACTGAACTCCCGGGCCACCGCCGCCTGACCCCCCTCTGGGAAGGACATTCTCGATGCCCACCGCCCGCACCGCCAGCTCGCCCGCACACCTGCTGCAGCGGATCACACAACTGTGCGCGGTCATGATGCTGGTCGGGCTCAGTGCCCTGTGCGGGCAGACCACCGCCCAGGCCGGGGGGTTCAACTGCAAGGACGTGCCGGCACCGCAGTCCCCGAACTCGGCGGCGCCGGCATTCTTCGACTCCGCGTCGGTGGACAAGCCAGCGGAATCCCAGCTCTCCGGCACTGGGTACGGCGGCCACGGCTGGGCCGGTCTGACCTGGCACATCTACGACCTCGGCTGCGGCGAGGACATCACCGGGGTATCGCTGGTGCGCAACAAGACCGACATCGGAAACACCTTCCTCACGATCGGCCAATCGTTCGCGGCCGCGGCGTTCTGGCTCGACGAGCAGGCCAACACCCCCGCCGAAGGACGCGAGACCGGCCGCCAGGGGGCGATCGCACAGTTCGACGAGATCGTGCTCGCGGTCTCCGACTCGCTGCGGCCGACCGTCTACGGGCCGTGGCTCGGTCTGGGAGTGGCCGCGGCCGGGCTGATCATCCTCTACCGCGGTCTGCGATCAGATGCCCCGGCAGTGTTCCGGCAGCTCGCGATCGGCGCCGGCGCGCTGGCAATCGGCGGGTTGATGGTCGGTGCCCCGGCGAAGGCAATCCAGATCTCCGACGACACGTTCAGCGCGCTGATCACCAAGACCCAGGGCGAGATCTTCAACTCCGCGGGCATGACCGACGACCCGCGGTTGGTGATCACCGACCGGATCATCATCCCGGACGTGCAGCGAGGGTATTTCGGCACCAACGCGAACGACACGACGCTCGACGATCTGTGGCCGAAGCTGCGGGAGTCGATCGCCTACACCTACGACGAGCAGGCCCGGATCAAGGCCGACAACGCGGCCCAGAAGGAGATTGACGAGGCCAAGGCCGAGAAGTTCCGGCGGGAGGTCGTCGAGCCGTTGGAGAGCAAGGGGCTCTCGTTCTACACCTTTCAGGGCAAAGACTCGAGCCGGGTCACGACCGGGTTCCTGTCGATGGTCAAGACGTCGATGCCCTCCATCCTGTGGATCGGGTCCTCGGTGCTGAAACTCTCGGCGCTGCTGGCGATCCGGCTGGCGATCATCACCGCCCCCGTGTGGATTCCGCTCGCCATCGTCTCCGGATCGATCCTGCTCCGCGTCGGGCGCATCCTCGGCGGGATCTACCTGTGGGCGGTCGGTGCCGCGGTGCTGATGTCGGTCTACCTGCTGATCTTGATCAAGCTGTACCGCAATGATGCGGTCGACGGGACGTGGCGCCTGTGGTTCCTGGTCATCCTCACCATCGTCTTCTGGATGTTGTTGCGCCCGTTCAAACGGCTCTCGCAAACCATCACCCAGTCGCATCGCGGCATGATCGGCGGCGCGATGGACCGGCACAAGCACGGTTCCTGGAAGCAGAAACTGCTCACCGCCAGCTCGATGGTCACCAACCCCGCCATGGGGCTGGCCGAGAAGAGCCTCGAACTCGTCGGCGCCGGCTGCACCGCAAACGGCATCGCAAACGCGGCAGGGCGGCAGTGGTCCGACATGATCGGCGGCAACAAGCCCCCGATCATCCGGCAGGAAGGACGCGCACTGTCGGCCGCACGCACCGACGACTACCGCGACCGCGCCCGCCAAGCACAGCTGGCCGTCCTACGCAGCGGCGGCGCGGGCGGAGCGGTGGCGGACCTGCGTAAAACGTCCCCGGAGGGGCCCGAGTCCGGCACCCGACTCCCCGGTGTCAACCTCACCGCCAGTCCGGCCGACGGCAACGGGCGCACCGGACTCGCCGATCTGCGCAAACACACCCCCGCAACGGGTTTCACCGACGGTTTCGAGTCCCTCGATACCGGTGAGAGTGAGGTCTTCGTTCCTCATCAGGACGCGAACCGGTGGGACGGCGGGCCGGACGCGATAATCGCACCGACCACCATCTACCGGCCGAGTGAGGAACCCGACGCGTCCGGAAAGCCGCAGCGTCCGTGGGTGTCGATCACCCGCCCCGCACCGGCCTCGTCGTCGACAAGGCCCGTCAGCAGTGATCTGCCCCGGGCGGGATTGCGTGAGGACACCGCGGCGGCGCAATCGACGGGAGTGCTCGACCGGCCGAATCGGGACCTGGGAGTGAACTGGTGAGAACAGGTGCCAACCCGATCACCACCGCGATCCGCAGCTGGGTGCTGCGCAGTCCCGGCCGGCTCGCCAGCGGGATCGCGATCATGGTCGCGGTCCTCTACCTCGCCCGCCTGATGGTCACCGCGGTCACCGGGACAGCCGGCGACACCGCCGAACCACTCGCGAACGAGGCAAACACCAACACCAACACGGCGGCCTCCCGGACCGCCGTAGCCACGGAGATCACCGAGACCGAAGTCGCGTCGATGTCGGCCAGGTCGATCGGTCGTAGCCCCGCAACAGCGGCGATGTATTACGCACACGCGTTCGTCGACACCACCGCATCGCCAACTCAGTGGGCGGTCGCACTCAGCCGTGTCACCCGCCCCGAGCGCGTCAACGACACCCTCGCGGCGGCCCGGCCGACCGCACCGGTGTCGATTCTCGGGCCGACCCGCACCCTACCGGACACCGGCACCACCGGAACGACCGTGGAGGTCGATACCAGCGCTGGGACAATGACCGTCGCGGTCACCGACACCGACGACGGCTGGCAGGTCGACTCGCCCCTCCCGGCGCTCAACCTCGACGACGTGGCCGCGGCCGCTCCCACCACCGGGCGCACCACAGCGCCCACCACGACAACCGCCACCACCACGCCGTCACCCGCCACAGCACCGAGCCCGCAACGCATCCCCGAGTCCCGGTCGTCTTCGGAGCCTGCTCCGCCCGCCCAGCAGGCCACCAGCCCCGCCCCCGTGCCGGTCCCCGGCCCCATCCCGATCCCCGCACTCGACACACCTTTGCCAGGCCCGATCGCATGACCGCTCGACGTCTGACTGCGGCTGTGCTTGCCGCGTCATTCACCAGCGGGCTGGCCAGCGCCTGCACCGGCGGGGCGATCATCGACCTGCCCAAACATTGCCGGCCCGTCCACTCCGATTCCGGGGGCACGCGCGCAGAAAGCACACCCGATGATCGGCCGGCGGCGGCGCTGACCCCGTCCGGGCCGATCCAGCAACCCACCGCACCGGGAACCATCACGTTCACCTCCGGTTTCGGACCCCGCTGGGGAGCGATGCACAAAGGTGTCGACTTCGCCGGCCCGGTCGGCACCCCGATCTACGCCGCCCTCGACGGCCTCGTCGCCGCCGCCGGCTCGAGCGGGGAAGGCCCCGGTGTCGGTTTCGAGAACTGGATCATCATCGACTCCGTCGTCGACGGCCGCCCGGTCTCCACCGTCTATGGACACATGTACGCCAGCGGCATCCACGTCACACCCGGGCAGACCGTCAAGGCCGGTGACCACATCGCCGAGATCGGCAACGCCGGCGGATCCACCGGACCGCACCTGCACTTCGAGTACTGGGAAGGCGGCCGCCTGCAGGGCGGCACCGCGATCGACCCGACGACCAAACTCGGCGGCGCCCCTGCACCATCCGGACAGGACGTGAGCGCACCGGGATCGACCATCGATCTCATGGCCGCAACCACCCCCGTCGACTGCGGCAAGGGCTTCGGCACCCCGGGCGGCGGTAACCTCAAGCCCGGCAGTGTCCCACCGGCATTCGAAGAATGGTTCCGCAAGGGCGGATCGCTGTGCCCGCAGATCAGCCCGGCGCTGCTGGCCGCGGACACCAAAGCCGAAAGCAGGTTCCGTCCTGTCACCAGCCCCGCAGGCGCAAGAGGTTATACCCAGTTCATGGATGGCACCTGGGCCGTCTACGGCCGCGACGACGACGGCGACGGCCGGATCTCCCAAGGCGATGTCGGAGACGCCGTGATGGCTCAGGGCAGGTACTTCTGCGAGATCGCGCGATCGGTCGACAGCTGGATCGCCGACGGCTCCGTGAAGGGCGACCCACTCTCGCTCTACATCGCCAGCTACAACGCCGGTGAGGGGGCCATCAAGCAAGCCGGTGGGATGCCCTCCGGCGGTGACTACTCCAGCGAAACCCGACCCTACGTGCAGAAAGTCCTCTCCGACATTCCCGAGTTCGAGCAGCCCGGCAGCCGCGGCGAGTTCGTCCCCTCCCCCACAGCCGGCGGCAGCAATGTCGTCGAGGCGGCCAGCCAGTACCTCGGCACCCCGTACGTGTGGGGCGGCGGCGGCGCGGGTGGCCCGTCCGCGGGCGGGTTCGACTGCTCGGGACTGACCCAATATGCCTACGCCCGGGCCACCGGCGGCAAGACCGTCCTTCCCCGCACCTCCGAACAACAGTGGACGGTCGGCACCGAAATCCCCCTGTCCGAGGCCAAGCCCGGCGACCTTGTTTTCGGATCCTGGGAGGCCGGCGGCCCCGGCCACGTCGGTATCTACGCCGGGAACATGCAGATGGTCCACGCACCCACCACAGGTGACGTCGTCAAACAAGCACCGGTAATGGCAGGAATGCGCGCCCGCCGTATGTAATCAGGAGGAGAGGAATCATGCGAAAG
>NZ_BCWY01000137.1 GCF_001894825.1 Rhodococcus jostii NBRC 16295 | reverse complement strand
CCAGCCACTGCGCACCGACCGAGCGAACCTGATCGGCCACCTCCGGGCGCACGTCGTAGCCGGTGGCCCGGCCACCGAGCCGCTTCGCCGTCGCCAACGCCTGCAAACCGGCGACCCCGACCCCGAGGACCAGCACCGACGCCGGCTTGACCGTGCCCGCGGCGGTGGTGAGCATCGGGAAGAACCGGGTCGACTCCGACGCCGCCAACAGCACCGACTTGTACCCGGACACGTTCGCCTGCGACGACAACGCATCCATCACCTGGGCGCGGGAAATACGCGGGATCGCCTCCACCGCGAACGCCGCCACCCCCGCCGCCTTCAACGCCGCGACCTGATTGTCCTGGTTGCGGGGCGCCAAAAACCCGATCAACGTCTGACCCGACGACAGGCGGCCCACTTCCGCATCCGACGGCGGCGCGACCTTCACCACCACATCCGCCGACCACGGATCGGCGATCTTCGCCCCCACCTCGGTGTACAACTCGTCCGGGATCAGCGCGCCCAACCCGGCACCCGACTCGACCACCACGTCGACGCCCTTGGCGATCAACGCGGCCACGACCTTCGGCACCAACGCCACCCGACGCTCACCGTCGCCCGACTCCCGAACGACACCGACCGTCGGATGGGGTACTGCCTCACTGTCCGTACCCAAATCCTCACCACGCGAACCTAAATCTTCGGCTTTCAACCTTCTGACTCCTGCTTTAAATCGACACCGCGCCACAATCAGTGGTGGGCTTGGCTGCACTGAGAATTGGATGACGCCCTGGAAGGGGTCGTGACCGTTGTGTAGGCATCGTCCCGCCTGCATCGGGACACGAGAACGCTGCCAGGTGACGGGTAACTCCGAAGAGAAATGAGAAGAGCTGAGGTGAGGTTTCCCTGCCGGATTCGTGGACTCGGGAAGTTGTGCAGCAGCGGTGGAGATTCCGTTGATCTAGGTCCAACAGCAATCCTGAGGGTGCTACTTCCGAGTTGCCTCGGATCGCAGCATTGGCGCAGCGCCTAGTCGGGTCCTCGGCCGGCAGCGAATCTCATGCAGGCGATACATCCTCCTGTTCCGCAGCCCACATGCCCTGGCTCTCCAGGCTCGCAATCAACGTATCGGCACCCCGCAGGATATGGTCGCGCATCAGTGAGCTCGCGATCTTAACCCTGCGCTTCTTCAGTGCCCCCAGAATTGCGGCGTGATCGTGCAGCGCGCACTCCACCCGACCCTCGATGCTGGTGTAGAACTGGTTCGGCAATTGATGCACGATCGATCCCAGTAGAGCGGCCAGTCGACGCGAATCGGACGCGAGGTTGATCGTCCGATGGAATTCGTGGCCAAGCACAATCACCTTCTCCTTGTCTCCCGCATCCACTGCCTGCTGATATCGCTCCACCACATCCGATAGATGCTTGAGCTGCGCGACAGAAATTTCGCGTGCGACGCGATATGCCAACTCGCCGGCTAGCGCCGCCTGGGCCCAGAAGATGTCCCTTACATCCTGCCGGGTGAAGGAGGCAACCGTAAACCCGCGACGCGGTACAAGCACGACCAAACCCTCACCGCGGAGAAGGAGCAGTCCCTCGCGCACCGGTGTAATACTGACGCCGACTGCTGCGGCGATCGGCTCAGTCCGAAGGAACTCACCGGGCAGGACCTTCCCTGAAATGATGAGCTCTCGTACGTAGGCGGCAACATCGTCAGAGAGCTGCCGACGCTGAAGGTTCGCCATGCGACCCAGCTCATAGGAATTGGGTTCCATGTGTCGTGTCATCCCTTTCCGCATGGCACTTTTACGCAAGTAGGCTGATGCCCGCACGGCCAACTGAACTGGGATGTACTCGTCCGATCCGCCGCTCGGCCTAGAGCAGACCGACAGGCAGTTTACGGCTAGAATGCTCCGCATTCGAGTTCTGCACTGTCACAGCCTCTCTTGCGGGACAAAGCTCACTGCTAGGCCGACACGCCGTACCGCAACATTTCCTGCTTAGAACTACCGGTTGAGGCCTCGTAGCCGAGGCTACACATGGCAGCCATTCTTGCTGCGCCTCAGAGTAATTGAATCTACTTCGACGGTCGAGACAGAACGAATGCGGGATCCCTCTCCAACTTGCCGGCCTTCTTCGCGCCGCCTGGCAGTTCAACTCCGTCGAAGAAGTCCCTATTCGCCTGCGTGTACGAGTTCCATTCAGGCGGCACCTCGTCTACGTAGAAGATGGCCTCCATTGGGCAGATGGCCTCGCACGCGCCGCAGTCGATGCATTCTTCAGGGTTGATGTACATCATCCTGTTGCCTTCGTAAATGCAGTCGACCGGGCACTCCCGGGTACACGACTTGTCCATGATGTCGACGCAAGGTTCTGCGATTACGTAGGCCATTTCTATTTCCCTTCTTCGGCAACGGCTCTCCCGCTGAGTTCAAGCATGTCTGCGGTGTGATGGATCTTGGTTCGGGACCGCCCCATCGACTCCCCAAGAGCGATCTCACCGGCGTCGATCTGTTGCCAACCGCTCCATGTCACGACGGACACTCCGCGGCCTTGGAGTGTGCCAGTGATGCCGTCGGGGTTGGGATCTGGTGCAGGAGAAAGGGTAGGAAGGTCTTCGATGACCTTCTCGACGGTCTCGACCGCATCAGCCTTGTTGGTGCCGATCACACCGCTCGGGCCACGCTTGATCCAGCCTGCTACGTACTTCCCATCGAGTACCACGCCTCGGTTCAGTATCCGGCCTGCCGTGTTCGGAATGACACCCCGAGCCTGGTCAAATGGAATCCCTGAAATGGGAACACCTCGGTAACCCACTGAGCGAAGCACCAGCTGCGCGGAAACCAACTCCGTTTCACCTGATGCGAGAGCCATACCGGCGTCATTTAGTTCAGTACGCTCAAACTTCACACCCTCCACAACCGAGGCACCGACAATCTCAGTTGGTGAGCGATAGAACCTGATGTGGATCCGGCGGGGACGCCCCTGCGGCACACGTGCTCCACACGCATGAAGGAACTCATAGTTGCGGCGTAGGTTGCGGTTGCTGCTGATCGCATCTTCGCCGGCTTTATCAAGTTTCAGATCCTCGCCGTGCACGATCACGTCCGCATTGGCAAGGTCGCCGAGTTCGGTGAGCTCTTTGGGAGTGAACCGGGCATGGACGGGGCCGCGACGGCCTACTAGATGGATGTCCTCGATCGAGCTTCGATCGAGCACATCCAACACGTGGTTTGGCATATCTGTGTGTCTGAGCTCGTCCGGGGACATCGCGAGGATGCGAGTGACATCGACTGCTACGTTTCCATGCCCAATCACGACAGCACTCGTCGCGTTGAGGGCAAATCGGCCGATGTCGCTTTCAGGATGTCCGCTGTACCAGCTCACGAAGTCGGTTGCGGAGAAACTTCCGTGCAAGTCTTCGCCGCAGACCTCGAGCCTCCGGTCGGTAGAGGCCCCGTTGGCGAGGACGACCGCGTCATAGAATCGATCCAGCTCGTCGATTGTCAGATCCCGACCGACATGAACATTCCCGAGGAAACGAACGTTCGGCCGTTCAAGCACCCGTTTCAATACATTGACCGCGGACTTGGTCTTCAGATGGTCCGGAGCAACGCCATACCGAACTAGTCCGTACGGCGAAGGAAGTCTCTCCAACACATCGACACAGACGTTGTCTGCCTGGGCTAACTCATCCGCTGCATACAGGCCTGATGGGCCGGCCCCAATTACGGCAACACGCCGGATCCTGCTCATCACAGTCCCCTCCCCTCATCAGCGAGGAACGAGGTGTGCCGCGCAAGGTGAGACAGCGCTCGGACCGCTCGGTTGGGATCGGTATAGGTCGGAATACCCAGCTTGAGAAGCTTCTGACGTGGGCGCCCGCTACCACCGGTCCACGAAACGGCAAACGGCTTATCTGTGGTGGCATAGGCCCGTCGAAGGCACTCGACGATCTCCTCTGACCCCCGGTCGGCGTTTCCGAGAACAACCAAGACCATGTCAGTCCGGTCGTGGCGGCTCACTGAATCGAGCACGGCCGCCAGCATTGCTGGGTCATTGAGCAGGGCACCGGTCAGGTCCAACGGATTGGCAGACGAGCCAAAGGAAGGAAGTATTGTTGCCATGTCCTGGCGTGCTTCGCCGTTCCACTCTTCGACCGCGAGACCTGCCTCGACGGCCGCATCCGTTGCGAGCGCTGCGGCCCCGCCGCTGAGTGTGACAATCGTCAGGCGCCGGCCGGCGCAGCGTCTTTCGGGACGAAACGCGAGGACCGCATCGACCGCGTCCTCCATGCCGTGAACCCGGACGAGACCGTAGCGACGAACAATGTCTTCGAACTCTGAATCGATACCCGCCACCGATGCGGTGTGTGCGGCGACGGCCCGCTGTCCCTCGCTCGTCCGGCCCGCTTTCAGCACGATGAGCGGCTTGGCGCTGTCCAGGGCGGTCTGGGCTGCGCGAACGAGGAGCGCAGGATCGCGTAGCCCCTCGATGTGGCCAATAGCCATGCGGACATCGTCTCGTCGCAGGAGGTTCAGTAGTACCTCCGGGACCGTCACGTCTGACTCGTTGCCGGTATTGGCGAAATACCGGACACCGGCTCCGCACCCCACCAGGGTGCTGTAGATAAATGAGCCGACCGCGCCGCTTTGGCTGACGAGACCGATAGGATCGTCAGAGACGTCCGAGGCCTCATCGAACGCCGATGAAAACGTCGCGAATGTGCTGGTTGGAACCGCAAAAGCTCCCAAGCAGTTCGGTCCGATCACCCTCAGCGAGGTCGTACTGACGATCCGGTCCAGCTCTCGTTGCAACGCGTCGGCATCAGCTCCCCCGATCTCGGAGAAGCCGGAGGCAAACACCACAGCAATGCCGACCCCGGCGGATGCACATTCGATCAAGGCCGCCGGAACCGATGCCGCTGGGGTTACAACAAGAGCGAGGTCCACCGGCACACCGATATCGGTCAAGCTCCGGAATGCAGGGACGCCCTGAACGACCTCCCGATTGGCGTTGACAGGATAGATTTTACCGGCGAACCCGAATCGCCTGAGGTAGTCGAGCGGGCGACCGGAGATCTTCGCCGGGTC
The DNA here is from genome assembly GCF_001894825.1 of Rhodococcus jostii NBRC 16295. GTDB lineage: Bacteria > Actinomycetota > Actinomycetes > Mycobacteriales > Mycobacteriaceae > Rhodococcus_F > Rhodococcus_F jostii. The sequence goes on along the minus strand of NZ_BCWY01000137.1, from coordinate 12,456 downwards.
ATCCGATGCACCGATGATTGCGATGCTTCGAGGCTCGAACAGCAGCTCATCAACGAGCCGCTCAGGTTGAATAAGCATGGTTGTCCTCAGGATTCAACTGTTTCGGGCTGGGTCACGATTCGAGGGGGACGAACCGGGGTGCGCGGCGCTCGCGGTGGGCCGCCACGCCTTCCTTGACGTCGGGCCCACCAAAGCCAAGGAACTCCAAACCCAGTGAGGCTTCGAAGAGGGGGCCCTGCGCGCGGTACCAGTTGTTGAGGGAATGCTTGGTCCAGCGGATAGCATCCTGGGCGCCGTGGCTCATATCGTTCGCGATCGCACGAGCAGTCTCGAGGAGAATCTCGTCCTCTACGCTCAGCGACACCAGCCCTGCCCGTTCAGCATCGATACCTGAAAGCTCTTTGCAGGTAAGCAGGTAATACTTAGCTTTGGCCATCCCGCAAAGCAGTGGCCAGCACATCGCGGCGTGGTCGCCCGAGGCGACGCCGAGGCGGGTGTGCCCGTCGATGATTCGAGCGGTGTGGGCGGCCACAGAGATGTCGGCAAGGAGCGCGACGACCAAGCCCGCACCCACGGCCGGGCCGTGGATGGCCGAGATGATCGGCTTGGAGCAGTTGATCACGTTGTAGAACAGGTCGCGCGACTCGTGTAGAACGCGGAGCCTGACCGCGTAGTCCTCGATTTGCGCATCAATCAGGTCGAAGCTACCCCCAGCGGAGAAGGCCTTTCCTTCGCCCCTCACAAGCACTGCCCGAACGGCGGGATCCTTGTCGATCACCGGCCAGATCGCTGGCAGATCCGTGTGCTTAGCCTCATCGACGGCATTCAGCCCTGGTCCGTCAAAAACGACTTCAAGGACGCCCGGAAAGTGGTTCTCAAATCGTAGGCTCTTGAACTGCTCGTATTGCTTCAGCATGACATCCCTATCTGTTTATGCGCGTTCGAAGACGGCGGTCAGACCCTGGCCGCCTCCGATGCACATGGTTTCCAAGAAGTAGCGAGCGTTTCGACGATCGGCCTCACGAAGCATCGTTGCGAGAATCCGGACGCCAGTCGCTCCGACGGGGTGGCCGAGCGAGATACCTGAGCCGTTCACGTTCAGCCTTGCGAAGTCGTCGCGACCGAATCCCCACGCCGTCGTGACGGCCAACGCCTGTGCAGCGAATGCCTCATTCAGTTCGATGAGGTCCATCTGCGCGAGGGTGAGACCCGCTCGCCGAAGGGCCTTCTCGGTTGAGGGGACCGGGCCAATCCCCATTCGAGATGGGGTGACGCCAGCAGCCGCCCACGACACAAGCCGGGCCAGCGGCCGCAGTCCAAGCGAGTCTGCGAGGTCTCGCGTCGTGACGATGCACGCCGCCGCACCGTCGTTCTGCCCGCTGGAGTTACCCGCAGTCACAGTCGCTTCGGTGTCCTGCTTCAACATGACGGGAGTCAGCTTGGCCAGCGCGGCGACACTGGCTTCTGGGCGCGGATGCTCGTCGGACGACACAACCGTCGTTTCGCCGCGCCGGCCGTGCACCGCAACTGGCACGATCTCGTCGCTGAACAGTCCACCTTGCGCAGCCGCTACAGCTCGCCGGTGCGATTCCACCGAGAACTCGTCCTGGGCCACTCGACTAATGGAAAATTCTCTGCGGAGATTCTCAGCGGTCTCGAGCATCCCGCCAGGAACGGCGTATCGCCGACCGCCGGCGGTTACACGACCGCGCCCGATTCGGTCCATCAGCGGTACTTGGTCGCCTCGGATGCCCCAGCGCAATCCGAGTGAGTAGTGTTCGGCTTGCGACATACTCTCAACGCCACCGGCGATGACAAGATCGGCCACACCCGTCTGGACTCGCATTGCCGCATCCAGGACCGCTTGGAGACCAGAACCGCACCGCCGGTCGAGCTGAAGGCCTGGCACCTCCACCGGTAGGCCCGCGTCCAGTAGTGCAACCCGGCCGATCGCTGGCGCCTCACCGTTCGGATAACACTGGCCGAAAATCACATCGTCAACCTCAGCGCCGGAAACACCCGTTCGACTGAGCAGCTCTACGATTACAGCTGCGCCCAGTTCGACGGCCGTCACGTCCCGGAGCGCACCACCGTACTTTCCGACCGGCGTCCGGACCGGCTCACAGATCACAGCATCGCGCACAGCGGCCCCGTTAGATCCCACGTCCACCACTCACCTCGAGGACTGCTCCACTCACATAGCTCGCGAGTGGAGATGCCAAGAACAGCACAGCATCTGCGACTTCACTTGCCGAACCTGGCTTCATCTTGAGCGTCATCGCGGTCCGAATTAGTCCTGGCTGGACCGCGTTGACTCGTACACCTGCCCCGCCGAGTTCCTTCGCGGCGGCTTTCGTGAGTCCAATCAGTCCAGCCTTCGCGGCGCTGTAGTTCGTCTGACCAGGATTTCCGATCTTGCCCGCCAAGGAGGACATGTTGATGATCGAACCCGAACCCCGCTCCCTCATTCCTGGAGAGACAGTCCGGATGCCGAGCCAGGCGCCCTTCAGGCTCACATCGACTACCGCATCGAAGTCGTCCACGGACATTTTCGGCATGTACTTATCGATGTTGATGCCAGCATTGTTGACCAGAACGTCGACAACACCAAAGCGGTCCAGGCAATGGGAAAGCAGCACCTCATGACTGTCGATATTCGTCACGTCACAAGGGCAGAAGGTCACCCGCTCGCCATATTCGCCCATCGAGCTGGCAAGCTCCGCGAGGCGCTCCTCGTCCACATCAGCCATCACGACCGACGCGCCATTCTCAAGAAATCGCTGCGCTATTGCCTGCCCGATTCCCTGACCAGCGCCGGTGACGATCGCTCCCTGACCGTCCAACAGGTTCATCTCATCTTGCCTTTCCGGGTGACACTTCATGACGAGGTTCGACATCAGCCTCAATAGGACTTCGGGAGCCCGAGGACCTTCGTCGACACGTAGTTGAGGACCATCTCCTGGGAGATCGGTGCGATCTTGAGGAGTCGGGATTCGCGCCAGAATCTCTCCACGTGATACTCCTTCGAATAGGAGAACCCGCCGTGTGTCTGCAGTGCACGGTCACAAGCCTCAAAGCCGGCCTCACTGCCGAGAAACTTGGCTGCATTCGCCTCTGGGCCACACGGCTGCTCGTCGTCGAACAGCGCGGCCGCATTCATTGCGACTACCTCGGCCGCGTGAAGACGGACCCACGAATCGGCGAGCGGATGGGCAACCGCCTGGTTTTTTCCGATCGGCCGGTCGAAAACCACCCGCGTGTTCGCGTAGTTGACGGCAAGGTCGAGAGCTGCACGCCCAAGCCCTACTTGTTCCATCGCCACTACGATTCGCTCCGGGTTGAGGCCGTCGAGCAGGTAGTAGAACCCGCGTCCTACTTCACCGACGACCTCGGCGTCCGTAGCGATGAGTTCGTCGATGAACAACTCGTTGGAGTCGATGCACGACCGGCCGAGCTTCTCGATCTCCCGAATGACGACTTTCTCGCGATCGAGATCAGTGAAGAACAGTGTCATTCCGTCGAGCGGCCTTGCATCGTCACGCGGCGATGTGCGAGCAAGCAGTAGAATCCGCTGCGCGTTCTGCGCGTTCGTGATCCACACTTTCTGACCGGAGATCGACCAACCTCCATCCACCTTGGTCGCCCGAGTGGTGATCCTCGAGGTGTCGACTCCGGCACCGGGTTCGGTCACCCCGAATGCCATGAGCAGCTTGCCTGCTGCAACGTCGGGGAGGTACTTGCGCTTCATCTCCTCCGACCCGTGGCGAAGGATGGGGCCGGGCGGGAAGATGTAAAAGTGGATTGCCGAGGCCCCTCCGGTACCGGCGCCAGAGGCGGCAATCTCGTGCAGCATCACTGCGGACTCGGTGAGTCCGAGGCCCAGTCCCCCGTACTCCTCTGGGATCATCGCGCCGAGCCAGCCACCAGCGGCGAACGCGTTCACGAATTCCCATGGGTACTCGCCGGTCTTGTCGTGCTCCCTCCAGTACTCGAGTCCAAATCGGTTCGCCAACTCACGGACCGTCTTCCTGATGAGATCCAGATCAGCCTCTGATGGGGTTTTCGACATGCTTGAGTCCTTATCCGTGGGTGGAGGGATCCGCAGCGAGACGCTGTGACCCCGTGGGGGCGATGTCCGCGTGCGTTGGGATGGCCGCGATAGGCGTGGTGGGATCCAGCGCCGACAGGTCGCCCAGCGGCTGTCCGAGGTATTGTGCTCGAATCGTGCGCCGCATGGTCTTGCCGTTCTTGGTCTTCGGCAGCGTTCGGACGTAGATGATGTCGGCAGGCGTGATGGCTTTGCCGATCTGCCCCGAGACACTCTCGTGCAGATCTGCCTGCGTGGGTTGGCATCGCTCATCCACAGCAACCGCAAACGCAACGATCTTCTGGCCGCGCATGGGATCCGGTACACCGATTACCGCTACGTCCACGATCCTGGGATCAGCGAGAATCGCGGTCTCGATTTCTGCGGGGCCGACGCGACGACCGGCGATCTTGATCGTGTCGTCGGAACGTCCTAGTACCGACCAGTATCCGTCCTCGTCGACGACCGCCAGGTCGCCATGCACCCACACTCCTTGGTGGGTCGACCAGTAGGTGTTCAGGTAACGCTCGTTGTCGTTCCAGAAGCCACTCGCCATCCCAGGCCATGTATTGAGGAGGGCAAGCTCGCCGACCTCGCCGACCGTTGGAACACCCCGTTCATCGAGTACAGCGACGTCCATGCCAAGCAGCGGCCCGGAGAAGTTGGCCTCCCCCTGCGGCAAAGATGTGTAGCACGACAGAATGCCTCCTCCGACTTCGGTGCCGCCTGTGTAATTGAGTATCGGCAGGCGCGACTCTCCGACGGTCTCGTACAGCCACCGCCAAGAAGGCGAGTCCCACGCCTCGCCGGTCGAGGCAAACGCCCTCAATGAACCCAGGTATGCGGTCGGCGCGGCACCGCCCGATTGAGCGATCAGCATGCGGGCGGCGGTCGGGGCAATCCCCTGCACAGTCACGCCGTTCCGCTCCACGATGTCCCAGAGGCGCGATGCGGTAGGATGGTTGGGCACACCTTCGATCAGTACGATCGTCGCGCCGAAGTGCAGGCCGCCAACGATCATGAGTGGACCCAGATTCCAACCCATATCGGCGATCCAGCCAAGGACATCATCTTGCTGCATATCGAACGCGTAGCCGAAGTCAATCGCGGCTTTTGTAAGGTACCCGGCGTGTGAGTGGACGATGCCTTTCGGCTTGCCGGTCGTACCGGAGGTGTAGATGATCATCAACGGATCATTGGGGTCGAGCTCAGTAGCGGCGACCGACTGGTGATTCCGTTCAAACGAGTCCCAGAACCGATCCCTATCCGGTGTCATGGGCACGGACATCCCTGACGACCGAACAACCAGCACGTTGCGTACTTCGGTTGCATCCTGCAGGGCCTGGTCGACGATCGGCTTCAGTGCAACCGTCTTGCCGCGACGCGTTGTGGCGTCAGCGGTGATGACGACCACGGCACCGGAGTCGTGAAGCCGATTGGCGACCGCCTCCGACCCGTAGCCCGAGAATGTCGGAACGACGATCGCACCGATCCGGGCACAGGCGAGGAAGGCAACCACGGCCTCGGGTACTACAGGGAGAAACAGGGCCACCCTGTCGCCCTTGATGACCCCCAACTCGCGTAGCCCGTCGGCAATTCGAGAAACGTCGTCCGCGAGCTGACGATAGGTCAGCTGGCGGCGGTCGCCAGAATCACCTTCGTAGATGACAGCCGCCTTGTCCCCGTTGGGACCGTCTGCATGCGCGTCCACGCAACTGTTGACGACGTTAATGCCGCCGCCGACGAACCATCGAGCGAATTCCGGCCCCTCAGATTCATCCTTGAGCTGCTCGTAGGGTGTCGTGAACCGAATTTCGAGATCCTCGAGAGCCGCCGGCCAGAACCATTCTGGGTCATCGACGGATGCACCGTGCAGCTGTCTGATATCGGAATATCCCCACCGCCCCATGGCGGCCATCAACCGGCTGCGTGACAGCTCGCGCTCAGATGGAAGCCAGACCGGGTTCGCGTGCGTACCGAACTGGGCAAGTCCCCTCATTTGCGTAACGCCTCCAATTCCGTGTCGGCCGTGCGACGATGAATGTTCATCGATTCACGACCGAGTCACGTCGATACATGAGTGCTGCGCGCTGACAACTACAAATGATCTCGTCCCGCTGGTTCATGCCGAGGTGGCGCCAAGTGACGATCCCTGAATCCGTGCGACTCTTCGACTCACGCCGACTCAGGATCTCGGTTACCACGTGAATCGTGTCCCCGTGAAAGACCGGCTTCGGGAAGGTAACCTGCTCGAAGCCAAGATTCCCAAGAGTGGTGCCCTGAGTCGTATCAGGGACGGTGATCCCAGTTACGAGGCCAAGGATATAGATGCTGTTGACCAGGCGTTGACCGTAAATCGTTTCCTTGCTGTACTCCTCATCGAGATGAACCTGAGCCACATTCAACGTCAGTGCACAAAACAGCACGTTGTCCGTCTCGGTAACAGTTCGCCGGGTGCCGTGGTCGAATACACGCCCTGGCTCGCACTCCTCGAAGTACAGCCCGGTCATCGCAGAACCGCCGACGTATCGTCGTTGGACTTTCGCGAGGTCAACGTCGCGTGGAGGTCCACGACCGCCTGAGCGGTCTTCACGTGCGCGTAGTCGATGTGTTGTCCCTCGTAGTCCACAGCGGCGATTCCGTCGCGTTCGGCCGCTTCAAAGGCCGCGATCATGCCTTCGTAGAACTCAACTTCCGCGTCAGAGGGACTGAAGACCTCGTTGGCGATCTGGACATGCGATGGGTGGATCACAACCTGTCCGCGGAAGCCGAGGCGCCTGTTGTCGACCGCGAAGCGCCGAGCGCCTTCGAGGTCGTGGACGTCTTGCCAGAGGCCGAACAATGGAAACTCACAGCCGGCGGCGCGGGTTGCAAGGAGAGCTCGACTGCGCATGTACAGCGTCTCGAGCCCTTCGGGTGTGAACTGGAATCCGACAGAGCGTGCGACATCAGCATCGCGTGCCGTCCCGGCAAACAGCGTGGCATTTCGTGGCGAGGCGGCGATGAGCCGCTCACAGGATGCGTAGGCCTGCGCGGTTTCCAGTGCCAGGATGAATTCAAAGTGACCGGACGGAACGCCGTTGCGCCGCTCAAAATGGGTCACGAGGGCATCGAAGTGGGCAATATCGACCTCACTGAACGTCTTCGGCAGGACAAACCCGTCGAGCTGTTCAATCGCGATCACTTCGAGGTCGTCTCCCGTGAGCCCGCTGTCGAGAGCATTCAGCCTCGCGTACAGGCCGATGTCACTTCCAGACTGGCGTACCTCCCGGACGGACTGGGCAACAGTGTGACGCGCCTCATCCTTGAGTGAGCTCGGGACCGAGTCCTCAAGGTCAAGTATCAGTGCGTCCGCACTGGATGCGATTCCCTTCGCGACCCAGGACTGTCGATGTCCGGGAACGAACAGGAGTGAGCGACTAAGTTTCACAATGCCTCCGAGGAAGTGAGCGTGTTGGCGCGTTGCGCGATGTCATCGGTGGGCTGGTTCTCCAGGGCCTGGAAAAGCGTGCCGGACTCGAGGAGTTGCCGGACCTTCGGCTCCGAGGAGACGGTCACCGCAATCTCACGCGAGTGTTCTCCAATGCGAGGAACATCCGTCTCACGCTTCGGCCTACTTCCCGCAAATCTCCACGGCACATTGACAAGTTGAGTTTGATCCACGCCATTCGTCATGAGATCCAGCGCGCCGGTCTGAGGGTGACCGACAACGTCCGCGAGGTTCAAGACCGGCGCAAACGGTATATCTGCGCCTGTGAGCAAGCGTCCCCACTCCGCGCTGTCGCGCTGGCTGAAGACAGGTTCGAGAACTGCTCGCAACTCGAGGTAGTTCTCAACACGGTCGGAGTAGGCGAGAAACCGCGGGTCCGCCTTGAGTTCTGGCTTGTCCACCAGATCTGCCAGCTGATGCCAAAACTTCTCGGACGAGGACAGATGGAGTGTAAGCCGCTCGCCATCGCCGGTTCTCAGGCAAAAGTTCTGGGCCTGCGGATGTCGAGACTCGCGCGTTGGCGGCACTCCGGTTTCGCCGAGCTGGGTGAGGGCATCGATCGTGAGCGTCGAGACGGCCTCGAACATAGAAGTCTGAACTACGGTGCCGGAAGCGCCGTGACCGCGCGCGACGAGGCCGGCAAGCACTCCCGTCGCCGCAATGATTCCGGTGATCAGGTCGGCAAGGCATGTCCCGGACAGCCTCGCGTCATCAGGGTCGTTCAGGATCGAATACAGGCCGCCGAGACTCTGCCCAATGCTGTCGTACGCCGGCCGCTGAACCAGTGGGCCAACTTCGCCGAAGCCCGTCACTGATGTGTAGACAAGCCTCGGATTTTCTGCCAAACACGCCGCAGAACCGAGTCCGAGCGCTTCGAGCTTCCCGGGCCGGACATTTTCGATGAATACGTCCGATGTCCGTACAAGCAGCTTCACTAGCTCAACGCCGTCCGCTTGCTTCAGATCGACGGCGACGCTCTTCTTCCCGGCGTTGTACTGGGCGAAGTACGGACTTGCGTGATCAACACCGCGCCGAAACGCGTCCCCGCCTTCTGGATGTTCGACCTTGATCACCTCCGCGCCCAGGCTGCACAAGATCGAACTCGCATACGGCGCGGCGATGTAACCACCAACCTCGAGAACCCGAACGCCACTGAGAGGGGAACTGTCGGGCGCGCGGGTTGGCGCCTCGGACGGATGGCCGCTCATAGCGTCGTTGCCATTCCTCCGTCGACGGGGAGAACAGTGCCCGTCACGTATGCCCCCGCGCGGGAGGCCAGGTAGATCGCCGCTCCCGCCATATCGCTGTCGTCAACGAATCGTTTGGTCCGGGCCGCACCGAGCACCGCATCCGCACCCTTGGTGGCAACCGTCGCTTGCATCATCTTGCTCAGGTACATCCCTGGTGCAATCACATTGACGGTCACGTGCCGATCCGCCAGCTCGCGAGCGAGGTGTCGACTCAAATGGTGCACAGCGGCCTTCGACGCCGAGTAGGCGTAGGTATCGTGAGCAGGCACATGGAGACCGTCGATCGATCCAATATTGATCACCCGCGCGGGACTATCCATGGTTGCCCCTTCGGCCAACAGCGGTAGAAGGCCTCGGATCAGGAAGAACGTCCCTTTGACATTCAGGTCGAAGACCTTGTCCCACCCGTTCTCGGGGTAGTCAATCAACGGCGCAGCCCAAAGAGCGCCAGCATTGTTGATGACGACATCCAGAGACGTCTCCCTCACAGACAATTCACCGACGAGCCCCTCACAGCCGGCGTACGTCCCCAGGTCAGCTGACAGCGGGATACACTCTCCAATGTTGGCCAGCTCGTCCGCCGTCGCCTTGCATGCGTCGTAGTCGCGTGAGCAAACATAAACTCTCGCACCGGCCGACACGAAGGCCGACGCGAGCCCACGTCCAATACCGCGGCCGCCTCCCGTCACCAACACGGTCTTACCGCGTACGTCGAATAGCGAGTCTGTCTGCACGGCAATCTCCCTTGAATCTTGTTCCTGCATATGCTTCGTCACCTCCGTCTACATTCCGCTGCGGACTGCTACTCGCTTCAGGACATCGATGGCATCGCCCGCGTCGCGGGGCCCGTACGGAAGCTCAAGAATTACCTCGGAAAAGCCATGCTCGCGGTAGCACGGGAGTGAGTCCCGGTCGATGGCACCCGAACCGGGGTCGGGACCAGGCCCTGGCTTTGCAACCAGTCGCAGTTCGCTGAAGTCGCGCTGCGCGTCATCGCACGCCCTCTTCAGACGTTCCAGGTGACGAGAAAGACTCTCCAGCGGTTGCTTCGCTGGTATCCAGCCATCACATGCCCGGGCAACCAGTCGCATCGCCACGGGGCTCAGTCCGCCCCATAGGAACTCGATCGGTCCAGCAGCTCGAGGGAGCATCGTAAACTGTTCTTTGCGCTCAGTGCCGTCGTGCGAGCGCACTGTAAACTCGGCTCCGCCGCTCGAGACCAACTGTCGGATGGATTCGATAGCCAACCGGGCGGTCGTGGCGCGTCCTTCAAACTTGGCACCAACGGCGTCGTATTCCTCGCGCAGCCAACCTGTACCGACACCGAGGGCGATCCCTCGCTGGCTGAGCCAAGACAGCGAAGACAACTGTTTGGCGAGCAAGACCGGGTTTCGCAACGTAAGGATGAGAACGCTTGTCCCGATACGCATATTCGGGCCAATCTGTCCTGCCACCCACCCCAACGCCAGCAGCGGATCGACCCACGGTGTGTCCGCCGAGAAGGGCCGCTGGCCATCGGAGGTGTGTGGGTACGTCGACGCGGTTGCACAAGGTAGCACCACATGATCACCGAACCAAAGCGACGAATAACCTAGGTCCTCTGCTGCGCGAACGATGGCGAGTAGTTCTGCCGGAGGTAGCTTGTCAGTGGCAAGCGGAAGCCGGACTCCAACTGCAACGCCTGCCGGTCCTGACACGGAATACTCCTTCGAGAATCGAATTACTGATTTGGATGCTGTCCACATCCGGCCGCCGCGACGTAGGCCACAGTCGAACGTTCACTCCGAACTGTGCAGCGGGCCGCGCTTGCGCCGTTCGTCGATCAGTTGGCCCCTGGAGATGCACTCCCGGATGCCTCGGCCTCGGCCAAGATGTCATTGACGACGACGATGGCCTGACGAACCCGTAGGAATCCGAGATACGGGATCAGGTGCAGTAGCACTTCTCGAATCTCCTCGGGGTTCAGCAGTCCGCAGCGCAGGGATCCTTGAATGTGCGTGGACAGTTCGTCCGTCGCCTCCATCGCCGTCATGGCGCCGATCGTCAATGCACTCCGGATGCGAAGCTCGAGTCCAGGACGCGCCCAGAAAGCGTTCCAGGCATGAAGGCCAGCGAGCTGCGAAAAATGGGCGAGTGCGTCGGTAGATCCAGAGTTTGAGCGGTCTACCCAGCCGTCACCCATTATGTCGCGTCGGAGTTGATCTCCATCAAGATAGCCATTGTCAGTACCAGAAGTCATGCCCGGCTCCAATCATCATCGATAGCGAGAATGCCCAAACGTAGGCGGCCAGTAATTCAGAAACTAGGCGAGTACGGAACGCCGGTCCAACAGCAGATTGGTTGACACTCACAGCCGAACCGCCACCAATATCCTTGGGCAGCAAAACCCAGGTGGGTGAGGTCACGAACGCGCTGGACAAGGTAGTAACGCGACATCGGTTCGACGCAACCACGGCGAGTGCGCCGATCGTCAAGTCCGAGGATCGGGGTCGACGAGCGGCGTCCTCCTGTGTCGGAGTTCCGGCGGCGGTGCGTGGTTCGGCTGACAGGCCTACCATTTTCTCGCCCACGCCAGCCAGATCAGCCGCCGGATGCAGGGCACCGCTCGCGGACCAACCACCTGCATTCCTCCACCAGCCCACAGAGAAACGTCGACCCCTTATCTGAGCGGTGGGCGCGCCCGCGACGGCGTGCGGGACGTCCCGATCCGCGCAGCCGCTAGCGTTCACGCCCACCACCTCATTCCCGGCCGCGCCAATCGACCAGATCTATCCACCGGCACGGCGATGGGTACGCACAGGGCGTTTGGCTGCCTCACAAGGTCACCGACCGCTCGCCGGCCTGGTGTTGTTGCGCCAAGAAACCATTGCCCTTGATCACCGCAATGACGGCCGACCAGATTCCCACCGGCGACCACCCGGTCCCCAACCATAGTTGTGACCTTCGCTTAGATGCAATACCGTTCAGTTAGTGAACAAGGATGGTGCATCTCGGCGGTTGGGTGGGTTGTGGATGGTGTTGGTGGTGTGCGCGTTTGGCGGCCCATTTGAGGACTTTGCGTTTGACGACGCGGGGGTTTGATCGGGGTCGGCGTGCTGGGGTGATGCGGCGCAGGAGTTTGGCGATGCCCTGATTCCACAATCGGGTGGCGGCGTGGTGGTTATGAGGGGGAAAAAGAGCTGTGGGACAGGGATCGTCGGGTGATCCGCAGGGCGGCGACGAAGGAGATCCGGTCCGGGTCGTGACTGCCGGCGGTCGCGGCGTCGCGCATCAGGGTGCGGATGGCGTAGTGGCAGCACAGGTGCCCCCAGATTTCCTGCTCGACCAGCGGTGGGGATTTCGACCGCAGGACCGCTCGCGGCCCGCGTTGGTGGGTTTTGAGTTCGTCGAAGGTGTTCTCGATCTCCCAGCGTTGGGCGTAGGCGAGGGCGAGTTCTTCCGCGGATGCGTCGGCGGGGTCGAGGATGGTGGTCAGCAGCCGGTACTGCTCGGGGTTTCCCCGCCCGTCGTCGAGGGTGTAGTCGATCACGCGCACCGTCAGTGGTGTGCGCTGCTGCCGATTCTTCCCGGAGGTGGGGACGATCTGCGCCAGCCAGGATCCGTCGTCGAGAGTCTCGAGGTGGCGAGGC
>NZ_BCWY01000136.1 GCF_001894825.1 Rhodococcus jostii NBRC 16295 | reverse complement strand
TGGACGGGGACGTCCCAGCTCACCAATTCTGCTGGCAACATCTCCGGCCGGCACCATGCGGTAGTGGCTTCGATTCGGTCTCCGACATGCAGGCGCTCGTATCCGGGTTCGTGGTCGACCAGCATCCAGATCCGCATCACCTCATCATGACGCTCTGCGATCCATTCCGTGGTGCCTCCGTCCACACGACCGGACTCCGGTGGATGGCCGGATCGCGGTGGCGGCAGAGCAGCGCCTCGACCCGTGTTGCGAACGCCGGTCCAGGACCGGACGTTGCGGAGCTGGCGATTCCCGTGTGTCCCTTCCCGGTGAACTTCTCCATTAGGGCGGCAAGGGAGGCATCCCGAGAACCCGTGGGCGGACAGTTGGTCTCGAAGGGGAGTCGTTGGTGCCGGTGTTGTTTACCGCGATCGACGGTGTGCGTGGACGGAGTCCCCGCGTCGGAGGGTCGGAGCCGACAGTGTTGGGCTATCGAAGTGCGCCTGACGTTGGTCTTCGGGACTGTCAGGTGCGCAGCCGAAGGTACTGCTGCGCAACGCCTTCACCGGATCGGCCAGGCGGAGTCCTCGCCCGCGACAAGGAGTGAGTGCTGCCGCCGTGCAGGGCCTCGTCGAGCCTGGCACGGTGCAATGACCGTCCGTCTGAGCGACTGATCCGGGTCAGGACGCCTCGAGTATCGCTTTGAGCCGGGCAAGGTCCTTGGTGTTGGCCCGGCGCATCGCCATCGCCACGATCGGTGCTGCGATGCGCGAAAGGCCGGATGGTTCACCGCGGTTGCGTCGCGTCATCCGGGTGATCCCGTCGGCACTGTCTGTCCACGCGTAGGTTGTCTCCATGGGGAACGGGCCCTCGGCAGTCCGCATGACGAAGCGCTCGTGCGGGACCAACTCGGTGACTTCGTAGGTGTATGTCAGGGTTCGGCCGAGGAATTGAGCGATGAACTCGACACGCGATCCCGGGATCGCCGGATGCGGCGATTTCCACTGGACTGCTTTGATATTCACGTACCATTGGGTCGAATTGCCGGGGGTCGGATACGTAGGCGGCGACATAATGTCTCGGTCGCTCGATCACAATTTCGGTCAGGACGTCGACTGCTGTCACGGCGTGATTGGTACCCGCGCCGCTCTCGCCCAGGATCATTCTTCGTGCGCTCCGCCCGAGTCCGATTTCGGCGCTCATGGCGATGGGGAACGCTGACCCGGTCTCCATCAGTGCCGCGACCACGCCCTGACACGGGCGAACCGTACGGAATCTGGGGCGGCATGACCGAGACCGACCGCAGGCGGCACGCCCGCCGGCTGCGTCGCGGCGGAGTGCACGATGATGAGGGGTATGCGGACGATGTTTCATGACCAGCTCGATGCGCTGACCGACCGGTCGGCGTCGATGTGTCATCTGGCCGGGGAGGCCGTCGAGACGGCCACCGATGCCGTCGTCTGGGCCGATCTTCCGCTGGCAAGCGGGTGTTCGACCTCTGCGAGCAGATCGAGCAGTTGCGGGGTCCGTGCGAGGAGTGCAGGCGCTGGCGTTGTTGGCGTTGCAGGCCCCGGTAGCCCGGGACCTGCGTCAGGTCGTCACCGGGTTGCATCTGGTGGCGGATCTGAGCCGTATGGGCGGGCTGGCACAGCATGTGGCGGAGAGCGTGCGCCGCCGGCACCCGGACGACGTCGCCTCCGGGAGGCGGAGGAACTGCTCGCCCGGATGGGGCGGGTGGCGGGCGAGTTGGCCCGAGGCGCAGAACAGGTCCTGCGCAAGCATGATCCCGAGCTGGCCGCCGACCTCGGGAGGCGGGACGACGAGCTCGCCGATCCTGCGGCCGCGTGCGGCAGCACAGCCACAGATGCCCAGCGCGGCGCCCGCGCGCGGCGTGTGGGGCGGCGCCGATCCCGGTGGTCGTGGTCTTCAGGTCGTGAGTGCCTCGCGGCATCGGTACTGTCGGTGACCGTGGGCAGCAAGGGGCAGCGGCGAGCCGATCGGGCGCTGGTCGCCGCGTATCACGAGGCCCGGCTGGGTGAGCTGATCGAGTGTGCCGCAGCGGAGGTCGACCGCTTCCGCGCCGGGGAGGTGGACGCGTACACCGTCGATGAGGCACTGCACCACTATCACCTCGCGGCGAAGGAACTGTGGAAGTTCTGCTGGTCCGGCTCCGGCGCCCAGATCGAGTTCACCGCGCGTGCGCTGGAAAGACTCGCCGCCGACGGCGAGACGGTCGACTGGTGGGAACGCGCCACGCCTCGCCGCCGGGAGTAGTACGTGTCCGCGGCGCTCCGCGCGTCGACGTGAGCGTCGGAGCGAACCGGGAATGGTGAAGGCCGGCCTGCCGCCGTAGTGTCGTCAGCACCGCTCGCTCCCATGGTCGGGCGGCCTCGACCCCCGTCGGCCGGGTCCGTATCTGATCGACGCAGCGCATCGCACGGTGGCGGTCACCACGATCTGTCACCGCGCGGCTGCTTATCGATCCTCGTCCTGACTGCAGGGATCGACCCGGGCCTCCGAAAGTCAGCCGGCGTCGAGCGTGAGTCGCGATCCCGCGGCGGCGTGTGCCGCTCCGGCTTTTCGGTGGCACTACAGCAGGTCGCTGGTGACCGGGCAATCCCTTACGGCACCCATCACTGCATCTGCCGGTTCACACGCCTGCGCGGTCGAGGCGTTCGATGAGGCGTGGTTTGCGCGCGTGCGTGTGACGTAGTGCCAAGCAGCGCCGGGTGAAGGTGTCACGTCGGCCCTCGCGTTCGGCGAGCGTCTGCAGTTCGGTGAGCAGTGCGGCGGCGGCGTCATACTCGCCGGGTTTGCGGGTGGCGATCATCGCGTCGATTCGTGACCACGTGGCCTCCTCGTCGCGGGCCAGCTCGTCGATTCGTTTCTCGCGGGCGAGGGAACGGTCCTGCTGCCGTCGGGCTTGCTGCTCGGCACGCTGGGCGGCCACCCGGCGCTCGCGATCGCCCCGGCGACGGCTTGCGGCGTCGAGAAGATCGGCCACGGTTCGGAGAGGTGGGGATGCGATGGGTGTGCTGTGTTCGTCGTGGAACCTGCGCAGCATCTCCGCCCGTACGGTCACGGCGTGGTCTTCGGCGACCCGCAGCAGGAGCCGGTTCTTCTCGGCAACGGGCAGGTCCTGCACCCAGGCGGCGAGTTGGCCGGGGACGTCGGTGGTCTCGGCGAGTGGTGCGCTGGTCTGGGACGCGATGGCGAGCACGTCGTCGTCGACGCGGAGGAAGTCGGCCAGGGCGCGCTGCGCCGCGGTGAGCGCGGCCAATCCGGGCGGCACGGGTGGCTCCAGATCCTGATCGGCGTTGCGGTCGACGGCGTATTCGTCTGCTTCCGCGGTGCCGTGGCCGGCCAGCCAGGCGAGGTGGAGCGGCCGGAGGTCGCCCGCGGCGAGTTCGGCGCGGACTCCGACGACGGCGGACATCGATGGGCAGGCGTCAGGATCGAAGTCGCTGGCCTCGTCCTCGCTGGTCAGGTCGAGCACGAGGTATTCGCCTGTGGTCCAGGCCGTTACCAGGTCGCCGACGCAATAGTCCCGGGCGACGTCGATGTCGAGCAGGCCGCGCGGTAGGCGGAGCATGATCCGCTGTGTTCCCCAGTTCGCCAGATAGAGGTGGGCGTCGTAGTAGCGCTCCATCATCCGGTTCGGGTCGCCCCGAAAGTTGCCCCAGTGGTACTCGTTGACGAAGCTGGTGGCCGTGATCCGCGCGCGGGTGGACAGTGAACGGACCTCGGCCCGTTGGCGATCGTCCAGCGGCCGGTCGACGGCGAGGAATTCGTAGTACTGGTACTCACTCATCGCCCATCCAGCCGATCGGCGCGGTCAAAGGGTTTCGCCCGGAAGCCGGAGTCGTCTCCCCGATGGATGAATAGGTGTCCCTCGAGTGTTGCGTCGCCCACCGGAACGGCCCAGCCGCGCCCGCTGACCTGGTCCCCTCGTCGTCGCCGTCCCAGCTGAACTCCACGGTGGTGCGGCCGTCGCGTTCGGTGGTCCGGCAGTCCATCCAGCCGCGGACGGCGATGAAGCCGAGCTGGCCGGTCCCGTCGCCGGCGAACTCGATGAAGCCGGGTTCGACGAGGTCGATGGCGTCGCGGTCCCACATGTCCATCTGCACGATCCCCCATCGACCGGTCAGGCGCCTCACGGTTCCTCCCATTATTTGTCGGCCTGTGCGGTGTCAGGGTAGCCACCGCGGGGGACGGTGCCCTGCGTCGGGGCTGCGCCGACCGGTGGCCCCCTACTTGCCAGGCCCCCTCGGCGCGGGCCGGCTTCACTCCGTTGGTGTGCACCGAAAGCCACGGACCAACGCGCCCGCCGAAGGTGCCTCTGTAATCGCAGCCCGCACGCACCGGTCCTTCCGAGGTGCGCGACCGGGATGTTCTGTTTCCGTGTGCTTTCGGTGGTGGTCCTGGGAGTTGCTGAGGGTGGGGGTGGGCGGCTACGACGGCGCGGCGGGACCGGTGTCGGGTGCGTATCGCCCTGACGCCCACCACGGCGGTGTGGGCAGGGACGCGGCCAGGTAGCGGCGGAGCGACTCCGGGTCGTCGCGGAGGGCGGCCCCTTTCTTGGTGAGCAACAGCTGCCCGCGGTATCTGCGCAGCAGTCTCAGCTGCGCAGCGGTTTCGCGGAGGTCGAAAACCGGTGCGGTGGTGTCCTCCCGGGTGCAGGTGCCGATCCACTGGTCACGCCACCGTAGTTCGTCCATCGCCGCGGTCACCACCGCGGGCGGGAGATACCCGGCGGCGGTCAGCCGGATGCCTTGTGCGCCTACCCGGTTGAGTAGCCACCCCACCGCCGTTGCCGCGGGCTGGAAGTGCCGGTCACCGCCCTCGGGATTCGGCACCGGGAGTGCGGCGAGATCACGCAGGCAGGCGTTGGTCTCCTCAACAGAGAAATATGTGGGATCGAAACCGTCGGGAACCGCGCCCCCGGGGGCGCTCGTCGGGTCCTGCAGGAGGTCGAGGTATCCCCAGATACCGCCGCAGTCCTCCGGCGGGCAGGCGCGGGCGCCGCCGATGCAGAGCGCGGGAGGTTCGTCACCGGTCCGGGACAGCACCTGCTCCACGACGAGGGTGTGGTCCCAGCCGTCACCGAAGTCGTACCGGTAGAACAGCCGGTCCGTCGGTTCGGCGAGAAGTTCATCGAGGCGCACCTGGTTCTCGAGGACCCCGTCGGCGCCTTCGTCGAGCATGAACTTCATGTGGAACTGCTCGGCGAATCGGTCCATCTTGTTCTCCCCGAACAGGAATTGGTGCAGATGGCTGTCGGTCCATCCCATGGCCTGCTGCAGTACGGCGTGCAGCTCGTCGAGCATCAACTCCGAGGACAGCAGCAGTCGCCGCCAGATCGGTGGCTTCGCGTCGTCCAGATCGACCCGGACCTGGTAGGTGACCGGCTGGGACCGCCGAGCGTGTGCACGAGTGGATCTGGCCATGCCGGTCAAGGGTAGTACGGCACCGTCGCAGGGGACGGGCGATGCGGCCGTGCACGGCCTCGACGAGGTCGTCGCCGGTGGCCGGATCATCGACCGCGTCCGAATCCGGAAAGGTCGCCGGCCGGGTCCGCGCAGAAGTGGCTGTGGCCCTTCTCTCGGCATCTCCGACGGAATCCTCAACGCCATGACGTTGGCCGCCTCGACCGTGCTGCACGGATTCGCGGTGCTCCCCTATTCTGGCGCTGCGCGCGGGAATACGGCGGAGATCACTGCCGTATACACCGGCTTCGTTACCGAACCAGCGCAGTGGCGGGACACGTTGGCGTGTGCCGTGTCCACGGGCCGCGGGCTGGCGTGGGCGGCTGCGACGTCGTCGCCGTGGCCGCGAGTGATCGCGGGATTCGGAAGCCGGTCGTGTGCCCATTTGCCGCACTCACCTGACCTCGGCCGCGTCGCTTGGGGATGCTTTCGTTCCCGGCCGGCCGCGTTCTGGGTGGGCGGGTGGCACCGCCACTGAGCCTGCAGACTCCCGCTGCGAAGCCTCCGCGGCGGGTAATGGCGCTTCACCTTCGGGATGTCACGCTGGCGGATGCGCCGATGAGTGGTCGGTTGCCCTCGCCCGTCGGCTAACAGTGAGGTAGTCTGTTAGCAACTGTTAGGAGGTGTTGGTGGTGGGTACGATCGATGACCGTTACCTCGCCGGTGACGTCGATTTCGAGGCCGCGGTGGGGGAGGCGCTCGGTACCCCGGTCTCGCGGGAAACGATGCTGCCGTTGCTGCACGCGCTGCGGCGCGGAGCACACCCGAACGCCCAGCTCAGCGACCACGACGCCGCCTTGTATGACGCGGCCGGGTTCATCGAGGACCCGCTCGCCCCGGCCGCTGCGGCCGCCGAGCGGGAGCGACGCATGCGTGAGCTCACCGCCACCGCCAAGACGGTCGAGGAGGCGGCCGGTCTGCTCGGGGTGTCGACCTCCCGGATCCGCCAACGCGCCGGGACGGGCAGTGTGTGGGCGATCAAGGTCGGCAACAAACTGCTGCTGCCGGCGGTGCAGTTCACCGGTGGGGCGATGGTGCCGAACCTCGACCGTATCCTGACGATGCTCCCGGACGGGTTGCATCCCCTCGCGCTCGAGCGGGCCCTGACCGACCCTCGGGCCGATCTGATGCTGGACGCAAGCCCGGTCTCGGTCATCGATTGGCTCACCAGCGGCGGCGACGTCGAGTCCGCACTCGAGATCATCACCCAAATCGATTGGGAGGCAGCGTAAGTGGCGCGGATGCTCCCGCACCCTCCGGCCGTCGACGAACTTTCCCACCACGGCATCCGCGACAACGAATACGCCCTGATCCCCACCACCGACATCCTCTGGCGGGTGCACCGCACCACGAGCAGCCACGCGCTCGCCTGGAACGAGCTCCGCACGTATGGCCCGGTGCTGCGCTTCGACCCGCACCCACTCCCGAGCGGTGACCACCCGGGGCACGGCGTTTGGTACGGGGCCACCGATGTGCACGGCGCACTCGCGGAAGCATTCCAGGCCACCCGCACGATCGACCGGGTGCAGGAGGCACCGTACCTGACCGGGCTGCATCCGGCCCGAGACCTGCGGCTGCTCGACATCGGCGGGCTCGGGGCCGGCCGCTGGCCGACCCGGGTCGGTGGCACCTTCGCCCTCGATTCCGCCCCGCACGGCCTCACCCAGCGGTGGGCCCGCACCATTGCGGCCGCGCACCCCGGGCTCGATGGGCTGCTGTACCGGGGGCGGTTTTCCGGCGGCCCGTGTGCAGCGCTGTTCCCCCCAGCCGCCGACGCCTTCCCCGGCCGGCCGGCCACGTCGAACCCGCTCGCGCATCCCGGTCTGCAACGCCGTCTCGCCGCGGCCGCGGAGGCGCTCGGCTACACCCTCGTCTGAGGCGCGCCGACCCGGGTGGGGTCGTATCGACCGGATGCGGACGGTGCGTTTCGTAGGAGGCAAAGCTCGCGGCGCGCCTGGTACGGCCGCCGATGATCGCGGACGAGGTCCTCGAGCAGTTGTGGTGTGTTATGGCGTAGGGGATGCTGTGGCGCTGCTTCGTGATCGCGATGATTACTCGCACGAAGATAACTCGACTTTGATTCCCGGTAGGTGGCCGGCGGGTGGGTGCATATGCGGGAATGGTCTTGTACAAACTTAAGTACGCAATGCTGTTTTAGTTTGTATTCGTTGCTGGGCGGGGTCTGGGGGTCGGTCTCGCATGTGTTGCGGGGTCATCGGTTCGCGTTGCGCACCGACCGTGAGTGGGTGATCGGGCAGCGTCGCGATTATCTCGATGGGTTATTTGCGGAGTATCCGGGTCCGGGTGGTGCGTCGAGGCGTACTCGTACGGACTCGATCCGGTGGTGCGGCAGTCGGAGGCGGCCGTCACGTGGTGCTCGGAGCGGGATGTGGGGTGTGTGCTGACCGGGGATGTGGCGGCGGATGTGTATGCGCCGTGGCGGTTGCCGGCGGTGGCCGGACTGTACAGCAGTGAGTTGTTGGACTTCACGGTGGCTGGTTTCACCCCGGCCACCGATGTGGAGTACACGCTGGTGGTGACGGTGCCGCAGGACTCGACTCTGTGGCAGACCGCGGCCGTGGCGGCACAACCGACGGTGCGGGTCGATCCGGCCGCCGCGGTCGACGGGGCGCCGGTGGTGCGGGTCGATCCGATTATCGCGTTGCACGATGTGCTCGGCAGCCCGGGCCCGGGCCCGGATGCGGCGGAGGCCGGCGAGCATCTGCGTAGGGCGATCCTGGAAGGAACCTGGCGTGGCTGACGTGGTGCGGATCGATGCCTCCTAATGCGACGGACCTGGGTTTGTAGCTGGTGGGGATCTCGGAGAAAAATGTGTCACAGTCGTGGGTTCGGTTGTCCGGAAAGGCCGTTGGTTGTCTTCTGCTGGTGGTGGTGCTGCACCGGCTCGGGTATCTCGCCGTAGTGCTGTGCGAGCGCGATGATCTTGTGTGCTCGTGCGATGCGCGGAAGCTGACTTCCATCGGTGACGGTCTGCGCGTCACCGAGTTGGTGGAGCGTGGTGTTCGCCCATTCGATTAGTTCCGGACAAGGACTGAACTCGGTATTGACTGAGGCGATCTGGTTCGGGTGCAGACACAGCTTTCCCGTCATTCCCATTTCGACAGCAATGAGGGAATCGCCGCGGAGTTGCTCGTCCTCCGCGGGAAGGGTCGGTCCATCGATGGGACCGGCGATCCCTCCTGTCCGGCTTGCGAGAACGAGCTGGGACCTGGCGTAGGACAGCGCAAGGGGTGTGCGTCCGATCCCGGTATCGCGGCCGAAGTCTCCGATGCCGAAGGCGAGTCGCCGGACGCTGCGATCCCGGCCGCCGACTCGATCAGCGCGACGATCGGTGTGTCTGAGTCCAGTAGACGGGCGGTTCGTTTGATCTGCTCGTCGGACTCGGCTTTGGCGAGCATTATCCCTTGCAGTCCGGGCGCATTCCGGAGAGTGTGAAGATCCTGCTCCCAGTAGGGGGTGGTCGCGTCGCTGATTCGCACCCACGCCCGTTCATGCTGGAGCCATTGCGATGCAATATCTCGCGCGTGTTCCTTGCGATGGGGTGGAACACCGTCCTCGATGTCGAGAATGAGTGCGTCGGTGCCTGACAGTGCTGCGCTGCGAAGGCGCACCGGGTCGGTGGCGGAAGTCAGGAGCCATGACCGGCATACGTCGAGGGGAACGGCCGTGCTCGAGAGTGGCATTGTAATCATCCTTGGAGTCGGTGTCTGTGGAGTGGCCGCGGCACACACTCGCCGGTATGCGTAGGTAGGGGGCTGTGCTGTCCCGTTCACAGTGTCGGGACTTGCGGTTGAGCCGGACTGTCATCATGGTCGGCGGCCGATGGTCAGCAGTGGTTGTTGGTCACGGGCGTAGAAGTCGTTTCCCTGGTCGTCGATGACAATGAACGCGGGAAAGTTCTCGACTTCGATCCGGAGGACTGCTTCCATTCCGAGTTCGCCATATTCGAGGACGTCGATGCGTTTGATGCAGTCGTGGGCAAGCCGTGCGGCCGGTCCGCCGATGGATCCCAGGTAGAAGCCACCGTTCACCCGGCACGAGCGGGCGACAGCGGGAGTGCGGTTCCCTTTCGCGAGCATGATCAGCGAACCGCCTGCGGCCTGGAATTGCTCGACGTAGGAGTCCATTCGCCCGGCGGTGGTGGGTCCGAACGAACCGGAGGGATACCCGCTCGGAGTCTTCGCTGGGCCCGCGTAGTACACGGGGTGATCGCGAAGGTAGTCGGGCATCGGTTCACCCTCGTCGAGGCGTACTTTGATCTTGGCGTGCGCGAGGTCGCGGGCCACGACCAGAGTCCCGGTCAGTGACAGTCGGGTGCCGACACTGTGCCCGGACAGCTGAGCTCGGATGCGGTCGAGGGTCGTGTTGAGGTCGATTGCGACGGCAGGTTCGGCGAGGTCGTCGGGGAGGGTGTCGGGGAGGAATCGTCCCGGGTCGCGTTCGAGTTGTTCGAGAAACACCCCCTCGTGGGTGATTTTGCCGCGCGCTTGGCGATCCGCAGCGCACGACACGGCCAGAGCGATCGGCAGGGATCCGCCGTGCCGTGGCAGGCGAATCACGCGGACGTCGTGGCAGAAGTACTTGCCGCCGAACTGAGCGCCGATTCCCAACTGGCGGGTGCGGTTGAGGACCTGTTCCTCGAAGTCGAGGTCCCGGTATCCGATTCCGTCTCCGCCGTGCTGGGCAAGGTTATCGAGGTGATGTGCGGAGGCAAGTTTTGCTGCCCTGAGCGCGTACTCCGCGGTCGGTCCTCCGATCACGACGGCCAGATGGTAGGGAGGGCACGCCGAGGTGCCGATCTCGCTGGCCTTGTCGACGATGAAGTCGAGCAGCGTCTTCGGAGACAGGAGTGCTGCCGTCTGCTGGAAGAGGAAGCTCTTGTTCGCGCTCCCGCAGCCTTTCGCCATGAACAAGAAGTCGTAACTGTCGTCGCCCTCGGCGTGGAGCTCGATCTGTGCGGGCAGGTTCGTGCCGGTGTTGCGTTCGTCGAACATGGAGACCGGTGCCATCTGCGAGTAGCGCAGGTTGAGATGGGTGTAGGCCTCGTAGATGCCGCGAGAGAGGTGGCGGGCGTCGTCACCGTCAGTCAGGACGTGCCGACCGCGTTGTGCGTGGATGATGGCGGTCCCGGTGTCCTGGCACATCGGCAGCACACCGGCTGCGGCGATGTTCGCGTTGCGGAGTAGTTCGGTGGCCACAAACTTGTCGTTGGAGGAGGCCTCGGGGTCATCGAGGATCGCTGCGACCTGCTCGAGATGCTTCGTGCGAAGGAGATGTGAGATGTCACGAAAGGCCTCGAACGCGAGTGTTGTCAATACGTTTGGTTCGACACTCAGGATGCGCCGAGGCCCCCATCCGAGTATGTCCATCCCACTGGTATCGATTCTGCGGTATTCGGTGGAGTCGGGCTCAGCTGCGCCGAGTATCGGGGTGTAGCGAAACTCTGTCATCGTGTGGTCCTGGTCGAGTTCGGTCAACGAGTGAAACCGACAGTGGTGGGTGCCGTCGCGTGACTGGGGAACTCACGCGACGGCACGGGGTCAGGTGGGGAGACTGATCGCCGCGATCGACGGGTCACTCTCGGCGAGGTCACCTTCGAGGCGGGTTACGAGCCGGAACAGTGTGTCTTCGTGTCCGGTCGCGCACACGAGCTGCAGGCCGATCGGCAGATCGTCGACGAAACCGGCTGGCAGCGTGATGCTGGGGCTGCCCGTCAGGTTCCATGGGCTGGTGAGTGAGAGAAGCGCAGAACGGATCTCGACCTCTACTCCATCGATAGAGTGGGTGCGTTCCCCGACATGCACGGCGACAGTCGGAACTGTCGGCAGAGCCAGTACGTCGTACTGGTGGAAGTACTCCTCCAGGGCTTCACGGAAGGCCGTTCGCGCGGTCACGGCGTGGAGGTACTCCCATGCGCGCAGCTCCGCCCCCCTTTGGAGCCGGCCCAGGACCTCGGTGTCGATCGCATCGGCTGCATGTGTGACGTCGTCGACGTGTTCCGCGAATGCCTCACTTCCCTGAATGGTCGAAAAGACGGAGAAGAGGTCGCCGCTGGAGTAATCGAGGTTGATGCTGGGTATCGGGCCGAGTAGGTCTGTGACCGCGGTACGCACCGCGGTCTCGACTGCCGGATCCACGGGCCCGATAGATGACGGTTCCACCCACGCAACTCGTACCTCGGGCAGTGTGGAGTCGTCCGCTGCGGCTGCGGTGGATGCGCCGCCGTCACTGGCCGCAAGAGCCTGATAGGTCAGCGCTGCGTCGGCGACAGTCTGGGTGAATATGCCGACATGGTCCAGGGAAGGACTGAGGGGGTACACGCCGTCAGTGGAGATGGCATCGAACGCGGGTTTGAAACCGACGATGCCGCAGAGGGCGGCAGGAACACGGACGGAGCCGGCAGTGTCGGTTCCGAGAGCCATGGGCACCATACCCGCCGCGACGGCGACTGCGCTCCCGCCGCTCGATCCGCCACTGATCCGCGACGGGTCATGCGGATTGCGGGAGGCTCCGTGTACGGAGCGATCACATGTTGCCCCGTAGGCGAATTCGTGGAGGACGGTTTTTCCGACGATGATTGCGCCGGCCTCGCGAAGTGCTCGGACACAGGCTGCGTCCTTATCTGCGTACCGGTCGAGGTAGAGGGCGGACCCGGCTGTCGTCACTTGGCCGGCGACATCGATTATGTCTTTGATGGCGATAGGAATGCCGTGTAGCGGTCCCCGATCGATGCCA
This sequence comes from Rhodococcus jostii NBRC 16295, assembly GCF_001894825.1. Taxonomy (GTDB): domain Bacteria; phylum Actinomycetota; class Actinomycetes; order Mycobacteriales; family Mycobacteriaceae; genus Rhodococcus_F; species Rhodococcus_F jostii. The sequence goes on along the minus strand of NZ_BCWY01000136.1, from coordinate 5,569 downwards.
CGGGCGAGTTCGGTGTCTGCGTGTTCGGCCGTGCGCCTGGCCCCGTCTGCGTCGATGGAACTGAACGCGTTGAGAACGGGGTTGGCGCGCTCGATCTCGGCTAACGCGTGGTCGACGAGCTCGAGCGAGGTGGTCTGCCCGTTGCGGAGCTGAGATCCGAGTGCGCCAATGGACTGCGTGGTGAAGAATCCATGAGCGAATGTCGAGGGCGAGTCGTTGTTGACTGTCATGAGGTGAACCCGGGCGCGAGCCCCAACGCCGGAACGATGATGGCCGTGCTGAGGGCCATGGAGGCGACGTTGCCTATGAAGGGATGGAAGTCGGAGGGAAGTCGGCGGGCGATCGCCGCGGCGACCGGCGGTGCCACCGCAGCACCGAGGAGAGCCCCCGCCAGGATGGCTTGCACCGAGCCCCCGAAGGCGAGGACTGTGGCAGGTGCGACCGAGACGACAGGAACGAAGGTCGGGTAGAACGGTCTGCTCGACCACTGCTTTCGCCAGAGAACGATTGCGGCCGATGCCGTGATGAGTTGTGCGACCAGGATCTGTGGCAGTAGACCCGAGCCGTAGGCCAGCGACGCCGGATTGAGCAGGTATGCCGCGATCGCCCCGAGCACCAGGCCCGCACTTGCCCACTCGTTGCCAAAGAACTGCGCTTCGGAGAAGTCGGCGATTGTGCGGCGCAGCGTCCACCGGGCACCGTGTGCCGCGGGCCGATCCGTGGGCGGTGGCGACGGTGGTTGTTGCTGACGCAGGTGCACAGGTGCGGGCATCCACGGCAGAACCCGGCAGATCGCGAAGGCGACCAACGCCCCGACCGCCATCCCGCCAGTGACACCCACCACCGGCGGGATGCCGAGCGGCTCGCAAATGTAGTTTGTCCCGGCCAAGGACAGTGGCGTCGTCGTGAGAGCGCCGAGGCCGGCGCCGGTGAGAACGTTCTTTACGGTCGGGCCGAACATGAGCACGACCGTCGGCGACACGGACACGAAGGGTACGAAGAGCGGCTGCCACGTATTCGTCGATTCGAGGGTCCAACCCCACAAGAGATTACTTGCGAGCACTCCGAGTAAGGCGCTTGCGACCACCCAAGTCCAGTCGCCGGAGCCACAGGCTTGAATATATCCATGCCACTTGCTGTTTCGACGAAATAGCGCGTGTGCGATGGTGCCGCCGGCGAGTAGCCCGACTCCGGCCAAGGCGCTGGAATAGAAGTTTGGTTCCGTGGTGGCCGACAGCATCCAGAGCAGGAACGGCCCGACGGCGGTGATGTTTCCGTTCCAGATCGAGTAGTCAGAGATGGTCGGGGTGATGTGAGAGCTCGCCTGCTCGAGGAGGAGGACGAGCGCGAATCCGACAACGGCGATCTCGATGACGAGCGCCCAGAGCGCGAGAGTGCCTTGGCGTTTGGGCGCCGACGTGAGCGTGCTCATCGCTGATGTCCTATCGGGGGAATGCGTCGCCGCCGCGATAGCCGAGCAACTGATCGTAAAGATCGGTGCGGCGATCACGATGGAGGTCGTTGAGTTGGTTCCAGATCGGTGCAGTGCGCGCCTGAACGACGTCGATGTCTGCATAGACAATGGTGTCTTCGTCCGGGCCGGCGATACGGTCGATTGGCCAGCCGTTGGTGCCGGCGATCAGCGAGTTGCCCATGAAGCCCGAGGTTCGCTCGGTGCCGATGCGATCCGCGGTCGCGATGAACACATTGTTCGAGTGCGCCGCGGTCATCGTCAGATACGCCGCCATGCAGGTTCCGCTCGCGTCGTAGAGCGGCGGCGGTGTCCACACCCACCCGGTCGGGATGCAGATGATGTCGGCACCCTGTTGCGCGACGATTCGTGCGGTTTCGGGGAACCAGATGTCCCAGCACACCAGCAGGCCGATCCGGCCGATCTTGGTGTGGAACACCGGGTAGCCGAGGTCGCCGGGTTCGAAGTACAACTTCTCCTCGTTCCACAAGTGCGTCTTGCGGTACTTGCCGACGAACCCATCCGGACCGACCAAGACTGCGGTGTCGAAGAGGCGGTCTCCGTCGAGTTCGGGCAGACAGCCTACGAGATAGATATCGTGCTCGGCGGCGAAGGACTCCCAACCCCGCACTGTCTCACCTGAGGGCACCTCTTCGGCGTGTGCGTACGCCTCTTCTCGGGACGTGAACGTGTACCCGGTTGTCGCGAGTTCGGGAAGGACGATCAAGTTCGCCCCTTCCTGAACCGCCTGGTTGAGGCGTTCGTAGACGGCCTCTGAGTTCGACTTGCGGTTCTCGACCCCGACTTGGGGGTTGAACTGAACCACTGCGACCCGGGCGGGGCTGTGCCGGACCTCGTCCGAACCGGTAATGGCGGTGTTTTCCGTCATGTCGACTGACCTTTCTCACTGCATCAAGCGGAGCGCATAAGCAAGATGTTTTTCCTGCTCAGTTCGCGCCCGAACGTTCGGGCCGAACGTTCGGGTTATGATTCTCTGTGAGCTAGCCCTCTGTCAAGAGGGCTCGAGCAGATCGATATGTTGGGCATGTAAGAACGATTGCGTGCTGTGTCGCCATCACCGGATGTCGACGGAAGAGGAAAGGGCTGAACCCGTGGCGCGAGTACGAAACCCGGCGACACTGCGGGGTATCGCAGACGACCTGGGTCTGCATGTCTCGACCGTGGCCCGTGTGCTCAATGGCATGAAGGAGGGGGAGCGGGCGGCCTCGGGGGAGACGGCTGAGCGCATCCGTTTACGCGCGGCCGAGGTCGGCTATCGACCGAATCCTCACGCCGCCAGTTTGCGCACCAGGCGCAGCAACCTAGTCGGCGTACTGGTTCCTCGATTGTCCGATGTCGTACTGGCTACGGTGTACGAAGGCATCGAGGCGGCCGCCGCAGACCACGGATTGACTGCGTTCGTCGCGAACACCCAGGACGAGCAGGATCTGCAACGGGTCCGAGCGGACATGATGCTCGACCGGCGGGTGGACGGGTTGATTCTCGGTGACGCGCGCTCCGACGATCAGACCATTCTTGAGGAGATCGGGAAGAAGGGTATCCCGTTCGTCCTGGTGAACCGCGGTGTCGCGGGTTATCCGTCGTCGACTTGCGACAACTACCGAGGCGGACGGATCGCAGCAGAACACCTGCTGGAACTCGGACATACGAACGTGGCCGTGATCGCCGGGTTGGCGCACGCCAGTACAGGTATTGACCGACCAGCAGGGTTTATCGATCGATATCGAGAAGCAGGGATCGACATCCCGGCGAGCCATGTCATTCACTCGGGTCTCGACAGCGCCGGCGGCCACGTCGCCGCGGATCGATTCCTTGCCCTCGATCCACGGCCGACCGCCTTCTTCGCCGTCAACGATTTCGCTGCGATCGGTGCAGCAGGATCTATCAGGGCTCACGGCCTGCGCGTCGGTTATGACATCGCTCTGGTCGGCTTCAACAACACGGCCCTGGCTGCGGAATTACACGTCCCATTAACTTCGATTGATTCCGCTCCTGTCGATATGGGTAGATCCGCCATCGAGATGTTGATCAAGAAACTCGCCGGTAAGAAGGTGAGAAGTGTGTACACGGAGCCGAAACTGGTGATCCGGGCTTCGACGGACGTGAGCCGCCAGAGTTGAACCTGTTCGCAATTACCGGCTGTCGCTGATCAATGGCGAGTGCCCGCAACATCACGACCTGGTCGAACGCACGCATCGCATCCTTGAACATGTCACCGGGTGGCGAGGTCCTGCGGGCGCTCGCTCAATACCTGCGTGCTCAATCTGACTCGCTGAAGCACGGTCCGGCACGTTCGCCCACGGGGACGGTGATGAGGCTTGTGCCGCCCCACCGCCCCACCGCGCGGGCGTATACACGGTCGGAATCGCCCGCATATCGATTGCAGGTCGATGTCTTTCGACCGCAATCCAATCAGGTCACGGGGCGCGGTGCCTCTGCAGTGTGGCCCACGGTAGCCCTCGATTGCATTAGCGCTAGAAAGCGTTGCGGTCGGTGTACTTCCGACCTGTGGCCAATCCGGAAGTCCTCCATCCTCAGCAAACATCGGCCTGATCCTGATCTTGTCGGCGTCGGGACTGCTCGGGGGACGAAGCCGCGCGTGGGTTCTCGACATCCCACGGGATATTTCCTGACCATCTTCTCTGTCGGGCCCACGATCCATCGCGGGGAAGGTGAGAGCCGCTCAGCTCAGTCGGCGGATGCGGGGAGGGTGTCGGTGAGTTGTTCGAAGAGGGTGGGCCATCCGCGGCGGAGCCAGGTCAGCCGGCCGCGATCGAGCTGGCCACCATCAATGCGATGGGGGATGCGGTGCTGCTATCTGGCGGAGCTTGGCGTAGACCGGGTCGACCGGAACTGCTGTCTGGCGATGTGTGCCCAGACCTCGGTGGTGGTCCAGTTCCTGATCGGTCCGTAGGCGACGGTGCCGTCGCCGCGGTTGATGATGCCGTCGCGGCGGCCGCGGCGGCCGCCGCGGGTGTAGAGCTGTCGGCGGGAGGCGGATTCGTCGGCCCGTACGCCCACAGCTCGCCGGGCCCGAGCAGTTGGTTGCTTGGTCGAACACCGCGCCGACGGCCTCGTTTTGTGTCTTCGGTCATGACCCGGGATCAGTTCCCGACCGTACCGGATGGAGGCGTCCCGGCCGGCCCGTTCCCGGGCCATTGCCAGTCGTTCCCCGATGCGGGTACAGTTCGACGGCGGTTCGCTGTTTGCCGCCGACAAGATCCCCGGGCTCGTGAACTACCTGCTGAGGTGGAAGGGCATGCTGACCTCGAATGTCGAGGAAGCGTACGGATTCGCCCGCAGTCGCCCCGACCTGCCGCTGCCCGACCTCGAGATACTCTTCGCGCCCGCACCGTTCTTCGAGGAACGGCTCGTCGCACCGACAGCGCACCCCGTCGTCATCGGCGTCGTACTCCTCGAGCCCGTCAGCCGCGGCCAGATCACGCTCCGATCCGCCGACCCCGCCGGGAAGCCGGTCATCGACCCCCGTTACCTCAGCGACAGCGACGGAATCGACCGGAACGCGATGCTCGACGGCCTACGGATCTGCGCCGCGCTCGCCTCCGCGCCCTCGCTGAGATCCCAGCTCGGACCGATCGTCCGGCCGGTCGTGCCACCCGGAACCCCCGACGAGGAGATGCTGACCCGTGCGCTCGAGGAGCTCGGCCAGACCATCTACCACCCGTTCGGCCCCTGCCGCATGGGCCGAGACGCTGCCAGCGTCGTCATACCCGACCTCGAGGTCCGAGGCGTCGACGAACTCCGCATCGCGGACGCATCCGTCATGCCCGCCATCATCCGCGGCCACACCCTCGGTACTGATCGGCGAGAAGGCCGCCGATCTGATCCGCAACACGTAGTACCGAGTCGACGGACAGCCAGATGTAGGCGTACCGCTATGCAGGCGAAGATCGGTGGTCCTTGTGAAGAAGTGTCACGAATCTGAGACTGGGCGTAAGGCCAACGACCTGAGACAGTCCGAATCACCACTGGTCGTATCATCGGGCATGCCACCGACTGTGAGAACCTACATCTCATTCGGCTCGAGTTCCCCGAGATGCATTGCGAAACTGCTGG
>NZ_BCWY01000135.1 GCF_001894825.1 Rhodococcus jostii NBRC 16295 | reverse complement strand
CCGTGGTGGGTGCACTGGCCTGACGGCGGCGAATGCGCTCCTGCGATCAGACCCGTTCGAACACCGCGGCGAGCCCCTGGCCGCCGCCGATGCACATGGTCTCGAGCCCGTAGCGCGATTCGCGACGGTCCATTTCGCGCAGGAGGGTGGCGAGGATGCGGCCGCCGGTGGCGCCGACGGGGTGGCCGAGGGAGATGCCGGATCCGTTGGGGTTGAGGCGTTCGTCGGTGGGGTCGAGGTCCCAGTTGCGGAGGACGGCGAGGGTCTGCGCGGCGAAGGCCTCGTTCAGTTCGATGACACCCATGTCGGACAGCGACAGTCCGAGCTGACCGAGCGCCTTCGCCGTGGCGGGGACCGGGCCGATGCCCATGGTGCGCGGCGGGACGCCGGCGACGGCCCAGGACGCCATCCGGGCGAGGGGCTTCAGCCCCAGTTCCTTCGCCTTCTCCGCGGTGGTCACGATGCACACGGCGGCGCCGTCGTTCTGGCCGCTGGCGTTGCCGGCGGTGACGGTGGAGGCGGAATCGATCGTGGAGCGGATGGCGCGGAGCTTGGACAGCGACTCCACCGTGGTGTCGGCGCGCGGGTGCTCGTCCTTGTCGACGACGAGCGGGTCCGACTTGCGTTGCGGCACCGTCACTCCGACGATTTCCTCGGCGAAGCGGCCCGACTCCTGCGCGGCGACGGCCCGCTGGTGCGACTGGACGGCGAGCGCGTCCTGGTCCTCACGGCTGATGTCGAACTCGGCGCGCAGGTTTTCGGCGGTCTCGATCATGCCGCCGGGCACGGGGAAGTTCGCGCCGCCGGCGGTGACGCGGGCGCGGGCGAGCCGGTCGGCGAGTTGCACCCCTTCGCCCTTGACGCCCCAGCGGATGTTCGGGTTGGTGTAGAACTCGGCCTGGCTCATGGATTCGACGCCACCGGCGAGCACGAGGTCGTTGCCGCCGGAGGCCACCTGCAGCACCGCGGTGATGACCGCCTGCAGTCCGGATCCGCAGCGGCGATCAACCTGCATGCCCGGGACGTCGATGCCGAGTCCGGCGTCGAGGGCCGCGATCCGGCCGATGGCCGGGGCCTCGCCGCCCGGGGACGCCTGGCCCAGGATGACGTCGTCGATGTGGCTGCCGTCGATGCCGGTGCGTTCGACGAGCGCCGTGATGACGGCGGCGGCGAGGCTCTGGGGGGTGATGTCCTTGAGCACTCCGCCGAAGCGCCCGACCGGTGTTCGCAGGGGCTCGCAGATGACGACGTCACGCATGAAAAGGCCTTTCGTGAAGATTCCTCGGGAACAGCGTCAGCGGTTGACGGTGGCGAGGTCCTGTTCGATGTCGGTTGCGGTGACCCGCAGCGACGGGATGAGATCGGAATGCAGATCCTCGAGGCTGTACCGCGCGGCCGGAGTGGAGATGTTCACTGCGGCGACGGTGAGCCCGGAGGCGTTGTGGATCGGTGCGGCCATCGACCGAAGGCCGGCCTCGAGTTCCTGGTCGAGAACGCAGATGCCCTCCGCGCGGACCGCGAGAATCGCAGCTTTCAGATCGTCGCGGGCGGTGATCGTGCGCTCGGTGAGGCGCTGGATGTCGAGCTTCTCGAGGTACGCGTCGAGATCGTCGTCGGCCAGACCGGCCAGCAGGACCCGGCCCATCGAGGTGGCGTACGCGGGGAGGCGGGTGCCGATGGTGATGCCCACCGTCATGATCCGGCTGACGGGAACACGGGCCACGTACACGATGTCGGCGCCGTCGAGGATCGACACCGACGACGACTCGTGGACCTTGTGGCTCAGCCGCTCGAGGTGCGGCTGAGCCACCTCCGGCAGCGAGAGGCTCGACAGGTAGCTGTACCCGAGTTCGAGAACCCGGGGGGTGAGCCAGAACGCGGAACCGTCCGTGGCCACGTAGCCGAGTTCGACGAGGGTGAGCAGGAACCGGCGTGCGGTGGCGCGGGTGAGGTCGGTGGCGCGGGCGACGTCACTGAGCGTGCGCCGCTGATTCTGGTGGTCGAAACAGCGGATCACGGCGAGGCCCCGGGCCAGCGACTGCACGTAGTCGGGGGACGGGAGGATCTTTTCCGTCGGTTCGGTTGCGGTCATGTCTGCGAATCCTCCTCCGTCCCGGAATCGCGCGCCGTCTCGGTCGTCTCTTCCGCGAGATCGGCGAGGGCCTGCTTGCCGAGTGCGAACCCGAGATTGCTGTTGGGCACCCCGGCGTAGACGGAGGTGTGGAGGAGCACCTCACCGATCTTGTCGGCGTCGACTCCCGCGCGGAGGGCGGCCCGGATGTGCATGTCGAGTTCGTGATCGTTGCCGACCGCGGTGAGGACGGCGATCGTGAGCAGCCGCCGCATCTCGTGGTCCAGCCCGGGACGCGACCAGATGTCGCCCCATGCGGTGCGGGTGATGAAGTCCTGGAACGGTGCCGTGAAGTCGGTGGTCCCCGCCACGGAGCGGTCCACGTGGGCGTCGCCGAGGACCGAGCGGCGCACCGTCATACCCTGGGCGTGCGCGGCGCGGCGCCCGCGGGCGTAGCCGCCGCCGGCGATATGTTCGCGCAGCAGCGCCGTGACGGCGCCCGCCTGCTCGAGGTTCGCGACGTGCGCGGCGGGGGAGAGCACCTCGAATCGGGCGCCGGTGATGCCGTCCGCGAGGACCTGCATGACCGACGGCGGGGTGGACGGATCCTCCTCGCCCGCGATCACCAGCGTCGGCGCGCTGATGCGGGAGAGGTCGGCGGTGAAGTCCCAGTCGGCGAGGGCGTCGCAGCAGGCGGCATAGCCCTCGGGGGACGTCGACGCGATCATCTCGCGGTAGTGCCGGACGAATTCCGGATCACGCTTCGCGAGGCCCTCGCTGAACCATCGTGCGACGACGGCATCCGCGAGCGACTCGGGGCCGTCGGCGCGCGACGCGGCGGCCCGCTCGGTCCAGCCCTGCGGTTCGCCGAACTTCGCGGCGGTGCAGAGCAGCGACAACGACAGCACCCGGCGGGGGGCGTGCGCACCCAGCCACTGGGCGATCGCCCCGCCCATGGAGAGTCCGACGAAGTGGGCGGCGTCGACTCCGAGCGAGTCGAGCAGCGCCAGGACGTCCTCGGACAGGTCGCGGACGGAGTACGGCCCGTCCGGCGCCGGGGATTCGCCGTGGCCGCGCTGATCGACGGCGACGACGCGGCATTCGTCCGACAGCGCCGCGATCTGCGGGTCCCACATGGAGCGGTTGGAGCCGAGCGATCCGAGCAGGACCACGACGGGCGCGTCGGCCGCGCCGGTGCGGGGTCCGGAGATTTCGTGTGCGAGTGCGACTGTCATCGCGTTCCTTCCCGGCCGCGGGCCACTGTGTCCAGTGCGCGGTCGACTATGTCGTGAGCGTGGCCGAGGTATCCGGCGGGGTCGAGCAGGGCGCGGATCTCGTCCGCCTGCAGGTATTCGAGGAGCCCGGGGTCCTCGTCGAGGGGGTGGCCGCTCCGGCACGCGGCGGTGACGAGGTCGCGCGCGTCGTCGGTGCGGCTGGACAGGGCGCCGGTGACCCGTTCGGCGAGCAGCAGGCCGCCGGTGACGTCGAGGTTGCGGGCCATCGCGTCCGGGTGGACGTCGAGTCCGCCGAGAGAGTCGGCGATACGGGCGACGGCCCCGCCGGTGAGGCGCAGCATGTCCGTGAGTGTTTCCCATTCGGCGTGCCAGGCACCCGCGGCGCGTTGCTGCTCGTGATCCATCGAGCCGAGGATCGTCGCGACGAGTCCGGGGACGCGTCGTGCCGCCGCGCGGGCCGCGATCGCGGCCACCGGATTGCGCTTGTGCGGCATGGCGGACGAACCGCCGGGCGACCCTTCGCTGACCTCGCCGACCTCGGTAGCGGACAGGAACACGATGTCGGTGGCGATCTTGGACACCGCTCCCGCGGTGGTTCCGAGCGCAGACGCGAGCAGCGCGATGCGCGTGCGGTCGGTGTGCCAGGGCACGTCCTGACGGGCGAGCCCGAGTTCATCGGCGAGCACGTCGGCGACGTCGAGACCGTGCGGGTAGAGCGCCGCGGACGTTCCGGCCGCGCCGCCCAATTGCACGGGCAGGGCGTCGAGTGCGTCGAACAGGGGGCGAGAAGCCCTGTGCAGCGCGGTCATCCACCCGGCGGCGAGCACGCCGAACGTGGTGGGGAGGGCCTGCTGGCCGAGGGTGCGACCGGCGATCGGGGTGCCGCGCTGGGCCCGGGCGAGGGCCTCGGCGCAGAGCACCGCCTCGTCGAGGGACGCCAGGACGTGCGCCCCCGATCGACGGCACAGCAGCACCAGGGCGGTGTCGAGAATGTCCTGACTCGTCGCGCCCTTGTGCACGTGACTACCGGGCACGTCGGGATCCGCGGCCGTGACCTCGCCGCGGAGCAGTGTCACCAGCGGGATCACGGGATTGCCGCCCGCTGCGGCCGCGTCGCCGAGGGCTCCGACGTCCACGGAGTCCTCGGCGACGATGCGTGCGAACACCGAGGAGATCGAGTCGGCGGACGCGGCGGGGATCACCCCGCACTTCGCCTCCGCCCGGGCCAGTGCCCCTTCGACCTCGACCATTGCGGTGACCCACGCCCGGTCGGAGAGCAGCGCCGACAGCTCGCCGGCACCGAACGTCGGATCGAACAGGGCACCCCGGGACGTCTCCGGAGAGTTCACACGCGACACCTTTCTGGGTTGCGGCCGGCTACAGAGCGAAGAACGGGGTTTCCCGTCCGTCCGTATTCTGCACGTGGATCGTGAGGTGGTATCCGCGATCCGTCTTCGCCGCGATCAGCTTGGGGCGGTCTGCTTCCGGGACGGCGGAGAGGACGGGGTCCGATGCGTGGGCGTCGGTGTCCTCGGGGAAGTAGAGCCGGGTGTAGAGCCGCTCGAGCATGCCGCGGGCGAACAGTCCGACGTTGATGTGCGGGGCCTCGGCGGTGCCGTTCTCCGCAGGGAGAGCGCCGGGCTTGACCGTGTGCACCACGATCGTGCCGGACTCGTCGGCGAACACGCGTGCCAGGCTGCGGAATCCGGCGGGGGTGGCCTCGGCGGCGCCGCGGGGATCGGTCGGGCTGTTGAACCTGCCCGCGGCGTCTGCCTGCCAGGTCTCGATCATCGCGTCGCCGATCGGCTGTCCGGCGCCGTCGATGACGTTGAAGGACACGGTGATGCGTCCGGGCGCGTCCTCGGGGACGGTGTTACCGCTGTTCTCCCAGGTGGGGTACAGGCCGATGTGGACGTACGGGCCGACGGTCTGGGACGGGGTGACGCCGAACGGCACCTCGTCCTGGCTCTTGGCGAAGACCGGGTAGCGCGGGGCGTCGGGGTTCTGGGTGTCGATCATCAGTGGCCCTCCTCGAACGGGGTGGCGTCCTGACCGCGCAGGACGATGTCGAACTTGAATCCGACGGCCCAGTTCTCGCGGGTCTGGTCGTAGTCGAACGTGCTGATCATCCGCTCGCGGGCGGCTTCGGGGACCGAGTTGTAGATCGGGTCCTGGAAGAAGAACGGATCGTCGGGGAAGTACATCTGCGTGACCAGGCGCTGGGTGAACGCCTGACCGAACAGGGAGAAGTGGATGTGCGCGGGACGCCACGCGTTGTGGTGGTTGCCCCACGGGTAGGCGCCGGGCTTGATGGTCGTGAACTCGTAGTGGCCCTGCTTGTCGGTCAGGCAGCGGGCGACACCGTTGAAGTGGGGGTCGAGCGGGGCCGGCCAGGAGTCCATCTTGTGGCGGTAGCGGCCTCCGGCGTTGGCCTGCCAGACCTCGATGAGGGTGTCGGGGATGGGTTTGCCCGCGCTGTCGAGGACGCGGCCGTGGACGATGATGCGCTGTCCCTGGGCCTCGCCGCCGTTGGCGTGGGTCATGTCGTTCTCACCCTTGGCGATGTCGGCGTCGCCGAAGACCGGACCGGTGATCTCGCCGAGTCGCTGCGGGACCAGGATCAGGTCGTTCTTGGGGCTGCGCAGCCGAGTCGTCTTGTACTCGGGGAACAGCAGCGGGGCATTCGCTTCGTGCCCGGCGTGGTGGTGGGCTGGCAGATGCAGCATGGAAAAAGATCCTCACGTTCTCGATGTGAACAGTCGGCCGCTATTCGCACATAGTAGTCGCGTTCTGTGATGGGGCCAACAGGCGGGGCGCAATTTGTTCGCAATGTGGATGGGTGTTCACTACTCGAACATTTTGCGGTAGCCTGGGTCACATGGTCAACAAAGTCTTCGCAACGGCGGCCGAGGCCGTTGCCGATGTCCCCGACGGAGCGTCCCTCGCGGTGGGCGGCTTCGGCCTCGTCGGTATCCCCTCGGTCCTCATCGACGCCCTCCTCGCACAAGGTGCGACCGACCTCGAGACGGTCAGCAACAACTGCGGCACCGACGGATTCGGTCTGGGTCTCCTCCTCGAGCAGCACCGGATCCGCCGCACGATCAGCTCGTACGTCGGCGCCAACAAGGAGTTCGCGCGGCAGTATCTGAGCGGCGAGCTCGAGGTCGAGCTCACCCCGCAGGGCACGCTTGCCGAGCGCATGCGCGCCGGGGGAGCGGGCATCCCCGCCTTCTACACCCCCGCCGGTGTCGGAACGCAGGTCGCCGACGGCGGTCTGCCGATCCGCTACGACGGGCAGGGCGGCATCGCGGTGGCGAGCAAGCCCAAGGAGACCCGCGAGTTCGACGGCGAGGCGTTCGTCCTCGAACGTGCCATCCGCACCGACTTCGCGCTGGTCCACGCCTGGAAGGGCGACCGGCTCGGCAACCTCGTGTACCGCGAGACGGCCCGCAACTTCAACCCGGACGCCGCGGGCGCCGGCCGCATCACCATCGCGCAGGTCGAATACCTCGTCGAGCCCGGCGAGATCGACCCCGCCGAGGTGCACACCCCCGGCATCTTCGTCCAGCGTGTGGTCGAGGTCGGTAAGCAGGAAACGGGAATCGAGAACAGGACGGTGCGGGCATGAGCTGGACGCGTGACGAGATGGCGGCCCGGGTCGCCGCCGAACTCGAGGACGGACAGTACGTCAACCTCGGCATCGGCATGCCGACCCTGATCCCCGGTCACATCCCGGCCGGCAAGGACGTCATCCTGCACTCGGAGAACGGCATCCTCGGTGTCGGACCGTACCCGGCCGACGACGAGGTCGACCCCGAGCTGATCAACGCGGGCAAGGAGACCATCACCGTGGTGTCCGGTGGTGCGTTCTTCTCGTCGTCCGATTCGTTCTCGATGATCCGCGGCGGCGCCGTCGACGTCGCCGTTCTCGGTGCCATGCAGGTCAGCAGCCACGGCGATCTGTCCAACTGGATGGTCCCGGGCGCCATGGTCAAGGGCATGGGCGGCGCGATGGACCTGGTCCACGGCGCCGGCAAGGTCATCGTGATGATGGACCACGTCACCAAGAAGGGTGAGCACAAGATCCTCGAGGAGTGCACGCTGCCGTACACCGGCAAGCGCTGCGTCCAGAAGATCGTCACCGACCTCGCCGTCATCGACGTCACCCCCGACGGCCTGCGGCTCGTCGAGACCGCACCCGGTCACAGCGTCGAGGACGTCCAGGCGGCCACCGGCGCGAAGCTCCTCGTCGACGCCACCGTCTAGAAGGGCCCGCTCAGGCCCCGGCCTTCACGCGCTGGGTTCCGGCATAGACGTTCATCGACTCCCCGCGGAGGAAGCCGACGAGCGTCGTGCCGGATTCCAGTGCCAGGTCGACGGCCAGCGAGGACGGCGCCGACACGGCGCCGAGCATCGGAATCCCGGCCATCACGGATTTCTGCACCAGTTCGAACGATGCACGACCGCTGACGAGCAGAATGCTCCCCGACAGCGGCACCCGATCCTGCGTCACCGCCCACCCCAGCACTTTGTCGACGGCGTTGTGCCGTCCGACGTCCTCGCGCAGCGCGACGAGAGCGCCGTCGGGTGTGAACAGGCCAGCGGCGTGCAGTCCGCCCGTCGACTCGAAGATGCGCTGACCCGCCCTGAGGGTGGCGGGCATCGACGACAGCGTGGCAGCCGTCACGGACAAGTCGTTGCCGGACAACGGGAATCGTGATCGCGTCCGGACCTGGTCCAGGGACGCCTTGCCGCAGACCCCGCACGCCGACGAGACGACGAACAGGCGTTCCGGTCCGCCGGGCGCCGGGACTCCGTCGGCCAGTGTCACGTCGAGCACGTTGTACGTGTTCGCGCCGCTGTCGTCGACACCGTCGCAGTAGCGGGCGACGGCGACGTCGTCGCGGCTCGCGATGATGCCCTCGGTCAACAGGAACCCGTGCACCAGATCGATGTCGTCGCCCGGCGTGCGCATCGTCACCGCCAGTGAGCGGCCGCCGACCCGGATCTCCAGCGGCTCTTCGACGGCGAGCGAATCGGGCCGCCGGGTGGTGCCGTGCTCCGTGATCCGGACGACCGGGCGTCGCGCGGTGACGCGTCCCATCACCTGCCGCCGGATGCGGGTCGACTGCGTGAGTACTCGGGGCGGTTCATGAGTCCATAGTGGCCCGAACCGGGGGATGGCGGCCAGTCGTTCCCGCGGGCCACTGCCGTCGGCCCGTACCCTCTGGGCATGGGTGTGAGCGTGCGGGCCGCGACCAAATCTGACATTCCCGAGTTGACACGTGTCCTCGCCGACGCGTTCTTCGACGACCCCGTGATGGTGTGGATGTGGCCGGACCCCGAGCGCCGGCGGCGCGGCCTGCCGAGACTGTTCGCGGTGGAGATCCGCCACCACCATCTCGCCGGTGGCGGCGCAGAAGTCGCCGAGGACGAGAACGGCGTGATCCGCGGGGCCGCCATGTGGGATCCGCCGGGCCGGTGGAAGCAGTCGACACTGTCTTCGCTCCTCAGCCTGCCCGGACTGATCCGCGCGTTCGGCCCGCAATTGGGCGTCGGCGCCGCGGTGAGCGGAACCGTCGAGGACGCGCACCCGGTCGACCCCGTGCACTGGTATCTGGCGACGATCGGAACGTCGAGCGCGGGACGGGGCGGCGGATACGGGAAGGCGCTGCTGCGGTCGCGGCTGGACCGGTGTGATGCTGCGGGGATTCCGGCGTATCTGGAATCGAGCAAGAAGGACAACATTTCGTACTACGAGCGGTTCGGCTTCGACGTGACCGGTGAGATCCGGATACCGGACGGCGGTCCGACGCTGTGGGCGATGTGGCGGGAGCCCGTCCGCGCGACCTCTTAGGCTAAGCTCGGCAAGCCTTACCTAAGTGGTCGCAATACCTGGTAGACGAGAGGGTCGCCGCATGAACGTGGGTCAACAGAGGATCGGCCTGAGCCGACGCGGATTCCTCGTGGGCACCGGGGGAGCGCTGCTCGCGTTCGCCGCGGCCTGCAGCAGCTCGGACGGCGACGGCTCCGCTACCGGCAGTGAGCCGTCCGGTCCCGTCATCGCCCACAAGTACGGCGAAACCCAGGTGCCCGTCGACCCGCAGCGCATCGTCAGCGTCGGCTACAACGACCAGGACACCATCCTCGCGCTCGGCGGCACACTGGCAGGCACCTTCGACTGGTACGGCGACTACCCCTACGGCGTGTGGCCGTGGGCGCAGGACCTCCTCGGCGACGCGAAGCCGGAGATCGTGGGCACGGCGTCGACCAACATCGACTTCGAAAAGGTCGCGACGGTCGCCCCGGACCTGGTGGTCGGCACCTACTCCGGGCTCACCCAGGCCCAGTACGACAAGCTGAGCGCCATCGCGCCGACGGTGGCGCAGCCCAAGGAGTTCGCCGACTACGGCGTCCCGTGGCAGGACCAGACGAGGATTCTCGGCGACACGCTCGGCAAGAAGGACAAAGCCGCCGAACTGGTGTCGTCCGTCGAGCAGCAGTTCACTGACGTCCGGGCCGCCAACCCGGCGTTCGCAGGCAAAACCGTCCTCGTCGGTGCGCTCAAGGGGCCCGGACAGTTCGGTGTATACGGCCCGGAAGACCCGAAGGTCCGGTTCTTCACCGAACTCGGCTTCGTCAATCCTCCTGTGACCGAACAGATCACGGGCAACTTCGCCGAGATCAGCACCGAGCAGCTGTCACTCGCGAACGTCGACCTCCTCGTCTGGTACGCGGGCGGCGGTTACGGCGACAAGCTGCGCGCGGAACTCGACAAGACACCCATCTATCAGGAACTCGACGTGGTGAAGGCGGGCCGCACGATCACGCTCGAGGACGCGGCCGCCGAGGCGATGGCGTGGAGCACCGTGCTGAGCCTGCCCTACGCGTTGAACGAGATCCCGCCGCGGGTCGCGCCCCTACTTGCCTGAGACTCCGATGTCCGACGGCTCGGGCCCGGTTCGTGATACGAACGACTCGTGACCGCGATTCCTGAACTCCACGCCGGAACTCCCTTCGACGACCTCGACGACTATCTCGCGCTCGGCCGGGTCGGCGGCCTCGCGCTGTCTGCGGACGGGCGACGGCTCGTCGTCGCGCAATCGACGCTCGACGAGAAGTCGACCAAGTACGTCACCGCACTGTGGGAGATCGATCCCACCGGCGAGTTCGCGGCGCGGCGGCTCACCCGGGGCCGCACCGGGGAGTCCAACGCCACGTTCACCAGCGACGGCGATCTGCTCTTCACGTCGTCCCGTCCGACGCAGGACGAGGACGAGCTTCCCGACGACCTGTGGCGACTGCCCGCGCGGGGCGGCGAGGCGGTGGTCGTCGCGCGTCGCGGCGGCGGCATCACCGGGGTCCGTGCCGCGCGGTGCGCCCCGCGTTTCGTCGTCACCACCGGCGTTCTGGGGAGATCCGGCGCGTCTGCCGACGACGAGCGGGTGCGCGCCGAGCGCAAGGAGAAGAAGGTGTCGGCGATCCTCCACACCGGCTTCCCGATGCGCTACTGGGACCACGATCTGGGTCCGGACGTGCCGCACCTCCTGTCCGCTCCGCTGGACGAGCTCGACGAGAGCGGGCACGAGCCGGACCTGACCGATCTCACCCCGATGCCCGGCCCGGCACTGCGGGAGGCGAATTACGCGCTGAGCGACGACGGCGCCTTCGTCGTCACGTCGTGGACGGTGCCCGGCCCGCTGGCGTCGATCCGGAACATCCTGGTGCGCATCGACACCGAGACGGGCGCGCGTGCGGTCCTCGTCGACGACGCCGGAGCCGACCTGTCGGACCCGGCGATCTCACCGGACGGGCGGCGCGTCGTGTTCACGCGGGAATCGCACGCGACGCCCGACTCCGCGCCGCGATTCAGCCTGCACCAGTACAGCTTCGACACCGGTGTGGTGACGGAGGTGGCGCCGGGGTGGGACCGGTGGGCCACGTCCGTGGCCTGGTTGCCGGACGGCTCCGGGCTTCTGGTCACCGCCGACGACCACGGCCGCGCACCGATCTTCCTCCTCCGTGACAGCACGGATCCCACACCGGTCACGAGCGACGATTCCGCGTACACCGATATGCAGGTGGCACCGGACGGATCGACGGTGTTCGCGCTGCGGGCGTCCTACGCGACGCCGCCGCACCCGGTGCGCATCGACCTCACCACCGGCGCCGTGTCGCTGCTGAAGGCGCCCGCCGAACACCCCGAACTGCCGGGCACGTTGACGGAGGTCGAGACGGTGGCCGCCGACGGTGTGCTGGTGCGCGCATGGCTGGCGGTGCCGACCGGGGCCTCCACCCACGCGCCGGTCCCGTTGGCGCTGTGGGTGCACGGCGGTCCACTGGGTTCGTGGAACACCTGGTCGTGGCGGTGGAACCCGTGGCTGCTGGTGGCGCGGGGATACGCCGTGCTGCTGCCGGATCCGGCGCTGTCGACCGGGTACGGGCAGGAGTTCGTCGAACGGGGCTGGGGCAAGTGGGGCAAGGCGCCGTTCACGGATCTCATGGCGATCACCGACGCTGCGGTGGCGCTGCCCGAGATCGACGAGAAGCGCACCGCGGCGATGGGCGGATCGTTCGGCGGATACATGGCCAACTGGATCGCCGGACACACCGACCGGTTCACGGCGATCGTCTCGCACGCCGGTTTGTGGGCGCTGGACCAGTTCGGCCCCACGACCGACGCCGCGTGGTACTGGCAGCGCGAGATGACGCCCGAGATGGCGGTGGAGAATTCACCTCACCTGTATGTCGCGGACATCGCCACCCCGATTCTGGTCATCCACGGAGACAAGGACTTTCGCGTACCCATCGGCGAGGCGTTGCGGCTGTGGTTCGAGTTGCTGTCCGAGTCGGGATTGCCCGCCGACGACGAGGGGCGCACGGAACATCGATTCCTCTACTTCCCGGACGAGAACCACTGGATCCTCAGCCCCCAGAACGCGAAAGTCTGGTACCAGGTGGTGCTGTCGTTCCTCTCGGAGCACGTGCGGGGGGAGGACGTGGCGCTGCCCGAGATTCTGGGGCAGTAGTCGCCGGGCCGGGGTCGCGCCGCCCCAAGCGCACGTGCGCGATCAACCCATACGGCTCACGCCCGCGTGACCCGGCCCCGGTCGAAATCCTTGCCGCCCCAGACACCGGTCTGTCCGGTGGCGCCGGCGAACAGTTCGCAACGCAGTCGCAGTGCGCAGTCACGGCAGACGTCGCGCGCGTACGCGAAATCCTCGGTCGGGAAGGGGAACCACCGGTCCGGCTCCGGATCGGCGCGGCACGCGGCGTCGACCCATCCCGCCGGGTCGTCGGACGCGGTCAGCAGGGTGGACAGGGACGTGTCCAGGACGTCGGTCATCGGGGATTTCCCCTTCCCGGGGAAGTGCGGTCGGTGGGGGGTGGGCGCCGGGGGTCTCGCGGTCAGACCGCCGCGAGATCCCTCCAGATCCGCCGCTGCGCCTTCTCGATGTGCCGCGGCGCCCTCGGCTCCCACAGGAGCGGCATTCCCGCCTCCTCGGGGGTGCGGTCGGCCTTCCTCTGGTTGCACGGAGCGCAGCAGGCCACGAGGTTGGCCCAGGTGTTCGGGCCGCCGCGGCTGCGGGGCAGCACGTGATCGATGGTCGTGGCGATCGGGTCGTCGCAGTAGCCGCAACGATGACGGTCGCGCCGGAACACACCGGCGAACGTCGCGCGGCTGCCGTCGGTCACCGGAACTCTGTGCCGGACGTAGACGTACCGCAGCAGTCGAACTGTCCGTGGCAGCGTGATCTCGACGTGCTGCGATCGGATCGGGAACGGCGGTTCCCGATCGGCGACCGTCTCGGCCGCGCCGACGCTGAGCAGTACGACGGCGCGCTCCGCGGGAATCTCGCAGAGGGCCTCGTACGTGACGTTCAGCACCAGCACGTCCGCCCGCGACCAGTTGCGGGCGTCGAGGGTGCTGCCGTGTGGGTTGCGGGTGAAGTGCCTCATGGGAGGTCTCGTTTCCTTCGTCGGTTCACGGCGGTGGCGGCACGCCGGCGACGGTGTTCGGTGCGGGCGTGTCAGGCGGCGCGGCAGGTCTTCGCGGCGGGCATATTTCCGCGTTCGGCTTGTCGGCCGGAAGCGAAGGTGCGGGCGGCGCTCGTGCGTGACGGCTGCAACCGGGCCGCGTGGGTGATGGGCAGTGCGCGCATCGCCGACTTCCTTCCTGAACTCGTTCGTACCGATCGGAACGTGTCGAGCATGGCACACCGCCACGGCTGTGTCCTGGCATTTTTCGCGGCACCGGACCGGTGATCGCCAGGCTCTCGAATCGGACAGGATGCGCGACACGTCCGATGGATGCGGTGAAGTTGCGGTTCTCTCGCTACGGTGTTCGATACGTACCCCGAATGAAGGAGACATCGTGGCACTTCCCCAGCTCACTGACGAACAGCGGGCAGCAGCTCTCGAGAAGGCCGCCGCCGCTCGCAAGGCACGCGCAGAGCTCAAGGACAAGCTCAAGTCCGGTGACGTCACGCTGAAGCAGGTCCTTTCCAAGGCAGATGTCGACGACATCATTGGAAAGACCAAGGTCAGCGCCATCCTGGAAGCGCTGCCGAAGATCGGCAAGGTCAAGGCCCAGGAGATCATGGCCAACTTGGAGATCGCGCCGACTCGCCGCCTCCGTGGCCTCGGTGACCGTCAGCGCGACGCCCTGCTGGCGCACTTCGCCTGACACGTTCTCCGGGTGCCCGCTCCGCGTCGTTCCGGCGGTGGGCGGGCGCCCGGTCGCGTTTTCGGCCCCCACCCCGCCGAGTGCAACCCCAGGGTTGCGCAACGGCCTCCGATGTGCAACCGTGAGGTAGCACATCGTCGAGAGGTGAGGTCGAGAGGTGAGGATGATCATGAGTGTTCCCGACGCGTCCCAGGACAGGATCGAGCGCGAGATCCAGATCGACGCTCCCATCGAGCGGGTGTTCGGGCTGGTGAGTGAACCCGGCTGGTTCATCGGCGACGGAGAGCTCGGCAAGACGACCACCACTCGTGAGGGTGACGTCTTCGTCGTCGACTTCCCCCCGTACGGGCGATTCCCGATCCTTCCGGTGAAGTCGGACGCACCGCACTACGTCTCGTTCCGCGGGGGAGACGATCCCGCACAGCCCCTCGTGGAGGGCACATCCACGCTGGTCGAATTCTTCCTGTCCGAGCGCGACGGTGGCACGCTCCTGCGCGTCGTCGAGACCGGATTCGCCGCCCTGTACCCGAGTGCCGACCGCCGCCGGTCCGCCGTCGAGGGCAACATCGAGGGCTGGGAAATGCAACTCGCCTTCGCCAAGCGGGACGCCGAGAGCAACTGATCGGAATCCGCCGCTGGGAGGCGGTGACGACCCCGCTGACCGCAGTCGGGGGTTGCGGTCAGCGGGGTCTGTGTACCGCCGGTTCGGGAGGCACGTCCGGATAGTCGTCGGATCGACGGTGTTCGTTACGCCCGTCGTCCGCTCGGATGCCGGCGGGACGAAATGGGCGAGTACGGCGTCGGGTCGATGTCCGGTCGCCGTTCGTCCACGAGGTCCGCGAGGATCCGCGCCGAGCCACACGCCATCGTCCAGCCGACGTGACCGTGGCCGGTGTTGAAATACAGATTGTCGTGGCGCCCCAACCCGATCATCGGTGGTCCGTCGGGGGTCATCGGGCGAAGGCCCGTCCGGTATCGGGCCGTGTCCCAGTCGACGGCGCCGGGGAACAGTTCGTTTCCCGCATCCACGATTCCCGCGTAGTCGGCGGGGGAGTGACTGCGGTCGTACCCGACGAATTCCGCGGTGGCCGACATCCTCAGTTCGTCACCGAAGCGAGACCAGGCGACGAGCGTCTTCTCGTCGATACCGCCCACCACGGGCGCGCGGTCGGGATCCTTGACCGTGGCGGTCAGTGTGTAGCCCTTGGCCGGGTAGACGGGCAGTCGCAGGCCGATGCTCCGCGCGACGAGGGCGCTCGCGGCCCCGGCGGCGAGGACGAACGCGTCCGCGCGAATCTCGCCCTCGTCGGTGACGGCGCGCGTGATCGCCGCATCGTCGGTCTCGAGTCCCACGACGGACGTGCTCAGGTGGAACCGGACGCCCAGCCGTCGGCACTCCTCGGCGAGCCCCACCGAAAATCGGTGCGGGTCGCCGGTGCCGTCGGTCCGGTCGTGGATCGCCCCGGCGAACGTGGCGGTCCCGTGCCGCAGAGCGGGCTCGACGGCGGCGATCTCGTCGGGGCCCAGCACGTCCTGTCGCTGACCGTGGTCGCGGAGAATCTGCGAATTCGCCTGCGCCTGAGTGAGTTCCGCCTCGTTCCGGTACAGGTACAGCACACCGTTCCGCGTCTGGCAGTATTCCAGGTCCTCGCGGGCGGCGAGCTCGTCCATCAGCTGCTGGCTGTACCGGGCCAGGCGAAGCTTCGCGAGAGTGTTGGACCGCGCGCGGGACGCCGTGCATTCTCGGAGGAACCGCACACCCCACCGGGCGAGGTCGAGGTCCGCGCGCGGGCGGACGCGGATCGAGGTCGACTCGCCGAGCAACGACCGGACCAACATGGGGGGAGCCGACGGCGACGCCCACGCGTACGAGTGGCCGGGGGCGATCAGCCCGGCGGTGCTCGCGCTGGTGTCCGATGCGACCTCGCCGCGCCGGTCGTACAGATGGACCTCGTGTCCGCGCTCGGCGAGAGCGTGCGCGGTCGCGACCCCGACGACTCCGGCCCCGAGTACTGCCACCTTCATTCCGCTTCCTTTCCTTCGGCCCCGTGGCCGGTGACGGCGACGGCGACGGCCTGTATTTCCACGAGTAGCCGTGGGTCGAGCAGGTCGGCGACTACGGTCGCCCTCGCCGGGCGGTGGTCCCCGCCGAACCAGCGCATCCATTCCTCGTTGAACTCCGAGGCGTCCGCGGCGTTCGTGAGATACACCGTGGCCGAAGCGATGTCGCGCAGGGTGGACCCCGCCGCGGCGAGAACCCGGTCCAGTCGTGTGAGGGAGTGACGCGTCTGCGTCACCACATCGGTGCCGACCACGCGGCCGTCGTCGTCGAACGAGACCTGGCCGGAGACGAACACGAGGTCGCCCATCCTGCGGGCCGACGGGTACGGGCTGGTACCGGTGGTCACGCCGGGAACATCCACGGTGTCACCCATGATCGTGACCGGTCTCGTCGTTGCCGCCGCGCAGCACTTCCTTGACGTAGAAGCGCCAGCCGAGGAATCCGACCCACAGGGTGACGGTGATGACGGCGGTGGGGACCCCGTAATAGAGGAGGACGGGAATCATGCGAATTCTCCTTCGGAGACGCGGACAGAAGGCTGCTGCCTGCGCGGATAACGGGACGAGGTCGCGACGGCGACCGTGACGAACACGAGGAGGTTGGCGAGGACGCCGGGGACCAGCCCGTCCAGCCCGATCGGTGCGTCCAGTCCCCACTGCCACACCGCGGTGACGACGGCGCCCGCCGCGATCGCCGACAGCGCCGCCGGCGCGGACCGGACCCCGAACAGCACGGCGCCGAACAGCGGAACGATGACCGTCGGTGCCCACAGCGTGTAGCTGTAGAGGAGGGCGTCGACGATGGACGGAACGCTGAGCGCGAAGATGGTGGCCCCGGCACCGACGACGACGCTGGTGACCCGCTCGATGGTCAGCCGCCTCGACGGGGGCAGCTCGGCCGGGCTGAGCGGCTGGTAGATGTCCTTCGTGAGGACGACGGCGGTCGAGTTGAGATACGAACTGGCCGTCGACATCACGACCGCCATCAGAGCCGCTACCACCAGGCCGAGGACACCGACCGGCATCAGGTTCATCACCACGGTCGGAAGAGCCTGATCGGTCTCGATGTCCGGGTACAGAACGAGGGCGATCAACCCGAGCGACGCCGAGGTGAAGAAGAAGAAGAACGAGAAGAACCCGGCCAGTGCGTATCCCTTGCGGGCGTGCCGCGAGTCTGGGGTGGAGAACGTCCGCTGCGCGTACGGCGGGACCAGCGTCTCGCCGAGCAGCAGTGCCGCGAACAGCGTCAGGAACTGCGCCGGGGTGTAGTCACCCATGAACGAAAGATGCTCGGCGGGAACACTGTCCAGGAGAGCCGAGGGTCCACCGACGGCGTCGAGTCCGATGAGGAGCGCCACCGGAAGCAGCACTCCCAGGAAGACGAACTGCAGCAGGTCGGTCTGGATCACCGCCCAGGCCCCACCGAACGACGAGTAGAGCACCACCACGCCCATGCCGATGATCACCGCGGGCACGGTGGGCACGTCGAGGGTGGCGTTGACGACGGTGCCGATGGCCAGTGCCTGGGCCCCGAGGATGCCGGCACACAGGACCACGGACAGCACGCCGGTGACCAATCGCGCCGGTCGACCGTAGTGGGTCTCCATGATGTCGCCGAGGGTGTGGGCCCCGATGTAGTTCTTGAGTTTGGGCGCGACGAAGTAGCCCACGAGCACCGTCTGAACGCCGAAGGCGCAGAAGGCGAACATGTACACGTAGCCGTCGCGCATCGCGGCGCCGGCGACGCCGAGCGAGGCCCCGCCGCCGAGGAAGGCTGCAGCCAGGCTGCCGAAGAAGACCGGCCAGATGATTCGGTTGCCCGCCACCGCGAAATCGTCCGGCGACTTGACGCGACGCATGGTCTGGACGCCGATCAGGACGAGTAGCAGGAAGTAGGCACCGAGAAGTATCCAGTCGAGGATTGCCATGTGAACT
>NZ_BCWY01000134.1 GCF_001894825.1 Rhodococcus jostii NBRC 16295 | reverse complement strand
GACCCAGACACTAGCCATACAGTCCGACAAAACCAGATCGGCTGTCCCGGACCCGAAGGACCGGGTTTGCGCCGAAAGACACACGGATCAAATCCGCGGGTGCTGTTGTACCTCTTCGGCAGCAGGAAGGGGTTGATACGCGCAATACTGGCGCGCGCCCGCCGTGACGAACTGACGTTCCTCGACGAGGTACGTCGCAACGCTGATGACGATCCAGGAGCGATCTTCCAGGGCGCCCGAATTGTCTGGTCGTGGCTCGTGGCCGACGCACACCGACCGATGCTCGCATTATGGGTCGAGGCCTACGGCCGATCCTTGACCGACCCCACCGGACCCTGGAACGAGTTCGCCGAGGCAACCGTGACCGACTGGCTGGACGTCCTCGCATCGGCACAACCGGAACGCACACGCGGCACCACGCCTGCCCGTGATAAACGGACCAGCGTGCTAGCCGCACTCCGCGGTGCGTTGTTGGACCTGCTGGCCACCGGCGACTCATAACGCACAACAGCCGCGGTCGATCACATCCTCGCCGCACTGCAAACCGCCCAGTCCGACGGTCGCTACCTCTCCTAAAACCCCTGCCCGGCAACGGCTATCGGATGATAGAGTAAGTGACGACTGGGCGCACCCCCATGACGGACACTGACAGGAGTGCGAGCAGGTCCCCGAACGACATCGGTTCGAGCGGCGCAGGCGCCGACACGCCGGCTGCCGCCGCTACCGCGCCGCGTCAGCAGGAGCCGTGAGCGTGGTGGTGGTCGTCGGCGTGGGTCTCTTCGTCCGCGTCGGTAGCTCTGGTGGTGGCGGCAGTATCCAGGTAGTGGTCGGCTCTGACGAGGGTCTCACGGAGAGCACCTCGAACGTCGTCTGCACCACCATCGACGGGATCGGCAGGCACCGCAGCCCGGCCACCTGGAAACCGCGACTGCCGCGGTTCGGCACCGCCGCGCGGAAGTCGGCGACGCTGCCGACCTGACGGGTCTCGCCCAGGACACGATCGCCGAACTCCACCGCCCACGGTCCGCTGCAGGTCGGAAGATTTGTCGCGTGGTACTGGATGCGGTCGCCCGGCTGCCCGCGCGGCGGAGTGAGGATCAGGACCGGCCCGGCGGGATCGAGGATGCGCGTCGCTTCCCTGTCGGGTTCGCTCGACGCACCGCCGCCGGCGTGGACTGCGAGCAGGAGAACACCGGACCCGACGAATATCGTCGTCGTCAACCAGGGTGTCTGCCGCACCGGTCTCACCTCGCACCCTCAATTATGCGGCTTCGCGGCCCGTGTGCACCGAGTTGGCGCCGCACCGTCGCCGACCCTCTCAGCCGGTGGGAAACATGGTGACCAGGGTGCCGTTCCGGTGCGGTGTCGCCGTCCAGTAGCTGTGTAGCGCCGAGCAGGCCGGTGTGGCCGGACAATAGGTTCATGATCGACGTCGAAGGCGAGCGGTTCGAGGACATGGTCATCCGGGCGCTCGACAGTTTGCCAGCGGAGCTGGGTCGAGTGATGGCCAACGTAGCCGTCACCGTCGAACACGACGGCGGTCCTGCGGGTCTGCTCGGTCTGTACCAAGGAGTTCCACTGACCAACCGTACGACGCGGTACGCCGGGGTGTTGCCCGACCGAATCACGATCTACCGCCTCGCAATCTGCGCCATATGCCGCACCGACGCCGAGGTTGTGGAGCAGGTGCGCCGGACCGTCGTCCACGAGGTCGGTCACCACTTCGGCATAGACGACGCCCGGCTGCACGAACTCGGATGGTGAGATCGTCAACCCAGCCGAAGTTGAACCACGGCGAGTCGCGCGACCGACTACTTCGCAGCTGGACGCCTCCCCCAGCGTTTCTCACCGCGCCATCGCCGACGTAGCAGTCGGCCGCCGCGACTATGACGACCTGACCGGTCAGGAGCAGGCTGTGATCCGCGCCGAATAGATTGAGCGGATCACCGAACGCCGTGAAGGGCTCGACCCGGCGGAGACATTTTCCCGAACCCCGCGCCCACGTGCTACGTGCGACGCTGGCCGTCGAGCCACGCGGCGGCCCGGGTGGGTGAGGCGCGGGAGAGCCACGCATCCTGGACCACCTCGTCCAATTCCTGCAGCGTGAGATCACCAACCATGCTCGCCCGCAACAGTATCGAAGGGTGTCCATCGAAATGCGGGGTGGTGAAGAACGGCGACGCCGGGTCCTGAACCATGGCTCGCTTGTCGGACTCGGACGGTACCCAGAACACGATCACGTCCGTGAAGCGCTCGCCGGTACGAGGGTCAACAGCGTCGGGGCGCGGGGTTCGGAAGAACACGAACGATTTACCGCCCACCTGGTAGATGGGGTTGCCCCGAGGCCCGTACTCGACCTTGGCGTAGGGCATCCTCAGGGCCAGTTCGTGGATATCCTCGACCCTCGCGTGCCGCGGTTTCGCCGCCATCACAGCAGTGTAGGTGTCATGCCCCGCGCCGGTCGGCCACGGCGTCGATCGTCACCGCGTTCGGGCCACCACCGCGGCCCGGTGCCGTCACCAACACCGGCTGGCACGCAACGACACCGGCCCGAGATCGGCACAGAGCAAAAGGGCTCGACGAGATGATTCTCGTCGAGCCCTCCTCGTCTGCAGTAGTAGGTCGTCAGACGGTGAACCCGAGGGCGCGCAACTGCTCGCGACCGTCCTCGGTGATCTTGTCGGGGCCCCACGGCGGGAGCCACACCCAGTTGATCTTCAGTTCGTTGCACAGTCCGCTGCGCACGAGCGCGCCGCGGGCCTGGTCCTCGATGACGTCGGTCAGCGGGCAGGCCGCGGACGTGAGGGTCATGTCGAGGGTGACGACGTCCTCTTCTTCGGTGATGCCGTACACGAGCCCGAGGTCGACGACGTTGATGCCGAGTTCGGGGTCGACGACGTCGCGCATCGCCTCCTCGAGAACCTCGAGGCGTTCCAGGTCGGGAACCGCACCCGACGCAGCAAGGGCGGTCTCGCCCTGGTCGGCCGTCGTCTGCTGCGGTACGGCGGTGGGATCCGCCTCCGGCGTCTGCGTCTCGCTCATGATGCCTGTCCTCCGATTCGAGCTGGTTCGCCGTCTGCTGTCGGAACGGCCGAATCCCGGTCGTCCACGACCCGGTCGTCCACTATCTGAACAACCGCGTCCTTGAATGCCATCCATCCCAGCAGCGCGCATTTCACGCGGGCCGGGTATTTCGAGACGCCGACGAAGGCGATGCCGTCGCCGAGGACGTCCTCGTCCCCCTCGACGGTACCGCGGCTGCTGACCATCTCGTTGAACGCGGCAACGGTTTGCAGTGCCTGCTCGACCGGCATGCCCACCACCTGGTCGGTGAGCACCGAGGTGGACGCCTGGCTGATGGAACAACCCTGGCCGTCGTATGACACATCCACTACCGTGCCGTCGTCGGCGAGCTGCACGCGCAGCGTCACTTCGTCACCGCAGGTGGGATTGACGTGATGAACTTCGGCGCCGAACGGCTCGCGCAGGCCGCGGCCGTGGGGATGCTTGTAGTGGTCCAGGATCACTTCCTGGTACATCTGTTCCATTCTCATGCAGGCACCTCCCCGAAGAATTCCTGTGCACGGCGAATCGCGGCCGCGAGAGCGTCGACCTCGTCGAGCGTGTTGTACAGCGCGAATGACGCGCGCGCCGTCGCCGCGATGCCGAATCGGCGGTGCAGGGGCCACGCGCAGTGGTGACCGACGCGGATGGCGACACCCTCGTCGTCGAGGATCTGGCCGAGGTCGTGGGCGTGGATTCCGTCGACGACGAACGACACGGCCCCGCCGCGGTCCTCGGCGGTCGTGGGACCGATGATGCGGACGCCGTCGATGGCGCCCAGCTTGGCCAGTGCGGCCTCGACCAGGGTGTGTTCGTGTGCCGCGACGGCGTCCATCCCGATCTCGTCGAGATACCGCACCGCAGCACCGAGACCGATTACCTGCGACGTCATCGGGACGCCGGCCTCGAACCGCTGCGGGGGCGGCGCGTAGGTGGTGCGTTCCATCGTGACGGTCTCGATCATCGAGCCGCCGGTGATGAACGGCGGCATCGCATTGAGCAGCTCGCGGCGCCCGTAGAGGACGCCCACGCCGGATGGACCGAGCATCTTGTGGCCCGAGAAGGCCGCGTAGTCCACTCCGAGCGCGTGGAAGTCGACGGCCATGTGCGGCACCGACTGGCATGCGTCGAGTACGACGAGCGCGCCGACCGCGCGGGCGCGTCGCACCAGCTCGTCGACGGGCGCCACCGCGCCGGTCACGTTGGACTGGTGGGTGAACGCGACGACCTTGACGGCGTCGGTGAGCTCGAGCGAGTCGAGATCGATCCGCCCCTCGTCGGTGACGCCGTACCAGCGCAGCGTCGCACCGGTGCTGCGCGCGAGTTCCTGCCACGGCACGAGATTGGCGTGATGCTCGAGTTCGGTGATGACGATCTCGTCGCCGGGGCCGAGATGCCGCTCGAAGCGTTCGTCACCGAGCACGTGGGTGACAAGGTTCAGCGACTCCGTCGCGTTCTTGGTGAACACGAGTTCGTCACTGTCGGCACCGACGAACGCGGCGATCGTCGCACGCGCGTTCTCGTACGCGTCCGTGGCCTCTTCGGCCAGCTGGTGAGCGCCTCGGTGCACGGCCGCGTTACAGGTGGTGAGAAACTCCCGCTCGGCGTCGAGCACCTGGTTCGGGCGCTGCGAAGTCGCGCCCGAATCGAGGTACACCAGCGGTTTTCCGTCGCGGACCGTACGCGCCAGGATCGGGAAGTCCTCCCGGATCCGGGTGACGTCGAATACGCGCACCGAGGTGGTCATCTGCGTTTATGCTCCTTGCGTTGCTGCAGCCTGGGTGAAGCGCTCGTAGCCGTTCGCCTCGAGCTCGTCGGCCAGTTCCGGCCCGCCCGACTCGACGACACGACCGCCGACGAACACATGGACGTATTCCGGCTTGATGTACCGCAGGATCCGTGTGTAGTGCGTGATCAGCAGGATTCCGCCGTGCTCGCGCTCCTTGTACTTGTTCACGCCCTCGGAGACGACGCGCAGGGCGTCGACGTCGAGACCGGAGTCGGTCTCGTCGAGGATCGCGATCTTCGGCTTGAGGAGACCGAGCTGCAGGATCTCGTGGCGCTTCTTCTCACCGCCGGAGAAACCTTCGTTGACGCTGCGTTCGCCGAACGAGGGGTCGATGTCCAGTTCGGTCAGCGCTTCCTTGACTTCCTTTACCCAGTGGCGGAGCTTCGGGGCCTCGCCCCGGACTGCGGTGGCCGCGGTGCGCAGGAAGTTGGACATCGAGACGCCGGGGACCTCGACGGGGTACTGCATCGCGAGGAACAGTCCCGCGCGGGCGCGCTCGTCGACGCTCATCTCGAGGACGTCCTCACCGTTGAGGGTGATGGATCCCGACGTGATCTGGTACTTGGGGTGCCCGGCGATGGCGTACGACAACGTCGACTTGCCGGACCCGTTAGGCCCCATGATCGCGTGGGTCTCGCCGGAACGAACCGTCAGGTTCACACCCTTGAGGATGTTGATCGGTTCGGCGTTCTCGTCGGTGTTCGCGACGTCGACGTGCAGGTCCTTGATTTCCAGGACCGAGGTTTCGGGGGTGGAAGCGTCAGGGGTAGACATTGTGATCCTTCGAAGAAATGGGAAGTAATGGTCCGGCGGCGCGGGTCACACGCCGACTGCGGCGAGTTCGGCCTCGACAGCTGCCTCGAGGCGCTCGCGAATCTCGGCGACGGCGATCTTGTTGATGATCTCGTGGAAGAACCCGCGCACGACGAGTCGCCGTGCCGCGTCTTCGGGGATTCCGCGGGCGCGCAGGTAGAACAACTGCTCGTCGTCGAATCGACCCGTGGCGCTGGCGTGGCCGGCACCCACGATCTCACCGGTCTCGATCTCCAGGTTCGGAACCGAGTCCGCGCGTGCACCGTCCGTGAGGACGAGGTTGCGGTTCAGCTCGAACGTGTCGGTGCCTTCGGCCGCCGCGCGGATCAGCACGTCGCCGATCCACACGGTGTGGGCGTCGGGCTTTCCCGAATTCGGATCACCCTGCAGGGCGCCCTTGTAGACCACGTTGGACTTGCAGTGCGGCTGCGAGTGATCCACCAGCAGTCGCTGCTCGAAGTGCTGACCCGCGTCGGCGAAGTACAGACCCAGCAGTTCGGCGTCGCCGCCCGGGCCGTCGTACTTGACGGTTGCCGACAGGCGGACGAGGTCGCCGCCGAGGCTGACCGCGTTGTGCCGCAGCACCGCGTCACGGCCCAGCCGCGCGTGATGCGACGCGACGTGCACGGCGTCGTCCGCCCAGTCCTGGACGGCGACCACGGTGAGACGGGAGCTGTCGCCGAGAACGAATTCGACGTTCTCGGCGAACGTGCCGCTGCCACGCTGGTCGATGACGACGGTCGCCTTCGCGAACGCCTCGAGCCGGATCTGCAGGTGCCCGAAGGCGACCTTGCCCTCGCCCGGGCCCGTAACGGTGATGTTGATCGTCTCGGCGACCTCCACCTCACGGCCGACGGTCACGACGGTGGCCGTCTCGAAACCGGAATAGGCCTGCGCGGCCACCCGGTCGGCTGGCACGCCGGCCTTGCCCAGCCGGTCGTCGTCGCGCCCGACGGTCTCGACCTGGACGGAGTCCGGACCGGCGACGTCGACGGTGACCGTGCCGTTCGCGACGGCCGATCCGTCGTGCAGTCCCCGGAGACGGCGCAGCGGCGTGAATCGCCACACCTCGTCACGACCACCCGGGATCTCGAAGGCGTTGACGTCGAACGAGGTGAAGACCTCACCTTTGTTGGCGATCGGCGAGCCGGTGGCGGTCCGCGCCACCCGCGGATTCTCGCCCACGACGGCTCCCGTCACTCCGAGATTCTGGACACCAGTTTCTGGCGTGGTCACTAACCCACCGCCCCTTCCATCTGCAGTTCGATCAGGCGGTTCAGTTCCAGGGCGTACTCCATCGGGAGTTCCTTGGCGATCGGCTCGACGAAGCCGCGCACGACCGTGGCCATGGCCTCGTCTTCGGTGAGCCCGCGGCTCATCAGGTAGAACAGCTGGTCGTCGCTCACCTTCGAGACGGTGGCCTCGTGGCCCATGGTCACGTCGTCCTCGCGGATGTCGACGTACGGGTAGGTGTCCGAGCGGCTGATCTGATCGACCAGCAGCGCATCACACTTGACCGTCGACTTGGAACCGTGAGCACCCTTGTTGACCTGGACGAGTCCGCGGTACGACGCGCGCCCGCCGCCACGTGCCACCGACTTGCTGATGATGGTCGACGAGGTGTACGGCGCGAGGTGCAGCATCTTGGCACCGGTGTCCTGGTGCTGTCCCTCACCAGCGAATGCCACGGAGAGGACCTCGCCGCGGGCGTGCTCGCCCATCATCCAGACGGCCGGGTACTTCATGGTGACCTTGGAACCGATGTTTCCGTCGATCCACTCCATGGATCCGCCCGCCTCCACCTTGGTGCGCTTGGTGACCAGGTTGTAGACGTTGTTCGACCAGTTCTGGATGGTCGTGTAGCGGCAGTGGCCGCCCTTCTTCACGATGATCTCGACCACCGCGGAGTGCAGGGAGTCCGACTTGTAGATCGGTGCCGTGCAGCCCTCGACGTAGTGCACCGAGGCGCCCTCGTCGACGATGATCAGGGTCCGCTCGAACTGGCCCATGTTCTCCGTGTTGATACGGAAGTAGGCCTGCAGCGGAATGTCGACGTGCACGCCCGGCGGGACGTAGATGAAGGAGCCACCCGACCACACGGCGGTGTTCAGTGCGGAGAACTTGTTGTCGCCGGCCGGGATGACCGTGCCGAAGTACTCCCGGAACAGCTCGGGATGCTGCTTCAGTCCGGTATCGGTGTCGAGGAAGATGACGCCCTGCGCCTCGAGGTCCTCACGGATCGAGTGGTACACCACCTCGGACTCGTACTGCGCCGCGACACCGGCGACGAGGCGCTGCTTCTCGGCCTCGGGGATGCCCAGCCTGTCGTAGGTGTTCTTGATGTCCTCGGGCAGGTCTTCCCAGCTCTCGGCCTGCTTCTCGCTCGAGCGCACGAAGTACTTGATGTTGTCGAAGTCGATGCCCTCGAGGTTGGAACCCCAGTTCGGCATCGGCTTCTTGTCGAACGTCTTCAGGGCGCGCAGGCGGATGTCGAGCATCCAGTCCGGTTCGCTCTTCTTCGCCGAGATGTCGCGCACGACGTCTTCGGACAGACCGCGCTGTGCACTGGCACCGGCCTCGTCGGAATCGGACCAGCCGTACCCGTAATGCCCGAGTGACGCGATGGTCTCTTCCTGCGTGAGCGGCTCGGCGTTGGCCGACGCAGTGGATGTCACCTGGTCTGATGTGACGGTCATGCGAGCTCCTTCCGGAGTCTTGTTACGAGACCGGCGAGGGCTGGTCGCCGGTGGAATACAGGTTGCTGACTAGGAGATCTAAGGAAAACGTTGCTATTTGGGACCGGACGGTGGGACGAGCGGAACGTGGGTGGTGCATGCGCAGTCACCGTTCGCGATGGTCGCGAGCCGTTGGACGTGGGTGCCGAGCAACTGGGCGAATGCCTCCTGCTCGGCTTCGCACAGTTCCGGGAACTCCTCGGCCACGTGCGAGACCGGGCAGTGGTGCTGGCAGATCTGCACGCCGTTGCCGACCGGGCGCGTCGACGCGGCGAATCCGGCGGTGGTGAATGCGTCGGCGATGGCGTCGGCGGTGGTCTCGAGACCCTCGGCACTCTGATCGGCCGCGGGGGTCACGTCTCCGACGATCGCCTGCACCCGGCGCCGAGCGAACTCGGTGATCGCGGAATCTCCCCCGACCTCCCGGAGTTGACGCATGGCGGCGCCGGCGAGGTCGTCGTACGCGTGACCGAGCCTGCCGCGGCCCTTGGCGGTGATCTGGAAGTGTTTCGCGGGTCGGCCCCGTCCGCGGTGACGCACGGCGACGGACGACGCCTCGCGCGCCTCACCCGACTCGAGCAGTGCGTCGAGGTGCCGCCGGACACCGGCGGCGCTCAGACCCAGCCGGGTGCCGATTTCGGAGGCCGTGATGGGTCCCTCCTCGAGGAGGAGCTTCACGACGGCAGCTCTGGTGTGCCCTTCGTGGCCGACGGCAACGGGTGACGCGGTTCCGACAGGCGCGGCCGAGGAAGGCGCGTGAACTGCGCTTTCCTTGCCTGCACGTGGTGTCGTATCCGTTTTCACAACACCAGTGTGACGGAATTCCGATCGCAGGTCTACTAAGGGTGCCCTGCCTTACACCTGTGATTATGGCCCTCCCGCGTCCGGGAATAACTGGCCGAACCGGCCGTGCCCGTCGCACCGCTACGCTGCCTGTGTGCCGCAGACCCCCGAGAACCCGGAGCCGACCCGCGCGGAGCCGACCTTCACGGCTCGCGCCGCTCTCCGACACCCGGCCGAGCTCGCCCGCCGGGCTCTGGGCATCGACGGACGGTCCCCGCGCCCCTCGGTGGCGGCGGCGTTGCACGGCGACGAGGCAGAGACCGCCGGACTGAACCCGCAGGAAACGGCCCAACTGCGCGGGATCCGCCGGTTCGGCGCGACCGGGGCCGTCCTGATGGCGGTGGGCGCCCTGGGCGCCGGCGCCCAGCCGGTACTCCAGAACCCCGTCCAGGGGCTTCGCGTCATCGGACTCCCCGCCCGGATCCCGAGCGTCGCCCTGACCCTGACCATGACCGGCACCGTGATGATCGTCCTGGCGTGGCTCCTCCTCGGACGGTTCGCGATCGGAAGCCTGCACTCGGGCGCGGTGCGCCGCCTCAACCGGTCCCAGCTCGACCGCACCCTCCTGCTGTGGATCATCCCACTGTCCGTCGCGCCGCCGATGTTCAGCAAGGACGTGTACTCCTACCTCGCCCAGAGCGAGATCGCGGCCCGTGGACTCGACCCCTACGCCATCGGTCCCGCGGGTGCCCTCGGCGTCGACCACGTCCTGACCCGGACCGTGCCGACGATCTGGCGCGACACCCCCGCGCCGTACGGTCCGCTGTTCCTGTGGATGGGACGCGGAATCAGCTGGCTGACCGGCGAGAACATCGTCGCCGGGATCTTCCTGCACCGGCTGCTCGCCCTGGCCGGCGTGGCCATGATCGTGTGGGCGCTCCCCCGGTTGGCGCGGCGCTGCGGCGTCGCCGAGGTCAGCGCACTCTGGCTGGGCGCGGCCAACCCCCTGCTGCTGTTCCACCTGGTCGCCGGCATCCACAACGAGGCCCTCATGCTCGGCCTCATGCTGGCCGGAATCGAATTGGCGTTGCGGGCCATCGAGCGGTCCGACCCGATCCGCGGGCAGTCGCTCCTCCTGCTGCTGTCGGGGGCGGCGCTCATCGCGCTGTCGTCGACGATCAAGATCCCGTCGCTCCTCGCGCTGGGATTCGTCGGGATGGCGCTGGCGCGGCGGTGGGGCGGGACACCAAGAGCGGTGCTCACCGCCGCCGCCGTGCTCGGTGGGGTGGCCCTGGTGGTCACCCTCATCATCAGCACGTCCAGCGGACTCGGCATCGGCTGGGTGCACACCCTCGGCACCGCGAACGCGGTCCGCAGCTGGATGTCGATCCCCACCCTCCTCGGCTTGGGCACCGGACTGGCCGGTGTCCTGCTGGGTCTCGGCGACCACACGACGGCGGTGCTGAGCCTGACCCGCCCGATCGCGGCGGTCGCTGCGGCGTTCATCACACTGCGGATGCTCGTCGCGACACTCGTCGGACGCATCCACGCGGTCGGCGCGCTCGGACTGTCCCTCGGCGCGGTCGTCCTGCTCTTTCCCGTGGTGCAGCCCTGGTACCTGCTGTGGGCCGTCCTCCCGCTCGCGGCGTGGGCGACGGCGCCCGCATTCCGCGTCCCCGCCATCGTCTTCTCGTCGATCGTCAGCGTCATCCTGATGCCGAACGGCGGCGAGTACCAGCCGTTCGTCATCGTGCAGGCGGCCATCGCCACCATCTTCACGGCCGGAACGCTGATCGTGATCACCCGGAACCGCCTCCCCTGGCGGGTCGGTTCGGAGCAGCCGCCGACCGCACCGGAGACGCCGGATCCGTCCCCGGACGACGCCGGTGCCGAAAGCCGGGGCACCGGCCGGGTCACACCCGGCCAGGGCTTACGCTGATTCCCCGTGACCTCGCGAACGCCCGGATCGGCGCAACCTGCTGTACGCCTGGAAGGTGTGGTGAAAACCTTCGACGCTGTGAGGGCTGTCGACGGACTCGATCTCACCGTCGAACCGGCACAGGTCGTGGCGTTGCTCGGGCCCAACGGTGCAGGCAAGACCACCACCGTCGAGATGTGTGAGGGATTCGTCCGCCCGGACAGCGGCACCGTCCGCGTCCTCGGACTCGACCCCGTCGCGGATGCCGGCGCCGTCCGCGCCCGGATCGGTGTGATGCTCCAGGGCGGCGGCGCCTACCCCGGTTCCCGCGCCGGCGAGATGCTCGACCTCGTCGCGGCGTACTCGGCCGACCCCCTCGATCCCGACTGGTTGCTCCGCAGCCTCGGTCTCGAGGATTCCCGTCGCACCCCGTACCGCCGGCTGTCCGGCGGGCAGCAGCAGCGCCTGTCGCTGGCCTGCGCTCTCGTCGGCCGCCCCGAACTGGTGTTCCTCGACGAACCCACCGCCGGGCTCGACGCCCAGGCCCGGCTGCTGGTGTGGGAACTGATCGACGCGCTGCGCCGCGACGGTGTCAGCGTCCTGCTGACGACGCACCTCATGGACGAGGCCGAGGAACTCGCGGACCGGCTCGTCATCATCGACCACGGCTCGATCGTCGCGTCGGGAACACCCGCCGAGGTCACCAGCCGCGGCGCCGAAGGCCAGCTGCGGCTCACCGCGCCCGCGGGTCTGGACACCGAGCCCCTCGCGAGGACACTCCCCGACGGCTTCCGGGTGGCCGAGTCCGGACCGGGCACCTACCTCGTCGAAGGGCCGATCGACCCGAAGGTGGTGGCCTCGGTGGCGTCATGGTGCGCCGATCTCGACGCCCTGATCAGCGACATCCGCGTGGACCAGCGCAGCCTCGAGGACGTCTTCCTCGAACTCACCGGCCGGGAACTGAGGGGATGACGATGAGCACGAGTGACCGTCTGACGGAGAATCGTTTCGCCCCGGGCACTTTCACACCCGACCCCCGCCCGAGCGGCGCGGCGGTCATGCTGCGGGCGCAGACGGCGCTCGAACTGAAGCTGCTCCTGCGCAACGGGGAACAGCTGCTGCTGACGATGTTCATCCCGATCACCCTGCTGATCGGCCTGTGTCTGCTGCCCATCGGGGATCTCGGGACGTCGCGCGTCGACAAGGTGGTGCCCGCCGTGATGATGGTCGCGGTGATGTCCACCGCATTCACCGGCCAGGCGATCGCGGTCGGTTTCGACCGCCGGTACGGAGCCCTCAAACGGCTCGGTGCCACTCCCCTGCCGACGTGGGGGATCATCGCCGGCAAGAGTGCTGCCGTCGTCATCGTCGTAGCCCTGCAATCGGTTCTGCTGGGTGCGATCGGACTGGCGCTCGGCTGGCGGCCGAGTGCGTGGGGACTCGTCCTCGGCGCCGTGATCATCGCGCTGGGCACCGTCACGTTCGCGGCGATGGGGCTGCTGCTCGGCGGCACCCTCCGCGCCGACATCGTCCTCGCCCTCGCCAACATCCTGTGGTTCGTGATGGTCGGCGTCGGCAGCGTGGTATTCGCCACGGGAGACCTGCCGTGGCTCCTCCACACCGGCGCCCGGCTGATCCCGTCCGGAGCGCTCGCGCACGCGCTCGACGCCGCGCTCTCCGGGTCCGTGGACCTGCTCAGTGTCGTCGTCCTCGCCGTGTGGGGCGCGGCCGCCGGAGCCCTGGCCGCGAAGACGTTCCGATTCACGTGAACCGCCGAAACACCGCCCGCATCGTCGGCATTGTTCTCGCAGCCCTGCTCGCCGTACTCGGCTGCGGAACCGTGCCCGCGGGCGCCGCACCGCAGTGGGGATCGCCGGCCACCCCGAATCCGTTCCTCGGACCGGCGGGCACGTCCACGATGCACGGCGACGCGGGCTCCACCGATGTGACACCGCTGCCCGGTCCCGGCACCGGCCCCCTGACCCTGTCCGCGTACCCGTTGGTGTCGGCGTGCCCGACCCTGCTGCAGGGATCCGACCGGCTCGTCGTCGCGTTGTGCACGTCCGTCGCCGGTCAGGTCCCCACCGTGCACCTGATCGACCCGATGGCACCCGCAGCCCCGTTCGGTCACTCGCTCGCCACGTTCGCACTCGCGAAGGGCAGCCTCCTGGGCGGCGTGTACGCATTCCTCGACAACGACAACCGGCTGGTCGTGGTGGACGGAAACCGTCAACTGCTGCGCCTCGGGCACTCGCAGGACCCGGACGGCCGCTGGCGGATCAGCGTCGACTCGCACGTCGACCTGTCCGGCAGCGTGCCGCCCGGCGACAACGTGACGGGACTGACACCCGACTGGCAGGGCAACGTCTGGTTCGCCACCGGCGGCGGCGTCGTCGGAGCCGTGGACCGCCGGGGCGTCGCGCACGCACTGCCCCTCGCCGCGGGCGAGCAGGTTCAGAACAGCATCTCCACGTCACCCTCGGGGACCGCTGTCGCGACGACGCACGCCCTGTACCAGTTCGCCCTCCGCGACGGCGAGATCCGCGTCGACTGGCGCCGCGACTACGACCGCGGGCCCGACCGGAAACCGGGGCAACTCAGCCACGGCACCGGTTCCACCCCCACCTACTTCGGTCCGTCGACGGGCAGCGATTTCGTCGCGATCGTCGACAACGCCGACCCGCAGGTGAATCTGCGGGTGTTCCGCGCGGACTCGGGTGCCGAGATCTGCACCCTCCCGGTGCTCGGCGGCCCGGGCGGCAGCGAGAACTCGCCGATCGGCATCGGCAACTCGGTGTACGTGGCCGGGACGTACGGCTACCCGTACCCGGCCGTTCCGGACGGCGCGGGTCCCGCGGTCCCGACGAACGCCCCGTTCACCGGTGGCATGACCCGCGTCGACATCGACCCGATCGGCTGTCACCAGGTGTGGAGCAACGACGTCCGCAGCGCCGCGGTGCCCCACCTGTCGACCGGCGACGGCCTCCTCTACACCGTGATCCGGCACGGGTTCGACGTCACGACACCCCTGGACGGATTCTCGTTCGCGGTGATCGACCCGGCCGACGGCTCGGTCGAACACACCAGCCCCCTCCCCGGCACCGCGGTCAACGACACCCTCCAGATGTCCGGGCTCGTCACCGACACCGGCGACTTCTGGCAGGGCACGGTGACCGGCATCCTGCGCATTCGCGGCGAGTAGCACGGAGTCGAACCCGGCGCCACCAGCCCAACGACACGCTGTAGTTGACGGCCCTCTACCATCGACGTCGTGCTGTATCGCGGGTTTCTGAGCCTGGTAGACCGTCTTCCCCTTCCGTCGCTGACCGTGCAGCGTGTCATCGCGTTCGCGGTGATCCTCACGCAGGGCGGCATCGCCGTCACCGGGGCCGTCGTGCGGGTGACGGCGTCCGGCCTCGGCTGCCCCACCTGGCCGCAGTGCTTCCCCGGCAGCTTCGTCCCGGTCGGGCACGGCGAGGTCGCCGTCATCCACCAGACGGTCGAATTCGGCAACCGCCTGCTCACGTTCGTCGTCGTTCTGGCCGCGGCCCTGATCGTCCT
Source organism: Rhodococcus jostii NBRC 16295 (assembly GCF_001894825.1). Classification (GTDB taxonomy): domain Bacteria; phylum Actinomycetota; class Actinomycetes; order Mycobacteriales; family Mycobacteriaceae; genus Rhodococcus_F; species Rhodococcus_F jostii. Next base: position 3,354 of record NZ_BCWY01000134.1, on the reverse strand, counting down.
CGCGGTCACCCGCGCACGCCGGCGGAAAGAGGTCCTCGTCTACGCCTGGATGATGCCCCTCGGGACCGTCGTGCAGGCCGTCATCGGCGGTGTCACGGTGCTCACCGGGCTGCTGTGGTGGACGGTCGCGGTGCACCTGCTCGCGTCGATGGCGATGGTGTGGCTGGCGACCGTCATGTACGCGAAGATCTGCGAACCGGACGACGCCCCGGCGGTCGACGTGATCCCCGCCCCGCTGCGCTGGCTCACCGCGCTGTCGGGTGTCGCGCTGGCCGGGGTGCTCGCGGCCGGAACTCTGGTGACGGGCGCCGGTCCGCACGCGGGAGACAAGAGCCTCGACCGCGTGGTTCCCCGACTCGAAGTCGAAATCGTCACACTGGTGCACCTGCACGCACAGCTGCTGGTCGGCTACCTGGCCTTGCTGGTCGGCCTGTGCTTCGGCCTGTACGCCGTCGGCGCCTCACGCGCCGTGAAGGTGCGCATCCAGGTCCTGCTGGCACTGGTGGTGGCGCAGGCGTTGATCGGGCTCGTCCAGTTCTTCACGGACGTGCCCGCGGTCCTCGTCGCATTCCATGTAGCGGGTGCCGGGTTGTGCACCGCCGCCACCGCAGCGGTGTGGGCTGCGGGACGCACTCGCGAGTACGTCACGCAGCCCGACACCGCGAGCGTCTAGCGCTCGTTGCGGGCCTTCGGGAAACGCGTCTGCCGCGCCACCCAGCCGGCCATCTTCTGGAAGTGGCCCTTTCGGGGTGTGACGATGCTGGTGAGCGCGCGGTCCCACTCCGAGACGGTGACGTCGTCGAAGGACGCGACGACGGCGTTCGCGGTGGCGAGATCCTCGACCACCTGGTCGCCGAGGATGCCGTCCTGCCCGACGAGCGTGATACGGACGCCCGCGAGTCCGATCGGCTGGATGACGGCACTGGCCGAACCGCCGTGTTCGGCGACGAACTTCTTGATCGCGTCGACCGTGTGCGACGGCAGCGAGGGCGCCGGGCTGGAGGGCGCCGGTTCCGCATGGGTGTCGGTAGTCATGGTCCCGAGAATACTGGGCGGTAGACACGTCGTGTCCGCCAGGCTCGGTAGCGCGACCCTCGCCGTGTAGAACTGAAACCATGCGCGCCATACAGGTTTCCCGTCTCGGTGGTCCCGACGTCCTCGAACCGGTGGAGGTTCCCGAACCCGAGATCGGAGCGACGGACCTTCTCGTTCGCACCGACGCGATCGGTATCAACTTCATCGACACGTATTTCCGGACCGGGCTGTACCCGCGACCGTTGCCCTACGTTCCCGGTGACGAGGGGTCCGGCGTGGTGGAGGCCGTCGGCAGCGACGTGACCGGTTTCGCCGCCGGTGACCGGGTGGCCTGGTGCTCCGCTCCCGGCAGCTACGCCGAGAAGGTGGCCGTTCCCGCATCGGCGGCGATCGCCGTCCCCGATTCCGTGCCCGCCCCGCAGGCCGCGTCCGCACTGCTGCAGGGCATGACCGCCCACTACCTGGCCCATTCGACGTACCCGATCCAGTCCGGGGACACCGTGCTGGTGCACGCCGGAGCGGGCGGAGTCGGTCTGCTGCTCACCCAGATGGCGACCGCGCTCGGCGCACAGGTGATCAGCACCGTGTCGTCCGACGCCAAGGAACAGCTGTCCCGCGACGCGGGCGCACGCGACGTGCTGCGGTACGACGACGACATCGCCGCCCGTGTGCGCGAACTGACGGACGGGGAGGGCGTCGCAGCCGCCTACGACGGGGTGGGTGCGTCCACGTTCGAGGCCAGTCTCGCGTCCGTGCGGATCCGGGGAACGGTGGCATTGTTCGGCGCCGCGAGCGGTCCGGTGCCGCCGTTCGATCCGCAGCGGCTCAACCCGGCCGGCTCGCTGTTCCTCACCCGCCCCACCCTCGCGCACCACATCCGGAACCGTGAGGAACTGACGTGGCGGGCGGGAGACGTGTTCTCCGCGCTGGCCGACGGGTCGCTGACGGTCCGGGTGGGCGCGGAGTACCCCCTCGCACGTGCGGCGGACGCGCACCGCGACTTGGAAGCCCGCGCGACGACGGGGTCGATCGTGCTGGTGCCCTGACGCGGAGCGTCAACTCCCGGCCCTGACGCGGAGCGTCAACTCCCGGCCCTGACGCGGAGCGTCAACTCCCGGCCCTGAGGCCCGGGGGTCAGCTCAGGAGGCTGCCGATGGTCTGCAGGCCGAGCACGGAGTCGACGGCGAGACCGACGAAGACGATCGCCAGGTAGTTGTTGGATTGCAGGAAGAGGCGGAGCGGCTTCACGGCCGCTCCGCCGCGGACGCTCCGGTACAGCTGGTGGGCCATGAGCAGGAACCAGGCACCGGCGCCGAGCGTGACCGCGGCGTACACCACTCCGGCGGCCGGGACGAGAGCGAGGGACGTGATGACCATCGCCCAGCTGTACAGCAGGATCTGCTTGGTGACGTGTTCCTCGGTGGCGATCACCGGCAGCATCGGGACACCGGCCGCCTTGTAGTCCTCCTTGTAGCGCATGGCCAGGGCCCACGTGTGCGGCGGTGTCCAGAAGAAGATGACCAGGAACAGCACGATGGGCTGCCAGCTCAGCGACCCGGTGACCGCCGACCAGCCGACCATCACGGGCATGCAGCCCGCGGCGCCGCCCCAGACCACGTTCTGCCAGGTCCGGCGTTTGAGCACCATCGTGTAGACGAGCACGTAGAACGCGATGGTGAGGACGACCAGGAATCCGGCGAGCAGGTTGGCCCGCCACCACAGCCAGAGGAATGACGCGACGCCGAGCGTCATGCCGAACACGAACGCGTGGGAGGTGGGCACCGCGTCGCGGGCCAGCGGACGGCGCGCGGTGCGTTTCATGACCTTGTCGATGTCGGCATCGACGACGCAGTTGAGGGAGTTCGCGCTCGCCGCGCCCATCCAGCCGCCGAACAGCGTGCTGAGGATCAGCAGGATGTCGACGTTGCCGCGGTCTGCCAGCAGCATCGCGGGGATCGTCGCGACCAAGAGCAGTTCGATCACCCGCGGCTTGGTCAATGCGATGTAGGCCAGGACCTTGCCCGTGACGCGACCCAGCACCGTTCCGGTGTCGGTCGCGCGGGGGGCGGGGCTGGGGCTGCCGAAGCCGTGTCCGCTCGGCTGATGCCCTGTCCGCACGTTCTCTCCTCGCACCACGCGTAATTCCAGATCCGAATGCCGGTGCCTGCTTCGGAAGTCCTTCGTGACGACCGGCCGTCTACTACAAACGATGGTAGACCGCCGTAATGCGCGAACCGAATCGACCCGGATACGACTGCACACTAGGCTGGAGTCGCACAAGAGGCCCATGCATCCTCAGGCTCCACGTTCACCCATGTC
>NZ_BCWY01000133.1 GCF_001894825.1 Rhodococcus jostii NBRC 16295 | reverse complement strand
GGGGGTGGTGGGGGCGGGGGTGCTGCCGGTTCGGGTGCCGGCGCGGGCCGCGGAGCCGCCTGCTGCACCACCGCAGGCGGTGGTGAATCCACCACCGGCGCCTGGACTTCCACCGGCGCTATCGGATTCGGCCGCTCCACAGGTTGCTGCGGACCGGAGCCGATCGGCATCGTCGACAGACCACCGGTCATCAGATCCACCACGGACACTTCGGTCATCGCCAGGTTCGACGGCTGCACGACGTACAACCTGTCCTGTTGGAAGCCCGGCCACGGATCGCCCTGCACCTCCGCGTTCTCGTTCAGCACCGGCGACAGCAGCGGGCTGCCACGCACGCAGCGGACGCGGGGAACACCGTGGTCGTCGATCAGCACGATGGTTCCGGCCTCGAGCACCGATTGGAACGCGGCCGCGTGACCGTCGTCGAATCCGTGGTTGGTGACCCGGGTGTCCGCGCGGAGCAGCACGGGGGTCAGCGTCCGGACATAATTGCGCAGGTCGTCGACCTGGAAGACGCTCGACCAGGCCTGCATCCGCACCGGATCCTGCTCCAATTCGTCGACCAGACGCTGCCGGTCGCACAGCACCCGGTCGGGACTCCCGCCGTACAGACCGGCACGGTCACCGATCACGCGGATCCCGGCGGCACGGGGCTCGCCCGGCAGATCGGTTCCGGGCGGACCGAACGGAACCGTCGTCGGTGTCTGCGGCGGAAGCAGCACCTCCGTCCACGGAAGCTGACCGTTGTCGGTGGCACGGTCCAATTCGACCGGATCGGGGTTGCCTCCGGAACCCGAGGAACACGCGACGACCAGCGCGGCGGTCAGGGCCCCGACCACCGCCAGCCAGCTACGCGGTGCGCGCCCGGGGCGCGTACCGGCTCGAACGACTCGTCTGCGTCGGGCACGCCGTGAGGCCTGCCCGGCGACGTCGGTGGCCACCCCGCCATGGTAAGCACAGTCGCTGATCAGCCGGGCCGTATTGCGGTGTGGTTGCCGGCCCGGCAATCGGTCAGCTGGTGATCATGTCCTCCTGCGACCAGAACGCCCGCATCGACGTGATCTTGCCGTCGTCGTCGAAGGTCATGACGTCGATCGGCGCGATTTCGAGCTTCTGCTCACCCAGGTCGGTGACGAGGGAGAAGTGGAACGCCGCCGAGTTGCCGGCGATCTTCAGGGTCAGGAGCTCGCCGGTCTGCTTCAAGGGTTCGATCACGCCGTAGAACTCGCGCAGCGATTCCACCGACGTCCGCGGTTCGGTGCCCACGGGATCCTCCACGGTGGCACCCTCGGCGTACAGCGCGACGACGTCGTCGGCAGTCCCGGTGGCCACCGCCTCGATGTACCTCTCGACGGTCTTGCGGATGTCTTCTGCGGACGGTGCCATGATGCGAACTCCTCAGTCGAATAGAACGTGTTCTAGCCTGGAGAGTAGCGCAGCACGGCCCGGGTGGGGAGCCCTTCTCCCAGGCAGCGGGACATGGCTCCGCCCCTACCGACGTCGGCAGGGGCGGAGAGGAAATGGTCGTCAGGTTCGCGGCCCGGAGGCCTCCTCCAACTTCTCCAGCCGGGGAGCGCTCGTCCCCATCGCCGGTGACGCGGCGACCGACGACACCTCCTCCAGCGACTTTCCCTTGGTCTCGGGAGACATGAAGAAGCAGATCACGAAGGCGACCGCCGTCAGGACCGCGCCGAACAGCATCGTCGTGCCGGTGCCCAGCGAGGAGATGCTCAGCGGCAGCAGGTAGGTGCCCGTCGCGGCGCCGAACCGGCTGACGGCGGTGGCGATTCCCACTGCCGTCGCCCGGAACTCGGTGGGGAAGAGTTCGTTGGGGTAGATCCACACCAGAATGCTCGGGCCGCCGGAGATGAACGCGTACGCGCAGAATGCGGCGACGATGAACCAGAGTGGCCCGTCGGCCCACAACCACAGCCCTGCCAGCGGGAGCACCATCAGTGCCAGCGGGACCACGGCGATCGGGCGCCGGCCCCACTTCTCCACCAGGAACAGCGCGGGAATGGATCCTGCGACGATGAGCCCGATGATGACGGTTTCGACGATGAGCCCCGCGGAACCGTCGCCGGAGATCGAGAATCCCGACAGGATCGTGGGCAGGAACGTCAGCAGCGCGTAGAGCGGGGTGACGACCGCCAGGTACAGGGCGCTGCACATGATCAGCCGGGCGAGGTACTGGCCCCGGAAGTAGATCCTGATGTCGGCCTTCGGCGCGTCGGCGGTGTCCTCGACGGTGACCTTGCTCAGGTCGAGTTTCGCCCCGTAGATCTTCTCGACCACCGCCTCGGCGTCCGCCACCCGGCCGTTCTTCAACAGCCAGCGAGGCGACTCCGGGATTCCGCGGCGCACCAGGATCACGATCAGACCCAGGACGGCACTGGACGCGAGCAGGAGTCGCCAGTGGTCGTTGCCACCGGAGATGCCGACGACGAGCGCGCCGACCACGTAGGCGGCGACCGCGCCCGCCGACCACGCGACGGCCGACATCCCGACCATTGCGCCGCGCTTCTTGGTCGGCGTGAACTCGGTGAGCAGCGACGTGGCGATGGGGTAGTCGGCGCCGATCGCCGCGCCGATGACGAAGCGCAGAACGATGAGCTGCCACGGCAACTGGACGAACACCGACAACACGCAGGCGACGACCAGCACCACCAGGTCGAGGGCGTACATCTTCTCCCGGCCGATCCGGTCGGTGAGGAAGCCGAACACGGTGGCGCCGAAGAAGATACCGATCAGCGACGCCGCACCGATCAATCCCGCCTCGGCCGTCGTCGGGTGAAGCTGCTCGGTCACCCCGAGCAGGGCCACACCGATGATGCTCATGACGTATCCGTCCAGGAATGGTCCGCCACAGCACGCGATCAGGAGCTTGGTGTGGAACCCGCGTTTGGCGGGTCTGTCCATCACGTCGAAGGAACTCATGTCGTCTCCACTACGTAGATTGGTGCCGTCACCCTGGGGGTGGCGGTCGAGTCGGCCATTCTCGGCCGGTACCGCTAGGGGGTGGTCTTGTTCAGGGCCGAGTAGGCGAGCTGCTCGAGCAGCAGCGAGGCGTGGTGCGGGGCGTCGGCGCCGACGTCGAGCACCTGCTTGGTGATGCTCAGCGCCAGAGGCGAATACGCCGCGAGTTCGTGCGCGATACTCAGCGCCTGCTTCACGTGTTCTGAGGGAGGGGCGATCTCACTGACGACGCCCCAGCGCTCGGCGTCGATGTGATCGAAACGGCGGCCGCGCAGGACGAGGTCGCGGGCACGGCCGGCCCCCACGATGCGGGTGATGCGGGTGACACCACCGGAACTGGGGAGGATCCCGATTCCGATCTCCGGGAACCCGAAGACGACGGCCGGATCGGCGACCCGGATGTCGGTGGCGAGCGCCAGTTCGAGCCCGCCGCCGAGGCAGTAACCGGTGATCGCCGACACCGTGGGCTGCGGGAGAGCGGCGAGCACCTCGTACACCGACCCGGAGGTCCGGTAGTACTCGGCGATCGCTTCCGGGGTCATCTCCCGCAGTTCGGTGACGTCCGCGCCGGCTGAGAACACCGAGTCGCCCCCGGTGAGGACCACCGCACGACTGGACTTCACGTCCGGCGATGTCAACGCGTCGAGCAGCGCGGCCTCCATGTGCGTGGACAGGGCATTCCGCTTCCGTTCCCGCCGCAGGGTGACGACGGCGACATTGCCGTCGCGGTGCACATCGACGGTCCCGGTGTTCTCGGTCGGCATCGTGCTACTTCTCCCCGGCCTCGTAGCGGAACGACAGGAGGTTGTCGAGTCCCCGCTTGTTAGCCTCGTTGGCGATGACCAGGCGCTGGATTTCCGACGTGCCCTCCCAGATCCGGTCGACGCGCAGTTCGCGCCACAGCCGCTCGACGGGGTAGTCACGGATGTAGCCGCGCCCGCCGAAGATCTGGACGGCCCGGTCGACCACCCGGTTGGACGCCTCGGAAGCGGCCAGCTTCACGGTCGCAGCCTTGGCGTGCAGCGTCTTTCGCAGGTCGGCGTCGTTCGGGTCGGCCTGGTCGAACTCCCATGCCACCTGATGGGTGAGCGCCCGGTTGGTGGTGATGTCGACGACGGAATCGGCGATCATGCCCTGGATCAGCTGCCGGTTGATCAGCGGCTCGCCGCCCTGCACCCGCTCCCGCGCCCAATCGACTGCCAGGGTCAGCGCCCGCTCGGCCGCGCCGATCGTGCGGGCACCGATCATCAGCCGCTCCTCCGTGAACCAGTCACGGGTGAGGTCGTGTCCCTGTCCGATGCCACCGAGAACGGCGTCCGCTCCGACGCGCACGTTCTCGAACGTGAACTCGGGGTGCTCGTAGACGAAAGTGTGCGTGTAGCGGGGGATGTGCTTGATCTTCACACCCGGTGTGTCGACGTCGATCAGGAAGATCGTGGCGGCGTGTTCGGGCTCGACGTTGGCCAGCACGATGAGGTAGTCGGCGACGTCACCGACCGTGACGAACCACTTCTCGCCGTTGATGATGTACCCGCCGTTGCCGTCGGGGGTTGCGGTGGTGCTCGCTGCGGAGAAGTCCGAACCGGCGTTGGCCTCGGAGATCGCGACGGCGTCGCGGCGATTACCGCGGGCGCCGGGAATCAGGTAGCGCTCCCGCTGCTCGGGGGTCGCGTGGGTGAGGGGGTTCGCGGGCCGCCACACCGTGTCCCACAGCGCGTTGGTGAGCTTACCGAGTTCGTCCTGCACGACGGCCTGCTCGAGCACCGTCAGTCCCGCTCCGCCGTATTCGACGGGGGTGTTGATCGCCTGAAGCCCCGATTCGAGGACCGCCGCCTTGATCGTGGCGTGGGATTCGTCGGAAATTCCGTTGTTTCTCTCGCACTCGTCCTCGAACTGCATGATCGTGTCGGTCAGGGCGCGTGCGCGCTCCTTGAGGTCGGCGAGGCGGGGGCTGTATGCGAATTCCATGGTTCAGAACTTCCTTGTGTCAGTTGGTGTTCGGTGTCAGTGGGTGTTCGATGAGCTGAGGACGATGCGCGCGTCGAGTCCGAGGGCTTGCTTCGGAGTGACGAGTAGCGGGTTGATCTCGAGTTCCGCGATTTCGGGGTGCGCGGTGGCCACGGCCGTGATGGCGGCGATGGCGTCCGCCGCGGCGTCGATGTCGATCGGCGGCCGGCCGCGGACTCCCCTGAGCAGGGCGGAGGCCCGCAAGCTGTCGAGCAGTCCGCGGGCGGTCTCCGCGTCGACGGGTGCCAGTGCGAACGCGACGTCGGCGAGGACCTCGGTGAAGATGCCGCCGAGACCCACCATGGAGACGGGGCCGAAGCGCGGGTCGGTCTGGACTCCCACGATGAGTTCGACCCCTTCACTGAGGTCGGCCATCGCCTCGACGCAGTAGGCGGACGCACCGAGCGAGGCGTCCATGCGCGTGAACGCGTCGGCGAGTTGCTCCGCCGATCCCAGACCGAGGGCCACCCCACCGGAGTCGGACTTGTGCAGCAGGCCCATCGCTTTCAGGACCACGGGGAATCCGACGGTTTCGGCGGCCGCCACCGCCTCGGCGCAGTTCCCCACCAGCCGTGCTGCCGGGAAGTCGACGCCGGCACCGCGGAAGAGTTCACGGGAATCCCAGTACGCGTCGCTGGTGACCGGCTCGGACGACGCACTCTCTACGCTCGCATGATACTGCGGCGCAGTGGTTTCGGCGATGACGCCGAGCGCACCCGCGGCGTCCTCCACCGCTCCGAAGACCGGGACCCCGCTGTCGGCCAGCACCCGGGCCGCGGCGCTGTCGGGATGCATGGTGTGCACGACGACCGGTTTGCCGTGGGCGCGTGCCGTCACGGCCATCGCACGGGCGGTCTCGATCTCCGCTCGCGCGAGGTTCTCGCCGTAACTGCCGTAGCCGCCGAAGTATCCGGTGAGCAGGACGGAATCGATGGCCGGACTCCGCAGAATGGTGCCCAGCACCGACTCGAACGAGGTGATGTCCTGCTCCCCGGCGCCGGCGAGGTCGACCGGGTTGGCCACCCCCGCGGACGGGGGCAGCAGGGTGCGCAGGGCGCTGCTGATGTCGGCGGTGAACTCCGGCACCGCGAGTCCGGCCGCCTCGACGACGTCGGATGCGACACCGGCATGACCACCACCGTCCGCGACCACGCCGACCCGGCGCACCCCCGCGGGACCGTAGCTGAGGAGGGTGGCGGCGACGTCCGCGAGTTGCCGCGGACTCGACACCCGGTACACCCCGGCCGCCCGGCAGGCCGCGTCGATGACCGCGCTGTCCGACGTCAGCGATCCCGTGTGCGACTGCGCCCCGCGGATGGAGGCTTCGCTGCCACCCACCGTCAGCAGCAGGACCGGCTTTCCGGCCCGGGACGCCTGGGCGGCGGCGTCGACGAATGCGCGTCCGTCGCCGAAGTCCTCGCAGTACACGGCGATGAGATCGGTGTCGTCATGTTCGACGCAGGAGCGGATGAGATCGGCGGCGCCGAGATCGGCCTGGTTGCCGAGCGACGCGAACCGGGAGAAGCCGTGTCCGCGGGCCTCGAGGAACTGGCTGAGTTCGAGCGCCATGTTGCCGCTCTGCGAAAGCAGCGCGACACGTCCGGCGGGAAGCGGGTTGGAGGCCAGCGTCAGTGCGGTGCTCGAGTCCAGCACGCCCAGGCAGTTCGGCCCGAGCAGCACGGCTCCGGCGGCCCGCACCCGCGCCACGACGCGCTCCTGCACTGCCCTTCCGGCAGCGCCGAGTTCGGCGAATCCGGCGGTGACACCGACGATGGCGGTGGCGCCCGCGGCGAGGGCGTCGTCCACTGCCTCCTCGAATCCCTGTGCCGGAACGGTGATGACGACGAGATCGACCCGTTCGTCGAGTTCCGCCAGGCTCCGCAGCGAGGAGTGTCCCAGGATGCGCTCACCGCGCCGATTGACGAGGTGGACCGCCCGGTCGCCCGTCATGCGCAGAGCCTGGACGCTGAGCCAGTTGCCGTATTTGGTCTCGTCGTTGCTCGCACCGAGGATGGCGACCGACCGGGGATCGAACAGTGCGGTGAGGTCGCGGTCGACGATCGTGCTCATTCCGCCGCCTCGACCTTCGGCGCGGGATGACCCGTGCCCCAGGCGTCGGCGCCGCCGTCGATCACCAGAGTGGTTCCGGTGACGTAACTTCCGGCGGGTGAGGCGAGGAATGTGACGATCCCCGACACGTCCTCGGCGGTACCCAGCCGTCCCAGCGGGACCGCGGACGTCCACTGGGCGCGGGCCTCTTCGGTGTAGTTGTCCTGCATGCCTTCCGTCGCGATGGTGCCGGGAGCGATGCAGATCGACCGTATGCCGTACCGGCTCCACTCCAGCGACAGCCCGGAGGCGAGGTTCTCGAGGGCCGCGCGCGCCGAGGTGGCATGGACCATCGATGCGATTCCGCGGCGCGGGGAGAACGCCATGAAGAAGATGCATCCCGAACGCTGCGGAATCATCGCCCGTACGGCGACCTCCCGGGTGACCGCCCAGGTGGCGTCGACGGCGAGGCGGTGGACGGCTCGCCATCCCTTGCTCGTGATGTCCTCGGCCGGCGCGGCGAACTGTCCGCCGGCGTTGTTGACCAGGACGTCGATGCGGCCGAACCTCTCGAGGGCGCGATCGACCAGAGCGGTCACCTGCTGTTCTTCGCGAATGTCCGCGGGCACGGCGAGTGCCCGGGCGCCCAGTGCCTCGATCTCGGCGGCCGTCTTCTCCAAGGGTTCGGACCGGCGTCCGCTGATCACCACGTCGGCTCCGCACCGCGCCATGTCCAGTGCGATCGCGCGTCCTATCCCGGTGCCGCCACCGGTGATCAGCACTACCCGCCCGCGATGGACGTCGGGGCGCAGCACCTGTCCGGCGCCGCCGCCTGGGTTCTCACATTCCATCGAGCGTTCGCCTCTCGTCGCTGCCGTTCGACCTGTCGGGGTCTGACTGATGCATCAGTTATACCGTGACCCAGCCCACAGATGTCAAGGGTTCCGCGGAAACTGATTCCGCGTCCGAACGCTGCAGTGTGGGTTTTCAGGGGTTCCACCTGGGAGTATGTGAGCCAAGCGTGAAGAGCGATTGCTCTCGATGCCGAATTCGCACGTCTGACTGATGCGTCAGTTTGCGGCGTATGATTTGATGAATCAGTCAGATGACCAACGAAGGAGGGACAGTGACCGCTCAACTCACCGAGGACGCGCGCCGAACGGCAATACTCGATGCTGCGGCTCAGCTGATCGCCGAGCGCGGATACCACTCGGTCCGCATCTCCGACATCGCGCAGGTCGTCGGCACCAGCACCGGGGCGGTGCACTACTACTTCCCGGGCAAGAGTGACGTCCTGACCGCGGCCCTCCGCCACGCGATCGACAACGCATTCGACCGGCAGAGCCGCGAACTCAAGGCGATCGACAACGCGCACGAGCGCCTGCTCCGCCTGATCGACATGCAGCTGCCCCGGGTCGGGCCGCTGCGCGACGAGTGGTCCATCTGGTTGCAGTTCTGGGCCGAGGCCACGCTCCGACCCGAACTTCGCCCGTTCCACAACACGTACTACGCACGCTGGCACGAAACCGTCGTCAAGATCGTCCGGCGCGGTCAGCGGCAGGAGATCTTCCGCACCGACGTCGATCCGGAGACCATCGCCCAGCGGCTGACCGCCCTCACCGACGGCACCGCGATCCAGGTGCTCACCGGCGCACCGAACATGACGGTCGCCGCCATGAAAGAGGTTCTCGTGCAGTTCGTCCACGACGAACTCGTCGCACCGCGGACATGGTGAAGCGGACCGCTCCACGCGTTCGAGTCCATGGGCGATAGCACCACCCGCGGCCGCAGTGCCGTCGCCTGGGGATGCGGTGCGGCCTCGGCGGTCGCCTACGGTCTCACCCCGACGTTCGCCGCGATCGGCTACGCCGGCGGCGTCTCACCCGCCGTCCTCGTCTGCCTCCGCAGCCTGGTCGGTGCCGCGCTGCTGCTACTCCTGGCCTCGGCCACCGGACGGCTGAAGGCCGTGTCCTGGAAGGCGGCCGCCGGACTGTGCCTCGTCTGCGGTCCCCTCTTCGGCATCCAGCTCCTGTGCTTCTTCGCGGCGGTGCGGGTCACCGGCGCCCAGATCGCGGTCGTGATCGTCCACATCTACCCGCTGTTCGTGATGGCGCTGGTGTGGGTGCTCACCCGCACACGCATCCACCGCGGTCAGCTGCTGCTGGCCGTGGCGATGTCCGGCGGCATCGCCCTCGTCGCCGGCGCGGGCACCTCCGCGGTCGCCCTGAACGGCGCGATCCTCGCCCTCCTCAGCGCCGCCGGGTACGCCCTGTACCTCGTGGTCGGGGAACGCTGGGTCCACCAGGTCAGTCCCGTCACCGCCGGGGGACTCGCCTCCCTCGGCGCCGGCATCGCCACCGGGACGATCGCCGTCGTCGACGGACAGTCCTGGACATTCGCACCCAGCGGGTGGGGATCCATCCTGTTCCAGGGGCTCCTGCTGATGCCCATCGGGATCGGCTGCTCCTTCATCGCCGTCCGCGCCCTCGGATCGGCCGCCGTCAGCCTCCTCGGACTGCTCGAACCGGTGGTCGGAGTGCTGGCCGCGCAGATACTGCTGGGCGAGCAACTGTCGCCGGTGCAGTGGGCCGGAATGGCCGTCGTCCTGATCGCGTCCGCGGCGCTGCCGTGGATGCGGGAGAAAAGACCCCGCCCCACCGATCGGCCCCCGGCCCTGCACGGGGCCGAGAGCCGATAGCTTCGCCTACTGGTCGGCGGCGAGACCCACTGCCTTCTGCATCGCCTCGAATGCGTTGTCGGCGTCAGTGTTCGGTCCGACGATCAGGATATCGAGCCGACGCCGGTCGGTACCGAAGACGTACATGATGTCGGGCGGCTGGTCCGGATCCGGCCCGGACACCTGAATTCCGTCGCGGCGGTCGATGCCGCGTTGCGAGATGCTCAGCGAGTTCCAGTCGAAGGCGACGCGTTCGGTCGTTCCCACTCGCTCCGTCAGCGAGCTGATCAGGTCATGCAGTTCGGTGGTGAGGTTGGTGGTTCGAGGCCACCACGCCCCGTCGACACCTTCCGACACCTCGCCGCGAGCGCGCAGGAGCAATCTGGGAGTCCGAGTGGGAGCGTCGAAAGGCTGCCCACCGTCGGCCGTCGGGCGAAAGCGTCCCAGCCTGTTCTCGTCGTGTGTCATCGTCCACGCCCCTTCGCGCTCGCGGTGCGGTCGAAGCCACCCCTGATGCCCGACATCAGCAGCTCGTCGGCGGTCAGGGCTTTGTTGGAATTGGCCGCCCTGTGCATCGTCGAGTCGGCATAACGCGCGTCGGCCTCGGGGGGCACCACCAGGAGCGTCAGCCTCGTCCGCTTCACACCGCTCACGTACAGGGTGTTGAGCGGCTGGTACTCGTAGCCGTCGAGATGAACCGATCGTCCCTCGACCGTGATCCGGTGCGGCGCAGGAAGCCAGGCCTTGATGTCGTACACGACCCGATCGACGACACCCACTCGAACCGCCACCAGCGCAACCAGTTCCGGTATCTCCACGGTGAGGTCGCGGGACCGGGGCCACCAGGCACCGTCCACCGTGCCCGCACTGGGCGCTTCGGGCTTCATCCGCAGTCGCGGCGACTGCGCCGGGCCGCCGCGAGTATGGGCACCGTGAAGACGACCGGGAAAGTTGCGATCCTGTTGTAGCGTCATGACGACGCTCCCGCCTCGGCCGCGGGCGGCCGATATCTTTCGGCGGCGACGCGATCTTGGGCGTTCGCGTGCGAAGTGCCGCCGATACCCTCACCCTACGCGCAGGGGTACGGCCATCGACTACGCCGACCACTCGATCAACGGCGGACGAACCGCCGCACACAGTGGATTCCCCCGCGCGTCCGTGAGCCCGAGGCGCGCGATGATCCGTCCGGCCGCCCACGCCGCCTCCGCGGTCGCCGGAGCCACCCCGTCCCACATCAGCTTCGCGCGGCGGAACATGTCGAAACCACCCTCGCCGTCGACCGTTCCCCACGACAGGTAGACGAACCGCGCACCCGGGCGGCCCTGCACGTACGGTCCGGTGACGTCGAGACCCGTCGGCGTCGGCTTGGTCTTGCAGTCGAGCACCCAGCGCGCCGACGTCGCGCCGCCCCGACACAGACCCAGCAGATCGCCGGGTGCACCCCGGCGCTGCACGCCCACGTGGATATTGTCGTAGCCGGGGAAATTGTTCCCCGGCGGGCACGACGATCCGGGTAGGTCGGTTGCCTCGATCACGAGTTCCACCCATGTATCAAACCACCCGTGAGTACTTATTAACCGCCCGTGGTTAACAAGTACTCACGGGCGCGGAGCGCAGTCCATCGTGGTGACGAGCAGCCGCCCCGCAGTGGTGGTCTCGTCGACGAACAGGATCGAACCGTCGCACTCGCCGTCCTCGGTGTGCAGGTCGACCAGGCTCACCGCACCACTCGGCGGCTCCATGTTCGGAGAGGTAGTCCCATGCGGGATGGTCCGGGGACCGCTGACGAAGTCGGTGATCCTCGCCGGTGCGCCACCACCAGAAGACGGTCGGGCGGCTGTCCTCGCGAACGCCGGGCAGCCAGTCCCCGGACTTGTTCTCTCCGAAGACGATCACCGTGGCACCCCCGCCGAGACGGTCGGTGATCGCCTCCGTCCATCGGGTCAGCAGGTCCGCGCGAAGACGGTCCGCCACCACCAGGACGTCGACGTCGCGGATGTCGTCGAGGTCGCCGGTGCGCACATGCACCGGCCGGATCCGGTACGGCTCCAAGGCAGGATCGGCGAGGGTGGCCAGCTGTGCGTGGCTGCCACCGTGGAGGAAGGCGACCGTCGCGGCGCGGGTCATCGTGCTTCCAGCCATCGGATGATTTGCGGCCGCAAGTCGGTGGTGCCGCGACTGGAGCAGGTCGTTGCCGCCGTGCACCAGCACGCGGCCGGCGCCGAGCGGGTTTTCGTAGTCGATCGGGGCGCGGGTGCGGCCGATCGTGTGCACCACCTTGGCGCCGTCGGGCAGGTCCAGATAGCAGCCGCGGCCGTAGAACCCCGCGACGCCGATCCGTTCGAGTTCGGCGAACGGCACCGGTCCACGGCGGCCGGTGTTGTAGAGAAACGCCTTCGGATCGCTGCCGGCCCACACGGGGTGCTCCGTCACGCGCGTCAGCGCCAGGTCCGAGGGGTTGCGGAACTCGAGCTTGCGCCACCTGGTCAGTCCGTCCAGGAAGATGCGCTGCACGTGCCCGTTGACGACGACCCGGCCGCCGCGGACGACGAACGAGTTCAGGTGCTCCCGCTGCTCGGCGAGAAATTCCTGATCGACGTCCCAGGTGAGGTAGATGCCGGTGACGTCCGCGGTGCACACGGTCGGCAGGTCGTAGACGTCGATTTCACGTGCGCTTCGCGCCTGTGAGTACTTATTAACCGCGGAACGTTAATAAGTACTCACGGGCGCGTCAGCGCACTATGTTGACCATCTTCCCGGGCACGACGATGACCTTGCGCGGCTCCGCGCCGTCCAGCAGCGCCACGATCTTCTCGTCGGCCAGCGCGATCTTCTCGATCTCCTCACGCGGGGCGTCGGCCGCAACCGTCACGCGGCTGCGGACCTTGCCGTTGACCTGGATCGGGTACTCGACGGTGTCTTCCACCAGCCACTTCTCCTCGGCCACCGGGAAGGGTCCGTGCGCCAGGGACTTTTCGTGTCCGAGCCGCGACCACAGCTCCTCCGCGAGGTGCGGGGCCAGCGGTGCCAGCATCAGCACCAGCGGCTCCACCGCGACGCGCGGTGCACCGGCGGGATACGCCTTGGTGAGGTGGTTGGTGTATTCGATCAGCTTGGCCGCGGCCGTGTTGTCGCGCAGCGCCGTGTAGTCCTCGCCGACCCCGGCGATCGCCTTGTTCAGCGCGCGCAGGGTGTCCTCCGTCGGGGCGTCGTCGGTGACGCGCAGTGCGCCGGACTCCTCGTCGACGACCACACGCCAGGCGCGCTGCAGGAAGCGCTGCGCACCGACGACGTCCTTGGTCGCCCACGGGCGGGACGTGTCGAGCGGGCCCATCGACATCTCGTACACGCGGAGCGTGTCGGCGCCGTACCCCTCGCAGATCTCGTCCGGTGAGACGGAGTTCTTGAGACTCTTGCCCATCTTCCCGTACTCGCGGTTGACCTCCGCTCCCTGGTAGAAGAACTTTCCGTCCTTCTCCTCCACCTCGTCGGCCGGCACGTACACGCCGCGGGCATCGGTGTAGGCGTAGGCCTGGATGTAGCCCTGGTTGTACAGGCGGCGGTACGGCTCGCTGGAGCTGACGTAGCCGAGGTCGAACAGCACCTTGTGCCAGAACCGCGAGTACAGCAGGTGCAGCACCGCGTGCTCGACACCGCCGACGTACAGGTCGACGCCACCGGGATCGTTCGGACCGTGGATCTCCGGACGGGGACCCGTCCAGTACCGTTCGTTCTCCTTGTCGCAGAACACGTCCGGGTTGGTGGGGTCGATGTAGCGCAGCTGGTACCACGAGCTGCCCGCCCACTGCGGCATCACGTTGGTGTCTCGGCGGTACGTCTGCAGTCCGTCCCCGAGGTCCAGTTCGACGTTGACCCAGTCGACGGCCTTCGCCAGCGGGGGAGAGGGCTCCGACGACGCGTCGTCGGGATCGAACGACACGGGCGCGTAGTCCTCGACCTCCGGGAGTTCCACGGGCAGAGCCGAATCCGGCAGGGCGTGGGCGTTGCCGTCGGCGTCGTACACGATGGGGAACGGCTCGCCCCAGTACCGCTGGCGCGCGAACAGCCAGTCGCGCAGCTTGTACTGGATGGTGCCCTCGCCGGTGCCGTCCGCCTCGAGCCGCTCGGTGATGGCCTTCTTCGCGTCGGCGACGGACATGCCGTTCAGGAAGTCGGAGTTCACGATCGTGCCGTCGCCGGTGTACGCGTCCTTCGACAGGTCGCCGCCGGAGATCACCTCGACGATGTCGAGGCCGAACTCGGTGGCGAACTCGTAGTCGCGGTGGTCGTGGCCCGGGACGGCCATGATGGCGCCCGTGCCGTAGCCGGTGAGGACGTAGTCGGCGATGAACACCGGCAGCGTGTGCCCGTTCACCGGGTTCACCGCGTAGGTGCCGAGGAAGACGCCCGTCTTCTCCTTGTATTCCTGACGCTCGAGATCCGTCTTCGCCGCGATCGACTTCCGGTACGCCGCAACCGCTTCGGCGGGCGTAGCGGCACCGCCCGTCCAGCGCGAATCCACACCCGCAGGCCACTCTGCCGCGACGAGCTCGTCCACCAGTTCGTGCTCCGGTGCCAGCGTCACGTACGTCGCACCGAACAGCGTGTCCGGACGCGTCGTGAACACCTCGATCTGATGACTGTTCGCCTGGAACCGCACCTGCGCACCGTGCGAGCGCCCGATCCAGTTGCGCTGCATGGTCTTGACCTTTTCCGGCCAATCCAGGTACTCCAGGTCGTCGACCAGACGGTCCGAGTACGCGGTGATGCGCATCATCCACTGCTGCAGGTGCTTACGGAACACGGGGAAGTTGCCGCGGTCGCTGCGACCGTCGGAGGTGACCTCCTCGTTGGCCAGCACCGTGCCCAGACCGGGGCACCAGTTGACCATCGAATCGGAGTGGTACACGAGGCGGTAGGAGTCGAGGATCGCTTCCTTGTCCGACGCGGACAGCGACTGCCAGTCCCGTCCGTCCTCCACCGCGCGCTCGCCCGAGACGAATTCGGCCTCGAGCTCCGAGATACGCCGGGCCTTGCCGGCCTCCTTGTCGAACCACGCGTCGTGGATCTGCAGGAAGATCCACTGCGTCCAGTGGTAGAAGTCCACGTCGGTGGTCGCGAACGTGCGCCGTTCGTCGTGGCCGAGCCCGAGGCGGCGCAGCTGCCGCTTCATGTTGCCGATGTTGGCCTCGGTCGTGGTCCGCGGGTGCGTGCCCGTCTGCACCGCGTACTGCTCGGCCGGCAGACCGAACGCGTCGTAGCCGAGGGTGTGCAGCACGTTGTGGCCCTGCATGCGGTGATAGCGCGCGAACACGTCGGTCGCGATGTAGCCGAGCGGGTGACCCACGTGCAGACCCGTCCCCGACGGGTACGGGAACATGTCCTGCACGAACAGCTTGTCGGCGGGAACCGGACCGGCCAGAGGACCGACCGGGTTGGGCGCGTTGAACGTGCCGTCCTCGCTCCACCGGTCCTGCCAGCGCTGCTCGATCTGGCCGGCGAGCTCCGCGGTGTAGCGGTGCTGCGGGGTCGCGTCGGACGGGTTGGCGGGCTGCACGTGCTCGGTCACTGTGGTCGCTATCTACTTGGCTGACATTCTGAATTAGGGGGATACCGTCAACCAGGGTAGAGCCTCACCCCACCCGGGCTCACCTGCGCGTCCGGGTCCGCCGTATCCTGGTCTCGTGTTGATTGCCTCCGTCGTGCTGTTCGTGCTCGCCGTCGCCGTCTCCGGTGTCGCCGTTGCAGGCCTCGCCGAGCGCCTCCCACGCAACCGGTGGGCGGGTGTCCGTACCCCCGAGACGATGCGCGACGATCAGACGTTTGCGCTGGCCAACAAGGTGGCCGGGCCCACCCTTCTCGCCGCGGCCGGCCTCCTCGTCATCGGCGGAATCGCCGGAATCCTGATCGGCGGAGTCTTCGGAATCGGCGCCGTCCTCGTCAGCGTCGTCGCTGCCGCCCTCACCGCGGCGACGGGCGGATCGCTCGGTGCCCGTGCCGCCGCGGCGGTGCCCGCTGCCGACACCGGCGGCTGCGGCAGTTCCTGCGGTGCGTGCTCGCTGAAGGGCGCCTGCCAGCCGTCCTGACCGGCTGGTCACGGCCCGTCCGGTGAACACCTCGCGCGTCGTCGACCCCGCAGGCGCAGTGTTCGGTGTGCTGCTGCCGATCGTCGCCGCCGTGTCCGGTGTGGTCCTGACGAAGATCTGGGAACCGCGGCTTCCGGCGGAGATCGCCACCCACTGGACCACCACCTCGCCCGACGGTTTCTCCACCCCGATGTCCAGCGCCTGGACGTTCGCCCTGGTGACGGTCCTGTTCGGCGGTGGATGCGCGGCGATCGCCGCCCTGGCGCAGGCGATGCTGATGATGCGCCGCACCATGCTCGTCGTCGGGCTGTCCGTGGTCGGCCTGATCCTCACGGTGCAGGTCGTGATGCTCAGCGTCCAACTCGACGTCACCGACGCGTCCGACACCGAACTTCCGCTGTGGTCGCTCGGGCTCGGGGTCGCGATCGGCGCGGTTGTCGGCCTGCTCGGCGCCGCCCTCCTGCGCGACTACCGGCTCCGGGTGTCCGCCACCAGTCCACCCGACCCAAGGTTGCCGCGCGCGGTCGACCCGACCACGGTCGCGGACACGGTCGGTTTCGGCACCGTCGGCTCGCTGGTGCTGCTCGTCCTGCTCGGCGTCGCACCTGCTCTCGCGGTCTGCCAGCTCGTCGACGGGTGGTGGCCGCTCGCGGTGTTCGTTCCGGTCGGGCTGCTGATCGTGAGCCTGCTCCGCTTCCGGGTGATCGTCGATCGGTCCGGCATCCGGGTGGTGAACATGGGGATGACCGCCCTGCAGTACGGCGTCGACGAGATCGAGGGCGCCCGCGTCGACATGATCAAGCCGTTCGACGACTTCGGCGGCTGGGGACTCAAGGTGAAGGGCCGACGGAACTACGGCGTCGTGACGAGGACCGGTCCCGCCGTGATCGTCACGACGGCGTGCGGCGACCGGCTGACCGTCACCAGCGCACGGGCCGAGGAGATGGCCGGTGCGCTCAACACGTTCGCCGACACGCACGCGCGTACCACTCCGATGTAGGCCTCAAAAAACAAGTACAAACCGGTCGTGACTTTTCTGTGTTGACGGACGATGCTGAGTTGAGCGAGCACTGCACCGGATATATGAGGTCGGGCGGGGACTCGGGACCAGTTGCGCGCGCACCCTTGTCCTGCCCTGCCACGAGGTCGAGTGACGGGACACCCCATGGCTTTACACACATCGGCGCTGTCCGATGCGGCAGGGGAGAAATTCCCACTGTCGGCCGCGCAGCGCGGAATATGGTTCGCACAAAAGGTTTCGAAAAGCGTACCGATCAACATCGCACAGTACGTCGAGATAGACGGCGAACTGGACGCAGGTGTGTTCGCCGAGGCTGTGCAATCCACAGCACGAGAACTTCGCTCGCCCTACCTCAGGCTGATCGAGGTCGACGGCCAACCTCTGCAGGTGGTGGACACCGGAGCCGGCTACGACGGCTCGGTCGTCGACTTCTGCTCCGAGCCCAACCCTGCCGCGGCCGCTCTGGAGTGGATGCAGGCCGACTACAGTGCCCCTATCGATCTCCTCGAGGACGTACTCGCGGAAACGAAGCTCCTTCGCGTCTCTCAGCGTCACTACTACTGGTACTCGCGGATGCACCACATCGCAATCGACGGGTACGGCGGACTCACTGCGACCGCTCGCGCGGCGGAACGGTACAACGCAATCATCGACGGACGCGAACCTGCGCCGCTGGCGGCGATCGGGCTGCAGGACATCTACGAAGGGGAGCTCGCATACCGCAATAGCGATCGATTCGCGTCGGACCGTGAGTACTGGCTGGACCACGCGAAAGGGCTTCCCACTCCACTGAGCCTGACCGGGCGGACGGCGTCCGCCGCACCCCACGACCTGGTGGCAGCGTGCGTGCTGCCGGTCCGTCTGGCTTCACTACTCGACTCCGCCGCTGACGCCCACCGCGTCAGCACAGCCCAGATCCTCGTCGCCGCGCTGGGAAGTTTCCTCGCCAGGATGACGAGCTCCGAAGAGACGGTACTGAGCCTTCCGGTCACCGCTCGCACGACCGCCGCCCTGAAGCGTTCCGCCGGCATGGTCGCCAACGTGCTGCCCATCCGGCTCGCAGCGGGCCCCACCACGACGGTCCGTGATCTCGTGGACCTCGCCCGTCGCGAGTTGACGGGCGCACTGCGTCACCAGCGTTATCGATACGAGGACATCCGGCGGGATATCGGGTTGGGCGGCGCCGCGTCGTCGACATTCGGGCCCGTCGTCAACATGATGTTCTTCGACTCGGAGATCAGGCTCGGAAACGCTGGCGGTCGTTACCACATTCTTCGGTCGGGGCTCCTCGAGGATCTACAGGTCAATCTGGTTCGAAGCGGAAGCAATTCGCCGTTGTCCATCGAATTCCACGGAAATCCCCACCTCTTCTCGCAGCGTGAATTGGCGCACCATCATCGCCGGTTTCTGGCCTACCTCGAACGGTTCGTCACCGTCGCGCCACAGAGCGCGGCGGGCGAGATCGATCTCCTCGACGACGCGGACCGTGTGTTGGTTCCCGGTCACGGTCCGCAAGCTGAGCCACCGGTGCTCCTTCCGGACCTGCTGTCCACCGCAGCGGCGATCAAGCCTGAAGCAACTGCTCTGGTCTTCGGGGAAACAGAAATCTCGTATAGGGAACTCGATGAACGTTCGAAC
>NZ_BCWY01000132.1 GCF_001894825.1 Rhodococcus jostii NBRC 16295 | reverse complement strand
CTAATCATTGCCAAGCGCCACAAGCGTTCCCGCGAGTACGGGTGGTCGGTGCTGGCCTACCAGTCGCCCGATCATCTTGGGCTGATCTCGCTGTCGGGAACTGTCGTCGCTCCCAGGCCTTTCAAGGCTTGGCGGGAGAGACCGAATGCCGGCGGTGAACGACGTCGGTAAGCCGTGTGCGGGAGAACCGCATGCACGGATTGACGGGCGGGAGCTGGAAACGGAGCACCCTGGCAACGGCCGTGAAGAAGAACAGCCGAGCGGGAAACCGTTCTGCTCACAGTGGCTTCGCGACTTACAGCCAGGATCTGCCACCGCGCCAGCTCTCGACCCTACACTCCGTTGTCAGTCAGGTCCTGGGCACCGAGCGAGCACATCTGAACCCGGTCCGGGAGGCCCTCCGTGCCGACGACGGATCGTTGCACCGCCGGTTGTTGTCGATCCGGAAGGAGGTCGGCCTCCCCGACGAGATCTCCGCACTGCGGGTGTTCGATGTGATCGCCTGGATGGACGGCAAGAATCGCGGCCTGGGCGAGCCGTCGGACCAGGAAAGATGACACGTCCCCGTGTGCTGTCTTCGGCAGGTGCACGAGGATGATGCGCATGCGGATGAAGTTTCACGAGCAGCTCGACGAGCTGACGGACCGTCTGGCGTCGATGTGCCGGCTGGCCGGGGAGGCCGTCCAGGCGGCGACCGATGCCCTGGTGCTGGCTGACCTGCCCCTGGCCGAGCGGGTGTTCGACCTCAACGAACAGATCGAGGAGTTGCGCGGTCCGTGCGAGGACCTGGCGATGGCGCTGCTGGCGTTGCAGGGACCGGTGGCGCGTGATCTCCGTCAGGTGGTCACCGGTGTGCACCTGGTGGCGGATCTGAGCCGGATGGGCGGGCTGGTGCAGCATGTGGCCGAAAGCGTCCGCCGCCGCCATCCCGAGCACGTCGCCTCCGGGGAGGCGGAGGAATTGCTCTCCCATATGGGGCGGGTGGCGGCCGAGTTGGCCGGCCTCGCCGAACGGGTCCTGCGCACGCACGATCCCGAACTGGCCGCCGAGATCGGCAGACGCGACGACGAACTCGACGACCTGCACCGCCGGCTGCTCACCCTGATCGAGGATCCGGCCTGGACCGGCACCATCCCGGCCGCGGTCGATGTGACCTTGCTCGGCCGCTTCTACGAGCGCTTCGGCGACCACACCGTCGTGGTCGGACGCAGAGTGATTTTCCTCGTCACCGGGGAACAGATGACCCCGTAGGTCGTCGCCGTCACGGGCCCCATCGTCACGGGCCCCATCGCCGCGGCCGATCCGAGCATGGACTTCGCCCCGCCCGTTGGTGTGCGCGTTCGTGCTGTTGGTGGTGTGGTTCTTCATGTCGATGGAGCTGTTCTTCACCCCCAACTGAACCTGCTATTCGGGTTGTTCGACGGCGTCGGTGATGCGGTCGTGGACCGGAGGTTTCGAGGTTCTGGCCGGCGGTGCGGGCGGCAGCGTGGGCGCGGGTGTATTCGTCGTCGCTGAGCCGGATGGGGATGCGGTGGGCGGGGCCTGGGGTGGGTTGCTGGGCCAGTTCGCGTCTGAGGTGCTCACGCATCTCGCTGATGGGCAGGGATGCAAGGTCGGTGAGGATTTGAGCGCCGGTGGAGGCGGGGTCGTCGAGCAGGGCCAGGAGGAGATGTTCGGTGCCGATCTCCTCATGCCCGAGCAGGGCCGTCTGGCGCAGGCTGGCTTCGAGGACCTTCTTCGTCTTCGCCGGTGATTGGGATGTGCCCCGCGGCCGGGGCGGAGCCCGCCGGGGCGCTGGCACCGTCGAGCTTGCTCTCGAGTGCCGGGGCGGTGACGCGCCATGAGAGTCAGCGCTGCCGCTCCGGGGCCGCCGGCGCCCGAGGATCTGGGGCGGGCAGGTGTTCGGTGCCGACGCCAGTTCTGGTGGTGGGTGCGGGCGGCTCCGGCGGCGAGGGGTGACCACTTGTCGGGCTTGATCGGAGAATCTTTCGAACACCATGACGTACTCCCTCCCTGGGTGTCGCCGCGAGCGACGCGATCCGCTGCTGAATTCCCTGCTGCCCATTCTGGGCGGTGTGCAGGTGGTTATGGGTGGGATCGACGCGACCTCGGCTGCCTTGGGCGTAATGGTGCTGTGACCTGGTGTGATGGCATGTCCCCGGTTTGTGATGTGGGGTGCCGGCGACCTGTTCGGGGGAGTGCCGGTGATGGTCGTGTGGGCGGCGCGGGTGCCGGTGTTGCGCGGTTTATTCGTTTGAATTATGTTGGTATGTAATAACTTTCGGTATATATTGTTGTGTAGCTAAGCTAGTTTCAATACTTGTGCACCTTCCGAGTTCAACGAACCTCGAATGGTGTTGGTGGTTAGCGTGTTTCGTGCTTGATGGATTTTCCGGCTTTCGGGTGTTTTGGGTTGCGTGGAGGTGGGATGGTATGCCCTGGGTATGACATTGAGTGGCACGGGGAGGTGAGTGTGCGGTCGGGTCGGGCGCACAGTCTGCCTCGTCAGGCTCGTGGGGGTGTGGGGGGCCGGATCACACTGTACGACGAAAGGTGCAGGTGAAACCGAGGCTGCCTCCGTGGAGTGGACACGCCGGACAATGATTCTAGGCGGGGCAGATGGGATGTGGAGGTGGGACGCCGGTCTCTTTGCACGGAGGAATTCCGGAAAGACGCGGTCGCGGTGTGCCGCGCGGCCGACGGCAAACGTAGGTACGCGGCGGTGGCCGCGGATGTGGGCATCAGTGGCGAGACGCAACGGATGTGGGTGGGCAAGGACACCGCCCGTAACGCGCGTTGGCAGGACCGCAGTACCGGCGCCGACGGAGCCGACTTGTCCGCGATGGCCGTGCGCTTGCTGCGGCGCAGGTGCCGGCCCACCATGTGGTGGATTCGCATCAGCCGGGTCACCCGTTTGCGGTTCCGCCGCCACCGAGCCCGCGAGTTCGGGTGGCGCGGGCTGATCCGGCTCTGTGCATCCGGCAGCCGTGGCGGGCGGCCGCCACACCCGCGATCACGACGCTCACCGCCGTCACCGGCGGGGGCGGCATCGAACACACCGGTGACCGCGCCACTGTCCAGCGTCTCCTCGGTAGCCGCGGATCGCGGCGGGTCGGTGGTCCCGCAGCCGGGCTTCGACGAGGATTGACCACATGGCCGAGACCCAGGGTGAGGCCGAGTTCCGCCGATTGCGGACGCCGCGTGCCGCGGCGGTCGCCGGCGTCGTCTTCGGTGTCCTGTTCGCATCCAGCATCGTTCTGTTGCACACGGCGTTGCCGGCCGCTGCCGCGTCGCCGTGGCTGCGCGACCAGTCCCAGATCATGATCGCCCTGGTGCTGGCCCCCTTCGCGGGCATCGCTTTCCTGTGGCTCCTCGGCGAGGTCCGGGACCGTTACGGGGAGCTGGAGAACCGGTTCTTCGCGACCGTCTGCCTGGGCAGCGGGCTGTTGTTCCTGGCGATGATGTTCGTGTCGATGGCGCTGGCAGGCGGGCTGCTCGCGGTCTCCCGGCGCTCGACCGCTCCCCAGGCCGAGCTGGTGGACTTCGGGCGTGAGGTGATGTTGCACGTCGACAATCTCTACGGGGTGCGGATGGCCGCGGTGTTCATGATCTCGCTGGGAACGATCTGGTTGCGTACCGGCCTGATGCCGCGGTGGCTGGCGATCACCACCTACCTGCTCGCCCTCGCACTGCTGGTGGTCGTCAACTTCAGCCCGTGGGTGACGTTGGTGTTCCCGGCGTGGGTGGTGGTGATCAACGCGTACATCCTTGCCGTGGATCGCGCGCGATCAGGCCACCCGGACTGATTCTCGTGGTGAGAGCGCGGAGCCTGGTCGAATTGGATCGCCGTCGCCGGCGACGAGCAATCGTGCGCGCGGTCCTCACCGTCGCGGGTGACCTGGGCACTACTCTTCGGTGTGTACTACCCGGTGCCGGCCCGGACTACACCGAACGCAACGCCTTCATCCGGGTGACGATCGGCGGCGTGCTCCTCCTCTGCGTGTTGGTGTGGCAGATTCGCCGAATCATCCGCGCCGCGGTGCCCGAACTGCGGGCGATCGAAGCGCTGGTCGCGGTCATCTCCCTGCATCTCGTCCTCTTCGCCACCACGTACCTGTCCCTGTCACTGACCACACCCGCGTCGTTCAACCAGCACCTCGATCACACCCGGGCCCTGTACTGACGTGGTGGGAACCGACCACGGACCGGTGGCACGCGGACCGGTATTCGGCGGACCTCGTGTGGATCTGCGCCGGTATCGAGCCGATGTCGATCAGGGCAGGACCACCACGGCGAGAAGTGCGAGCAGGGTGACGGCGCTGGAGAGGACGATCGCGGTGACGGTCGCCGGCGCGAACTCCCCGGCCTCGAGCTGCCGGCAGATCACCCGATAGCGGACGGTGCCGTGGACGGAGACCAGCAGTCCCGCGGCGGGCAGGATGAACCCGGCGGCCACAGCGTGGCCGCCCCGGTTCGGTGCGGACTTCGCGACCGCCACACCCGATGCGGGAACACTGATCCCGTCCGGTGCCACGCGCGATACGTTCGTTCGTTCGCGAGGTGGTCGCGGGCGGTGCTGTCGGTGTTCGGCTGGGTGGTACCGAAGATGTTGCGGCTCATGCGCTCTCCCCGATTTCCGGGTGCGGCGTCCGAACGCCCGTCGATCGTGTTCCGGAGCAGCCCGGAGCTGCCTTCATCGCCAGGAGAGTATTCCACTTGCACTCAACTTTTCGGCCCGAGGTGGCAGGAACGCCCCCTGTACCTGCGTGGCTGAGGAGGCGTTTCCCTCATAGGGCACTGTGCCGGTGTCGGAGATCAGTCCACCGCGGTTCCAGGTTCGGTCGAGTTCGCCGAGTGTTCGATCGTCTCGATCGAGATCGGTACGAGTTGCTTGTCGATGTAGCGTGTGACGTCCTTGTCTCGACGGATGGCCTTCCACGACCCGGCCCGGTAGATGGCCAAGACCTCGGTGTTCTTGAAGATTGTCAGCACGCCGTCCACCACCGAGGCGTCGTTGCCCTCGGGTATCAGGTCGACACCGTCGTCATCCTCCAGGTAAACGATGTACCCCGTCGGCAACCTATTGTCCATGTTCCGAGCCTTTCGCCCAGCGGGCTTTCGTTGAGGATCGAATTGATTGGCCGCCCGTTGCATCGAATCCGATCGAGCCCTTCACGTGTCACCGGCCACCCGTTCACCGGTCTCGGGCTGGCTGTCGACAGCGTCCCGTGCAGCGTTGCAGGTTGTGCCGTCGGCCGTACGGGCCGGCAACCACCGCGGGTGGAGGTGTGTGCTGCCGTGAGCGCCCAGCGTCGTGACGGGCACCTGGTTGAGCTTACCCGGGTCTGGGCATGGCGTACTGCGAGTCCGATCGGAGCGCGGCGGCAACGACTTCGGGTGACGACGCGGTGCGACGCGGCGTGACGCCACTCGAAGTCGAGATCGGCCGCCTGGGCCTCTGACGGGACGTCTATCAGGGGTACCCCGCCGTCCACCCCGGGACGATAATGGGTCCATCACCAGAGGACGGCGCTCCACGCGCCCGGTCGGCGAACAATCGCGACTCCCACCCTGGTGTCGGCTGAAACCGAATCGAGAGTGACCACCCATGACAACGATCACCAGGCGTGCGGTCATCGCAGCGGCCGCCATCGCCCTGTTCACGGCTCCGGGCGCCGCAGTGGCAGCCCCGAACCTGCACGGCGATCCGAACACAGCCGGGACTCAGGTTCAGTTCCACAACGACCCGGGCGATTCCAACAGCTACACGTGCGGCGCAGTCGGAGCCGGCGGGGCAGGTGTCGGATCGAACCCCGGCGGTGGAACCGGCCAGGTCAACGGCGCCTTCGGACCGGGGCCCGTCCAGGGCGGATGCGTCGGCAGCGACGGATCGGTCTACTTTCCCACCGGCAACGCCGAGTGACCCCGACGGGTGGGCACGCGCTCGGGCCGCAATCCTCCCCTCCCCGCGCCACAAGCTCAACCAGCAACCCCGCACCGAACCCGGTAGCGCCGACGACGTGCTCGCCGCGGCCCACCGCGGCGACAATGCCCGGGGCGAGTAGAGACAACGAGGAACACCGAACCCACGACTGCCACGCGCACGCCCGGTGACGCCAGGCACGCAACCTGCCAACCCACTGCCGGACAGGAACCCGTCATGGACACCGCCCGATTCTTCGAACTGGCGACGGAATCCTTCGAAGTGCTCGGTGTCCTGTCGATGGTTCTCGGGTTCCTCCTCGCCTTCGTCCTCGCGGCCCGGACGTGGAAGCGAACAGGTGACGGCGGCCGCGCGTTCAAAATGCTGCGTCAGTCGCTGGGCGGCGCGATCCTGTTCGGACTGGAGTTGCTGGTCGCCGCGGACATCGTCAAGACCGTCACCTCGACGCCCTCGCTCACGGACGCCGCGATTCTGGGGTTGATCGTGCTCATCCGGACCGTGCTGAGCATGTCCATCGAAATCGAGATCGACGGGGTCGCCCCCTGGAAGAAGGCGTTCGCCACCGGACCGCAGGTCCTCGCGCAGGCAGCCCGCCAATCGGGAAGCCAAACGTCGAGCCAGGACCGCTGAGGCCCCCGGGCCGGGGTCCCGCGGCTGTGGGGTATCCCGCCGGTTTCACTGTCAGCAGCACCACTTTCGGAGCGCACTGGTCCTGTACGGAGCGGGCGTTGGTGCTGTTCGAGTCGCCGGCTGGAGTGGCTCGACCACTGAGCACAAGCCCACGTTCACGTCGCTACGGGTAGTTGACCAGGTCACGAACCGCTGACTCGGGCCAGTCGGAATTGCGTGGACGGGACAGGTTCAGAACCGGACCCCCGTCGGCCATCCCCGTCGCATCCTCGAGGCCCGGCAGCCCGTCGAGAGTCGACACCGTCGACCCGCGGCGAGGACCTCACCGAATACCCGGCTCCGACCGGCATGGCACGTAACCACCGGGGTGGACCTTGCGATCGACCGGGATTCCCGTGTCGTCGTGCTCGGCCTCAGCATGACCTTGGACCATCGATTAGTCGTCGGGGTTGTGTCGTGCGGAGGCAGAATCTTATTTGTGAACGATGAAGGGCGACGGGCTCGCCCGCGGGGTCATAAGACCGCGCGGTTGGAGGCCTTCAGCGACGGTGTGTTCTCCATCGCGATCACCCTTCTCGTCCTCGAGCTCGGGGTTGCCAGCAGTTCCGAGGAGGACCTGCTGGGCGCGTTGGCCCACCAGTGGCCTTCGTATCTCGCCTACTTGGTGAGTTTCTCGACCATCGGTGCGGTGTGGTTCGCGCACACGGTGATCACCGAGTACCTCGACCGTGCCACCCCGGTGTTCGTTCAGCTGAATCTGATACTGCTGATGGTGGTGGCGTTCCTCCCTTTCCCGACGCGGCTGCTGGCGGAGTTCATCGGCGAAGCGGAGGCTGAGCGCGTCGCGACGACCGTCTTCGGGATCAATCTGCTTCTGACGGCGGTGCTGGTGTGGGTCCTGTGGCGGTACGCGGTGCACGCGCGGCTGATGCGACCCGACCCCGACATGACGCACGAGGACCTGAAGACACTCAACCAGCGGCTCACACCCAGCGTGGGCGCCTATGTGGTGATGATCGTCCTGGGACTGTTCCTGCCGGTTGTTGCGGTCTTCGGCTACCTGGCGATCGCGGTGTTCATTCTCGTCCCGTTCCGCGCGACCCGGCACCGGTCGTCTCACCCGTAGCCGGGGTCGCGACGGGTCGGTGGTCCCGCGGCCGGGCTTCGACGAGTACACGCGGGAGGAGCGAGCCGTCCACGGCTCATCGAACGTCACGATCCCCGCTGTCCACCTCGACGGCATTCTCGCGGTCGTCGGGCACCTACCCGCCCCGGCATGTGGGGATCATCACCGGCTACTTCTGCCCACATGCGTGGGGCCTGGGACCGGGCTTGACCTCGACGACTGCACTGCGAGAACCTGCTCTGGTAGGTGCGCACGCCCAACCCGGAACCGTCTTCCGAACAGGACCCCGTCATGGACACTGCCCGATTCTTCGAACTGGTGACGGAGTCCTTCGAAGTCCTCGGTGTCCTGTCGATGGTGGCGGGGTTTGCCCTCGCCTTCGTCCTCGCGGCCCGAACATGGAAGCGAACAGGCGATGGTGGTCGGGCGTTCAAAATGCTGCGCAACGCGCTGGGCGGAGCAATACTGTTCGGCCTGGAGCTGCTGGTCGCCGCGGACATCGTCAAGACCGTCACCTCCACGCCCTCGCTCACGGACGCCGCCATCCTGGGGTTGATCGTGCTCATCCGGACCGTGCTGAGCATGTCCATCGAAATCGAGATCGACGGCGTCGCCCCCTGGAAGAAGGCGTTCGTCACCGGACCGCAGGTCCTCGCGCAGGCAGCCCGCCAATCGGGAGGCCAGGACCGGTAAAGGGGCCGGGGCCGGGTTCCTCGGGGGTGTGGGCCTGCGGAATCTGGCCGACCCGATTCGGCTCGACTCGACCGACCCGGCCGACCCGATATGCGGAGCCGGCCGTGGTGCTGCCGGCCCTGTTCTGGCAGAGGGAATGCACCTACGCGGTCGAGCGAGCCACCCACGCCCGCAGGGTAGCCACCGAGAAAGGGCTCGCATCGGCCATGGAGGCGCTTCCGGGCTATTCAGGACCCGTGTGTGTCCGGCACAAGATCATTCAGGGCGAAAGCCCGACGTAGCATCACCTGCATGACTGAGGACCCGGTCCCTCCGCCGGCGGCTCGTCACACGGATCTGGGGGTGCGACGGCTCGCCGCCATCGCGGTGGCCACCTCGCTCATCGTGTGGTGGCCGGCCTTCACACTCGGTGTGTACCACGCGATCTTCTTCGAACAGATTTTTGCGCTGTGGGCGGTAGCGACAACGGCGTTCTTCGTCGGCGTGCTCCTGCTCGGACGGCGGGCGCAGCCCGCCGTGTACTCACTTCTGATCCCCTCGGTCTGGATAGTGTTGACGTGGCTGACCCCCGCCGATACCACCAGCCTTGACTACGACCTCGGCTACGACGTCCTGTTCTGGCTGGGTGTCGCGGTGACCATCGCAGGGATCCCCACGATGGTCACCATCGTCCTCGCCATGCTCGTTCCGGGCGTGGAGTCGGTGCGCGGACGCGACACAGCGGTGGCGGTGGGAGCTATCGTGCTCGTCGTCGTTCTGTCCTTCACCCTGGGCACCCAGCACCACCGCCTACTGACATGCGAAGACTTCAAGATCAGCGGCAACGACGAGCCCGCCGGGTGTACGGTTCGGCGTAACTGACCCTGACGGGACCATCCCCGAGCGCGATCAACGAATCGGGGGTCCGGCGTGGGTCAGGTCCGGGATCGTGTGGCGCATCCCGCCGCGGGCCAACTCGGCCGGCACGCGAGGGTCTCGTTCCCCGGCGATGAGTGCCTCGATCGTGTCCCTCGCCGACCCGACGGGCTCATGGCTGTGTGCCGGAGCTGCGAGCGGGTCCGAGAGATTCTCATTGGATGAGGATTCCGGCGACCAGGTTGATCGTTGTTGCGAGGATGACGGCGCCGAAGACGTAGGAGAGCAGGCAGTGTCGGAGTGCCACCGCTCGGATCTGTGTGCTGGAGACGTCGGTGTCGGATACCTGGTAGGTCATTCCGAGGTTGTAGCTGAAGTAGAAGAAGTCGCGGAACGCGGGCGGGGAGGTGGAGTTGAAATCGATTCCACCCGTTGTTTCTTCAGGACCCGATCCCTGGTAGTACAGGAAGGCGTAGCGACCTGCGTACATCAGGTGCAGGGAGGCCCACGCCAGGAATACCGCCAGCAGTGCGACGGCGGCCTGCGCGGATCCCGCGGTGGATCCGCCGGCGATCTGGAGTGCGATGATGCCCCCGAGTCCTGCTGAACATGCTGTCACCACCGCCAATTCGTCGGCGACGGGGCGGAAGTCCTCGTGTCGGACGTTGCGGCGCGTGGTGGCCGCATCCATCGGCCACAGCACGAACCATCCGGATACGACGAACACGGCGGCTGCCGCCGCGATTCCGACGAGAGCACCGACCGGGGCCGTGGTCACCAGGGCGCCGAGTGCACCCGCCACGATGCCGACGACCAACGCTGCGGCAAGTCTCGGGAATGCGGAGGTGGGGAGCGGCGCACGCACCGTCTAGTCCTGCGTGGGAGGCGCCGGCGCGGTCTTCGCGGTGTCGCCGGTGCGGAGATCGGATGAGCCGCCACCGGCGGCGCTCTCCCGGGCCGATTCCCCATCGCCGGTTCCGTGATCGTCGTCGACAGGCTCGGCGGTGATCGACAGGCCCTGGCCGTCCGTGTCCACGCGGACGGTGTCGCCGGGCGAGAGGACCCCCTTCAGGAGCATGCTCGACAGCGTGTTGTCGAGCTGCTTCTGGATGGTGCGCCGTAGCGGCCGGGCACCGAACTCGGGTTCGTACCCCTCCTCGGCGAGGTAGTCCTCGGCCGCGGTGGTCACGTCCAACCCGATGTGCTGCGCCTTGAGCAGCCGGCGGGTGCCGTCGAGGATCAACTCGACGATCTGCCGCAGTTGTCGCTCGTCGAGCCGGTGGAACACCACGGTCTCGTCGATGCGGTTGAGGAACTCGGGACGGAAGTGCGAGCGCAACCGTTCCATCAGTTGCGGGACGATCTGGTCGACGTCGCCGTCGGGTGCGTCGAGGATCAGATCGGAGCCGATGTTGCTGGTGAGGATCACGATCGTGTTCTTGAAGTCGACGGTGCGGCCCTGCGCATCGGTGACGCGGCCGTCGTCGAGGAGCTGCAGCAGGATGTTGAACACGTCCGGGTGCGCCTTCTCGATCTCGTCGAACAGGATCACCGAATACGGCTGCCGGCGGACCTTGTCGGTGAGTTGCCCGGCCTCCTCGTAGCCGACGTACCCGGGCGGTGCACCGACGAGGCGGGAGACCGTGTGCTTCTCCTGGAACTCGCTCATGTCGAACCGGATGAGCCGGTCCTCGTCCCCGAACACCGCGTCGGCGAGCGCCTTCGCCAGCTCCGTCTTACCGACCCCGGTGGGCCCGAGGAACAGGAACGAACCGATCGGCCGCCGCGGATCGGACAAACCGGCGCGGGCGCGGCGGACGGCCTCGGCGACCGCGGTGACCGCCTGCTCCTGCCCGATCACCCGCGCATGGAGCACGTCTTCGAGCGCGAGCAGCTTCTCGCGTTCCTCCGCGGTCAGCTCCGAGACGGGAATGCCGGTCTGGCGGGAGACCACCTCGGCGATGTCGACGACGGTGACCTCCGGCGCCTTGGTGCTGGACGCGTCGCCGAGCGCTTCACGTTTCTGCGTGATCTCGGTCTTGAGTTGTTCGGCGCGCGCGTAGTCCTCGTTCGAGACGGCAGAGTCCTTCTCCCGCTCGAGTCGGGCGAGCTCCTCCTCCGCGCTGCGGGTGTCGGCGTCGGGTGTCCTCGTCCGCAGTCGCACCCGGGCCCCGGCCTGGTCGATCAGGTCGATCGCCTTGTCGGGCATGAAGCGGTCGGCGATGTACCGGTCGGACAGGTCCGCGGCCGCCACGAGCGACTCGTCGCTGTAGTGGACCTGATGGTGCTCCTCGTACACGTCGGCGAGGCCGCGGAGGATCTCGATGGTGTCGTCCACCGACGGCTCGGACACCATGACCGGCTGGAAGCGTCGTTCGAGTGCCGCGTCCTTCTCGATGTACTTGCGGTACTCGTCGATGGTGGTGGCGCCGATGGCGTGCAGTTCCCCGCGTGCGAGCGCCGGCTTGAGGATGTTCCCGGCGTCCATCGATCCCTCTCCGCCCGAACCGGCACCGACGATCGTGTGCAGTTCGTCGATGAACAGCACCAGCTCGTTCGAGTGCTCACGCACCTCGTCGAGGACCTTCGTCAGCCGCTCCTCGAACTCGCCGCGGTATTTGCTCCCGGCCACCATCGCGCTCACGTCGAGGGCGACCACCCTGCGGTCCGCGAGTGTGGACGGCACGTCGCCGTTGACGATGCGCTGCGCGAGTCCCTCCACGATTGCGGTCTTGCCGACGCCGGGGTCGCCGATGAGAACCGGGTTGTTCTTGCGCCGGCGGGAGAGAATCTCGACTGTTTGCGCGATCTCGTCCGACCGCCCCACGACGGGGTCGATGTTTCCGCCGCGCGCCTCCGCTGTCAGATCGCGCCCGTATTCGTCGAGAGTCGGCGTCGAACTCTTCGTGTGCGGGCCCTTGCCGGCGTCGATCTTCGCTCCCGACAACGCACTCGCGGCGGGACTGTCCGGGTTGGATGCGATACCGAGCAGGATGTGCTCGGGGCCGATGTAGCTGACGCCGGCCTGGCTCGCCTGCTGCTGGGCGGTGCGCAACGCAAGTTTCGCTGCCGGGCTGAGCGTGATGGATCCGTCCTCGTCGGCGGCGCTGCTCGCGGCGACGACGTCACGCATCTGTTCGGCGACCTTGTCCGGGTCGAGTCCGAGACCGCTGATGACACCACGGGTCGGGTCCGTCAGCGCCGCGGCGTAGAGCAGGTGCTCGGGCGTGATGGCGGAGTGCCCCCAGTCCACCGCCGCCTGCCGTCCGAGCGAGACCAGTTGCTTCGCGTCGTCGTTGAGCAGACGGCCGAGATCCACGCGTTGGACCGGTGGCTGCGGTCTGCCGCTCGAACCGAAGAAACGGTGGAAGATGTCATCGAACGGGTCTTCGGGGATCCAGCTTCCGGTCATCTCGCCAACCTCTTTTCGTCGGAGATGGGAGTCCCCTGCCATTTCAGCCAAGCACGGCCGGCCGGTGATCACCAGGGTCGACCCAACAGGTCGGTGCCGACACCGCTCGATCACTCCGAGCGAGGACTACGAGGACTATTCGACGCCGAGCATCCCCTCGGTGGACGGCGGCCCGCCAGGGTCCCGTCCCCTCCGGGGTGTCGCGAGGCGGCGCCGCGGGCCGCACCTCGATCGTGGTGATGCGCAGCAGTACGGCGAGCGGTCGCCCTGACCACCCGGCTTCGCTGACGGTGGGTCGGGGCAGTGGTGAGATCCATCCGGAGCACTTCACCCGTTCCCGATGTGCTCGATGGTGCAGGCGAAACCCGTTGCCGTAGAACGATCCTCATATGGCAGTGGGCTGACGTCTATGCGGCGTGTGAATGCTGCATCTGCATCGCTACGACCCGCCGGGCGGCTCCATCGGCCACCATTGGTCAAGATCAGGCCGTGCCGTAGCCGGAGTGTCGAACGACCCTGGTTATCACCGGCCGGTAGTGCTTGGCTGGAACGTGCAGGGGAACCCCGAGCAGGAGCCAATGTCATGGCCAAGCCATTCAGAGGTGTCGTCAACCTGGATATTCGAGACTCGGTCCCGGACTGGGGACCGTACGAGCAGCCGAAGGCACCACCGGGCTCACCGAACGTGCTGTACATCGTCCTCGACGACGTCGGGTTCGGTGCCTTGGGCTGTTACGGCGGGCCGATCGAGACGCCGAACATCGACAAGATCGCCGACAACGGGCTCCGGTACACCCAGTGGCACACCACCGCCCTGTGCTCGCCGACCCGGTCCTGCCTGCTGACCGGCCGCAATCACACCACCAACGGGATGGCCTGCATCAGCGAATGCGCGGTCGGCTTCCCCGGCGCCAACGGGCACGTCCCCCCGGAGTGCGCGACCCTCGCCGAGGTCCTGGTCGAGCAGGGCTTCAGCACCGCGATGGTCGGCAAGTGGCATCTGTGCGCCGAGGACGAGATGAATTTGGCGTCCACCAAACAGAACTGGCCCGTCGGCCGCGGCTTCGACCGCTTCTACGGCTTCCTCGGGGCGGAGACCAACCAGTGGTACCCGGACCTCGTCCACGACAACCACCCCGTGCAGCAACCGGCCACCCCGGAGCAGGGCTACCACCTCAGCGTCGACATCACCGACAAGGCCATCGAGTACCTCGACGATGTCAAGGCGATCGCCGCCGATCGGCCGGTGTTCCTGTACTACGCACCCGGCTGCGCGCACGCACCGCACCAGGTGCCCCGGGAGTGGGCCGACCGCTACCGCGGCAAGTTCGACGACGGCTACGAGGCGATACGCGAGCAGACCCTGGCCCGGCAGAAGGAGATGGGACTGGTCCCGCAGGACACCGAACTGCCCCCGATCAACCCGATCGGCACCCCCGACACCCGCAGCGGACCCGACGGAAAGCCGTTCCCGCCGATGGACTACACCCGACCCTGGGACACCCTCCCCGCGGACGAGAAGCGGCTCTTCGCCCGGATGGCCGAGGTGTACGCGGGGTTCCTGTCGCACTGCGACGACCAGATCGGGCGCCTGATGGCCTACCT
Organism: Rhodococcus jostii NBRC 16295; assembly: GCF_001894825.1. Taxonomy (GTDB): domain Bacteria; phylum Actinomycetota; class Actinomycetes; order Mycobacteriales; family Mycobacteriaceae; genus Rhodococcus_F; species Rhodococcus_F jostii. Next base: position 4,331 of record NZ_BCWY01000132.1, on the reverse strand, counting down.
CGAGGAGATAGAACAGCTCGAGAACACCATCGTCATGCTGGTCTCCGACAACGGCGCCAGCGGTGAGGGCGGACCGGACGGCTCGGTCAACGAGAACAAGGCCGCCAACGGCGTGCCGGACAGTCTGGCCGAGAACCTGAAGATGATCGACGAGCTCGGCAGCACCAAAACCTACAACCACTACCCGAACGGGTGGGCGATGGCGTTCAACACCCCGTTCAAGATGTGGAAGCGGTACTCATACAACGGCGGCACCAGCGACCCGTGCATCATCTCCTGGCCCGCCGGTCTCGCCGCCCGCGGCGAGACCCGCGATCAATACCACCACGCCATCGATCTGGTCCCGACCGTCCTGGACTGCCTCGGGATCGAACTGCCCGACACCGTCAAGGGCCACACCCAGCACCCGCTGCAGGGGGTGAGCATGCGCTACAGCTTCGACGCGGCCACCATCCCGACGGCCAAGCACACCCAGTTCTACTCGATGCTCGGCACCCGAGGCATCTGGCACGACGGCTGGCAGGCCGTCACCACTCACCCGGCGCTCAGCGGCTGGGCCCGGTTCCCCGAGGACACCTGGGAGCTCTACCACACCCAGGTGGACCGCGCCGAGCTGCACGACCTCGCCGCCGAGGAGCCCGGGCGGCTCTCCGAGCTGATCGGGCTGTGGTTCCACGAGGCCGGCGCCAACGAGGCGTTCCCGCTCGACGACCGGTCGGCGGTGGAGATCCTCACCACTCCCCGCCCGCAGCTCGCCGCGCCGCGCAACCGCTACGTCTACCGGCCGGGCGGCGCCGAGGTCCCCGAGTCGGTCGCGGTCAACATCCGCAACCGCTCCTACTCGATCGGTGCGCTGGTCGATCTCCCCGAACCCGGGGCATCCGGGGTGCTGTTCGCGCACGGCAGCCGCTTCGGTGGGCACGCCCTGTACATCAGGGACAACCGCCTGCGCTACGAGTACAACTTCCTCGGCAGCGACGAACAGCGGATCGTCGCCACCGAGGACCTGCCGACCGGCGAGAACCTGCTCCTGGCCGCCTCGTTCGACAAGGACGGTGAGGACCCGCCCGGCACCGCCCACGGGATGCTGACCCTGTACTACGGAGACCGCAAGGTCGGCGAGGGCCGGATCAAGACCCAGCCCGGCAAGTTCAGCATCGCCGGGGAGGGTCTCACCGCCGGCCGCGACACCGGGGAACCCGTCACCGACGACTACCCCGGCACCGCCCCGTGGGCGTTCACCGGCGGCACCCTGAACCGGGTGGTCGTCGATGTCAGCGGTGAACCCTACGTCGACCTCGAACGCGAAGCCGCCGCCATGCTCTCCCGCGACTAGCACGGCCGACGATCCACTCCGATGGGGACGGCGCGCGGACGATACCGGATTTCGTCGGGCCGGCGCCCGGCGCCGTCCCCGCCGAGGAACGGATCGCGGCCCTCGGCACTCACGGAAGGCTCTGGTGCGAGAAGCCACCGGCGTGAGTCGGAGCCAGGCACCCGATTGACCAGATCGACAACCGAGGGAGGCACCCACCTACGACGCCCAGCGGGCGGCGACGGCGGCCTCGTCGGTCAGTCCCATCAGCTGCATTCCGGAGCTGCATTCCGGCGGGGTTGAGGTAGCGCAGGCGTCCGGTGTCGTAGTCGGCGAGTGCGACCATGTTCTGGGCATGCTCGATCACGGACAGCAACATGCGGGCTTCCGCTGTTTCCGGTTTCATCCTGGCCGTTCCTTTCCCGGCGTCGATGAGGGACGCCACCATGGTGTCGACTAGGTCAGGTCGAGCCTTCGCATAGCTTGTGCTGATTCGAGTGAACACCGAACAGGTTCGATCAGTCGATGGCCGATGCGTCCAGAATCCCGTGTCCCTCATCGACCCCTGGCCGGCGTTGGTGGCGTGGTTCTTCATCGGGATGGAGCTGTTCTTGACCCGGACTGAACCTGCGGGGTGTTCGGCCATTGCAGCGCCTGAATCTGCAGTCGATCCACGGTTCGCAGATATTCGAAGGGTTCGAAAGGTGTTACGATCCTTTCGAAGGGAAGGGGCTCGAGATGGGTGCGCAGGCGTTGGATCAGCACACGTATCTGCCGCAGGCGGCGGAGGGTGCGGGGTTGGCGGAGGTGGTCGGCTTCCTCGATGCGCACGAGCGGCGCCGCGGTGACCGGGTGGAGCCGCGGTATCTGCTGGTCGGTGCCGGCGAGCATGATCAGGTGGAGTTGCCGGCGGAGGTACATGCGGCGCTCAAGCAGGTGGTGGCCGCGCTGGGGTCCGGTCGTGCGGTGACGGTGGCGCCTCGGGCGATGATGTTGACGACGCAGCAGGCCGCGGATTTGCTGGGGGTGAGCCGGCCGACGGTGCGCCGGTTGATCGATGTGGGGGAGTTGCCGGCGGAGAAGGTCGGCACGCGGCATCGGCTGTTGTTGCGGGAGGTGCTCGAGTATCAGCAGCAGCGGCGGGCCCGCCAGTACGAGGCGCTCGCCCAAACCGCTGTCGAGATCGACGACGAGGACGATCCGGCGGTGGTTGCGGAGCAGCTGAAGATCGCACGAAAGGCCGTCGCGGAGCGGCGACGCGCCCGCAGCACAGCCCGGTAGTCACTGGCCGGGTGGTGGATAGACTGCCCGGATGTTCGCGGCGGTTCTCGACACCTGTGTCCTCTGGCCGAGTCTGCAGCGGGACTTCCTCCTGTCCATGGCGGTCGAGGGTTTGTATCGGCCGTTGTGGTCGGAGGTGATCCTCGACGAACTCGAGTTCCACGAGGCCGCCAAGCTCGAACGACGCGGGCACTTTCCGGCGGCGGCGCAGGCGGCCAGTGCGCGGTTGGTCGGGACGATGCGCGAGTACTTCGACGATGCGCTGGTGACCGGTTGGGAGCCGCTCGAGGGCACGTTCTCGCTGCCCGATCCTGACGATGAGCACGTTGTAGCGGCCGCGGTGGTCGGTGGGGCCGGGGTGATCGTCACCGACAACCGGAAAGACTTTCCACGCGAGCGGGTTCCGGCCCGCATCCAGGTGATCTCGCCGGCTGAGTTCGCGGCCGATACGGTGTCGGTGTCCCCGGCCGCCGCGGCGCGGGCGGTGGAGATGCTGTCGGCGCGTCTGGTGCGCCCGCCGATGACCATCGATGAGATCCTCGAGCAGTTGGTGGTGCGTTATGGCATGAACGATGCCGTTGCACTGCTGCGTGATCGAGAGTGATCGCCTGCGCGCCGAACGTGAGCGAGGGGCGCTTCGCGGACGAGGGGGCGCGTTGCATCGCCGGTTGCTGTCGATCCGGGAGGAGGCCCGGCCTGCCGGAGGAGATCTCGGTACTGCGGGTGTTCGATGTGATCGCGTGGATGGACGGGGTAGAGCCGCGGCCTGGGTGAACGCTCTGACCGGGGAAGATGACGCGTCCCGGGGTGATCGGTCATCGGCACGGCCGATGATGGGTGGTGTGGACGAGGTGACACCCGTGGGGTCGGCGAAGGGTTTGCGGATTTCGCGGGGGTCTGCTGCTGGGGTTGTTCTGTTATCTGCCGGCGGTGATCTTGTGGCAGCACTACGGCAATGTTCCGCAGCCGAGCGTGTATCCGCACGGCTCGTTCACCTCGTTCGGGCCTGATCCGCCGCTGGCCTCGTATTGGGTGAGCTGGGCGGGACAGCGGTTGTGGTGGTGGCGTGCGGGTTGATGACGGTTCCCTGGCGCGCCGGCCGCCGGTTCGCCCTGCCGTTGGTATGCGCGTTCGTGCCGATGGCGGCAATGGTGGCGTGGTCGTTCATGTCGATGGAGTTGTTTTTCACCCCCGACTGAACCGCCGGCGAAGCTCTGAATCTGCTTGGTCTGAGGCGGTCCGCACCCGACTCCGGGGTGCGGACCGTGTGCTGTGTGGGGCCGTAATGGTGTTGTGACCTGGTGTGATGACATGTCCCTGGTTTGTGATGTGGGGGGTGCCGGCGACGTGTCGGGGGTGCCGGCGCGGGCGTCGCGAGGTGCCGGTTTCTGTTCGATTTGAATCATGTTGGTAAACAATGTCTTTCGGTATATTATTGTTGTGTAAATAGTTTCGGCATTTACGCACCACTAGATCCTGTGGATCGTGAATAATGTTGAAAAACAACATGTTTGGTGTTGAGTACTTTTCAAATATTTTGGTTGTGTGGGGCTTGAGTGGTATGCTCTGGGTATGACATTGAAGCAGTGCGGGAAGGCGAGTGGGCGCCGGGTCAGGTGCACTGGCGGCCTCCGCAGCCCCGTGGAGGTGTGGGGGACCGGGTTGAACGTTGCGATGAAAAGTAAAGGCGACAACCTAATTTCGGAAACTCAGAGGAGCGAAGCGACTCGATCGG
>NZ_BCWY01000131.1 GCF_001894825.1 Rhodococcus jostii NBRC 16295 | reverse complement strand
CCCCTTAGACACCACTTCGTCCCGGTGCGGGTTCCCTCCGTACGTACATCCGCTTGGCGTGGTGGTGAACCGGCCTCGGTGTGGCCTGACCGATGATTTTTCCGCGCCGTGCTGGTCTGTACACCGAGTACCGACTCACGGGAGGCTGACACCATGCGGAAACTGACCTTCGCCATGAACGCGAGCCTGGACGGTTACATCGCCGCGCCCGGCGACGACCTCGGCTGGAGTGTGCCGAGCGACGAGCTGTTCCAGTGGTGGTCCGACCGGGTGAGGGCGACAGGCACGGCGCTGTACGGGCGCAAACTGTGGGAGACGATGAGCTCCCACTGGCCGACCGCCGACCAGCAGCCGGGTGCCACACCGGCGGAGATCGAGTTCGCCCGCCGCTGGCGGGACATGCCGAAGGTGGTGTTCTCCTCGACGACCAGCACGGTCGACTGGAACACCCGCCTGGTCACCGGCGACGCGGTCACCGAGATCACCCGGCTCAAGGCCGAGGACGGCGGCCCCATGGATATCGGCGGCGCCACACTCGCCGCAGTGGCCATGCGGAATGGGCTGATCGACGAGTACGCGATCGTCACCCATCCGGTCCTGGTAGGTGGCGGCACGCCGTTCTTCGCGGCCCTGGACAACTGGGTGAACCTGACCCTGGTGGAGACCGGGACGTTCCCTGACGGCGTGGTCCTGACCAGGTACGAGACCAGGCGCTGAGTACCCAACCTCGGATCGGCCCGGGCCTCGTGCCGCCCAAGGATCTCTTGGCGCTGTGTTCGAGGCGATCGTGATACCCGTCCCGGATCACAGACCGTGTATGTAAGGGATCGGCGTACGGGACGGCTACAGACGGGCATTCTGTGACGGTGTCGAGCACCGCCGAGTCCATGGCGACGGATGGACACACGGTGGGTAACGCGCACGTGTGTGCATGCTCCCAGAGCGTCCACAACGGCGTGGCGAGAGGCGCCGTACGGGCGAGATCAGGAGCGGGTCTTAGGTTTGATCGAGATCGAACGCCACGAGGAGGGATGTGAACGACATGAGCTCGGACGTGACTGACGACCAGATTCAAGCGCTGGCCGCGACCGCCAAGCCCTTTAGCCTGGTTCAGCTTCGATGGAGCTCGGACCGATACCAGGACGGAGCCGAGGCGATTGAACGTGAACACCAACGTCGCATGGTGTCGTTACGCGCCAAAGGTGTGATCGCGATCCTCTGTCCCGTCATCTCTGACACCGTCGCCGGCGTGGCGATCATGACTGAGTCCCTTGAACGGGCACGGCAGATCATGGCCGCCGACCCGTGTGTGCAGGCCGGAATCATGACCTGTGAGGTCCTCCCGTGCCTCGGCTTCCCGGGCGACACGCTTCCTGAGTAGCCGCACTCTCCGTCACGCAGGCAGCGGGATGGTCCTCTCAGACTTAAACGCTCGCTCCACGATCGCGGAACCTGTTCCCCGGCTTCGTCCCAAGACAACGCGCTTCGTCTTTCTCTCACAAACAACGCGGTGGTAGATCGACGACGGTACAGAATGCCCGACTGTAGCCGTCCCATACGCCTAACGCTCAGCGGCCTCCCGGAAAGACAAGGTGTGGCAATGTCGGATTTGTGAACGACGACGGCATTCCCGGCCCAGGCGATCCTCAGCACATGAATCGACATGTCGATCCGAACTCTGAATCTTTGGTGTGGCGGGTCGACGACGTTCTCGAGGACACCTCGCCCGGCGTCTGGATCGCGCAGGCACTGCCGCGGTTCGAGTACACGGTCAGATCGCTCGTACCGCCGATCTACACCCTGTATTCGCGCGTCCTGCATCCCGCCGCCCGGATCGACCCCGCTACCGGTGAAAGAATCACGGTGCGATGGGCGGAAGTTGCCGCCCATACCGGCGGCGTGATCCACCAGACCGTCGAGTGGGGCTCGTTGCTACAGGCCGGCGTGCATCACGGTGTCGGTGACGGCAGCGCAACCGTCTGGAATCAAGAACCCGACGAAGGGGACATGCCGGAAGATCAGTTCGCCGCCCTGGCCGATGTCCTCGTGCAACACACCACCACTCCGGACGACTGCTGGTTCGGCTTCTGGGAAGGCCGCGCCGGCCACGGCATGAACCTTCCCCATCCCGGTGCGCGCGTCCACATCCCATTCCGAGACAACTACCTGCTGCACGGCACCGTGCACGATGCCGTACGCATTGGGCTCGTGCGGGCCGAATCTGTGGTGGCCCCAAGATCGGGCGTGGTTCGTCGCCTCCGACATCGACCTCATGTCGACCTACATCGGCTCGTCCACTGCCTGCGCCCTGGCCCTGCCAGCGCACCCCGATCTGGAAGTGATCGACACCAGCAGCTCCCGCAAGGTCACCTGGGACAGCGACCATATAAACCCCTTACCGCCGCGCCCGTACGGGCAATAACCGCCGATCGCCGAATCCGATCCGTCCGCAAGCGAAACCGCCAGCGGGACAGGCCGGCCAACAGCGCGCCCGGCGCACGGGCGGTCCGCAACCGGATCGATGACCGGCATCCGATCGATGATGGAGATGCGACCAGGGAGTTGGTGTGGCATGGGCTTGTCACGTTGCGTCGACTTGGGGCGATACCTGGATCATGAGGGTGAGGAAAGCCGCGATAGGTGCCAGCGCTCTTGTCGCGATCGCAACCGTCGCCGGCGCCTGCTCGCCCGAGGACACCGAATCGCGCGATCCGACCGTCTTCGTCCAATCCACACAGTTCGCACCGCCGCCGGCGCCGATCACCGATCTCGTGCCCACCGCCGAGCAACTGACCGCCCTGTACAACGCCACCACCAACTACTCGATACGCGAGGAGGACCGGGCGCGGCTCCTGGATGGTCCCACCGACCAGACCATGCCGATCGCCCGGGCTTGGGGTGCCCAACCCTCACCCCAATACCTCCAGTTCACCGCCGTGGAACCCGTCGGCCCAGAGATGGTCAACGCGACTGGGCAGGGCCGCATCGAAGCCATGGAACCGTACCCGGTGGGACCAATTCCCTTCGTGCGTTTTAATAACGAGTGGAAGCTAGCAGCAGCAGCAACTACCCTCGCGCCATGTCCACGAACTTGGACAGGTGAAGCTGGTGCGCCACAGTGATTGTCGCTGTCGGACCGTTACGGTGCTTGCCGAGGATGAGGTCGGCCTCGCCGCCACGGGGGTCGTCGCGTTCGGTGGCGTCGGGACGGTAGAGCAGGATCACCATGTCGGCGTCCTGCTCGAGCGATCCCGACTCACGAAGGTCGGCGACCTGGGGGCGCTTGTCCTGTCGCTGTTCGGGACCACGGTTCAGCTGGCAGATCGCGACCACGGGAACCTCGAGTTCCTTCGCCAAAAGCTTGAGGCTACGCGAGAATTCGGAGACTTCCTGCTGACGTGACTCGACCTTCTTACCCGAGCTCATCAGCTGCAGGTAGTCGATCACGATCAGCTTGATGTCGTGTTTCTGCTTGAGCCGCCGGGCTTTTGCGCGGATCTCCATCATCGTGAGGTTGGGGGAGTCGTCGATGAACAGCGGCGCCTCACTGATCTCACTCATACGGCGAGCGAGCTTCGTCCAGTCGTCGTCGGTCATCTTGCCGGAGCGCATGTCACCGAGCTTGATCTTCGCCTCCGCCGACAGCAGACGCATGACGATCTCTGTCTTGCTCATCTCGAGCGAGAACATGACGCTGGCCATACCGTGCTTCACCGAGCACGAGCGCAGGAAGTCCATTCCCAGCGTGGAGTTGTGGGTGGGCACCATCGCGCGACCCGCAAGGTACAGGTGGTCGGCGTTGTCGACCTCGACGCAACGCACGGGGACGCTGTCGACCTTGCGCACGTCGGTGATGAATCGCGAACCAGAACGGACGGTGCTGCTACTTGCGCGACGCTCCTTGTGGAGCAGAGCCTTCCGTGGGAGTCCGAAAACTTCGTCATCGGTTGCGAATGTCAGGGTGTAGGCAGTCGACGACGCCTCCGTGCGACCGCGCACCTTCTTTGTGCTCATCTGGCAGCGGTAGCCGAGGCTGACGATCAGCTCCTGCGCGTCACGCACCAAACGCTCACTCGTAACGGAGAATTGCACGGAGCCACCGGCCGTCACAGTGCCGTCGGTATCCAGCAAACCAGCAAGAACCCAGCGGCGCTGCAGCTCAGATCCGCGCAGGTACTGGACGGGAATGTGCTTGTTACCCAACACCCCGAGGGTCCGAAGTCGCGCCTGTAGGGTGCCCACCTCGTTCCGGCAGGTCTGGCAGAGCCTCAAGCCGATCGAAGGCCCGCCGCAATGTGCACAGGTCGGAGCCGGCACCGGATCCGACATGAAACGCGCCTTGCCGCCGCAAGACTGACCACAGGTGCGCACCTGGCTCGTGAACGGCACGAAAGATTCTCCGCACACCACGCAGTCGCGGGGAGCGATCGGAGCCTCAGGCGCCAACTGCAAGCTGTATCGCAATTTCGCAGTCGTCGACGGAACCGCGACCAAGCCTTCCGCCTCGATCAGCATGATGATCTCGGGGTCGGCACACGTGATCTGAGCAGCCGCCGAAGTGCCGTCACCGAGCCACGCTCCGAGCGCGTACGGAGGCACCAGCAGGTCCTGTGCAGGCAACTCGAGCGGTTTCGCATTGGTGACCGAATGATTCACGCGCGCATCCACGGTAGAGCAGCGGAGTGTGGCGGCGATTTCGGCAGTTGTGCGGACTTCCGCGAACGTGCCCTGGTTCTTGTATCGGTTGTAGCCGGTGGCGGCCTGCAGCGCGGACCGCCGAGATGCCCGCGTCTCCGTCAACCACTGATGCTGCTCGTCGGCGACGAGGACGGTGCCGTCGGAGAACTCGACCTCGTAGCAGGGCCGGCCGACCATGATGTCGGTGGCGGCGACGACGCGGGTGGGCTTGCCGTCGGCGTCGATGAGGTGGTCGCCGACCTGGACGTCGCCCATGGTGGTCCAGCCGGTGGGTGTGGCCAGGGGAGTGTCGAGGGCGAGCGCCTTACCGACACCGGGTCGAGCCGCAACGATGATCATCTGGCCCGGGTGGAGGCCGTTGGTGATCTCGTCGAGTTCGACGAAGCCGGTGGGCACACCGAGGGAGATGCCGCCGCGGCTGGCGATGGAGTCGATCTCGTCCATCGTGGGCTGCAGGAGCTCTTCGAGGGGGACGAAGTCCTCGGTGGTGCGGCGTTCGGTGACCTCGAAGATCTCGGCCTGCGCGCGGTCGACGACCTCGGCGACGTCCTGTCCGTCGGCGCCGGTGTAGCCGTACTGGACGATGCGGGTGCCGGCGTCGACGAGGCGCCTGAGGATGGCTTTTTCTGCCACGATCTCGGCGTAGTAGCCGGCGTTGGCGGCGGTGGGCACCGTCTGGGTGAGCGTCACCAGGTAGGGCGCTCCGCCGATGCGGCGGAGCTCGCCGCGACGATCCAGTTCCGCAGACACCGTCACCGGGTCGGCGGGCTCACCGCGGCTGTAGAGGTCCAGGATCACGTCGTACACCGACTGATGCGCGGGACGGTAGAAGTCGCCGGGACGGAGGACCTCGAGCACGTCGGCGATGGCGTCCTTGCTGAGGAGCATGCCGCCGAGCACCGACTGTTCCGCCGCCATGTCCTGAGGCGGTTGCCGACCGAACTCTTCACCGGGCTCCGCGTCGGGCGGACCCGGGTATTCGGAATGGCCCCGATCGTCTACTACAGCCACTCGACCGACCTTCCCCATCACTGTTGCGCCACCCCGGAAAATGCTTCCCGGTGTTGGTGCCCCGAACTCTTTGTACTCGCCCCCACCGACAACCTTCGCAGGCTCTTCGCGGCAGTCGGCGTCGTGATCGCGAGACACGCCGGGACGACGTTAGGGATTAGCTACCCCGTGTTCAAACCAGCCTGTGTACACAGTTGGGGACGAATTGTGGAAACTGCTGGGTACGTTTGTTAACCCCATGGGGATAACCTGAGGATAAGTACATATCACAATCCCAAAGACCCAGATCAGGGCCGTTTTCTGGAATCTCACCACTGTGGATGAAAACCCGTTCGGCGTGTCTTTCGCGTTGACGACTCGGGCGTGTTGAGTTGGTCGCCCCTGCGTGGCAATATGATTCACCTCACAGATCGTCGGCGGGGCGGCTAACTTCCAGACACAGCTGGAAGCCGCTCCTCCGCGTGCTTCACACCCGTGAAAAGCGGGCTCGAGAGGGCGGCTGTGAGCCGGAATCGATAAGCACAGGCCCCCCACACGCCGAGGCGTCCGGGGGGCCTGTGTGTGAACGGGTCGACTAGGCGCCGACGACGTTCAGGTGGAACTTCGCAACCACGTCGGGGTGCAGGTTCACGACGATGGCGTGCTTGCCGGTCGCCTTGATGTGAGCCTTCGGCAGCTCCAGGCTGCGCTTGTCGACGACGGGTCCACCGGCGGCCTTGATGGCACCGGCGACATCGGCGGCGGTAACCGAACCGAAGAGCTTGCCCGAGTCACCGGCGGTCTTGACCGACAGCGAGATGCTCTCGAGGCCCTCGATGGCGTCCTTGAGCTCCTTGGCGTGGTCGAGACCGCGCACGGCGCGGGCTTCCTGCGCACGACGGATGCCCTCGACCTGCTTCTCGGCGCCACGGGTGGCGACGATGGCCAGGCCGCGGGGCAGCAGGTAGTTGCGGCCAAAGCCGTCCTTGACCTCGACGGTGTCGCCAGGCGCACCGAGGTTGTCCACGTCAGCGGTGAGGATGAGCTTCATGTCTTTCCTCCCTTTCCTTAGCGAGCCACGGTGGCGTAAGGCAGCAACGCCACCTCACGTGAGTTCTTGACGGCAATGGCAACGTCACGCTGGTGCTGGACGCAGTTGCCGGTGACACGGCGCGCGCGGATCTTGCCGCGGTCGCTGACGTACTTACGCAGCAGCGTCGTGTCCTTGTAGTTGATCTGCGTGTTCTTCTCTTTGCAGAAGATGCAGATCTTCTTCTTCATTACCTTGTCGCGCAAGGGCGGCTTCGGCATTTGTTTGCTCTTTTCTGGATGTTCCGATCAGGTACGGATCAGAACGGGGGTTCGTCGCTCCCACCACCACCAGAGCCTCCGAAGGAGCCGGACGCCTGCGGCGCACTGCCCCACGGATCATCTCCGCCGGTGTTGGATTGCGGACGTCCGCCGCCCGATCCGCCGGAGGAACCGAAGCCACCGCCGCTGCCGCCACCACGGTTGGCCTTGTTGACCTTGGCCGTGGCGTACTTCAGCGAGGGGCCGATCTCGTCGACCTCGAGCTCGACGACAGTGCGCTTTTCACCTTCACGAGTTTCGTAGGAGCGCTGCTTGAGCCGGCCGCTCACGATTACTCGCGAGCCACGGGTCAAACTCTCCGCGACGTTCTCGGCTGCCTCGCGCCAGATGTTGCAGCGCAGAAACAGTGCTTCGCCGTCTTTCCATTCATTGGTCTGACGGTCGAAGGTGCGGGGCGTGGACGCGACAGTGAAGTTCGCGACCGCGGCACCCGCGGGGGTGAATCGAAGCTCCGGATCAGCCGTCAAGTTTCCGATGACGGTGATGACGGTGTCGCCTGCCATATGGTTCCTCCTGCAGAATGTGGAGTTCGGTTGGGCACGAGCCTAGGGCTGGTGACCGACAGAAATCACTTGTTGTGGCGCAGAACCTTCGTACGCAGCACCGACTCGTTCAGACCGAGCTGACGATCGAGCTCCGCGACGGTGGCGGGCGTAGCGCTGATGTCGATCACCGCGTAGATGCCTTCGCTGTGCTTCAGGATCTCGTAGGCGAGACGACGCTTACCCCAGACATCGACCTTGTCGATCTTGCCGCCGTCCTGGCGAACAACATTGAGGAACGTATCCAGCGAAGGAGCAACAGTGCGCTCGTCCAGGCTGGGGTCAAGGATGACCATCAATTCGTAATGACGCATAAGACCTCATCACCTCCTATGGACTAGTGAAAACGGCCACGGACTGTCCGTGGCAGGAGGGTCGTTGCGTCAGCAACCTTTGCAGGGTACACGACGAGCCCCTGACCAGCGAAATCAGGGCGACCGGTGTGATCGCGGGTACGGGTGGGTACGGCGGCGGGTCGCACGGTGCGGGCCTCCGCTGACGACCCGCAGTATCGCGTCGTCAGCGCCGAAAGCGGGCGGGACGCCGTCCACAAACCCGACGCCCTGCGCCGGAAGAACGCCTGACCGCCGTCACCCACCGCGTTTCCCCTTCGCACACGGACCCCCGCGCACCCTAGTGTGGATTCATGCATATCGGAGCTCGGCAGCGGTCGCCGATCACGGCGCTCGTCGTCGGGTTGGCGGGCCTCTCCATGCTCGCCGGCTATCTGCAGAAGGCGCGGTGCGCCGGGGCGCCGTTCGACGGCGTCGGGCGAAGCCTGGTCTTCGACCGTCTCAAGGACACGCAGGTCTGCTACTCCGACATCCAGTTCCTGTGGCTCGGACGCGACGTCAACCTGCACGTCTTCCCCTACGTCAGCGGGGGCATCAACGCCGACGGCATCCTCACCGGCGGCACCGTCGAGTATCCGGTGCTCAGTGGTGTCCTCATGTGGCTCGGCGGCATCGGCTCCCATACCGACGCCGACTTCCTGCTGCACTCGGCGCTGATCCTCGCCCCGTTCGGTCTGTTGACGGCGTGGATGCTGGGGCGCCTGGCCGGGTGGTGGGCGCTGCTGTGGTCGGCGACCCCGCCGCTGGTGCTGTACGCGTTCCACAACTGGGAACTTCCGGTGGTCGCGACGTCGGTGGCGGCGATCTTCGTCATGACGCTCGAACGCATCCCCCTCCGCGCCCGGGCCGTCCTCGCGGCGGTGCTTCTCGCCGTCGGCTTCTGCCTCAAGCTGTATCCGGGTGCGTTCGTGCTCCCGTTGATGGCGTACGTCCTCACCCGGAGCGGCACCGCCGGGCGACGGTACGACGTGCGCGGCGCGCTGATGGTCGCTGCGGCAGCGATCACCACCGTGGTGGCGGTGAACCTGCCGTTCGCGCTCATCTCCTACAGCGGATGGCGGGCGTCGTTCACGTTCCAGGAGAAACGTCAGGCCGACCTCACCACCAACTCCATCTGGTACTGGGGTCTGCGACCGCTGTTCGGGCCGGTCACCGCCGACGCCCCGCTCCCGGCGTACGACCAGACCGTGAGCCTACTGTCGCCGCTGCTCGTGTGCGTGGCGTTCGCGATCGCCCTGCGGCTGGGCTGGCTGCGGTTCCAACGCGACGGTGGGTACCCATGGATCGCCGTCAGCGCCGCAATGCTCTGCGGATTCCTGCTGCTGCACAAGGTGCATTCTCCGCAGTACACGCTGTGGCTCATCCCGTTCTTCGTGCTGTTGCGCGTCCCGTGGGGGCTTGTCGCGGCGTATCTGGTGGCCGACCTGTCGATGGGGATCGGCGTCTTCAAGTACTTCGGCGCCCTCGCCGCCGAGACGGACGCGTCGACGTTCGAGGTGCTGGTGAAGTTCGGGGTCTGGGGTCGCGCGGGACTGCTGGTGGTGCTGTTCTTCGTGTTCCTGCGCGCCGCCCTCCGGCATCCTCCCGCCCGCGGTCACACCGGTCCCGAGTCCGACCAGCGGCCGAAGCTGAAATCTCCCGAGCCGGTGCGATGAGCGAATCCTGGTTCGCGCACCCCACTCTCACCGGACGGCACGTACGACTCGAGCCGCTGAGCGGTGACCACGTCGACGGCCTGCTGCATGCGGTCGACGACCCCCGCATCTTCCACTGGACGTCGGCCGCCATCGCCGATCGCGACGATGCGGTGGCGTTCGTCCGCACCGCCGACGAGGATCCGGCCCGGCTGGCGTATGCGCAGATCGACGTGGTCACCGACACCCTCGTCGGCTCGACGTCGCTGTATCTGATCGACCCGAGGAATCGCAGCCTCGCGATCGGGCACACCTGGTTGTCGCGTTCCGCGCAGGGAACGCTCGTCAACGCCGAGTCGAAACTGTTGTTGCTGCGGCGGGCCTTCGAGGATTTGGGCGCGGTTCGCGTCGAATGGCACACCGACGAACGCAACGCGCACTCGCGCGGCGCCATCGCCAAGCTGGGAGCCGAGTTCGAAGGCATCCTGCGCAAGCACCGGAGACGCCGCGACGGGACGTGGCGGAACACCGCACTGTTCTCGATGATCGACGAGGAGTGGACACGGGTCTGCCCCCGACTCGAGGCACGAGTCGAGGGCTGACACGGTCGGTCAGGTCACACGACGGGGGCGGTGACCGTCACCTTCTTCACGAACTCGACGACAGCCGAACGCATTTCGTTGCTCCGCGGAACCGCGCCGGACATCCAGAACGCGCCGTGGAGGAGACCGTCGAAGCGGATCGCCTCCGTGTCGACCCCCGCCTGCCGAAGCGACTCGGCGTATGCCTCCGCTTCGTCGCGGGCCACCTCGTTCTCGGTGGTGAGCACGAGCGCCGGCGGGAGCCCCTCGAGACTCGCGGCGCGGCTCGGTACCGCATACGGATGTGCCGCGTCCTCGGGCGACGACAGGTAGTTGCTCCAGAACCAGTCGAGGTCCCCGGCGCCGATCACGTACCCCTCGGCGAACTCCCGCCGGGACGGGAACTGCGCGTTCGGATCGATCACCGGGTAGATCAGCACCTGCCCCCGCAGGCGGGGCCCGCCGGCGTCGCGGGCGCGCAGCGCGGTGACCGCGGCCAGGTTGCCGCCGGCGCTGTC
This sequence comes from Rhodococcus jostii NBRC 16295, assembly GCF_001894825.1. Taxonomy (GTDB): domain Bacteria; phylum Actinomycetota; class Actinomycetes; order Mycobacteriales; family Mycobacteriaceae; genus Rhodococcus_F; species Rhodococcus_F jostii. The sequence goes on along the minus strand of NZ_BCWY01000131.1, from coordinate 9,019 downwards.
GCCCATGACGACGACGTTTTCCGGGTCGCCGCCGTAGGTTTCGACGTTGTCGGCCACCCACTGCAGGGCGGCGGCCGCATCGTCGGCGGCGGCGGGGAAGCGGTGTTCGGGTGCGCGGCGGTACGTCGCGGCCACCACGATCGCGCCGGCGCCGTTCGCGACCGCCCGCGCGGGTTCGTCGACGACGTCGAGGTCGCCGGCGACGAACCCTCCGCCGTGGAAGTACAGGACAACCGGGTGCGGTGCCGGTCCTTCGGGCACGTAGATCCGCAGGGGGATTTCCTCACGGCCGCTGTCGTAGTGCGCTTCCTCCACCCGGGCGACGGATTCGGGGGGCGCCTGCAGCCCAGTGAACGTCGCCACCACCGCCCGCACCTCCTCCACGGTGCTGTGCTCGAAAGCCTTGAGGCCCTGGGCTTGTAGTCCGGCGATCAGTTCTGCCGCGTGGGCGTCGAGTGCCATGTCGGTCTCCTCTGTCGGGGGTGTGGGGTCAGGACACGGTGGAGGCGACGCGGGCTTCCGCCGGGGCGAGCGCGAAGCCGGAGTAGCCGGCCTCGACGACCTCGGCGCACGTCGCCCGGTAGGTAGGGGCGCCGCCGAGGTAGACCATGCAGGCGCGGGGCTTGCCGGGGATGTTCGCGCCCATGTACCAGGAGTTGGTCTCCGGCAGCAGGGTCTGGTTCGCGATGTCGTTGGTCAACGTGCCCCAGTCGCGTTCGGCCTGCGCGGTGGGCTCGATGACGTCGAGGCCGTTGCGGTTGAGGTGGTCGATCGCGTCGGTGGCGAAGTCGACGTGGTCCTCGATGGCGAGGGGCATGTTGTAGAGCACCGACGGCGACTGCGGTCCGGTGATCAGGAACAGGTTCGGGAACTCGTTGACCATGATGCCGAGGTAAGTCTTGGGGCCGTGCGCCCACTTCTCGGCCAGCGGCAGCCCGCCGCGGCCGCGGATGTCCATCGCCATCAGCGGACCGGTCATGGCGTCGAATCCGGTGGCGAGGACGATGACGTCGACCTCGTAGGTGCGGTCACCGACCCGGACCCCGGTTTCGGTGATCTCGTCGATCGGGGTGGACTTGACGTCGACGACGCTGACCGAGTCGCGGTTGAACGCCTCGTAATAGTTGGTCTCGAGCGGGGGCCGCTTGGTGGCGTACGCGTAGCCGGTCGGGGTCAGCGTCGCGGCCTTCTCCGGGTCCTGGACCCGCTCGCGGATCCGCTCCCGGATGTAGTCGGCGATGGTGTCGTTGGCCTTCTTGTCGAACAGGATGTCCTGGTAGGAGTCGATGAACAACCGGAACCCGCCGGCGTTCCAGCGCGCGTCGAAGGTGCGGCGACGCTCGTCGGCGCTCACCGCCAACGCGGACGGCTGCACCTGGTCGAACGGGACCCCGAGGAAGTGGTTGCGGGCGGCATCGCGCACGGCACGGTAGTTCGCCTTGATGTCGGCCACCTCGTCCGGGTCGATCGGACCGTTGCCGAGGGGGGTCGCGAAGTTGGGGGTCCGCTGGAAGACCACCAGTTCGGCCGCGTCCTCCGCGATGAACGGGATGGCCTGGATGCCGCTGGCCCCGGCCCCGATCACCGCGACCCGCTTGCCGGTGAAGTCGGCGCCTTCACGCGGCCAGTTGCCGGTGAGCAGCACCTCCCCGCGGAAGTTGTCGATGCCGCCGAACTCCGGGGTCTTCGGGACGGACAGGTTGCCCGCACCGGAGATGAAGTAGCGGCTGCGCACGCTCTGCCCGTCGTCGGTGTGCACCGTCCACACCGAGTCCACGTCGTCCCAGTGGACCCCGATCACCCGGGTGCCGAACGTGATGTCCTTGCGCAGGTCGAAGCGGTCGGCGACGTGTTCGAGGTAGCGGAGGATCTCCGGCTGTCCGGCGAACTTCTCACTCCACTGCCAGTCCTGCTGCAGATCCTCGTCGAACGAGTACGAGTAGTGGACGCTCTCGATGTCGCAGCGGGCACCGGGGTACCGATTCCAGAACCAGGTTCCCCCCACATCCGATCCGGCCTCGACCACGCGCGTCGTCAGGTTCAGCTTGTCGCGCAGTCTGTGCAACGTGTAGAGGCCGGCGAACCCGGCACCCACGACGACGACATCGACGTCGGCGGAAGAATTGGTCTTTGACATGGTGTTGAGCTCCTCGCGAACGATGGGTTCCGGCTGTAGTCGATCGGGCAACCGGGGCATGCCAATGACGATGACCCACGTCACATCACCCCCACACGGGGTAAATCACCCCCTTCGTTACCTGTGTTGGCCGTCACATTCCGGTGCGGGTAGGTTCGTGCCAACCCTGGCCGCTCGGAAAAGGGAGACATCCACTGACTCGCACGAGAGAACTCACAAGGTCGATGACCAGCTTCATCGGCCGGCGGCGCGAGATCGAGGAAGCCCGGGCCCGCCTGCAACAGTCCCGGCTCGTGTCGCTGCTCGGCGTCGGCGGTGTGGGCAAGACGCGACTGGCCGAGGAACTCGCGGTCCGGTCGGCGCGCGCCTTCCGCGACTCGGTCCGGTGGATCGACCTGGCCTCCGTGCGTGATCCCGACGCGCTGCCCTCCGCAGCGGCGGCGGCCCTCGGCGTCACCGACCAGTCGAGCCGCGCGGTCATGGACAAGGTGATCGACGACCTGCAGTCGCGGCACGTGCTGATCGTCCTCGACAACTGCGAGCATCTGCTCTCCGCCGCAGGCGAATTCGTCGGAGCCGTCCTCGCCGCCGCGCCGGAGGTCCGGATCCTCACGACGAGTCGCGAGCCGCTCGGGATCGCCGGGGAGTTCACGTACATCCTTCCGCCGCTGAGCACTCCGGGCGAGGTCGAGGCCTGCCGGGCCGCGGACATCGCCCCGTTCGAATCGGTGTCGTTGCTGGTGGAGCGCGCGCAGAGCGTGGTCGCCGACTTCCGTCTCACCGACGCGAACGCCCACGCCGTCGCCCAGCTCTGCAATCAGCTCGACGGGATCCCGCTCGCCATCGAACTTGCCGCGGCCCGACTGCGGTCGTTGTCGGCGTCGCAGCTCGTCGAACGTCTCGACAAGCGGTTCGCGCTCCTCACCGGCGGCGACCGTGCCGCCATGCCCCGGCAGCAGACGCTGCGCGCCCTCATCGACTGGAGTTACGAACTGTGCTCCGACACCGAGCGGTTGCTGTGGTCCCGGCTCGCCGTGTTCCCCGGCAGCTTCGACCTCGAAGCCGCCGAGGCGATCAGCGGATTCGGTGCGCTGTCCGACACCCCGGTCGTCGACGTCCTCGACCGGCTGGTCGGAAAAAGCCTTGTCACCGTGGACCGTTCGACCGAGAGACTCCGCTACTCCCAGCTGATGACGGTGCGGGAGTACGGGCACGAACTCCTCGACCTCAGCGGTGAGCAAGACGAACTGTATCGACGGCATCTCGAGCACTATTCGGCGCGCGCCCGCCGATCGTCGCTCGACTGGCGCGGGCCAGGACAATCCGAGATCCTCGCGGGACTGCGGATCGACCACCCCAACCTCGTCGCCGCACTCGACTGGGCGTTGCGCGAAGACTCGCAGCGGGCCGCGGCCGCGGAATTCGCCGTCGCGCTCCGCTACCACTGGATCGCCGGCGGCAACCTGTCCGACGGGCGGATCCGGCTCGAGCGGATACTCCAACGACTCACCGAACCCACCCGCGAACGCGGCGACGTGCTGTGGGTGACCGCATGGACCGCACTCATCCAGGGTGACCGCGACGCCGCACGCGAACACCTCGACGAATGCACGTCGATCGCCACCGCACTGGGCGACGAGCGACTGCGGGCGCACGCCGATCACTGGTCCGGGATCCACGCCGTGTTCTCCGGTCGTCCGGCCGACGCCATCCTGCTGTTCCGCGACGCTATCGCCGTCCACCGTGCCGTCGGCGACACCGCGTCGGTGCTGACCGCGTCGTTCGAAATGGCCATGGCGCAGACCTACGACGACCGCCTCGACGACGCCCTGGCGACGTGCCGGGACGTGATCGCGGTGGCCGACGCGCACGGGGAGAAGTGGAACAAGGCCTACGCCCTGTGGGTTTCGAGCGTCGCCTACTTTCACCTCGGCCGGCGCGACGACGCCGTCGACGCCGCCCAGCAGGCGCTGCGGATCCAACGCGACTTCAAGGACAAGATCTGCACGGCCCTGTCGATCGAGGTGCTGTCGTGGGTGGCGACGTCGAGCGGCGACGCGAGCGCGGCGGCGACGCTGTGCGGGGCCGCGAGAGGTGTGTGGCATCGGCTCGGCACCTCGGTCGCGGCATTCGGCCCGCAGATCACCGACGACTCGTTAACGTCGGAGCGCGTCGCGTCCGGCATGGTCGGGCCGGACGAGTTCGCCCAGCTCGCAGCGCCCGCGGTCCGGCTCACCATCGAGCAGGCCGTCGACCTCGCGCTCGGTACCCGGACCGAGGACGCGCCTGCCGCCCGCGCCGAGCGGTCGCCGCTCACCAAGCGGGAACAGGAGATCGCCGAACTGCTCGCCCAGGGCCTCAGCAATCGGCAGATAGCCGAGGCCCTGGTGATCTCGCGGCGCACCGTCGACGGGCACGTCGAGCACATCTTCGACAAACTGGCCGTCGGGTCCCGCACCCAGGTGGCGGCATGGGTCGCGGCTCGGGCCCATACTTCCGCCGCGGATACCGGCCGATAACCGGGACGTAACCGCCGACTGCGCGAAAGGCACTGCACAGTCGGGCATCTGGACGGGTCTATACTCCACGTCGTCGCCCACTGGTCGTGGGCAGGACCACGGGGAGGCAACGCATGACGTCGCAGCAGCAGGACACCGGGGCCGATTACTGCGGGCCGCTGGCACCGCCGCCCGCCAGCGGTCTCCCGCTCGCCATCGTCGCTGTCTTCGCGTTCGTGCCGTTCGGCATCGTCGCGCTGCTGCGTTCGCTCACCGTCCACCGACTGTGGGAGCGCGGCGAATACGACAGTTCGGTGCGCGCCGCGGCCGACGCCCGCCAGTGGTCGATCCGCGCGATCGCCCTCGGAGTCGCGATCGCGGTGTTCGCGATCGGCGCGGCACTGGTGCTGTCGAAGCCTTAGCCCGGCGAAACGCTGTGAGCGGGAGCCGCTTCAACCCGCGCCCGGGGACGTAACCAGTCGGGCAGCCACCGCGGCTGATCGTCGGGTGCCTGGTCGAGTACCCCGCCCGCCGGGTCGTCGATGAAGCCGTACCGAACGAGGTCCTCGTCGGGCCGGTAGATCTGCCGAATGATCAGCGCGCAGATGACGACGACGGCGACGTCGCGGACCACCACCGCGGCGGTGAACCACTGCTCGGGGAGCCCCTTGTTGGACACGCCCAGGTAGTAGAACATTCGCGGCACCCATACCAGTGCGTCGACGGTCATCCACGCCAGCAGGATCCGTCGGTGCGGGAACGCCAGCACGGCCAGCGGCACCAGCCACAGCGAATACTGCGGGCTCCACACCTTGTTGGTGAGCAGGAAACCCGCCACCAGCAGGAAACACAGTTGCGTGAGCCGCGGCCGGCGCGGCGCCGTCAACGCGACGTAGCCGATCCCGACGCACACGATCGCGAACAGCACGAACGACACCGCGTTGAGCACGGTGGGCGCCTGACCGGACGGAAGGATGCCGTCGAAACCCGTCCAGCCCGTGAACGAAGAGATGACGTTGTAGACGGAGTCCGGGTCGGCGCCGCGTTCGGAGTTGAGGCGGAAGAACTCGGCCCAACCGCGCGGGAACAACAGCGCGATCGGCAGATTCACCGCGAGCCACGCGCCGACGCCGGTCAGCGCCGTCACCGACCAGTCCCGCACCTTGCCGGTGCGCAGACACAGCACCAGCAGAGGTCCGAGGAGGAGCAGTGGATACAGTTTGGCGGCGCCACCGAGCCCGAGCAGGATGCCGGCGAGCACCGGCCGTTTCCGAGACCACGCCAGCAGCCCGCCCGCTGCGAAAGCCGTTGCGAGGGGATCGAAATTCGTGAACACGTGCACGATCACGAGCGGGGACGCGGCGATCAGCGCGGCGTCCCAGATACGGCGCCCGGCCAGCAGCGCGCTGGCCCAGACCGTGACCAGCCACGCCAGCGCCAGACCGAACGCGACGACATTGAAGTAGATCGCGACCTGCAACGCACCGGGCAGCCAATGCACCGCGTCCCACGACTTCGCGATCGTCATCGCGCCGTACTGGTAGAGCCCGGAGATCACCGGGTACTCCATGTAGCGGCGTTGCACCTGGCCGTTGCCCGCCTCCTCTTCCCACCACTTCTTGTAGGGAAAGGCGCCCTCGTTCAACCGTTCCGCGCCGTACAGCGGCACCGTGTCCGAGTAGCACATCGCGACGTACTGCCGGCTGCCGCTCCAATCGAGTCCGAGCGCGCCCTTCTCACCGACCGGTGCCTGCTGAATGCACGGGGCCTTCGCGAACCAGCCGAGCGCGAGAAACACGATCGCCAGCAACAGAATGGCGCGCATCGGTGAGAAGAACCGGCTGCGACCGACGACCGCGTGCCGTCCGATCGGACCGCCGATCACCCCGGACAGGTCGGCGGTCAGCGGGTCGGTGCGCCCGGGAAGGTCCCGCCAGTCCGCGGAACGCCGATCCTTCGCCAGAGGCGCGGGCGAGACGAATCCCGTCTCGCCCGCGTCTCGGACGGCGTGCGCGTCTGGGTTGTCGGCCACTCCGCGAGGCTACCGGTCGCCGTTAACGGGTCGGAACCTGCTGCTGGCCGTTACCCGCGCCCGGCGGTGTGGTCGTCTCCGGCTCCTCCGGAACCACCGGGGCCGGTGTGGTCGGCCGCGGTGCGAGACCCGGAATCGGAATGGTGATCCCGGGCAGGATCTCCACCGGAGACGGCGTCACGACCACCGGCGGCACGAGTTCCGTCGGCAACTGGAACGTGCTCGTCGGCGGCGCCGACGTCTTGGTCGGTGCGGGCGCCGAGTACGCCGGGACACCCGACTGACCACCGATCGCACCCGGCTTCGGGAACTTCTCGACGTCGGTGCCCTCGAGGGCGCCGTCCATCGTGTCCTTCCAGATGTCGGACGGGAGACCGGAACCGTAGATCATCGCGCCGCCGCTGTTCTCCAGCGCCTGACCGTCGGTGGTTCCCACCCAGACCGCGGTGGACAGCGACGGGGTGTACCCGACCATCCAGGCGTCCTTGTTCTTCCCGGTGTCGCCGAGCTGCGCGGTACCCGTCTTCGCGGCCGACGGTCGTCCGCCCGCCAGGTTGTGGTTGCGGGAGTACCCGGCGATGGGCTCCATCGCCGACGTCACGTTGTCGGCGACGTCCTTGTCGATGCGGTCCTCACCGGTGTCGCCACCGCGGTCGAGCAGCACGGTTCCGTCCGCGCTCACGACCTTCTGCACGAAGTGCGGGGCGTGGTACGTACCCGAGGCGGCCAGCGTGGCGTACGACGACGCCATGTCGAGAACCCGCGACTGGTACTGGCCGAGCACGATGCCGTTGTTCGGACCATTGCCGTCCGGCTCGGTCAGCGAAGCACCGACGCCGGGGATCTCCTTCGGGATGCCCGCCTTGTGGGCCATGTCGGCGATCGCCTGCGGTCCACCGTCGAGTTCGAGTTCCTGACGGTAGAAGCTGGTGTTCAGCGACCGCTTCAGCGCCTCGGCGATGGTGCAGGTGCCGCAGCCCTCGCCTTCGACGTTGCTGATGGTGATGCCGTTGACCGTGAGCTCCGAGCTGTCGTACATCTGCGACAGCGGGATGCCCTGATCCAGTGCCGCGGCGAGACCGAACACCTTGAACGACGAACCGGTCTGCAGTCCGGCGTTCGCGAAGTCGTAACCGCCGCCGTCCTCGCCGCCGTAGTACGCCCGCACCGCGCCCGTCTTCGGATCGACCGACACGACGCCGGTACGCAGGTTCTCCGGCTCACCCTCCATGTTGGAACGGGCCGAATCCACGGCCGCGGCCTGCGCAACCGGGTCGATCGTCGTGGTGATCTCGAGGCCCTCGGTGTTGAGCAGCTGCTCGCTGATCCCCGCCTCACCCAGCTCACGCAGAACCTGATTCTTGATCAGGCCCTCCGGTCCGGAGTCCTGGTTGCCGTTGTCGACCTGCGCGATCGGCACGTACGGCGGGTACTGCATCACGGACCGCGCCGACTGCTCGAGCGTTCCCGCCGACACCATGCCGTCGAGCACGTAGTTCCAGCGCGCCTGCGCACCCTCCGGGTTGGTCTCCGGATCGAGCAGCGACGGCAGCTGGATCGACGACGCCAGTACCGCGCTCTCCTCGACCGTCAACTGGTCGACGGGCTTGTTGAAATACGCCTTCGACGCCGCGGCGATGCCGTACGCACCACGCCCGAAGTAGATGGTGTTCAGGTACGCGGCGAGGATGTCGTCCTTGGACCACTCACGGGCCATCTTCGACGAGATGACGAGTTCCTTCATCTTTCGCGTCAGCGAACGCTCGGAACCGACCATCGTCTTCTTCACGTACTGCTGCGTGATGGTCGAGCCACCGCCGGCGCTGTCCTTGCCCAGGACGTTGTCGCGGGCAGCGCGCGCGAAACCACCGATCGAGAAGCCGGGGTTCGAGTAGAAGTCCCGGTCCTCGGCAGCGAGCACCGCGTCACGGGTGTGCTTCGGAATCTGGTCGAGCGTCACCTCGGTGCGGTTGCCCTCCGGCGGCACGACCTTGCTGAGCACCGACGTCCCGTCGGACGCGTAGATCGTGGCCACCTGATTGGTCTTGAGGTCACCGGGCCGCGGGACGTCCTGGACGACGTACGCCGCCATGAACAGCAGGATCGGGATGATCAGACCCAGCGCGACGCACGCGTACGCCGTCCGGCGCACGATCTTCCACCGCGACTTCTTCGTGGCCGTCTTCTTCCCACCCTTCGGAGGTTCACCACCACGGCCGCCACCGGTCTTGCGACCGTTCGACGGCGGAGGTCCCGGCGGGCGCCCACCGGGGCCCGACTGGTTACGCGCCACCGGGGGCGCACCGGCAGGACGACCGGGCGGGGGACCCGGACGACGCGGCGGGGGACCCG
>NZ_BCWY01000130.1 GCF_001894825.1 Rhodococcus jostii NBRC 16295 | reverse complement strand
GCAGTTCGTTCAGCACTTCCCGCAGCGGCGCCTGCGACACCGCCACCGTCGGCGCCAGTGCGCGCAGCGCCAGCGAGGCGGCCACCGGCGATGCCAGGACCTCCGCGAGCAGCGTCGGGTCTTCGCAGCGGACGAACGACGCCGCGACCCCGGCGCGGAGCCGCCCGTGTCGTCTCGCGACGTCGTCGATGAGATACGACAGCGACTGCGGGACGGGTGTGCGCGACCGGGTGGCGAATAGGCTGTGCAGTTCGGCTGCCGTCATCCCGACGTCGAGGGCGCGCCGGACGCTGTCTTCGCTGATCCGGTACATCGACGCCGCGCCGGCGGATTCGATGTCCGCGACGAGGGCGATCTGCTCCAGCAGGTCGGGAGTGAGGGGTCCGGGGGCGACGACGGTGAGGTCGGCCTGCACGAGGACGTGGTCGACGGGTTCGGGGAGCGACGAGTGCATCTCGGCCTCGGCGTCGCCGCCGTGGAGCAGCGCCCGCCCGGGGGAGCTGAGGGCGCCGCGGGCGACGAGTCCGAGCGTCGCCGCCTCGTCGAGGGTCCGCGCGACCGCGTCGACCCGGAGCCGGGCACCCCAGCGGGGGCGACGCCACGCCAGCAGGCGGCTGACGTCCGCCGGGTCGGCGGAGTGTCCGCTGCCCAGTTCCGCGAGCAGCCCGAGGATCGCCTGCCGGTCTCGCGGCGCGGACGGCGCGCGCACTTCCTCGGAGAGTGCGGCGACCGGTTTGTCGTTGGCATCGCGCATGCCGATGAACCACGCCATTCGCGGCAACTCCAGCCACGCCGCGGCCAGCACGTGCCAGCGCCGGGCGACGGGCGCGGTCAGCCAGTTGTCGACCGCGGTGGTCGGGGCCCAGTAGTTCTCGCCGCTGTTCGACGGCGGCACGGGGTCCGGTGTGCCGCTCGCGATCAGCCCCGCGGCCGACAGCAGTTCGACGAGCAGGCTCAGCCGGTTTTCGTCGATCCCGGACATCTTGGCGATCCGCCGCAGTTCGCGGACGCCGAGTCCCCCCGCCCGCAGCGCGGGGGCCGGAACCTCGCCGAGGGCCTTGGCGACGTCCTCGCAGTGGCGCACCAGTTCGAGTGCCTCGCCTGCGGCGGCCGCGTTGATGTCGGCGGGTTTGTGTTTGCGTCCCGTCACGGTCGGCGGGGCCAGCGACGTGGGGTCGAAGACGGCCTCCCCGCGCAGGACCTGCCGCACCTGATACGGCAGCTCGACGGTCTCGTCGTCGATCCACCGCAGCAGGCCGGCGGCGAGGAGTCGCTGGACCGGCCGGTCGGGGTGTGTTCCGGGCGCGGCGTCCCGGCTCCGTCCGATCGAACTGGACTTCGACAGTGTCTCCAGGATGTCCCGCTCGACGCTCTGCAGCCCGGACAGTGCGGCGGTGATCCCGGACTCGTCGAGAGTCTCGACGGGCTCGGCGCCACGACCGACCCGCCACGGGATGGTGGCGGTGACGGCGGGGACGATGCGCAGCGACGTCTTGTCGCCCCAGACGAGCGCCACGGACCGCAGGCCGTCGATCGTGGCGTCGACGGTCTTCTTCGTCGCCCGCGACCCCACCGCGCCCTGCAGGGCGGCCCGGGGTACCGCGACCTCGTCGGCGCGTTCGACGGCCAGGAGTTCGAGGATGCCGAAGTCCAGGGACGTGAGGTTGTCGGCTGCGCGGGCGACAGACGCCCGCTGTTCGGCGCGGCCGGCGAGGACGACGATCGTGGCCGGCGGTGGAACTGCCAGATCGGGGCGCTTGCGGAGCAGATCCGTCAGTTCGGCGTCGCTGCGCGCGGCCAGCCAGTCCGCAAGGGTCGCGGCGCCACGGGGGGAGGCTGCGGTGCCGTTGGTGCTCGCGGTGGTGTCGTCGGTGTCGGTCATCGACTATCAGATTAGAGACCTGGGCTGTACGTCGCCGAACGCTCCTGTCAAAATGGCACCGTGGCTAACAATTCGAAGAACCAGTACGTGGATCCAGGGTGGCCCGAAACCGCCGACGGAGACAGCGCCGTGACCGAACTGTCGTCGAGCCGTGCGGGCGGGCTGTCCCCGTTCGGTGAGGACACCGAGTTCCCTCTGCCGGCGGAGTCGCTGCCGTATGCGCATCCGCACACCGTGATCAACCGCTGACCCGACGACAGAAGAGGGGCCCTGCACCGGATCGGTGCAGGGCCCCTCTTCTGTGAGGTACCGGGGATTACTGCGGGAGCAGTCCCTTGTTGGCGTCGATGAGCTGCAGGATCTGGGGATCGATCGCGATGCCCTGAGCCTTGGCGGCCTCGATCGCGCTGTCGACGACGTCGGCGTACTGCGAGGTGCCGTTGGTGCTGGGGACGCCGCCCGTGAGGTCGGGGAGTGCCGGTGCCGCGGGGGCCTCGGGCACGGTCGCGGGGGCGTTGCGCTGGGTGGGTGCGCTGCTCAGGCCGAGGCTCGAGGAGCAGGACGGCCATGCGCCCCAGCCCTGGGAGTCGAGGACCTTCTCGGCGACGACGATCTGCTGTTCACGCGTGGCCTGGTTGGCGGTGGCTGCGTACTGGGTTCCACCGTGTGCGTTCCAGGTGCTCGGGGAGAACTGGAGTCCACCCTGGAAGCCGTTTCCGGTGTTGATGCCCCAGTTTCCGCCGGACTCGCACTGCGCGAGGCGGTCCCAGTCGGAGTCGGGTGCCGCGTTCGCGGTGCCCGAGAAGGCTGCTCCGGCGACGCCCATGATGGCGCCGGTGACGGCGACCTTGGCGACGGTGCGACCGGTGTTGGTGGGCTTGCGATGGCGTCCGCTCATAGTGGTCGAGATCCTCTCCACACGCGCCTGCGAGGTCAGCTGTCGGGTTCGGGCTGAGAGGTCGCCCGGCCTCGCCGCTCCTGGCTGGAGAGGGTCTGGCTTCACCCCAAGATCCGAGTGCGCGAGGCACATTCGGACCGGTGTCCTTCCGGGAACTCGCGTTCCCTGGAGGACTTTTGGGTCCCCCGTCCTCGTCCCTGGAATGCTTCGTCGGGACTCCGGTACCCGCGGGACGAGGCTTGGCGCGGCGGGCCGGATGTGGCCGATGTTTCCTCGGCCGGTGACGACGGTAACGGGCGGAGGCCGCAGTGTCACCATTTGATAACGCGGTGTGTCTTCGCCTGTTGCGGGGCCTCATTGGACGCGCAGGGACTCTTCCCAGCTAGTGGGGACAAGACGTGCGTATCGCCGAGCCGTTGCCCTTCCGTTACCCGGCCGTTATGTGAGGAAGCTCACATCACTGGGGAGCGTCGACGATGTCCTTGCCGAGGGGCATGAGCGAGATGGGAATCATCTTGAGATTCGCGACCGCGAGCGGGATCCCGATGATCGTGATCGCCATGGCGATCGCGGTGACGACGTGGCCGATCGCGAGCCACAGACCTGCGATGATGAACCAGATCACGTTGCCGATAAGCGAGGCGACACCGGCCGTCGGCTTGTCGACCACCGTCTTCCCGAACGGCCACAGCGCGTAAACGCCCACCCGGAACGACGCGATGCCGAACGGGATCGTGATGATCAGGATGCAGCAGAGAATTCCGGCGACGAAGTACCCCAGCGCCAGCCACAGACCGCCGAAGATCAGCCAGATGATGTTGAGCAGAAGTCTCATGATCGTCCCATCGGTCGGTGGTCGGGAGTGTCAGCGTGCGCGTCTGCCCTGTCTCAGTGCCGCCACGATTCCCAGCAGGAATCCGATCGGGCACGCCAAGGCGATGAGATAGAGAACGAGGCCCGGCTCACTGTCGGAGACGACCGGGGTCAGGAAGATCGCCACGATCGCGACGAAGCCGATCGCGAACAGGGCGAGCGCGATGCGCAGGAGGCCGTCGCTCTTCCGGGGTGCGTGAGGAGTGCTCGAAGGAGTCGGTTCGTGGGCCACACCAGCAACGATAGTGCCTGGAAACCCGAATGCCGGAGGGGGTGTCTGCAAGGTAGACTGTGGGCACTGCGCGTCCCGCACCAGAGGTGGGGCGCGCTGTTTTGCATACCAAGTGCAACCAACTGCACTCCAAGTGATGAGCGGGTGAACGCGGTGCCGACCGGCAAGGTGAAGTGGTACGACGTCGAAAAGGGCTTCGGCTTTCTGTCGCAGGAGGAGGGGGAGGACGTCTATGTGCGTTCGTCCGCTCTTCCCGAGGGCGTCGAGGGCCTCAAGGCCGGCCAGCGCGTCGAGTTCGGCATGGCCGCCGGTCGACGCGGGCCGCAGGCTCTGAGCCTCAAGGTGCTCGACCCGGCGCCGTCGCTGCGTCAGAACGCCGCGCGCAAGGAGCCGTCCGCCAAGAAGCACACGCCGGACGAACTCCACGGCATGGTCGAGGACATGATCACGCTGCTCGAGGCGAAGGTCCAGCCCGACCTCCGCAAGGGCAAGTACCCGGACCGCAAGACGGCCCAGCGCATCTCCGAGGTGGTCCGCGCCGTCGCGCGTGAGCTCGACAGCTGATTCGACCGACCACGAGAAGGGCCTCCGCGCATCGGTGCGCGGAGGCCCTTCTCGTGTGAGCGGCTCGGTCAGGCCGTCTTGATCGACCAGGCGGCCCGCGCCTGCGTGAGCCCCTGCTCGTCGATGACGGCGGACGGCAACTGGATCTCGACGCCTGCCAGCTGCAGGTCCTCCGACGACGGCACGGTCACCGCGCGGGTCTCACCGGCACGGTGAGCCTGTTGCTGGACGACGACTTGCCCCGATGCGTCCTGGTACACGACGAGCATGCGCCACGGTGCATCGACGATCTCCTGCGGCAGCGACAGCTGCAGCGAGGAGCCGGGGGGTACGTCGAGTTCGGCGAGGTCGCCGGTTGTGCAGTCCTCGAGATACAGGTTGCAGTACGCCAGCGGGGGGACCTGCTCGGCCCGGTTGTGCGCGAAGGCGGTGATCTCGGGCAGGCGGGGCGAGGAATTACGGATGAGCGCGTACATGACCCCGACGAAGGCCACCAGGACCACCATCAGGCCCACCACGATCAGTGCCAGGATCTTCTTGGTTCGCGCCTGCATTCTCACTTACGTCACATTTCCTGTCGATCGGTCGGCCCGGTGGGTCGAGTGGGGCTCGGTCACTTCTTGTTCGGCCAGGTCGGGGCGTTTTCCGCCGAGTCCGGGCAGGAGGGTGCTGCCGCGGTAGGTGAGGACGGTCTGGACGAGCCCGATGGTCATGACGGCGGACACGACCGAGAACCCGATCCAGTACTCGGTGGGCAGCAATACGCCCAGCGCGCCGCCCACGACCCAGCTCAGCTGCAGAACCGTCTCGGATCTGCCGAATCCGGACGCGATGGACTCCTCGGGGAGGTCGTGCTGCAGCGACGCGTCCAGCGACACCTTGGCGAGGGCGCTGGCCGCGGATGCGACGAGGGTGGCGAGGGCTGCGGTGAGCAGATTGTCGGTGATCGCGGCGAGGACGGCGATGATCCATACGGCACCCGTGCAGCGCAGCACGATCAGGGCGGGGCGACCGAGTTTGATCCGGGCGCCGGCGGCGTTGCCGGTGAAGTTGCCGATGCCGGCGGCGGCGCCGACCAGTCCGAGCATCGCGGCCTGCACCAGCGGTTCGTGGTCGGTCTTCGACTTCGCGACGAACGCGATGTACAGCGTGAGGAATCCGGTGAGCACGCGGATGGTGCTGTTGCCCCACAGGCCGGTGATGACCGCGCGGCCCAGCGGTTGCCGGCGTCTACCGGCTTTCGCGGTGGCCGGTGCTTCGGGCTGCATCACCCGGGTGCGTCCCATCACCTCGGTGGGGTGATCGTCGCCGTGGTACGTCAGCGTGGCGGGGACCTCGCCTTCGGTGACCTCGACCCACGACGGGATCCGCATGCTGAGATACGCGCCGAGGACGGTGATGACCGCCGCCAGCCACAGCGCGCCGACGGAACCGGTGGCCATGGCGAGACCGCCCGCGAGGGCGCCGGCGCCGATGGTTCCACCGAGGAGTCCGAACACGGTGAGGCGGGAATTGACCCGGACGAGGTCGATCTCGGGTGGCAGGACACGTGGTGTGACCGCGCTCTTGAGCACCGAGAACGATTTGCTGAGCACCATCATCCCGAGCGCCGCCGGATACAGCACCCAGCTGTCGAAGTTGAAGACGAGGACGATCGCCAGGATGGTCCGGAGGCCGAACGACGTGGCCAGCGCAACGCGACGGCCGTGCTGGAGGCGGTCGAGCATCGGACCGATCAGCGGTGCGATGACGGCGAACGGGGCGATGGTGATCAGCAGGTACAGCGCGACCTTCGTCTTGTCCTCGCCCGTCGCGGCCGAGAAGAACAGCGTGTTCGCCAGCGCGACGGCGATGGCCGCGTCGGTGGCGTTGTTGGCCATTACGGCGTAGGTCAGAGCGGTGAGCCCCGACTTGTCCGCACCGTCCGCCTTGGCCGCGCGGTGGAACGTCGCGATGCCCTTGTTGGTGAGTTCCCGGCTGCGCATCGCCGCGACCCGGGTGACGGTGAGCTTGCGCGGCATCGGCGGGGCCTTGGGCGCGTCCGCCCGCTCCTCCTCGGACCGGGGACGCTGCCCGCCGCCGACCGGGTGCAGGGGCGGGAGCGGGGTGCGTCGACCTCCCGAGCGGGCCGCCGGCGGATATTTGTCGTAGCCGGGATGGACGGGGGGCCCGGAATTCTCGTCGGGAGCCCGACCGCCGTCAGGCTCGTGGGGTTCGCGCGGTCCGGTCACTCCCTAATTCTGTCCTAGTCGGGAGACTTGCGACCACAGCAACCCCGGCCAATGCTGGTCAGATCGGCCTGTCAGGGAACGAACCGCACCTCGAACATGCGCGGCCAGTACTTTCCGGTGACGAGGAATCGGTCGGTTCCGGGGATCTGGGCGATGCCGTTGAGGACGTCGACGTCCCGGGGGCCGGGCGGGAGCGCCTCTCGAAGCTCCGAGGCGTCGATCTCCGCGGTGACCCGGCCGTCCGCGGGGTCGATGCGGACGAGGGTGTCGGTGGTCCAGACGTTTGCGTAGACGGCGCCGTCGTCCGCGCACTCGAGTTCGTTGAGGCGGGCCACCGGAATTCCGTCCCGCACCACCTGCACGGTGCGCCGGGGTTCGAACGTCACCGGGTCGCGGAACGTGAGGGTCGGCGATCCGTCGCTCGTGACGAGGGCGTCGGGCAACGCGCAGATACCCCAGCCCTCGCCGTCGAACGGAACGCGCCGTTGTTCGGTGAGGGTCGCGCGATCCCGGGCGACCGCGACGCCGTCCCTCCACGTCAGCTGCCAGACCGTGCCGCCGCTCACCGTGATGCCCTCGCCGAACAGGGGAGACGGCAGCTCCGCCCGGGCGCGGACGGCGCCGCCGGTGAGGTCGGTGGCCTGCACCCACGACTCGCCGGGTCGGCCGGTGCCCTCGAGCAAATCGGTGCCGTCGATCTCGAGTCCCTGCGTGAACGCAAAGGGGTCATGGTCGAGGGTGCGGAGGATCTCCACGCGAAGGTCAGCGTCGGCCGCGTCGGCCGCCACCGGACTCTGTGGGGAGCAGCCGGCGACCATCCAGGCCACCGCGAGCAGGGCTGGGACGAGGTGTCTCCGGCCGGTCATCGGACCAGCATGACAGCCCAGGTGGGCACGCACTTGCGGTGGTGCGGCAAACTGGTGGTGTGAGTGTTGCTTCTTCCGACGAGCGCGCAGTGGCGCGTCCCGTACTGACCGACGCCGTCGAGCTCGCCCGAACCGCCTTGGTCGAACTGCAGGAAGGGGGAGTCGGCGACTACCTGGGCGTCACGTCCGAGGACGTGTGCGCCGCGACTCACCGTTTCGTTGCGGACCTTCCGGGCTACCGGGGCTGGCAGTGGGCGGTGGTGGTGGCCGCCGATCCCGAGTCGGACCATGCCACGGTCAGCGAACTCGCCCTCCTGCCCGGACCCGATGCGCTGGTCGCACCCGAGTGGATTCCGTGGGATCAGCGCATCCGCCCCGGCGATCTGTCCGCGGGCGATCTGCTGGCCCCGCCTGCCGGTGACCCCCGCCTCGTTCCCGGTTACGTGGCGACCGGTGACCCCGAGATCGACGAGGTCGCCCTCGAACTCGGACTGGGCCGCAAGCAGGCGATGAGCCTCGAGGGTCGCGTGGACGCGGCCCAGCGGTGGCACGACGGCGACTACGGTCCCGATTCCGAGATGGCCAAGGCCGCGCCGTCGACGTGCGGGTTGTGCGGCTTCTACCTGCCGCTCGCCGGTTCGCTGCACGCGTCGTTCGGTGTGTGCGGCAACGAGTTGGCCGCCGACGGGCACGTCGTCGACGCCATGTACGGGTGCGGTGCCCACTCCGACACCCTGTTGCCGTCGGGTGCGGGTTCGCCGCAGTTCGACGCGTACGACGACGGCGCCGTCGAGGTCGTCGAGCGGGTCCAGGCAGGGGTCGAGTCCCAGGCAGGGGTCGAGTCCCAGGCAGGGGTCGAGTCCCAGGCAGGGGTCGAGTCCCGGGCAGACGTCACCGAGGCCGAGGAATCCGCATCGACCAGCTAGCCGATCCCTTCGGCACCGCCGCGCTGAGGGATTCGACGCTGCTCGCGTGGCGCACGTCCCCGACGCGCCTGCGTGAGGACGCCGCCGCCGAATCGGACCTGGCCCGCGCCGGCTACCGCGACCGGCTCCTGACCGAATTGGCGCAGAACGCCGCCGACGCCGCGGCCCGCGCCGAAGTGCCCGGCGAGCTGTCCGTGCAACTTGACGGACGTGTTCTGCACGTGTCCAATACGGGCACGCCACTGGACGAGCCGGGGGTTCAGGCGCTCGTCGCGTTGCGCGCGTCGAACAAGATCGGCACGACCGTCGGCCGCTACGGCGTCGGTTTCACGGCGGTGCTGTCGGTGGCCGACGAAGTCGAACTCCGGTCCACGTCCGGTTCGGTGCTGTTCTCCGCCGAGCGCACCAGGTCCGCGCTACGGGACCTCGATGGCGCCGACCCGGGAGCGGGAGTGCCCGCCCTCCGGCTGGCGTGGCCCACCGAAAACCGCCCCGCGGCGGGTGCGGCGTCGGAAGTCGTGCTGACGCTGCGCGAGGACGTCGACGCCGAGTCGCTGCTGGCCTACATGGGTCGCGAGGCCCCCGACCTGCTGCTCGAACTCCCGGCGCTCGTCTCGATCACCGTGGGCGACAAGCAGTTCCGCCGACGCGAACGACCACTCGATTCCGGGGCGACCGAGGTCGCGATCGGCGACGACCGCTGGTGGCAGTACGAGTCGGGGCGGGCCCGCTGGCTCGTTCCGGTCCGCGACGGCGTCGTCGCACCCGTGACGGAGGACGTTCTGCGTGCCCCGACCCGGTCGGACGAGGAACTGTCGATACCCGCGATCCTCGTCGCGGACGTCGCCATGCAACCCGACCGCAGGCGCATCCTGCCCGGCGCGTCGATCGCCGAGCCGGCATCCGGATACGCCGAGTTCGTGGCCACCCTGCCGCCCGAGCAGCGACTGTCGCTGGTTCCCGTTCCCGCCTTCGCCCGCAGCGAGGTGGATTCCGCGTTGCGCGACCATCTCGTCGCCGAACTCCGGGAACAACCCTGGCTGCCGACCGTGGGCGGCAAGGACCGGGCTCCCAACCGGTCCTCGGTGGTCCCCGGGCTCACCGAGGAGCTCGCCGAACTCCTCGCGGAGATCGTCGACGGACTGGTCGTCCCGGATCTGTCGGGGCCGCGCTGGGCGCCCGCGCTCGCCGCCGTCGACGCCCACCGACTCGGTCTGGCCCGCATCACCGAACTTCTCAGTGGCATCGACCGCGAACCGTCCTGGTGGCAGCGCCTGTACGCGGCGCTCGAGCCCCTGGCCGTGGACGCCCTCGCGGCCGAGGAGCTGGCGTCGATCCCGGTTCCGCTGTCCGACGGCCGCACCGTCACCGGTCCGCGAACGGTGTTGCTGGGGCACGACATCGACGGGGTCCTGGGGGTCGACTGGACGAGGCTCGTCCACCCCGACGCCGCCCACCCACTGCTGTCGAGGCTCGGCGCGAAGACCGCGACGGCCGTCGACCTCCTCTCGGACCCGGCGCTGCGCGCCGAGATCGAGGACCTCGACCCCGACGATGCGGCGGCGGCCGAGGAAATGTCGACCGCGGTACTCGCACTCGCCGGCCGCGTCGACCCGGGCACCCTGCCGTCGTGGCTCGGGCAGCTGCCGCTCCCGGACGTCGACGGGGAGTTGCGCGGCGCGGACGAATTGCTGTTGCCCGGTGCGCCTCTCGCCGAGGTCCTGGTGGACGACTCGCCGTTCGCGTGCGTGGACGCGTCGTTCGCCGAGCGGGTGGGGGAGGACGCCCTCCGGGCCGTGGGCGTCGGCTGGGGCTTCACCGTGCTGCGCGCCGAACTCCCCACCGGCCCCGATCACGACCTCGACGACGAGGACCGCTGGTGGGACACGCTCGACGACGACCCCGACGAGATCGGGGCCGTGCGCGATCTCGACCTCGTGGACGAGGACCGGTGGCCGCAGGCGTTGACGATGCTCGCGCAGGACCCGGCGACGCGTCCGCTGCTCGCCGACCGCGCCGGCTACACCGCCTGGTGGCTGCGGCACAACGCCGAGGTGGACGGTCAGGTGCTGGGTCTGCTCCGCGACCCCGCCGACGAGACGTTCGCCGGACTGCTGGACCCCGTCGACCACCCCGAATCCTCCGCGTTCGCGGCGGCACTGGCGCCGGCGACGGTCGACTCTCCCGAACTCGCCCAGCTACTCCTGGACCGACTGGCCGATCCCCAGCGCGCGCCGACCCCGGCGGTGACCGCGCGGGCCCACAGCCTGCTCGCCGCCGCCGCGGCCGGGCATCTCCTCGACCTCGAGGAACTCCACCTGCCCGAACACGTGCGCGGCCTTACCGGCGCCCTGGTCGACCCCGGCGACGCCCTGGTGCTGGACGCACCGTGGCTTGCTGCCGCCGCCCCGCGCGACCGTCTGGTGGTCGGGAGCCTGGGCACCGCCGACGCGCTCGCCGATCTGCTGGACGTCGCCGTCGCGTCCACCGCCATCCACGGCGCCGTCACCAGTTCCGGGCGCGAATCCTCGTGGGATCGCGAACCCGCCGCCGTCCTCGCCTTCGCCACCCTGGGCCGCGAACTGCCCCACGGACCCGTCGTCGTCCATTCCCGTCTCACGGTGAAACTCACCGGGGCCGTGGACACCGAGATCGCGGTCCCGTGGTGGGTGGACGAGAACGGGGCCACCCACTGCTCCGAGTCCTGGGCCGAAGGCACCTGGGGCACCACCGGTGTCGTTTGACCAGAGCGTCCTCGACAGTGCAGTCGGGGACCGCACACCGTGGCTCATCGACGTCGTCACCGTCATCACCCACAGCGGAGGAACGGTCGCGGCCTGGATTGTCTCGACCGTCCTGACGGTCGCCCTGCTGCTGAGGGGCCGCCGCCGCGAAGCCGTGCTCGTGGCCGGCGCGATGCTGTCCGGCCTGGCCGTGATGACGACGCTGAAGAATCTGTTCGAGAGGCAGCGGCCCCCACTTCCCGATCGGCTGGTGGAGATCTCGTCGTTCTCGTTCCCCTCGGGGCACGCAATGATGACGGCGATCCTCGCGAGCGTTCTCATCGCCGTGACCCTGCGGATCGTCCTGGTCCGGCGCCCACGGATCGCGGTGCTCGTCCTGCTGGTCCTGTACACGCTGGCGGTCGGGCTGTCGCGCGTCTACCTCGCGGCGCACTGGATGACCGACGTCCTCGCCGGGTGGGCGTTCGGCGTTCTGTGGGCGGCGTTCTGGATCCTGCTGACCCGCACCCTGCCCCGCCGCACCAGAATCTAGAGCAGTCCCTGCTGTGTGTTCTAGAGCAGTCCCTGCTGTGCCCCGCGACTGCCTCGCCGCGCCGCCCGGCGCTGCAACGCGAACAGTCCGTAGCCGAGGAATCCGACGACGACCCCCGCTATACACGTCGGAAGCGCCTCCGACCACCGGTCGCCCGTGACGATCACCACGACGATCGCGACCGCCCACGCCAGGGTTCCCAGTATCAGCGCAGGTCGCGGGTCGGCGAGGCGCTGAGTGAGAGGGGGGCGGTCTGCGGCTGGGTTCACCAAACGAACGCTACCCTCGCCGCGGTGCCCTAATCTCCAAGGGCGACGCGCGACCGATGGCGATGGGGATTGAGACTATGGGTGCTCCGAAACTGCTCGACAACTACTTCAAGATCACCGAGCGTGGTTCGACGGTAGGCACGGAGATCCGCGGAGGCGTCGTGACCTTCGTCGCCATGGCGTACATCGTAGTGCTCAACCCGCTCATCCTCGGCAGTTTCTCCGCCGACGACGCCGTCGCGAAGACCGACGTCCTCGGCAACATCCTCCCCGTCAACGAGGTGGCCGCCGTCACAGCCCTGGTGGCCGGACTGATGAGCATCCTGTTCGGCATCGTCGCCAACTATCCCTTCGCGATCGCGGCGGGTCTCGGGATCAACAGCCTCCTCGCCGTCACGATCGCACCGCAGGTCACCTGGCCGGAGGCGATGGGCCTCGTGGTGATCGACGGTGTCATCATCGTCGTGTTGGCGCTCACCGGTTTCCGGACGGCCGTCTTCAATGCCATTCCGGCCGAGCTCAAATCCGCCATCGCCGCCGGTATCGGCATGTTCATCGCGTTCATCGGCCTCGTCGACGCCGGGTTCGTGCGGCGCATCCCGGACGAGGCGGGCACCACCGTCCCCGTCGGCCTGGGCATCAACGGCTCGATCTCCTCCTGGCCGACCGTGACGTTCGTGTTCGGCGTGCTGCTGATGGGTGTCCTGGTGGTGCGCAAGGTGCGCGGCGGCCTGCTGATCGGCATCGTCGTCACCACCGTGCTGGCGGCGATCATCGAGGCCGTCGCCGGTGTCGGACCGTCGCTGGGAGTGAACCCCCACGGGTGGAACCTCAGCGTCCCCACAGCTCCCGATGTGCTGGTGGAACTTCCGGACCTCAGCCTCGTCGGTGACGTCAGCATCTTCGGTGCCTTCACCCGCATCGGCGTGCTGGCCGCCAGCCTGCTGGTGTTCACGCTCGTGCTCGCCAACTTCTTCGACGCCATGGGCACCATGACCGGACTCGGTAAGGAAGCCGGACTCACCGACGAGGACGGCAACCTGCCCAACGTCGGACGGGCACTCGTCGTCGAGGGCACCGGCGCCATCGTCGGTGGCGGTGCGTCGGCGTCGTCCAACACGGTCTTCGTGGAATCCGCCTCGGGTATCGCCGAGGGGGCCCGCACCGGACTCGCGAATGTGGTGACGGGACTGCTGTTCCTGGCCGCGATGTTCCTGACCCCGCTGTACTCGGTGGTGCCGATCGAGGCGGCGGCGCCCGCTCTGGTCGTGGTGGGCGCGATGATGATCGGCCAGGTCCGCGACATCGACTTCACCCGGTTCTCGATCGCGTTGCCGGCGTTCCTCACCATCGCCGTCATGCCGTTCACGTACTCGATCGCCAACGGCATCGGCGTCGGATTCATCTCGTGGGTGGTGCTCAATGCTGCGAGCGGTGGTATCAAGAAGATTCACCCGTTGATGTGGGTGGTGGCGATTCTGTTCGTCGCCTACTTCGCGGTCGAACCGATCACCGACGCAGTAACGTAAACGGCGGCCGATCGGTCCCGTATTGTCATTCCCGTGACCACGGATACGCGAGCACTCGCCAGCGACCTTTCCCTGGCTGTCGTGCGCCTCACGCGTCACCTGCGTGGACGCCGCGTCGACGCCCAGGTATCACTGACCCAGCTGTCGGCTCTGGCCACGCTCGCCCGCGACGGCGCCATGACGCCGGGCAATCTCGCGTCCCGGGAGAAGGTGCAGCCGCCGTCGATGACCCGGGTCATCGCCTCGCTGGTCGAGTTGGGGCTGGTCGAGCGGGCGCCGCATCCCACCGACGGCCGGCAGATCATCGTCACGCTGTCGGATGCCGGCCACGCGCTGATCGCCGACGAGACCCATGCCCGCGAGGCGTGGATGAACGAGCGGCTGTCCGGGCTCGACGAGTCCGAGTTGAAGACCCTTCGCGACGCGGTCGGGATCATCACGTCCATCGTCGCCGACTCGGAGTAGCCTGCCGCGGCTGCATGGCAGCTTCCCACCGGTACAACGGCATTCGGCTGCCCAAACCCCGAGATGCGGGGAAACCCGTTGCCGGAGAACGTAGCCGGCATCCGGAGTGATCCGGCCCCCGATGTCCGCGCAGGGCCGGTCGCTCCGGTGCCGACGCCGGGAGCAAGATAGAAGTGTGCCGCCCGAATCCGAGACCCCCGCCCCAGCCCAGCCGAAGACCGGCATGTTCGTCGCTCTCCGCACCCGGAACTACCGGTTGTGGGCATCGGGGCAGATCGTCTCCCTCGTCGGAACCTGGATGCAGCGGGTGGCGCAGGACTGGCTGGTCCTGACGCTGTCGAACGGCAACGCTCTCGCGGTCGGTATCGTGATGGCACTGCAGTTCGGTCCGACCCTGTTCCTGTCCGTGTGGGGCGGCGTCCTCGCCGACCGGTACGACAAGCGGCGGATCCTGATCGCGACGCAGGTGTCGATGGCGTTGTGCGCGCTGGTGCTGGGCCTGCTCGACGTCGGCGGGTTCGTGGCCCTCTGGCACGTCTACCTCATCGCGTTCGTGCTCGGGTGCGCGTCCGCGATCGACGCGCCCGCCCGTCAGTCGTTCACGATCGAGATGGTCGGCAAGGAGTCACTGCCCAATGCCATCGCGCTGAACTCCATGACGTTCAACACGGCGCGCATCATCGGCCCGGCGATCTCCGGTGTGCTCATCACACTCATCGGGACGGGCTGGGTGTTCCTGCTCAACGTGGGCACGTTCACCGGGGTGCTGATCGCCCTGCTGATGATGAACGTCCGCGAACTGTTCACCGCACCCCAGGCGGAACGCGGAAAAGGGCAGGTGCGCGAGGGTTTCCGATACGTGTGGGGGCGGACCGATCTCCGGGTGCTGATGGTCGCGATCTTCATGGTGTCGACGTTCGGACTGAACTTCCCGATCAGTCTCGCCGTTCTCGCCCGCAACACGTTCGAGCGCGGCGCCGACGCCTACGGGTTGCTGTCGACCACCCTTGCCGTGGGCACTCTCGCCGGTGCCACGATCGCCGCGAAACGCAGGACACCGCCGCGCCTGCGGACGTTCCTCGGCGCGGCCGCGGCGTTCGGCGCCTTCGAGATCCTGGTCGGCCTGATGCCCACCTACGCGCTCGTGGCGATCATGCTCGTCCCCACCGGCGCGCTCACCCTGACGTTCACGACCGCGGCGATGAACATCCTGCAGATGTCCGTGCCGTCCGAGATGCGGGGCCGGGTGATGGGCATCTACATGCTCTGCTTCCTCGGCGGCACACCGCTCGGCAGCCCGGTCCTGGGATGGCTTGCCGACGTCCTCGACCCGCGTGCCCCGCTCGTGATCGGAGGCGTGATCTCCCTGGTGAGCGGTATCGGCGCCGCGCTGTACCTGATGCGGCACCAACGGGTGCGGCTCACGGTGCGCCGGCCGGATTCGGGACGCTATCTCCCGGTGTTCGAACTGCACAACGTCGTCGACCCGCACCCGGTGGTGGTGTGCGACGCCACCGAGCAGGCGATGGAGGCGAGCCGCGACCGGCGGTCCTGACGGTTCGACGACGGTTCAGACGCCGACCGCCGTCGCGACAGCCCGCCGGGTCAGCACTCTCGCGAGGTGACTGCGGTACTCGGCGTCGGCGTTGCCGTCGGTGACGGGATCGGTACCCTCGGCGGCGTGCTCCGCGGCCGCCCGGATGAGTTCCGGATTCGCGGTGTGACCGACGAGCGCGTCCTCGACGCCGCGCGCACGCACCGGCACCGACCCCATGTTGGTCAGCGCCACCCGGGCCTGCCGGATCGTGCCGCCGTCCACCTGCACGGTCGCGGCCACCCCCACGATCGACCACGCCTCCGCGACCCGGTTGAACTTCTCGTACCGGGCCTCCCAGCCGGTGTGTTTCGGGATCCGCACGTCCACGAGGATCTCGTCCGGTCGCAGTGCGGTCGTGTAGTAGCCCTCGAAGAAGTCGGCGACCGGAATGCTCCGGCGGCCGGACGGCCCGACGGCGGTCAGGGTGGCGTCGAGTGCCAGGGCCGGTGCGCACAGGTCACCCGCCGGATCGGCGTGCGCCAGCGCACCGCCCAGTGTGCCGCGGTGCCGGATCTGCGGATCCGCGACGGTGCGGGTGGCCTCGACGAGGAGCAGTGCGTGCTCGTGGACGAGCGGATCGCGGATCACGTCGTAGTACGTCGTCATCGCGCCGATCACGAGGCTGTCACCGTCTTCGCGCACTCCGCGCAACTCGCCGATCCGGCCGAGGTCGACGAGCGTGCTCGGTGACGACAACCGCAACCGCAGCACCGGAAGCAGGCTCTGGCCGCCGGCGAGCACCTTGGCGTCCTCCCCGGCCTCGGCGAGCGCGGCAACCGCCTCGTCGACGGTCCTCGGAGCCACGTAGTCGAAACTGGACGGAATCATCGCGCACCTTCCTGAGCGGTGTGGATGGCATGCCAGACCCGCATCGGGGTGCACGGCATCTCGATGTCCCGCACACCGAAGTGGCGGACGGCGTCGAGGACGGCGTTGACGACGGCCGGGGTCGACGCGATCGTCCCCGCCTCACCGACCCCCTTGACGCCGAGCGGATTACCGGTGGCGGGGGTCTCGGTGCGGCCTGTCGTGAACGTCGGCAGATCCGCCGCCGACGGTACGTGATATTCGGCGAAGGAACCCGACAGGAGGGTGCCGGACTCGTCGTACACCGCCTCCTCGTACAGGGCCTGGGCGATGCCCTGGGCGAGTCCGCCGTGCACCTGCCCCTCCACGATCAGGGGGTTGACCACGTGCCCGATGTCGTCGACGCACACGTACGAGCGGATGCCGACCTTCCCGGTCTCGGTGTCGACCTCGACGGCGCAGAGGTGGGTGCCGTGCGGGAACGAGAAGTTCTCCGGGTCGTACGTGGCCTCCGAGTCCAGGTTCGGCTCGACACCGTCGGGCAGGTCGTGCGCGGCGAACACGGCGAGCGCGACGTCGGCGATCCCGACCGACTTCTCCGTGCCCTTCACCCGGAACGCGCCCGCGGTGAATTCGAGGTCGTCCTCGGCGCACTCCATCAGGTGGGCAGCGATCGGCCGGGCCTTCGCGATCACCTTCTCGGCGGCCTTCACGACCGCGATCGCCCCGACCGCGAGCGACCGGGAACCGTACGTGTCCATGCCGCGGGGCGAGGTCTGGGTGTCGCCGTGCAGCACCTCGACGTCCTCGAACGGCACCCCCAGCTGGTCGGCGACCACCTGACTCCACGCGGTCTCGTGCCCCTGACCGTGCGCCGAGGAACCGGTGACCACCTCGACCTTGCCGGTGGGCAGCATCCGGATCGCCGCGTGTTCCCACCCGCCGGCCCCGTAGGCCAGTGCGCCGAGGGTGCGCGACGGGGCGAGGCCGCACATCTCGGTGAACGTGGACACTCCGATGCCGAGTTGCACCGGGTCGTTCCGCTCGCGGCGCTCCGCCTGTTCGCGCCGGAGCCCGTCGTAGTCGAACAACTCCCGAGCGCGCGCGGTGGCGGCCTCGTAGTTGCCGGAGTCGTACGTGAGGCCGGCGACGGTGTCGAAGGGGAACTCCTCGTGGGTGATCCAGTTCTTCGCCCGCAGTTCCAGCGGATCCAGCGACAGCTCGGTCGCGAGTTCGTCCATCATCCGTTCGATCGCGAACGTCGCCTCCGGGCGGCCCGCTCCGCGGTAGGCGTCGGTCGGCACCTTGGTGGTGAACACATTGGTGCACGTGAAGTGATACGACGGGAACTTGTAGATGCCGTTGAACATGAACGCGCCCAGGATGGGAACGCCCGGGGTCACCAGCCGCAGGTACGCGCCCATGTCGGCGAGCAGTTCCACCTTCATCCCCGTCACGGTGCCGTCGCGACGGGCGGCGAGGGTCAGTTTCTGGATCTGGTCGCGTCCGTGGTGGGCTGCGAGCATCGTTTCGCTGCGGGACTCGGTGTACTTCACGGGTTTGCCGAGGCGCCGCGCCACGAGAAGCGCGATCACTTCCTCCGGTGTCACCTGGAGTTTGCCGCCGAAACCACCGCCGACGTCCGGCGCGACGACACGCAGTTTGTGCTCCGGGATACCGAGCGTCATCGCCAGCATCAGCCGCAGGATGTGAGGGATCTGCGTGGCCGACCACATCGTGATCTGGGCGGCGGTCGGGTCGACCACCACCGAGCGGGGCTCCATGAACGCCGGGATGAGCCGCTGCTGCCGGAACGTGCGCTCGACGAGTACCTCCGCATCGCGGATGGCCTGCTCGACGTCGCCGCCCGTGCCGGCCTCCGCGGAATCGAACGTCCAGGTGGCGCTGACGTTCGTGCCGAGGTCCGGGTGCACGAGGTCGGCGCCGTCGGCGGCCGCGGCCGCGAGGTCCAGCACGACCGGTAGGTCGTCGTAGTCGACGTCGATCGCCTCCAGCGCGTCGTGCGCCTCGTAGGCGCTGCGCGCCACGACGACCGCGATGGCCTCGCCGGCGAAGTTCACCGCGTCGACCGCCAGGGACGGGGCGGGCGGCGACTTCATGTCGGGTGTGATCGGCCAGGCACACGGCAGGCTGCCCTGCTCGTCGGCGAGATCCGCACCGGTGAGGACCGCGACGACACCGGGCATGTCGCGCGCGGCGGTGGTGTCGACACCGGTGATGCGGGCGTGCGCGAACGGGCTCCGCAGGATCGCCAGGTGCTGCATGCCGGGCAGCACCAGGTTGTCGGTCCAGCGGGTGCGGCCCGTGACCAGATGCTCGTCTTCCTTGCGCTTGCGGGCCTTGCCGATCTCCGGTTCGGCGGTGGCGGTCATCGCACACCTCCCTGCGCCGTGTCGGATGTGGGAGCCTCCGTCGTCGTGGGTTCCGCGGTGCCGCCGCCGCGCAACCGCTGGGCCGCGTCCTGGACGGCGCTGACGATGTTCTGGTAGCCGGTGCAGCGGCACAGGTTGCCCTCCAGCCCCAGCCGCACCGTCCGCTCGTCCGGGTCGGGTTCCTCGGCGAGCAGGTCGAGAGTCTGCATGATCATGCCGGGTGTGCAGTAGCCGCACTGCAGAGCGTGATTGTCCCGGAAGGCCTGCTGCACGGGGTGCAACGTCCCGTTCCGGGACAGGCCCTCGACGGTCAGGATGTCGCCGCCGTCGGCTTGCACGGCGAGCACCGAGCAGGACTTGACACTGTGACCGTTCAGGTGAACGGTGCAGGCCCCGCAGTTTCCGGTGTCGCAGCCGATGACGGTGCCGACCTTGCCGAGCCGGTCCCGAAGATAGTGGACGAGGAGCAGTCGCGGCTCCACCTCGTCCGTGTACGCCGTTCCGTCGACGGTGACAGTGATGCGCATCGCGCCTCCAAAGCCGGGCCTCAGGTGATACGTCCTACTCTGCGCCGACGGAGGGCGAACAGCACCCGAAATCGTGGAACCGGTTCCGTATCGGTCACGCCCGGCGCACGACCTCGAGCAGTTCCTGCAGCGTCGCGAGACTGTGGCCGGCGAGCAGTCCGTCGACGTACGGCAGGGCGGCCGCGATCCCGGACTGGACCGGCTCGTAGCCGTCCGCCCCGGCGTGCGGATTCACCCACAGGACGGTGCGGGCGAGCCGGCGCAGTTGGGCCATCTGCTCCGCGAGCAGGGTCGGGTCACCGCGCTCCCAGCCGTCGGAGAAGATGATCACGACGGCGCCGCGGGCCACGCCGCGCCGCCCCCAGCGGTCCAGGAACGCGCGCAGCGTCTCGCCGAGGCGGGTGCC
>NZ_BCWY01000129.1 GCF_001894825.1 Rhodococcus jostii NBRC 16295 | reverse complement strand
ACCGATAACAGGGCCCCGGGAAGTTGTCGACAAACAACGACTTCCCGGGGCCTTACCCGTCCCCACCTCGACCTCGATCGACGCCGAGGTCGATCGACGTCAACGTTGATCAATGCCCTCGATCCGGAGGTATCATCCGACAATGCCAACTTCGACCGCAGCCAACAGCGGCATGAGCCGACGCCGTCGCAGCGCTCAGAACGACAGCAGCCCCAACTACCAGGCCAAGCGCCAGGAACTGTTGCGGACAGCAGCCGATGTCTTCAAGGAGAAGGGCTTCGAAGGAGCGACCCTCAACGATATCGCCGAGCGGTTCGGGACCGACCGAGCGTCGATCTATTACTACTTCGCGAGCAAGAAGGAACTGTTCCAGGCTCTTTTCCACGACGTTCTCGTCGATGTTCTGGATCAGAACATCGCCGTCGCAGAGGAGATCCTCGCCGGCGACGACGACGCACCCGAGAAGCTTCGCCGCCTCGTCGAGCAACAGATGAACTCGTACGAGAAGAACTACCCCTTCGTCTACCTCTACATCCAGGAAGACATGGCGCAGCTTCAGCTGGACACCACGTCCTGGGGCAAGGACATGGCACGAAAGACCAAACGCTTCGAAACCATTGTCCTCGACGTGCTGCAGCAGGGAGTCGACGACGGAACTCTACGCAGCGACGTGTCGGTGCAGTTGATGTCCAAGGCACTGTTCGGCATGGTCAACTGGACGCATCGGTGGCTCAAGCCGGGAATGCGCAGCGTGGACGCCAAGCAGACCACCGAAGCCTTCTGCACTCTGTTCTTCGAGGGCGCGCGGACGAAGAACTGACTGTGCGCTGGGCCGCGACGCGTACGTCGGACCCAGCACACAGCGCCCTGTCACCACACGCTTACCGTCCGGAAATCAGCCCTCCGTCGACAGGGAACATTTGTCCAGTGATGAAGTGTGAAGCATCGCTGGCGAGGAAAACCATGACCGGAGCCAAGTCCCGGTCGGCTCGACCGAAAGCCCCACCGAGAGGTATGTCTGCAGCAGTTTGGTCGTCGTGCGCTTTCAGCTCGTCGGGAGACAAGGCGGCGCGAAACTCGTCGTACATCTTTGTCCACATGTACGGAAGTACGTAATTTACCCGAATCCCGTCTGGCCCCCATTGACGAGCGACGTTCCGGCTCCATGTATGGACCGCACCCTTCGACGCGGCGTACAGAGCATTGTTGATCTCACCCGTCAGTCCCGACTCGGAACCGAAGTTGATGATATTCCCGACACGATTCGATTTCATCAGGCGATGTGCGGCACCGTTAGTGTTGATTGTCCCTAACACATTGACATCGAAAATGAATCTATAGAGTTCAGTGGAGATTCCAGCGGGATCGCAGTGCTTGTGTACACCAGCCACGTTCACGACTACGTCGAGGCCTCCCAGTTGGTCAGCAGCGGTCTCGAAGACTTTCTCAACCTGGTCGCGATCACGCACGTCGCACGAATGAAAGGTCGCTTTGCCAGGTCCGCATCGGCTCGCTTCTTGCGCTACGGCAACACCCAGCTCGTCAGCGAGATCCAGAGAGGCGACGTCAGCACCCTCCGATGTGTAGGCCCGGACGACCGACTCGCCGATGCCCATGGATCCGCCTGTGACAATGATCTTCTTTCCGTCCAGCTGCATAGCCAAGTGCTCCTTACAATCTCAGGTTGTCGGCGACCAGGTCGGATGCCACTCTCGGTGCTCGCCGGGGAATCACGCGGCCATCCGTTCACGGCGCCGGGTGCACGTGCTGGGCGCTGGAACCGCGACGCGGACGCCGGGCCCAGCGCCCAGACAAAAAGCAGTGTCAGCGACCGCTCCATCGCGCAGCACGCTTGTCTGCGAACGCTGCACGTCCCTCGATGCGGTCCGCGCTGTACGCGTACGCCTCGATGGGCTCGTAGCGAGTTGCCAACGCGACATCCAGCGGCCATCCTGCACGCGACAGAACTGCGTCCTTTGCTGCTTGGACAGCAAGCGGTGACGCCGACGCGATTCGATCCGCCCACGACAACGCGGTCTCGAGCAGCTTCTCGTACGGCACGACCTCGTTGACCAGTCCGTAGCGCTCTGCCTGCTGGGCGTCGATGCGCTCTCCGGTGAGAATCAAAGCCATCGCGATGTGATGAGGCAGCTGCCGTATCGCGCGATGCATGATGCCGGCCTCGCCGATGATGCCGACCTTCGTCTCCGGAATGCCGAACTGAGCGTTGTCGGCTGCGACGATGATGTCGGCGCACATCGCCAGTTCGAATCCACCGCCGATTGCGTATCCCTGCACTGCCGCGATCAATGGTTTACGAAGCGTCAGCATCGGCCCGCCGACACCGGTGAGACCGCCGCCGAGCGCCATCCTGCGGCCGTCGCCTTCGGTCCCACCGCTCACGTTGGCGCCGGCGCAGAACGCCTTCTCCCCCGTAGCACCGAGCACTGCGACCCAGATGTCCGGATTCGAGTTGATCTCGGCCCATGCCTCGAACAGCGCCGCGTCCATCTCGGGATCGATGGAATTCAACGCCTTGGGACGGTCGAGCGTCACACGTGCGATGTGGTTGTCGAACTCGAACAAAACTCCGCTGCTCACGGTAGGTCCTTTCTCATAGTTGTTCTGCGACCGCATGATCGGGTAACGCCACGGGTTCGCGGTAGGCAGCGATCGCCGCCTTCAGTCCCATGTCGGCAACGAACTTGCGCACCTCGGCCACCGACGGCGACAGATGGAGCAGGGCATCCATTTCTGCACCGCCTTGGGCTGCGGTACGCACGCCCATTGCTTCCATCGTCTTGTTGATGGACAACTTCTTGATCCGCAGGATGTCCGACGGCGTCCGTGCCATACGAGCGGCAAGCGCCTCGGTCTCGGCGATCAGATCTTCCTCGGCCACCGCGTGATTGGCCCAGCCCCACTCGACCGCGGTCGTGCCGTCGATCGAGTTGCCAGGAACGAACGCCAGTTCCTTGGCACGTTTCGGGCCGACCAGGGGCGCCCACAACGGCGCGATGTACCCACCACCGAGTGGGATCGCCGGCTCACCGATCTTCGCGTTGCGCGCCACCAGGGTCACGTCGGTGAACACACACATCTGTGTGGCTCCTGCGATGCAATATCCGTGCACTGCAGCAATCACCGGTTTCGGGTGATCCCAGATCGAGAGAAAGCGATTGACGTTGCGAGCCAGCCGCTCTCGGTCCGCCACCGGGTCCGGCTCGGCGACGACCTTTCCGACCTGACCGATGTCGTAGCCTGCCGAGAATCCCTTGCCTGCTCCACGGATTCCGATGATCGGTCCGCCGGCCGTCGCCAGAGCGGCCAACGCCGCACTGAACTCGTCCAGCATCTCGTTCGAGAGCGCGTTGGCCTTGTCCGGCCGGTTCAGCACGATCCAGCTGATCGGTCCCCGGTGCTCAATGCGTAGATTTTCGTAGCGGGTCTCGGCAGGCCTGTCCGCGATCGCCGTCATGACCGCCCGATCGGGATCTGCTTCTTGACATGGAAGTCCACGACACCGGACGCGCGCAACTCGCGGCGCGAGAAGCGCCAACCGTGCTCGTCGTCCCGCACGAAATCGTCGTGATACTGGCCGAAGAAGTACCCGTCGGCCTTGCCTTCCTTGGTGTAGCGATGCCATGCATACAGGACCGAACGGACCTTGGCCGACGTCAGATCATCGGAGAAGTCGACGACGATGTTGGACACGTGGTGACTGGTTGCCGTGAAGAACGTACCGATGCCGTCGAGTGTCTCGCGATAGGCGGCGCGGCCCTCGGCACCGAAGTCGGGACCGTAGGCGACGTAGCAGTCCTCGGTGAACAAAGCGACGAGATCGTCGGGGCGGTTCATGTCGAGGTTGTAGGCGTACTCGAACAGGACGCGCTCGATCTTGCCGGTCTCCACGAGCTCGGCGAGCTCCCTGGTGGACACCTCATGGGTTGCAGTCATATCGATCTCCTTGGGGCGTGAATTGTTGATGTACGTTCGATTTGCCCGTCAGGAATACGCGACGGAAAATCAACATTGATGTAGATTCTGACGACCGTTCGCACCCGCAGGCAACGGGTGCGAACGGTCAGACGCGAACCGTGTAGTCGGAGGGCGCAGGTTCGGCCCCGGGCCACCGAACAGGTAAATCCGAAGTGAGCGACGTGGCCACTTCGTCCCAGGGGCCGAGATGCACGGTGCGCATGTTGCGAGACGCGAACTTCCAGCGCCCACCTTCGCGGACGTACTCGTCTTCGTAACGCACAGCGCCGAACACCGTCGTTCCACCCGTTGCGATCTCGAGGTGTGCACCTACCAGCCCTGTCGCGTGATCGTCGTCGACGAACTCGAGCAGGACGTAGTGCGGCGTGTGAATGGTGGTTCCAAACGCGGTACGAGCTTGCCGAATCATGTTCGCGATCCCACTGCCGGTGGTGGCGCCGGGGAATCCTCCAGCCGAGAACGTCCCGTTCCCTGCGAAGGCATCGGCGATGGCGTCGAAATCGTCGAAATCAGAGGCGAGGAAGTAGCGGACCGCAAGGTCTTCCAACTCCGCCCTGTCTTCAAGCCGACGCACCCTGCTTTCGATGTCGGACATGTGCACTCCTTTGCGCGGTGAAGCAAATCCAGCGACTCGACCGAAGGGTCGAACCCCGCATCTCGCGATCAACGTCAGCGTAGATCGCTGTCCCGATCATTGTGCCCTGCGCCACAGATGTCAACCTTCGACCCCGCGGCCACAACTACTGAATCTACGCCATCGTAGATTGCATCAACGACATAGTTGACAGATTTCCGGCTCCGGAGGAGGCTGCAATCAGTCTCCGCGTCGGGAGTCATATGTCCTCGATGCCCGGCTCGGCTTCACGGACGAAAGGAATCACCATGGGCTCCACAATGGAGGGCAAGGTCGAGACACACGAATCCGACTCGCGCACCGCTGTCCCCGACGGCGTGATCGTCGACAAATTTCACGCGATAGACCCCTTGCGCTTCCGAAACGTTCTCGGCCACTTCCCCACCGGCGTCGTAGCTGTGACCACCATGGACGCCGAGAACAACCCGACCGGCATGGCGGTCGGGTCCTTCACCTCGGTGTCACTCGATCCGCCACTGGTCGCGTTCCTGCCCGACAAGTCGTCGTCCACTTTTCCCAAGATCCGCACGGCCGGACGCTTCTGCGCCAACGTGCTCGGCTCCGAGCAACAACAGATCTGCCGCAGCCTCGCCCGAAAGGGAACCGACAAGTTCGCGGACGTCGAGTGGGCCCCCACCCCCTCCGGTATGCCTCGCATCGAGGGTGCGCTGGCGTGGATCGATTGCGAGATCGATGCCGTGCATGACGCCGGCGATCACCACATCGTCGTCGGCCGCGTGCGACACCTCGAACTCGACACACCCGAGTCACCGCTGATCTTCTTCCAGGGCGGTTACGGCGGGTTCGCCTCCGACCGGCAAGCGGTATGACGTCCATTCTGATCGCCAATCGCGGTGAAGTAGCGCTTCGAATCATCCGCACCGCCACAGCACGCGGAATCAAGACGATTGCGGTGTACAGCGCGGACGAGCACGATGCCCCGCACGTCGCTGCTGCCGACCACGCACGTCCGCTTCGAGAAACGGGCCCCGCCGCCTATCTGGATGTCACGGCCATTCGCGACGCGGCACTGGCGTCGGGGGCATCGACGGTCCACCCCGGATACGGATTCCTCAGCGAGAGCGCCGAGTTGGCCGAGGCCTGCGCCGAGGCGGGGCTGACCTTCGTCGGACCCGACGCTCACACGCTGAGGACTCTCGGGGACAAGTCCGCCACACGTGAACTCGCGACCGGCTGCGGAGTACCCGTACTCGCTGCCACCGCAGGTCCCACATCGAAAACCGACGCACTTCGGTTCGCGCAGTCTCTTCCGGCCGGCGCGGTAATCGTGAAGGCCACCGCAGGCGGCGGGGGTCGTGGTATGCGAATAGTAGAGGATCTCACCGAACTCGATCGTGCCATCGACAGATGCCGTTCCGAGGCGGAACGCAGTTTCGGCCTGTCCGATGTCTACGTCGAGGCCTACCTACCGCGCGCACGGCACATCGAAGTCCAGGTCGTGGGCGATGGCGTGAGCACACCGATGCATCTCTTCGACCGCGACTGCACGGCGCAACGCCGCCACCAGAAAGTCGTGGAGATCGCACCCGCGCAGAACCTTCCCGATTCCACTCGCAAGGAACTCCACTCCGCAGCACTGACGTTGGCGTCCTCAGTCGGACTGAGGGGACTTGCCACATTCGAGTTCCTCGTGGAGTCCGACCATCTCGATCGGTGGTACTTCATCGAGGCCAATCCACGCCTCCAGGTGGAACACGGAATTACCGAGGCGATCACCGGCCTCGACCTGGTCGGTCTGCAACTCGACGTCGCACAGGGACGCACGCTCGAGGACGTGCAACTCTCACCGGCAACGCTCGGCGAACCGAACGGTGTCGCGATCGAGGCGCGGGTCACCGGCAGCCCGAGACCCGATGGCTCCGACGTACTCACCGACGTTCGGTTTCCGTCCGGTTCTTCGATCCGCGTCGACTCTCACGCACACGTAGGAATGCGAGTGGGAACCGGATACGACCCACTGCTGGCAAAGGTCATCGTGCACCGGGACGACGGCCACTTCGACTCAGCCGCAGCAGAACTGATCCATGCACTCTCGGATCTGACCCTGGACGACATGGATACCGACGTCACGACGTCGGCGTGGCTGCTGGGCAGTCACGAGTTCCGGTCCGGCACGGTGACGACACGAACGATCGACGATCATCTGGCAACACTCTCGATACCGGATGCACCGGCGGAGCCGGTGACACAACTCGATCTGCGGGCCCCGTCGCCGGGCACCGTCGTCGCGACGGCCGCGGTGCCGGGACAGGTCGTGCGAAACGGCGACGCGCTGATCACGCTCGAAGCCATGAAGATGGAGACCGACGTCAGCGCGACAGCAGCAGGGCGCGTCGCCGACGTGTGGATTGCGGTCGGCGATACCGTGAGAGCCGGCCAGTTGCTCGTGACCCTGAGGCTCGATGTGAGTCAGGACGACGCATCGACAGACCCCATCGGCGTGAACGTCACGGCCGAGCGCACGGACCTTGCCGAGATCGAAGCACGGCAGCTCCGAACACTGGACGAGTCGCGTCCGGCGGCAATCGAACGTCGGCACGAGCGCGGCAAACGCACCGCGCGCGAAAACGTCGACCATCTCGTCGACGAAGGGAGCTTTCACGAGCACGGATCTCTGGTCGTGGCTGCGCAGCGACGACGGAGGCCTCTGGGCGAACTCGAATCCGAAACGCCGGCAGACGGCCTGGTCACGGGCTTCGGAAGGGTCGCCGGACGGCCGGTGGCAGTGCTCGCGTACGACTACACGGTGCTCGCCGGAACCCAGGGCCTTCAGAGCCACAAGAAGGCCGAGCGAATGTTCGAGCTGGCAGGCCGCAGAGGAACGCCGGTAGTTCTGTTCGCCGAAGGTGGCGGGGGCCGCCCCGGGGACACCGACGACATGTCTCGGGCGACGAGGATGGATCTCGGGACATTCGTCGCACTCGGACGGCTCAACGGTTCGGTTCCGACCGTGGGGATCGCGTCCGGTCGCTGTTTCGCCGGAAATGCTGCGCTGCTGGGATCGTGCGATGTCATCGTCGCGACTCGTGATACGTCGATCGGCCTCGGCGGGCCCGCTATGATCGAAGGGGGCGGCCTCGGAGTGTTCGCCGCGGACGACATCGGGCCGGTGTCCGTCCAGGAGGCCAACGGGGTCATCGACATCGTCGTGGCCGACGAATCGGAGGCAGTCGACGTCGCACGGCGATATCTCGGATACTTCGCCGGCCCGAAGATCGAGTGGACCGCCGCGGACCAGCGAATCTTGCGCCACATCGTCCCCGAACGACGCAATCGCCCGTTCGACATCCGCACGTTGATCGACACCATTGCAGACGAGGGATCCGTTCTCGAACTCCGACGCGGATTCGCCGCCGGCTTGATCACTGCGCTGGTCCGGATCGAGGGGCATCCCATTGGGCTCGTTGCCAACGACGGCAGCCGTGCAGGCGGCACGATCGGCAGCGCCGAAGCCGACAAGATGACCAGGTTCCTGCAACTGTGCGAGGCGTACGGCCTCGCTGTTCTCTCGCTCTGTGACACAGCCGGTTTCCTGGTCGGACCCGACGCCGAACGCACCGCCTCGGTACGTCACGTGAGCCGGCTTTTCGTCACAGCGCCTGCTCTCACCGTTCCGTTCTGTACGGTGATCGTCCGCAAGGCATTCGGACTGGGTGGCCAGGCCATGGCAGGCGGAAGCTTCCGCGTCCCGGACACCATCGTGGCATGGCCGTCGGCCGAACTCGGTGCCATGGGCCCGGAGGGGGCCGTCAGTCTCGGCTATCGTCGTGAGCTGGCCGCGATCGAGGACGCCGAGGAACGGGAACGCGTCTACCAACAGCACCTCGAGGACTACGTGGCGCAGGGCAAGGCCGTCAATGCGGCGTCCGTGTTCGAGATCGACGACGTCATCGATCCCGCCTCGACTCGCTCACGGATCGTCGATGTCCTCGCCGCTCCGCGTCCCGACCGCCCGACTCAGGTTCGCAGGCGCATCGACGCGTGGTAACGAAGATTCTTGAACGAACCTGCCCCGGAACCGATTCGGTTCCGGGGCAGAATTCGCGGTGCGCTATCGCGCAGTGTAGTTCTCCAGATCAGGGCGCCGCGTCATCTGCCAGTACTCGACGTTGAGGAACGGCATCACGAACACCACCCGTCCGTGCGAGTTCCGGTAGTACGTCGACATGCCACGATGCGTCCAGACCGTGCGCGCATGAGTCGAGTCCACCAGCTCGTTGTACTCGTCGTTCGCCTCGGGGCGCGCATCGATCGCCTTGATTCCCTTCTTGAACATCTCGGTCAGTAGCCCACGGATGTAGCGCATCTGGACCTCCATGAAGAACATGAAGCTGCCGCTACCCGGGAACGAGTTGGGACCACCAAGCATGAAGAAGTTGGGGAACCCAGGAACCGACACACCGAGGTAGGCCTTGGGGTCGTCGTCGTTCCAGACCTCGCGGAGCGTTCGGCCGTCCATTCCCACGACGTCCATGGAACTCACGAATCGTGCTGCTTCGAATCCGGTGGCCCACACGATCACGTCCACGTCGTTCTCAGCGCCCTGATCGTCGACCAGGCCCTCGGGGCGGACGGCGGTGACGGACCTGTCGACGAGGTCGACGTTGTCCTTGTGCAGAGTCGAGTACCAGCCGTTGTCGAGCAGAATCCGCTTACCGAACGGCGGGTAGTCGGGCATCACCTTGTCGAGCAGATCCGTTCGATCTCCGACCTGCGCCGTGATGTACCGCGTGAAGTACTCTCGATGGGCATCGTTGCGGGCGTTCACCGAGCGTTCGGGATGCTCCCATTCCGGGTCGACGCGCAGCGACTCGATCACCTTGTCGCCGAACTGCCAGAACAAGCGAATCCAGTACCAGCTGTGGTAGATCGGGCAAGTTTGCATGAGGCGGCGCAGTTCCATGGGTATCGGGGCGCGGAACTTCTCGAACGGCGCGACCCATTGCGGCGAGCGCTGGTAGATACTGAGATGGGCGACGCGGTCCGCGATGGCCGGTGCGATCTGCATGGAGCTGGCACCCGTGCCCACGATAGCAACACGCTTGCCATCCAGATCGAGTTCGTCGGGCCACGCAGCCGAATGGAAACTCGTTCCGGTGAAGCTGTCCATCCCAGGGACGTTCGGCGTCTTCGGGCGATTCAACACTCCCACCGCACTGATCACCACATCGGCCCTCAGCGTCGACGACGAGCCATCGGGATTGATCACGTCGACTGACCACTGCGCGGCGGCTTCGTCATACCGAGTCGACCGCACCTCGGTTCCATAACGAACACGCTCACCGGCACCGAGGTCCTTCAGCACGGCTCCGAAGTAGGCCTGCAGTTCGTTGCGGAGTTCGAAGTGTGTCGTCCAGTCGTTCTTCGCGAATGAGAACGAGTACAGGTGGCTGGGGGTATCGACACCCGCGCCGGGATACGTATTCTGCCACCAGTTTCCGCCGGCCTCCGGCTGCTTCTCCAGAATGACATAGTCGATGCCCATGTCCTCGAGCTGTTGCGCCGCAGCTATTCCCGCAACGCCTGTACCGATGACGACCACCGAGTATCCTTCCGGTGCATCGACAGGCTCCAGTGCGAGGCTCGGAGCATCTGGCGCGGCACGGCGAGCGAGCTCGAGAGATAGCATGGGTCCGTACTCCTCCCCGACTTCTTCGCCCGTGCAGACACTGATCATCCGCACCGTCAGTTCCGGAGAGGGAGTCTCCACCGCAGGAAGAGCGCCGTTCTGCAAGTCGAGGATGGCCTTGACCGCGGCCTCCCTGATCTCATCCTGAATCGGCTCGTCGAGACCGCCCGAGTCGTGGTCGCCGAGACCTTTGCCTCTCGTCGGCCTGTATGGCGCTGCCAGCCACTTCTCGTCACCCGTCGTCTGGAACACGACCATGAGCAGCGAGGGCACATTTGCCCGTGCAACCGCGGTTCGAATCTCGGATTCGGTGAGCCGATCGGGATTGATTCGATCGTCGGTTGCTGCGCCTGCCTCCTGGACCTGCTGCGCTGCCTTCATCTGAGCACCTCTCGCGTCGAGTGCGGCGTCCGGAGCTGTGAGTCGCTCCTCGCCGAGATCACGAACTTTCAACATGGACGTTGAAAAGCCTTCGACTCATGGTGGCAGCCGTCGCGGAGACTTGTCAACGCCCGCGTTGCAAAAGATGCGCCCATCTACACAAACGTTGACATCGTCAGCCCAGGCGGGCAACATTCGTGTTGATTTCCGTGTGTCAGTCGTCACATACATACGTCGGACCCGGGGCACACGCCTCTGGCGACACTCACCCGAATGGACATCACCATGCCGAACACAGTCCGCTCCACGCCGCGCACCGAGGTGGTGCTCGACGTCCAGAAGTCGCGAAAGGCACTTGTCGCAGGTTCGCTCGGCAATCTCATCGAGTGGTACGAATTCGCGATCTACGCCTACATGGCGCCGATCATCGCGCCCTTGTTCTTCCCCTCGGACAACCCGACTGCGTCGATACTCTCGACGTTCCTGCTCTTCGCCCTCGCCTTCTTCCTGCGCCCTGTCGGGGCAGTGATCTTCGGGCGGATGACGGACAGATTGGGACGTAAGCCCGTACTCGCGCTGATCATTGTGCTGATGACAATTGCCACGACGTGCATCGGCCTTCTGCCTACGCACTCCTCGATCGGAATCCTCGCGCCCCTGCTGCTGACGCTGTGCCGCATCGCCCAGGGATTGTCCGCGGGCGGCGAGATGGGCGGAGCGGTGTCCCTGATGGTCGAGTCCGCTCCCTCCGGCAAACGCGGGCTCTACGGCTCCTGGTCGTTCGTCGGAACCACCTTGGGCTTCGTGCTCGGCGGCGGTGTCGCGACACTTCTGGCAGTCCTTCTCTCCGACGACGCCATGGCCTCCTATGGCTGGCGGGTCGGGTTCCTCATTGCGGCTCCCATGGGCCTCATCGTCCTCTACCTACGGCTCAAGGTCGACGAGACGCCGCACTTCAAGCAGATCCAGGTCAAGGTCGACTCAGGCAAACCTGCCGTCGGGGAACCCATCGAGCGACGACCACTGACGTTTCTCGCGGCAACCATGGGCGTCGTGGTCGTGTACAACGCAGTCGGCAACACCTTCATGGTCGGAATGCCGACTTTCCTGTCGACCAGCTACGACATGACCTTCGAGCGGTCCTACTTCCTTGCACTCGTCACCGGACTCATCGCCGGGCTGTCGATGCCGGTGTTCGGTGCACTGTCCGACCGCGTGGGACGACGGCCGGTGTTGATGTTCGGATCGGTTGCGGTGGTGGTCCTTTCTTATCCCCTCTATTTCATGCTGAATCTCGGCTTCGGCGGCGGACTGGTGGCACTCGTGATCGCCGGTCTGCTCATCGGCGTCGTCGGCGGCCCGATGCCGGCATTCCTGTCCGAACGTTTCCGTACCCGCAACCGTGCTACCGGCGTATCCGTGACCTACGCGTTGTCGGTGGCGATCTTCGGCGGCACGGCGCCGTACATCATCACTTGGCTTGCATCCACCACGGGTGATCCGCTGTCTGCGGCCTACTACACGCTTGGATGTGCAGCAATCAGTGTTGTTGCGCTATTGACGATTCGTGGCGCACAACGCTCGCAACACCGCGAGGAACTCGAGCTCTGACGAGAGTCGCGCCCCCTGGTCCACTCGACCAGGGGGGCACAGAGCTTTTCCGCTACCGTACGGCTGCAAATCCTCCGTCGACCGGAAGCAGCTGACCGGTGATGAAGTGCGACGCGTCGCTCGCCAGGAATACGAGCACCGGAGCCAGATCGCGTTCGGCGTTTCCGAACGTTCCACCGAGCGGAATGTCCTTCCGGAGCTGTTCCTGATAGGCGGCAAGCTCTTCCGGCCCCAGCGAGCTGGTGTATTTGTCGAACATCGGTGTGTTTACATAGGGCAGAACAGCATTGACGCGGATTCCGGATGGACCCCATTCACGGGCGACAGTCCTGGTCCACGTATGCACGGCACCCTTGGACGAGCCTCCCGGCGAGCGTGACAACGAATGCTGCCCGAGGCGGATCACGGACCGAGTCGTCCACTTCGTCAATGATAGCCGCACAGCTGTGATTAACTGCAACAACACTTTTCGACATTCGACAAGCCGCCGTCGACGGCATAGCGCAAAGGATCGAAGCAATGAAGGCATGGCGATTTACCGCGGTCAACGAAAAACTGCGACACGAAGAAGTCGGCGAACTGGTGCCCGGCCCCGAAGACATCGTCATCGACACCGGAGCGGTCGGCCTGTGCCACTCCGACATCGGGTTCATGAACGGAACTATCACGCACCTACTCGGACACGTCCCCATCACACTCGGCCATGAGATAGTCGGCACCGTCTCTGCTGTCGGATCGAACGTCTCCGAGTTCGTCCTCGGTGACCGTGTCGGGATACCTGCAACCACGGACGGCCCAGGGACCGCGATGGACGGCGGCTACGCCGAGAAGGTCAGGGTTCCGTCCCACCTCCCCGTAGCGTTACCCGATGGGTTGTCGTTTCGCGACGCGGCGTCGGCGACCTGTTCGGGTCGCACCGCGTACAGGGCAGTGCACACGGCTGGGCAGATCGAATCCGGAATGAAGGTCGGTATAGTCGGATTCGGCGGCCTCGGCTACTTCGGTGTCCAGATCGCCAAGGCCGCAGGAGCTTCCGTGTTCGTCGCTGACGTCAATGAGGCACGGTGGCCACTCGCATGCCATCTGGGTGTCGAGTCGTGCTCGAAGGACATCCGTGTCTTCGAATCCGAGGATCTCGACGTGATCATCGACTTCGCGGGCGCGGACGGAACTCTCGACTCCGCAATCGGAGCCATTCGGCATGGCGGCCGCATCGTCGAGGTTGGGTTGGGCGTCGAAGCCACATCCGTTTCGATCCCCAGCATCACTATGAAGGAAGTGCATATCGTCGGTGCATCGAACGGCACCAAAGCCGAAGCGAGCGCAATACTCGCGCTGATAGCCACAGGGGCAGTGCAGCCGAAGACCGAGCAGATCTCCTTCGGCGAGATTCCCGAAGGCCTGCACCGCCTCGAGCAGGGCGCACCTGACGGACGCCTCATCGCCGTACTCTAGACCCGACCTCCGCTTGCCGCCGATAGGCGATGGTTGCCCGATGCTACTGCCGCCCCGCCCAACTGACCCCCGAAAGGGGCCCACTGAGTGGGACACCAGCGCATTGTGAACCTACCTGCGGTGATCCGGCACTGTTGACTTCGTGAGATCCGCGCCAGAGTCTGAATGGGCCTGCACAGCAACCTCGTGCGGCCCCGACACGGTCGTTGTAGTCAGACTGCCCGGGACGGTTCGGTCAGGAGGGTTTCCCGTTCAATTGTCACACTTTGATCTTGGAAACCCTCCGTGTGCCCGTCCTGTAGCGACACAGGAATCAACCGTTAGGCTGACACCATGCCGACGGACCGCGGACTCAAGTTCATGAACGCCGCCCACCGCGCCGTGCTGCGCATTACCGGCGGGCGGGTCGGGCGGAGTTTCGGCAAGATGCCGGCGGTGGAGTTGACCACCGTCGGCCGCAAGACCGGGAAGGTGCACAGCGTCATGCTGACCGTGCCGGTGAGGGAGGGCGACACCCTCGTGGTGGTGGCCTCCCGCGGCGGCGACGACCGCCACCCCTCGTGGTTCCTGAACCTCCAGGCCAACCCGGTGGTCCAACTCTCGCTCCAGGGCGAGCCCGCGCAGTCCATGCGCGCCCACGTGGCGACCCCCGAGGAGCGGGCCCGTCTGTGGCCGAAGGTGACCGCTGCCTACAAGGGTTACGCCGGCTACCAGAAGAAAACGGACCGCGAAATTCCGCTAGTTCTGCTCGACCCCACATCCTGACGCCGTCACCGTCCGGAGAACACGGTTCGGTTGCAGTCCGGCATACGTCGCCGGATTCACCCTTGACCTCGACCTGAGCCTTATACATTGGCGCATTCCGGGCGGGCAAGGGTTGGGAGCGTACGTGAACACAGACGATGCTGCGCCACGCATGTCCGGCACCCGGCACCTCCCGCGGCGCGGGTGGATCGTGACGGCCCTGACGCTCCTCGTCCTCATGGTGGCACCGGCCCCCACCGCGAGCGCCGAGGCCATCGTGCAACCGGTGGCCGCCGACCCGAGCGTCGTCCGCGCGTCCGACGGCATGTTCTACATGTACACAACGGCCGACGACTGGGGTGACGGCCAGGGCATGCACAACATGTCGATCTTCAAGTCCGCCGACCTCATGGACTGGATGTATCTCGGGGACGTCTTCCCGGACCGGCCCCCGTGGCATCCGGAGGGCAAGCTCGCGTGGGCGCCGAACGTCCTCGAGACCGACGGTGGATACAGCCTGTACTACTCGCTGTACGACGAGTCGAATCCCTGCATCGGTCTCGCCACCGCCGACCGGCCCACCGGACCATGGACCGACCTCGGGCGGCCGGTGTTCTGCGCTCACGACGTGGGCGTCGGCGGCACCATCGACCCGTTCGTGTGGGACGACGGCACCACCAAGACCATGTTCGTCGGCAACTTCCAGGGCGTCCACGCCATCCCGCTCAGCGCGGACGGGACCGCGGCGGCCGGCGAACCCGTGCGGGTGGCGGACGAACGCTTCGAAGGCCCGTACGTCGAGTTCCACGACGGCTACTACTACCTGTTCCTGTCGGCCGGC
Organism: Rhodococcus jostii NBRC 16295; assembly: GCF_001894825.1. Taxonomy (GTDB): domain Bacteria; phylum Actinomycetota; class Actinomycetes; order Mycobacteriales; family Mycobacteriaceae; genus Rhodococcus_F; species Rhodococcus_F jostii. The sequence goes on along the minus strand of NZ_BCWY01000129.1, from coordinate 5,017 downwards.
AACTGCTGCAACGGCGCCGACACGGCCTACCGGGTGCTCGTCGGCCGGTCGGAGTCGCTGACCGGCCCCTACCTCGACCGCAAGGGCCAGGACCTGAACGACGGCGGCGGCGCCCTCATCCTCGCGGGCAGCGAACCGTGGGCGGGCCCGGGCCACAACACGGTGGTGTCCGACGACGCCGGCTCGGATTGGATCGTGTATCACGCCATTCCGCGCGACAACCGGGATCTGCCCAGCGGCGCGCGGCGACGCGAAGGGATGATCGACCGGATCGTGTGGGCCAACGGGTGGCCCGAGGTCGGCGACGGATCGCCCGCATCAACAGGACCGGCGAACCCCGACACCGATCTGCCGGTGCGGGTCACGCTGAGCGGCGACTCCGACCTCACGGTGCCCGCGGACGGCGGGACGGTCGACGCCACGATGCTCGTCGAGGCACCCGAGGACCGGCCCTACGCGGGACAGGTGTGGGTCAGCGCGGTCTCCCCCGACGGCCGCACCAGCGACCCGTTCTACGGACCGGTCGACGTCGACCTGCAACCCGGCGAGGTGCTCGAGGAGGCCGTCAGCTACACCGTCCCCGGTGACGCGGTGGCCGGCACCTACTACGTCTACGCGTTCGCGGGCAGCTTCCCCGACGAGACCGTCGAGTTCGGCACCGTCCACGCCGTGAAGTCGGGCGGCGAGCCGAAGATCAGCCCGGTCCGCTCGGTGTCCCTGCACGTCGGCAGCATCGCGCGTCGCTGACGATCCCTCGGTACGAACCGACCGAAACAACCGATTCAGTTCCCTATCGACAGATTCGCTACGGAATCAGTACAACTTTCTGCGAATTGCTATTGAAATAGTGACGCGCTCACGTCAGGATAGGGAACCACGGTGACGTGCCTCACACGCCACCTTTCGGTCATCCCGCCAACAAAGGTGCTTCATGCAGCAGACAGTGTTCGAGAAGAATCAACCGAACGCCAAGGTCGTCGACCATGCGCTCCGGCGCACCCGGTTGGCACCGTTCTGGATCGAGGACGTCTCCGACACCCCCACCTACCCGTCCGCGTCGGCCGACGCATCCTACGACCTGGTGGTCGTCGGCGGCGGATACACCGGACTGTGGAGCGCGCTCCTCGCGAAACAGCGCCACCCCGACATGTCCGTCGCCCTCGTGGAAGGCGAGACCATCGGATGGGCTGCGTCCGGCCGAAACGGCGGATTCGTCGAGGCCAGCCTCACCCACGGCAGCGAGAACGGTCACCGACGCTGGCCGGAGGAGATCGACACACTCGAATCGCTCGGGCTCGAGAACCTCGACGCCATCGAGAAGACCGTCCACACCCTGGGCCTCGACTGCGATTTCGAGCGCAACGGCGCGATCTCGGTCGCGATCGCTGACTACCAGGCCGATGAAGTGCTCGCCACCCTGTCGAGCGTGACCACCACGGTGCTGGACGGCCCCGCGATGCGCGCGCAGGTGAACTCACCCACCTACCTGGCCGGAGTGTGGGACAAGCAGTCCACCGCACTGGTGCATCCGGCCAAACTCGCCACCGAACTCGGCCGGGCCTGTGCGGAGCACGGTGTCGTGATCCACGAGCACACCAAGGTTCTCGACCTCGTCCGCTCCCGGTCGTCGTCCCGCGTCGGTGTCCGGACGTCACGCGCGACCCTGTCCGCCGGCCGAGTGATCCTGGCTACCAATGCCTTTCCGTCGTTGCTGAAGCGGTACCGGCTGCACACGGTTCCGGTGTACGACTACGTGCTCATGACCGAACCGCTGTCCGATGCGCAGCTCGCGGAGGTGGGATGGTCTGACCGACAGGGCATCGCCGACATGTCCAACCAGTTCCACTACTACCGGCTCACCCGGGACAACAGGATCCTCTGGGGCGGATACGACGCGATCTACCACTTCGGGCGAGGCATGAACCACGACCTCGAAGACCGGCCCGAGTCGCACGCGAGGCTAGCCAGCCACTTTTTCACGACCTTCCCGCAGCTCGAGGGTCTCGAGTTCACCCACAGGTGGGGCGGCGTCATCGACACGTCGACCCGCTTCTGCTCGTTCTTCGGTTCCGCGGCGAAGGGGCGCATCGCCTACGCCGCCGGCTTCACCGGTCTGGGTGTCGGCGCCTCCCGCTTCGCGGCGAACGTCATGCTCGACAAGGTCGCCGGCGAGACCACCGCATTGACGGAGCTGAAGATGGTGACGTCCATGCCCCTCCCCTTCCCGCCCGAACCGTTGGCTGCGGCCGGCATCAACGCCACCCGGTGGTCACTCGATCGCGCCGACCACACGGAGGGCCGACGGAACGTCTTCCTCAAGGCTCTCGACGCCGTGGGATTGGGATTCGACTCGTGACCGAACTCCGCACCGACGAGTCTGCCTGGCAATCCGGCACGCACACCGAGGCTCACACCGCCGATCTCACCTACGAGCGCCTCCCCGCCGATCAGGTTCTCAGAGGACCGGCACCGATGGTCGGCGAACGCCTGCTCGGTGACATCGCGGGCGCCACCGTCGGGATATGGGAAATCGAGCCCAGCGTCTCGTCCGACGTCGAGGTCGACGAGGTGTTCGTGGTGCTCAGCGGCGACGCGACGGTGCAGTTCGAGGACGGCACCGTCGATCTCGAACTGCGACCGGGAAGCGTCGTCCGCGTGCAGACCGGTCAGAAGACCCGGTGGATCGTGCGTGACACCCTGCGGAAAGTGTTCGTCGCCGCCACGTAGCCGCGAAAACCACTGCACCCCTTTACCACACCTGCACGGGCACGTCTGCCCGCAGCCACACACCTCGAGGGAGTATGAATGAGCATTGCCGAACCGCCGCCCTTGAAGACTCAGCCTTCGACCACCCAGACCCAGTTGCACAGCCCCGCCAAGGGGCTCAACAGTGGCGCACTGGGATTGATCGGCAACACCGTGATCGGGCTGTCGTCGGTCGCCCCCGCCTACAGCCTCGCCGCGACGCTCGGCTACGTCGTTCTGGCAGTGGGCGACAAGGCACCGTCGATGTTCCTCATCGCCTTCATCCCCATGTTGCTGACGGCGTTCGCCTACCGCGAACTCAACCGCGACACCCCGGATTGCGGCACCTCCTTCACCTGGGCCACCAAGGCTTTCGGTCCGTGGATCGGCTGGATGGCGGGATGGGGACTCGCGGTGTCCGCGATCATCGTCCTCGCCAACACCGCGGAGATCGCGGCGATTTACCTGTTCGAGGTCGTCGGGTTGCACGGGGCGGCCGAATCGCTCACCGCGAAAGTCCTGCTGGGTTGCTTCTTCATCGCGGCCATGACCTACGTCAGCTTCCGGGGCATCCTCATCAGCGAACGACTGCAGAATGTGCTGATCGCCGTGCAGTTCGCCGTCCTCATCGGGGTCAGCGTCCTCGCACTGACGAAGGTCTTCGGCGGCACGGCCGGACCGCAGGCGGTCACCCCGAAACTCGACTGGATCATCCCGACCGGCGTCTCGATGTCCGACGCCGCCCAGGCGATCATCCTGTGCATCTTCATCTACTGGGGGTGGGACGCCTGCCTGGCCGTGGGTGAGGAGACAAAGGACTCCGAGCGGACTCCGGGACGCGCCGCGATCTTGACGACGGTCATCCTCGTCGCCACGTACGTGCTGGTCGGGTACGCCGTGCAGTCGTACGCCGGCTTCGGGGACACCGGAATCGGACTCAACAATCCCGAGAACGTCGACGATGTGCTGACCACCCTGGGCGGACCGGTCGCCGGGCCGTGGGCTGCATCGTTGCTGCTGCTGACGGTGTCGATCTCCGCGCTCTCGTCGACGCAGACCACCATCCTGCCGACGGCCCGCGGCACGCTGTCGATGGCGGTGTACGAGGCGCTGCCGCGCCGGTTCGCCTCGGTGCACCCCCGCTACATGACGCCGGGCTTCGGAACGCTCGTCATGGGGGCGTCGGCACTCCTGTTCTATCTGGTCCTCTCGTTCCTCAGCGCCAACGCGTTGCAGGATTCGGTGGCGTCGCTCGGCCTCGCGGTCGCCTTCTACTACGGCATCACCGCCTACGCGTGCGTCTGGTACTTCCGCCGAACACTGTTCGCCTCGACGCGAAACCTGTTCATGCGCGGCATCTTGCCGCTGCTCGGCGGCCTGTGCATGACGTGGGCGTTCCTCCAGAGCGCCGTCGACATGCTCAGCCCCGACTACGGATTCACCGCCTTCGGCCCGTTCGGCGGCGTCTTCGTCCTCGGCGTCGGAATGCTGGTCGTCGGAATCCCGCTGATGCTTCTGTGTTTCGCGACCGGAACCCGGAAATTCTTCCGCGGCCAGACCCTCACCGCCGACACGGAGGTGAAGGTGCCCGAGTCCTGATCCACCGCACCGACGTCACCGGGAAGAGGCGATAGTTTCCGAAATGTCCGAGCCGATTGTCTTCGACACGACGAGCAAGGGAAGATTCGACCATGTCTGAGCAGCCCGCGTCTCTCGATCCCGTGTCCAAGCAGATCATCGAGCAACTCCAGGAGGATGGACGACGGTCGTACGCGGCCATCGGCAAAGTCGTCGGATTGTCCGAAGCGGCTGTACGCCAACGCGTGCAGAAGCTGATCGACACCGGTGTCACGCAGATCGTCGCGGTGACGGACCCCGTGCAAGTGGGATTCGCGCGCCAGGCCATGGTCGGGATCCGCTGCTCGGGAGACGTCACCGAGATCGCCGCCCAACTCGCCGACGTCGATGCCATCGATTACGTGGTGCTCACGGCCGGCGCCTACGACATCCTGGCCGAGATCGTGTGTGAGAACGACGACCACCTGTTGTCCGTGCTCAACAAAGAAATTCGTACCCTTCCCGGTGTGCTCGGCACCGAGACGATGGTGTACCTGAAACTTGTCAAACAGCAATATGATTGGGGAACCCGATGACTACGGTTACCACCGCTTCGCCTATTTCTCCGCGCCTCGACGCGGCCGCCCGCCGCCACCTGTGGGGTCATTTCTCGCGGCACGGGGAGAACATCACCCCGCCGATCATCACCCGCGGC
>NZ_BCWY01000128.1 GCF_001894825.1 Rhodococcus jostii NBRC 16295 | reverse complement strand
CGCGGCCACGCGCCGCGGCGCCTCCACGTCGTCGCCCACCGTCGCCGAGATCGAGGCGGCCCTGCCCGGCTGAGCGAGCCCCCGCCGCCGCCCACCTCCTCCATGTCACCGCTGTCGTGCACCATGGGGGCATGACCACCGCCACCGCACCCGCACTCCGTGACGAGGCCGAACGGCTGCTCCGCGAACTGGCAGGCGAGCACGCCACCCTCCGCGACGACCAGTGGACGGCGATCGAGGCTCTCGTGGTGGGCCGCAGACGGGCGCTGGTCGTCCAGCGGACGGGCTGGGGCAAGTCTGCTGTCTACTTCATCGCCGCGAAGCTCCTGCGCGCGCACGGGCACGGTCCGACGGTGATCGTGTCGCCGCTCCTGGCTCTCATGCGGAACCAGGTGGCGTCGGCCGAGCGGGCCGGGGTGCGCGCCGCCACCATCAACTCGGGCAACGTCACCGAGTGGGACGAGATCCACGCCCGGGTCGCCGAGAACGAACTCGACGTTCTGCTGGTCAGCCCCGAACGCCTCAACAACCCCGACTTCCGCGACCAGGTCCTCCCCTCCCTCGCCGCCGACGCCGGACTCGTCGTGGTCGACGAGGCGCACTGCGTGTCGGACTGGGGGCACGACTTCCGCCCCGACTATCGGCGGATCCGCACGTTGATCGCCGAGCTCGGTGAGGGCATCCCCGTGCTGGCGACCACCGCCACCGCCAACGACCGCGTCGTCGCGGACGTCTCCACCCAGCTCGGGGTGGGTGGCGGCGAAACCCTCGTCCTCCGCGGCGGCCTCGAACGCGAATCGCTGCACCTGTCGGTCGTGCAGATTCCCGAGGCCACCGCCCGCGCGGCCTGGCTCGCCCAGAAGCTCGACAGCCTGCCCGGCTCGGGCATCATCTACGCACTCACCGTGTCGGCGGCACGGGATCTGGCGAGCCTGCTGTCCGAGCAGGGCCATACCGTCGCCGCGTATACCGGGCAGACCGACGCCGCCGAGCGGGAGAGCCTCGAGCAGGACCTGCTCGGCAACCGGGTCAAGGCCCTCGTGGCCACGTCCGCGCTCGGGATGGGGTTCGACAAGCCCGACCTCGGGTTCGTCGTGCACCTCGGTGCACCGTCGTCCCCCATCTCCTACTACCAGCAGGTCGGGCGCGCGGGGCGGTCCACCGACCGCGCCGAGGTGATCCTGCTGCCGGGATCCGAGGACAAACAGATCTGGAGCTATTTCGCGTCCGTGGCGTTTCCCCGCGAGCACGTGGTGCGCCGGGTGATCGAGGTCCTCGACACCGACCGGCCACAGTCCACGCAGGCTCTCGAGCCGCTGGTGGAGCTGGGCCGCACCCGGTTGGAGATGGTGTTGAAGGTCCTCGACGTCGACGGTGCCGTGCGCCGGGTGCGCGGCGGCTGGGTGGGCACCGGGGAGCCCTGGACGTACGACGCCGACCGCTACGAGCGCCTCGAACGGGCCCGCGAGTCCGAGCAGCAGGCGATGATCGACTATCAGCGGATCACCACGTGCAGGATGGCGTTCCTACGCGAGCAGCTCGACGATCCGGGTCTGACGGCGAGCACCTCCGAGTGCGGACGGTGCGACAACTGCACCGGAGAGCACCACGACGCGACCGTGGACGCAGAGGCGGTGCAACAGACCAGATCGCGCCTCGAGCGGCCAGGCGTGGATCTCGCGCCCCGTAAACAGTGGCCCACGGGACTCGCGAAGCTCGGCGTGAAGCTGTCCGGGAAGATCACGGACGGCCCCGAACCCGGCCGCGTCCTGGGCCGGCTGTCCGACCTGGGCTGGGGCCAGCGGCTCCGTTCCCTGCTCGACGAACCGGACGGACCCGCCCCCGACGCCGTCCTGAAGGCCTGCATCCAGGTACTGGCGTCCTGGGACTGGGCCGAGCGGCCCACCGCCGTCATGGCGGTCGAATCCGCCACCCACCCGCTCCTGTCGGCGTCGATCGCGGGGCAGCTCGCCGCCGTCGGACGCCTCACCGACCTGGGAGTTCTGCGGCTGCGCCCGGAGCATCCGCCGGTGTCCGCGGCCAACTCGGCCTACCGGGTGGCCGGGCTCGTCGACGCCTGGGAGGCCCCCGGCATTCCCGACGGCGCCGGACCGGTATTGCTCGTCGACACCCTCACGGACACCGGCTGGACCCTCACGATGGCCGCCAGGACCGTCCTCGCGGCGGGTGCCACGTCCGTTCTCCCCTTCGCGCTCGCGAGTCTCAAATAGGCGAAGTGTGTCGCTTGCGGTTCACCCAAAAGTTACATAATGTGATGAGCATCACTTTGCACGTCTCACCTGCAAAGCTCCGCCGCCTGAACTGTCCAATTTCGCGAGGCACGTGAAATCGAAGGGGATGGTTGTTAGGTTCGAATTTCCAATGACGCCTGTTCAGAAGAGTGCCATCCCGACCACCGCGCCGGACGCGGTGTTGTTCAGAAGTCCAGAGATCACTGACGGAGTCCGGCTCTGGGAGATCGCCAGGAACACGGAAGTGCTCGATCTCAATTCGAGCTACGCATACCTGTTGTGGTGTAGAGATTTCAGCCGCTCGTCGGTCGTCGCAGTCGTCGACGAGCGTGTCGTGGGGTTCGTCACGGGGTTCATCCGCCCCGAATCCCCAGCGACGCTGTTCGTCTGGCAAGTTGCCGTAGACGCAGACCAGCGCGGCAAGGGAATTGCAGGTCGCATGCTGAGCGCACTGCTCGATCGACTTGCACCCGAAGGCATTACCCATCTCGAGACGACGATCAGCCCCGACAACGAGGCGTCGATCGCGCTGTTCACCGCATTGGCGCGTCGCCGCGATACGGCGATCGACAAGCAAGAACTGTTCTCCCCTAACGATTTTCCCGATGGACACGAAGCCGAAGATCTGTACACGATCGGCTAAGAGCATGCCCCGGAGGAATGCAGCAACATGACTAATTTCGATACGAACATCTTCGAGAGCCTCGAGTCCGAGGTTCGCAGCTACAGCCGCGGCTGGCCCGCCGTCTTCGAGTCGGCGTCCGGTTCGTGGATCCGCGACGAGAACGGCCGCGACTACCTCGATTTCTTCGCCGGCGCCGGTTCGCTGAACTACGGCCACAACAACCCCGTCCTGAAGTCGGCGCTCGTCGACTACATCGTCGGCGACGGCATCACGCACGGTCTCGACATGTCGACCGTGGCGAAACGCGACCTGCTCGAGACCTTCCAGGACAAGATCCTGAAACCGCGAGGTCTCGACTACAAGGTCCAGTTCCCCGGACCTACCGGCACCAACACCGTCGAGGCCGCGCTGAAATTGGCCCGCAAGGTCACCGGTCGTTCGTCGATCATCAACTTCACCAACGCTTTTCACGGCATGACGCTCGGCGCCCTGTCGGTCACCGGTAACTCGATGAAGCGCGCCGGCGCCGGAATCCCGCTGGTGCATGCCACCCCGATGCCGTTCGACAACTACTTCGACGGAGTCACCGAGGACTTCCAGTGGTTCCGCCGCGTGCTCGACGACTCGGGCAGTGGCTTGAACCGTCCGGCCGCCGTGATCGTCGAAACCGTGCAGGGTGAGGGCGGCGTCAACGTCGCCCGCCCCGAGTGGCTGCGCGCCCTCGCGGACCTGTGCGCCGAGCGCGAGATCCTGCTCATCGTCGACGACGTCCAGATGGGTTGCGGACGCACCGGCCCGTTCTTCTCGTTCGAGATCGCCGGCATCACCCCGGATATCGTGTGCCTGTCGAAGTCGATCGGCGGCTACGGCCTCCCGATGGCGCTGACGCTGTTCAAGCGTGAGCTCGACGTGTGGGGCCCGGGCGAGCACAACGGCACGTTCCGCGGCAACAACCCGTCGTTCGTCACGTCGAAGGTGGCCCTCGACCACTACTGGTCCGACGACACCCTCCACAAGTCGACGCTGGCCAAGGGCGACAAGATCCACCAGGCGTTCACCGAGCTGGCGAACCAGTTCGAGGGCTCCCTCTCGACCCGCGGCCGCGGACTCGTCCAGGGTCTCGTGTTCGACGAGCCGGAGAACGCGGGCAAGGTGTGCAAACTCGCGTTCGACGAGGGACTCCTCGCGGAGACCTCAGGCCCGTCCGACGAGGTGGTCAAGCTCCTGCCGGCGCTGACCATCACCGACGAGGAACTGAACCACGGACTCGCCATTCTCGCCGACGCCACCGGCAAGGTTTGCAGCTAGAGAGAGGACTGACACTCACATGATCGTTCGCACCACCGCAGAAATCACCGACACCGACCGCGACATCACCAGCGAGGACGGCAACTGGCGAAGCAAGCGCATCATCCTCGGCGGCGACAAAGTGGGCTTCTCGTTCCACGAGACCACGATCAAAGCGGGCTCGGTCAACGAGTTCCACTACGCCAACCACGTCGAAGCCGTCTGGCTCGTCGAGGGAACCGGCAAGTTGATCGACCTCGACAACGACAAGGTCTACGAGCTCGGCCCCGGTTCGATGTACCTGCTCAACGGTCACGAGCGTCATCGCGTGGAGCCCGACACCGAGATGCGCATGCTGTGCGTGTTCAACCCGCCCGTCACCGGGCGTGAGGTCCACGACGAGAACGGTGTCTACCCGTTGGTCGAGGTTCCCGCGTAAGTTCGACCACATGGCCGACGACGCTGCTGTTCCAGCTATAGCCATCGGACCCGCCCCGGACCCGCTCCTCGAGGATGCGGTGCGCCGGGGCGGTGCCCGTGTGGCGCCCCTCGAGTCCGCCGACGCCCTGGTCTGGACTGCGGACCCGATCGGGTTCCCGGACCCACTGCCCGAGAACATCCGCTGGGTGCAGCTGAACTCCGCGGGCGTCGAGGAGTGGTTCGCCGCGAAGGTGATCAGGCCCGACACCACGGTCCGGTGGACGTCGGCGGCCGGGGCCTTCGCCGCCACCGTCGCCGAGCACGCACTGACTCTGCTGCTTGCCGGGGTGCGGGCACTGCCCGAGCATCTCGAGGCGAAGACGTGGCGACAGCAGGAGTTCTACCCGAAGATCGGGACCCTGCGCGGCACCACCGTCGCAATCGTGGGTGCCGGCGGCATCGGCCGGGCCCTGATCCCGATGCTCGCGGGTGTCGGGGCGGACGTCATCGCGGTCAACCGTTCCGGCAGCCCCGTCCCGGGCGCGATCGAAACACTTCCCACCACCCGTCTCGGCGAGGTCTGGGCCCGGGCGGACCACTTCGTGATCGGGGCGCCCGCCACCGACGCCACGCACCATCTCGTCGGGGCGGCGGAGTTCGCCCAGATGAAACCGACCGCGTGGGTGATCAACGTGGCACGCGGCTCCCTCATTCACACCAATGCTCTGGTGAAAGCGCTGCGGGACAAGACCATCGGCGGGGCTGGGCTCGACGTCACCGATCCTGAACCCTTGCCCGACGGCCATCCGCTGTGGGACCTGCCCAACGTGATCATCACGCCGCACGATTCCAACCCGCCGTCGGTCCGTCCGCCGGCGTTTGCCGAGCACGTGGCGCTGAACGTCACCCGCTTCGTCGCCGGCGAGAATCTCACCGCGCTGATCGATCCTGTCGTCGGGTACTGAGCTTTCGCTACCCTGGAGTGCGTGTTCGACCGACTGATCGACGTACTCGGCGGCCGGCGGCTGTGTGTGCTCACCGGCGCCGGCATCTCGACCGACTCCGGCATCCCCGACTACCGGGGTCCGGATTCGCCGCCGCGCAATCCCATGACGTTCCAGCAGTTCACCGGTGACCCCGATTTCCGCCGCCACTACTGGGCGCGGAACCACATCGGGTGGCGGCACATGGACGCCGCACGCCCGAACACCGGCCACCGTGCCCTGGCGGGCCTGGAACGGGCCGGCGTCGCAGGCGCGGTCATCACGCAGAACGTCGACCTCCTGCACACGAAGGCCGGCACTCGCCGGGTGATCGACCTGCACGGCACCTATGCCCAGGTCCGGTGCCTCGACTGCGACGCCCTGATCTCACGTGCGACGCTCGCCGACCGGCTCGAGCGCGCGAACCCCGGCTTCGCCGAAACCGTCGCTGCCGCACAGGGAGTGGAGATCGCACCGGACGCCGACGCGGTGATCACCAGCACCGAGCACTTCCGTATGGTCGACTGCGCGGCCTGCGGTGGATTGCTCAAACCCGACATCGTGTACTTCGGCGAATCCGTGCCGAAACCGAGGGTCGCGGCCGCCTACGACGTGGTCGACGAGGCCGAGGCACTCCTGGTCGCCGGTTCGTCGCTCACCGTGATGTCGGGACTGCGGTTCGTCCGGCGCGCCGCGAAACGCGGCATCCCCATCGCCATCGTCAACCGGGGGACGACGCGCGGCGACGAGTTCGCGACGCTCACCGTCCACGCCGGCTGCTCGGAGGCACTCACCGCGCTGCTCGACGCGTCGTCCGCACTGCCCGATTGACCGCTAGAGCGGTACCAGGTCGTCCGCGTGGACCACGGGGCGCTGCATCTCGGCGGGCAGTTCCTGGGTCGACTTGCCCAGGATGTCGCTGATCTCGGCCGAGTCGTAGGCCACCACTCCCCTGGCCACGGGACGTTCCTCGGGGCCGAGGAGTGACACGACGTCGCCGCCGTAGAACCGCCCCGACACCGCGGTGATGCCGGCGGGCAGCAACGACCGGCGCTTGGTGACGACGGCACGGACGGCGCCCTCGTCGATGTGCAGGATTCCCTGCTCGTCGGCGGCGTGGCGCACCCAGAACTTACGCGCCGACAACCGGGACGGCCGGGCCGCGAACGCTGTCCCCACCCCGGCATCCCGTAACGCGGTGCCGGCGTCGGAGGCGGCGGCGAGCAGCACGGGTACCCCGGCATCGGCCGCGAGACGCGCCGCCGACAACTTGGACGCCATCCCGCCGGTACCGAGGGCGCCGCCCGAGCCCGCGATCACCCCGTCGAGATCCTCGGGGCTGTTCACCTCGGGAATCAGCGTCGCGTTGCCCTTGCGGGGGTCGCCGTCGTACAGCCCGTCGACGTCCGACAACAGGACCAGTGCGTCGGCGCCGACCAGGTGCGCGACGAGCGCCGCGAGCCGGTCGTTGTCCCCGAAGCGCAGCTCCGCCGTGGCAACCGTGTCGTTCTCGTTGACGATCGCGACGGCGTGCAGTGCGCGCAGCCGGTCGAGGGTGCGTTGCGCGTTGCGGTGCTGCGCGCGGCGGGCGATGTCGTCGGCGGTGAGGAGCACCTGCCCGACCGTGCGCCCGTACCGCGCGAAGGAGGTGCCCCACGCGTGGGCCAGGGCCAGCTGGCCCACGCTCGCGGCGGCCTGCTTGGTCGCCAGATCCCGTGGCCGCTTGGTCAGCCCCAGCGGGGCCAGACCCGCTCCCACGGCTCCGGAGGACACGACGACCACGTCGGAACCGGCACGCATCCGTGCCTCGATCGCGTCGGCCAGCGCGTCGAGCCGACCGACGTCGAGGCCGCCGACCAGGCTGGTCAGCGCCGACGATCCGATCTTCACGACAATGCTTCCCGCCGACGCAATCGTGCGCCGGGTGGCGCTCACTGGTCTTCGGGGTCGAGGCCTTCGAGACCGCGACGGACCCTGGATGCGTGCTTGCGTTCGGTCGCGCCGATGCGCTCGACCTGATCCAGACGCGGGTCGGTGCCGCGCCCGGTGCGGGTGAGGTCGACGCCGGCGGGTGTCTGGGGCTCCCAGTCGAAGCTCACGTTGCCGATCGTGACGGACGCGCCCGGCTCCGCACCCTGCTTGACGAGTTCGGTTTCCACACCGAGCCGCGCGAGGCGGTCGGCGAGGTAGCCCACGGCCTCGTCGTTGTCGAACTGCGTCTGCCGCACCCAGCGCTCCGGCCGCGTGCCGCGGACGATGAACCCACCCGGGATCTCGGGATCGGCGACGACGCTGAAGCTGTTCTCGTTGGCGATCACGGGGCGGATCACCTGACGCTTCGGTTCGGCCTTCGGGTTCGCCTCACGGTAGTCCGCCACCAGTTTTGCGAGCGCGAACGTCAACGGGCGCAACCCCTCTCGGCTGACCGCCGAGATCGTGAAGATCGGCCACCCACGGGCCTCGAGGTCGGGGGTCACCATCTCGGCCAATTCGGCTGCCTCCGGCACGTCCGCCTTGTTCAGGATCACGATGCGGGGGCGGTCCGCGAGGTCACCGAGCCCGGTGTCCCCGGACAGTGCGCCCTTGTACGCGGCGAGTTCCGCCTCGAGCGCATCGATGTCGGAGATCGGGTCGCGGCCGGGGTCGAGGGTCGCGCAGTCCACGACGTGGGCCAGGACGGCGCACCGCTCGAGGTGGCGCAGGAAGTCCAGTCCCAGGCCGCGGCCGTCGCTGGCGCCGGGGATCAGCCCGGGCACGTCGGCCACCGTGAACGTGGTGTCGCCGCTCGAGACCACACCGAGGTTCGGCACGAGGGTGGTGAACGGGTAGTCGGCGATCTTCGGCTTCGCAGCCGAGAGGACCGACACGAGCGAGGACTTGCCCGCCGACGGGAAGCCGACCAGCCCGACATCGGCCACCGACTTCAGTTCGAGGACCAGTTCCCGCTCCACACCGTCCTCACCGAGGAGCGCGAAGCCCGGCGCCTTGCGCGCCTTGGAGGACAGGGCGGCGTTGCCGAGCCCGCCGCGACCGCCCTGGGCGGCCTCGAAGCGGGTGCCGACACCGATGAGGTCGGCGAGGATTCGGCCGTCCCCGTCGAGGACGACGGTGCCGTCGGGGACCCTGAGGATCAGGTCGTCGCCCTGGGCGCCGTCACGGTTGCTGCCCATCCCCTGCTTGCCGTTGGTGGCCTTCGCGTGGGGATGGAAATGGAAGTCGAGGAGGGTGTGGACGTTGCCGTCCACCTCGAGTACGACGTCACCGCCACGCCCGCCGTTGCCGCCGTCCGGGCCACCGAGCGGTTTGAACTTCTCCCGGTGTACGGAGGCGCAGCCATTGCCGCCTTTTCCGGCGCTGACGTGCAGCACGACGCGGTCAATGAATCGGGACATGACTGCCGGATCCTTCCTCAGTCAATTGTGTTGATCTCACTCTGAAACAAACAATAGGGGCGGACCGGGTATCACGACCCAGGTCCGCCCCTATTGGGAGCTTGAAACGCCCCTTACGGGACGATGCATACTCGCGGCAGGACTAGGCCTCTGCCGCCGCCGGAACGATGTTCACGGTCTTGCGTCCACGCTTGGTGCCGAACTCGACAGCACCGGCAGAGAGCGCGAAGAGCGTGTCGTCGCCGCCACGGCCGACGTTGACGCCGGGGTGGAAGTGGGTTCCGCGCTGTCGCACCAGGATCTCGCCGGCGCTGACGGACTGGCCGCCGAAGCGCTTCACGCCGAGTCGCTGAGCATTGGAATCGCGACCGTTACGGGAGCTGGATGCACCCTTCTTATGTGCCATGTTCTTGACCCTCCTCGGGTGAAATCAGCTCTAACTAGCTACTTGATGCCGGTGACCTTGAGGACCGTCAGCTTCTGCCTGTGGCCCTGACGCTTGTGGTAGCCGGTCTTGTTCTTGAACTTGTGGATCCGGATCTTCGGGCCCTTGGTGTGCTCGACGACCTCACCCGTGACCGAGATCTTGGCCAGCTTGTCGGCGTCGGTCGTCAGATCGGATCCGTCGACGACGAGAACGGGAGCAAGCGAGACAGCAGTGCCGGGCTCACCCTCGATCTTCTCGACCTTGACGAGGTCACCAACAGCGACCTTGTACTGCTTTCCGCCGGTCTTGACGATCGCGTACGTTGCCATCGGAGGGCTACCCCTTGCTTCTTCGAACTTGCTCGCGCCACAGTGTGCGCGACTGGTCTGGTGTGACGGCTAGCTCGGTCGAGGTCGCGCAGCCTTCACACGTGAGGGCACAGCTGACCTTCATCGCCGAGTAGCGACTGGTCAAGGTTACAGGAAGGCAACCGTTCCGTACAAACCGGTGTCGATTGCCTTCCCGAGCTCCCTTGTCAGTGGTCGGCGTCCACCGGCGGGCCGGCGGGCCGGGCCGCGGCGCGTCGGCGACGCGGCTTCCGCGGTGCTGCCTGAGAGTCCGCGCCGTCGGGCGAGGGCGCCGAAGGTCCGCTCACGGTCGACGCCGACATGGCAGGTTCCGGTGCATGCTCCACGCCGTGCTCCGGTGTCGGCATCACGAACACGGTGCCTGCACTCGGGGCTTCCGACACCGGCGCGGCCGCCGCCCTCGACACCCGACGACTCCGGCGCCGCGTCGGGGCCACAGGCTCCGGCTCGGGCTCCACGACGGGTGCCGGGGTCTCGGCGACCGGAGCCGCCTCGATCACGGCCTCCTCGGCCACACGTTCCTCGACCGCAGGTTCCTCCGCCGCAGGCTCTTCCACCACGGCCTCGGCGACGACGGTTTCCGCGGCGACGGCCTCGTCGGCCTCCGGTGCCACGACGGCTTCCGCGGCCACCGCTGCCGGGGCCTCGGCCACAGCCTCTTCGATACCGGGAACCTCGGCCGCCGGCGTCTCCACCGTCGGCGCGGCCGGCTGCTCGGGCGCAACGGCGACCGGCTCGGACTCCGCGTGTGCGTGCGCGGCCTCGTCCTCGTGATGGTGGTGTGCCATCGCGAGAGCGACCGGGTGAGCCCGCTTGACGGTGGCGTCCACCGTCGGCGTCTCCTCGTGCGCGGCCGGCTGCGAGGTGTCCCCGCCGGACGACTTGTCGCGTCCCCGCTTCTTGCGGGAGCCGCCGGAGTCGCCGCCGCGGGACGACCCGCGCGAACCGGTGTCCTCGGAGGTCTTCACCTCGATCGGCTCGGCGTGGACGATGATGCCCCGGCCGTGGCAGTGCTCACACGTGGTGGAGAACGCCTCGACCAGACCGGTGCCGAGCTTCTTCCGCGTCATCTGGACCAGGCCCAGCGACGTCACCTCGGACACCTGGTGGCGGGTGCGGTCCCGGCCCAGCGCCTCGGTCAGGCGTCGCAGCACGAGATCGCGGTTCGACTCGAGCACCATATCGATGAAGTCGACGACGATCATGCCGCCGATGTCGCGCAGTCGCATCTGCCGCACGATCTCCTCGGCTGCCTCGAGGTTGTTCCGGGTGACGGTCTCCTCGAGGTTTCCGCCGGCACCGGTGAACTTGCCGGTGTTGACATCGACCACGGTCATCGCCTCGGTGCGGTCGATCACGAGGGTGCCGCCGGACGGCAACCAGACCTTGCGATCGAGGGCCTTGGCCAGCTGCTCGTCGATGCGGTGCGCCTCGAAGACGTCGACGCCGTTGTCCGAGGTGTGCTGTTCGAGCCTCGGCAGGAGGTCGGGGGCGACGGACTTGATGTACGACTCGACCGTCGACCAGGCCTTCTCACCCTCGATGACGAGCGTGGAGAAGTCCTCGTTGAACAGGTCGCGGATGACCTTCACGAGAAGGTCGGGCTCCTCGTACAGCGCCTGCGGGTTCCCGGACTTACCGGAGTCCGCCTTCGCCGCCTGCGCCTCGATCTCGGCCCACTGTTCCTGCAGGCGCTTCACGTCGCGGGCGAGTTCCTCTTCGCTCACACCCTCCGACGCCGTCCGGATGATGACACCGGCGTCGGCGGGCACGATGTCGCGCAGGATGTCCTTGAGGCGTTTGCGCTCGGTGTCGGGCAGTTTGCGGCTGATCCCGGTGGACGTCCCGCCGGGCACGTACACGAGGAAGCGGCCCGCGAGGCTGATCTGCGTGGTCAGCCGGGCACCCTTGTGTCCGACCGGATCCTTGCTGACCTGGACCAGCACCTGGTCGCCCGGCTTGAGGGCCTGCTCGATCTTGCGGGAGTTGCCACCGAGCCCGGCGGCCTCCCAGTTGACCTCACCGGCGTACAGCACGCCGTTGCGTCCGCGGCCGATGTCGATGAACGCCGCTTCCATGCTGGGCAGCACGTTCTGGACGCGTCCGAGGTAGACGTTGCCGACCATCGACGCCGACGCCGACGTGGTCACGAAGTGTTCGACGAGGACACCGTCCTCGAGGACCGCGACCTGCGTCGTCGCGTGCGGCTGCCCGGTGGCGATGCGGTCGCGGACGACCATCACGCGGTCGACGGCCTCGCGGCGGGCCAGGAACTCCGACTCCGTCAGGATCGGCGGACGGCGGCGGCCTGCGTCGCGACCGTCGCGGCGACGCTGACGCTTCGCCTCGAGCCGGGTCGACCCGGTGATGCCCTGGACCTCGTCCTTCGAGCGGCTCTTGTTGCGCGGTTCGCGCTCGTGCACGACGGTGTTCGGCGGATCGTCCTCGGACGTGGTCTCGCCCGGACCCTCGCCACCGGACTTGCGACGACGGCGACGACGGCGACGACGGCTCGAACCGTCGGAGTCACCTTCACCGGTCTCTTCGTCTTCGGACTGGTCGGATTCCGCCTGCTCGGCGGCCGCGGGCTTCTCGTCGGAGTCCTTCTTCGACTTGTCCTCGGCCTCGCGGCTGGGCTTGTCGGCGGCCTTCTCCTCCCGCGCGGACTCCTCCGCCTCGGCACCTGCGGGCTCGGTGTCGGTGTCGGTGTCGGTGTCCTGCTCGTTGGGCTGCTCGCCGCGTCCACGACCGCGGCCGCGGCGGCCCCGGCGACGACGGCGCGGCTGATCGCCGTCGACGTCGGACTCGTCCGACTCGGTGTCGGCCGCGCCGGTGTCCGTGGCCTTCGCGGGCTCGGCGACCTCGTCATGCTTTTCGGCGACGGGCGGCTGCTCGGTGGTGGGTTCCGGCGTCCCGGCGTCCCGGCGACTGCGCCGGCGACGCGGCGGGGTCTCGACCGCCGCGAGGTCGGGCTGCAGGAACAGCGGGACCTGGGCGGCGGAGGGAGGGGTCTCGGCGGCAGGCTCGGCAGCCGGCGCTTCGACCTGGTAGGACGCGGTGGTGAACAGGTCACGTCCCAGATCGGGCTCGGCGGGTGCGGCCTCCTCGGCCGGGGCCGGAACTTCCTCGGCGGGAGCCTCCTGAGCAGGAATCTCCGGAGCCGCGGCCTGCTCGGCGGCCGCTTCCTCCACGTCTGCGGCGACGATCGGCTCCGGAGCCACCTCGACGGCCGCCTCGGCGACGGGGGTTTCCGCTGCTGCCCCGGCCGTGACCGGTGCCTCGACGGGAGCAGTCTCCGCAGGTGAGAGAGTTGCGTGAATACGCTGCGCGATGTCTCGTTGCAGGCTCGACTGCGCACTGCGCAGTTCGATTCCGAGGGCCGCTGCCTCGGCGAGAACCTGCTTGCTCGTGACGCCCAGCAACTTGGCGAGGGCGTGAACGCGCATCTTCTCCGGAAGATCGGGAACCGCACTCCCGGCGGTGGCCGTATCGTTCGGCTCTGAATTTGTGGGCGGCGCTTGATCGGCCACGTAATCTCCTCAGCCCCCGGGCGCGTCCACTCCCGTGTCTGGGAGTGTCACGCGGCCACGCGAGGGCGCAGTGTGTGTACTCGCGCCCCAGGTGTGAGCGCGAGATTGTCTGGTCTCGCTCCACACGCGCATACAGTGTCCGTTTTCACTGCACACCCATGTGGTGCCTTGCGGATGGCCGTCATCCACGGCGCGAGCGCCTGATCATCCAGCGTGCCGGTACGTCCAGGTATTTCCTGTTGACGCAGGGGCAGCGATGAAGGGCATCGAGCCGTGGTGTCATCCGGTCGAAGCCACGTGGTGCTCAAATTGCGGTCCGACCACCCTCAGTATCCCACACGTCTGCCACAGTCCGCGCCAGCGGCGCACCTATCCGTCTGGAACAAGTTCCGCACGTGATGCGCCGCCGGCCCGGAGGGCACGGTCGGTTGGTGAAGAGGAGGTCAGTTACCGGCGAGGTGGGGGAACCAGAGAGCGATCTCGCGCTCTGCCGACTCGACGGAGTCGGAGCCGTGAACCAGGTTCTCCTGGGCTTCGAGCCCGAAATCGCCGCGGATCGTGCCCGGAACGGCCTTCTCGACCGGGTCGGTGCCGCCGGCGAGCTGGCGGAACGCCGCGATGGCCCGAGGGCCTTCGAGCACTGCCGCGACGAGCGGACCGCCCGTGATGAACTCGAGCAGACCGGGGTAGAACGGGCGGCCTTCGTGCTCGGCGTAGTGGGCCGCTGCGATGTCGCCGGGAGCGGTGCGCAGGTCGAGCGCGGAGATCGTCAGACCCTTCCGCTCGATACGACCGAGGATTTCTCCTACATATCCGCGGGCAACGGCGTCGGGCTTGATCAGGACAAGGGTGCGCTCAGTCACGGCGGACAGCCTAAATGGTCAGCCCCGCTGCCCCGGCAGCAGGCCCCGCTCCATTCGCTGACGGACATTCCGGCGGAAGTAGAGAAGGTAGCCCCACAGAATGGCGAAGACGACTCCGACGGAGCCGATCGACACGTGGACGAAGAAGCCGAGCAGGAGCCCCACCTGCAACAACAGGTTGTATTTCATCGCCCAGGGGCGGCCCTGCAGGCCCGCGCCGAGGATCATGAGCACCGCCAGCCCCACGAGGTACGTCCCCGACCACCAGGTCAGTCCGCCGCCGACGGTCGCGACGACCGGCAGGGCGAGAAGCACCACGATTGCTTCCAGGATCAGGGACCCGGCCACCACTCCGCGGAACCCCTTCCAGGGATCCTTGGCCGGCGGCCCGAACTCCGGTTCCGAGGCATTCGAGTCTGACTCGCTCACGCTGGGTCCTTTCCGAAGAGGGTCCGGGCCGCACCGGCTGTCACCACGGATCCGGTGACCACGACACCTGCCCCCGAGACTGCTTCACCGGGCTCCGCGACCTCTTCGGCCAGCCCGATGGCCGTTTCCAGCGCGTCGGCGAGGGTCGGCGCCACCACCACGCGTTCGTCGCCGAACTTCGCGACGGCGAGGTTGGCGAGGTCGTCGACGTCCATGGCCCGCGGGGAACCGTTGTGCGTCACCACGAGTTCGTCGAACACGGGCTCCAGCGCCGACAGGATGCCGTCGACGTCCTTGTCCCCCATCACGCTCACGACACCGACGAGTTTGCGGAAGTCGAACTCGGCGGTCAGCGCGGCGGCGAGCGCCCGGGCCCCGTCCGGGTTGTGGGCGGCGTCGATGAAGACGGTCGGGGCGCTGCGCACCCGTTCCAGTCGTCCCGGATTGACGACCGAGGCGAATGCCTCCCGGATCGCGTCCTGGTCGAGTTGCCGCTCCGGACCCGCGCCGAAGAACGCTTCGACGGCGGCGAGGGCGAGAGAAGCGTTGCGCGCCTGATGTTCTCCGTGGAGGGGCAGGAAGATGTCGGTGTACACACCGCCGAGCCCCTGGAGTTCCAACTGCTGGCCCCCGACGGCGATCTGCCGGGCGAGCACCGTGAACTCGGAGCCTTCCCGCGCGACCGCGGCATCGACCTCGACGGCTCGGCGCAGCAGTACGTCCATCACTTCCGGGGTCTGCTCGGCGAGGATCGCGACGGCGTCGCGCGGCACCAGAGCGCCCTCACGCCCCTTCTTGATGATGCCGGCCTTCTCTTCTGCGATCCCCGCGAGGTCGTCGCCGAGATACTCCGCGTGATCGAGGCTGATCGGGGTGATCACCGCGATCTCGCCGTCGATGACATTCGTTGCGTCCCAACGCCCGCCGAGGCCCACCTCGACCACGGCGACGTCGACGGGCGCCTCCGCGAACGCGGCGTACGCCATCGCGGTGAGCACCTCGAACTTGCTCATCGCCGGGCCGCCTGCCGCCTGCGACTGCTGGTCGATCATCTGGACGTACGGCTCGATCTCCCGGTACGTGTCGACGTAGCGGCGCGGCGACACCGGGCGTCCGTCGAGGCTGATCCGCTCGGTGGCGAGCTGCAGGTGCGGGCTGGTGGTGCGACCCGTGCGCCGGTGCAGCGCGGTGAGCAGCGCGTCGATCATCCGTGTCACCGACGTCTTGCCGTTCGTGCCGGTGACGTGGATCGCCGGGTAGCCGTGCTGCGGGGACCCGAGGATGTCCATCAGCGCCGCGATCCGGCTCAGCGACGGCTCGATCTTCGTCTCGGGCCACCGCTTGTCGAGTTCGGCCTCGACGAGCGTCAACTCGGCGAGGTCGACGGGGCTGACTT
This sequence comes from Rhodococcus jostii NBRC 16295, assembly GCF_001894825.1. Taxonomy (GTDB): domain Bacteria; phylum Actinomycetota; class Actinomycetes; order Mycobacteriales; family Mycobacteriaceae; genus Rhodococcus_F; species Rhodococcus_F jostii. Next base: position 4,363 of record NZ_BCWY01000128.1, on the reverse strand, counting down.
CCTCCGGCGTGAAGTCGGGCGAGGTCACGCGCCTTCCAGCTCCTTCAATCGCTTGGTGATGCGTTCGATTTCTTCGGTCGCGATCTGCTGACGCGTCCGGATCTTCTCCTTGACCGCGTCCGGGGCCTTCGCCAGGAACGCCTCGTTGGAGAGTTTCGCGGTGGTCCCGGCGAGTTCTTTCTGCGCCGCCGCGAGGTCCTTCTCCAGCCGCGCCTTCTCGGCGCCGAGATCGACGTTGCCGGACGTGTCGAGGTCGACCGTGACGGTCGCCTTGCTCAGCCGTACCTCCACCGAGGCGGACACGGTGAATCCCTCCTCCGGGTCCGTCAGCCGCGCCAGCGACGTGACGGCGGCGAGCTGGGTGTCCAGATCGGCCTCGGCGATCCCGCCGACCCGCGCGGGGACGCGCTGCGAGGGCTTCAGACCCTGATCGCTGCGGAAGCGGCGCACCTCCGTCACCAGCCGCTGCATGTCCTCGATGCGCTGGGCCGCAACCGAATCCGCTGCGGCGCCGCTCGACTGCGGCCATTCCGCCACCACGACGGACTCACCGCCGGTGAGCACCTTCCACAGGGTTTCCGTGACGAACGGGATCACCGGGTGGAGCAGGCGCAGCAGGGCGTCGAGGACGTTGCCGAGCACGGTCCTCGTGTTCGCCGCGACGGTCTCGTTCCCGGCGAACTGCACCTTGGCCAGTTCGAGGTACCAGTCGCAGACCTCGTCCCACGCGAAGTGGAACAGCGCCTCGCACGCCTTGCTGAACTCGTAACGGTCGAACGCGGCGTCGACCTCACCGCGCACCTGCTCGAGGCGGTCCAGAATCCATCGGTCCGCGTCGGTCAGGTCTCCCCGTTCGGGCAGGGTTGCCGGCGCGGCCCCGTTCATCAGCGCGAACTTGGTGGCGTTGAACAGCTTGGTCGCGAAGTTCCGCGAGGACTGCGCGTGGTCCTCGCCGACGGACAGGTCGCTGCCGGGGTTCGCGCCGCGGGCGAGCGTGAAGCGGAGGGCGTCGGCGCCGAAGCGGTCGACCCAGTCGAGCGGGTCGATGCCGTTGCCCCGCGACTTCGACATCTTCTTGCCGAACTGGTCGCGGACGAGCCCGTGCAGGAAGACGTCCTCGAACGGCATCTGCGGTCCGGACTTGCCTTCGCTGAACTCCCCGTCGCTTCGCTCGCCCCGCCCCGTGATGGCGTCGTCCTCCGACACGTAGGTGCCGAACATCATCATCCGCGCCACCCAGAAGAACAGGATGTCGTAGCCGGTGACGAGAACACTGGTGGGATAGAACTTCTCGAGCTCGGGCGTCTTGTCGGGCCAGCCCATCGTCGAGAACGGCCACAACCCGGAGGAGAACCAGGTGTCGAGGACGTCGGGATCCTGCACCCAGCCCTCGGGGGCGGTCTCGTCCGGTCCGAAGCACGCGACCTCACCGTCGGGGCCGTACCAGATCGGGATCCGGTGGCCCCACCACAGCTGACGGGAAATGCACCAGTCGTGCATGTCGTCGACCCAGGCGAACCAGCGCGGTTCCTGGCTGGCCGGGTGGATGACGGTGTCACCGTTGCGTACCGCGTCACCCGCAGCCTTAGCCAGGGACTCGACCTTCACCCACCACTGCAGCGACAGGCGCGGTTCGATGGACTCACCGGTGCGCTCGGAGTGTCCGACGCTGTGCAGGTAGGGGCGCTTCTCCGCGACCACGCGACCCTGCTCGGCGAGCGCCTCACGCACCTTGACCCGCGCCTCGAAGCGGTCGAGTCCGTCGAATTGCGTTCCCGTGTCGGCGATCTTGCCGGTCTTGTCCATGATGGTCGGCATCGGCAGGTTGTGCCGCAGACCCATCTCGAAGTCGTTGGGGTCGTGCGCCGGAGTAATCTTGACGGCGCCGGTGCCGAACTCGGGATCGACGTACTCGTCCGCGACGATCGGGATGTCTCGGCCGGTGAAGGGGTGCTCGAGCGTCGTCCCGATCAGGTGCTTGTAGCGCTCGTCGTCGGGGTGGACGGCCACCGCGGTATCGCCGAGCATCGTCTCGACACGGGTGGTGGCGACCACGACGTGCGGTTCGTCGTCGTTCAGGGAGCCGTACCGCAGCGAGACCAGTTCGCCCTCGACGTCCTCGAATTTCACCTCGATGTCGGAGATCGCGGTCTGCAGCACGGGCGACCAGTTGACGAGGCGCTCGGCGCGGTAGATCAGACCGTCGTCGTACATGCGCTTGAAGATGGTCTGGACGGCGCGGGAGAGCCCGTCGTCCATGGTGAAGCGGTCGCGGCTCCAGTCGACGCTGTCACCGATGCGGCGCATCTGGCCGCCGATGGTGCCACCCGACTCGCGCTTCCAGTCCCACACCTTGTCGATGAACAGTTCGCGGCCGAAGTCTTCCTTCGTCTTGCCGTCGACCGCGAGCTGCTTCTCGACGACGGTCTGCGTCGCGATGCCGGCGTGATCCATGCCTGGCAGCCACAGCACCTCGTAGCCCTGCATCCGCTTGCGGCGGCTCAGGGCGTCCATCAACGTGTGATCGAGAGCGTGACCCATGTGCAGGCTGCCGGTCACGTTGGGTGGCGGCAGCACGATGGAGTAGCCCGGCTTGGCGCTGTGGGGGTCCGCGCGGAAGTAACCGGCGTCTACCCAGCCCTGATACAGATCGGCCTCGACGGAGCTGGGTTCCCAGCTCTTCGGGAGGGCATCGGCACGGTTCTGGGGATCTTCTGGAGCTGCACTGGTCACCCGTCGAGTCTAATGAACGGCCGAGGAGCCGACGACGCGGCTACCGGACCGCCCCTACTGGTCGCTGAACAGCGCGCGGTGCACCTCGGTCGCGGTGCGATGCTCCTGGTCGACAGGACGCAGCGAATCGCCGGCGTCCTCGCCGGCCGCCTGGGATCCTGCGGTGCTGTGCAGCTCGGAGAAGAGCTGCACGTGGTGCTCGTTCACGGGTTTCCTCCGGTTCGTCTGCCGCATCCAATTGCGGCAACCACTCGAGAGTGTCGAGTATGCATCGAAACCGCCGCCGATCGGCGGCGACACGACGACGCCACGCCGATGGGGTTCCCACACCACCCTGCAGCGGACTCAGCCGGCGCGCTCCGCCACCACGCAGGCGATGTAGAGCGTCATCCCGAGCCCCGACTCGTCCAGCGGGCGACCGAGGAGCCGGGCGATCTTGTCGAGGCGGTTGGCGAGGGTGTTGCGGTGGACGTGCAGCCGCTTCGCGGCCCGGCTGGAGTTGAACCCGCACTCCCCCCAAGCGATCAGTGTGTCCTGCAGCTGCGGCCAGTCGTCGTCGGCGGTCAACGCCCCGAGCGCGGCCCGCGACAGCCTGTCCCGGGTTTCCGCGGGAATCACCGAGATGGCCTGATGGAGCCGGAACCGGTCGATGTCGTAGACGTGACCGCGCGGGTCGAGAACGGAGCCGAGCCGAAGCGCGTCGTACGCGTCCTGGGAGGAGAGGTTGAGCTGTCCGACCCCGTGCGCGATCGAACCGATTCCCACCCGGGTGTCCCACCCCTGTTCGCCGACCACAGACACGCAATTCCGGCACCGGTCCGTCAGCGTCGCATCCGCCGCCGGAGTGTTCGCGGAGACCGCCGTGGTGACCGCGACGAGCTGTCGGGCGAGCGGTGCGACGAGGTCGCTCACCGAATCGAAGACGGTCTGCACCGCGTGCAGAACCGTGTGGGAGGCGGGTTGCCCCGCCACGGCAGCGTCGTCGACCTTCCGGTCGTAGCTGATCAACACCATCGCCCGGGGGATCCGCAGGTCGTACCCCAGACCCGTTGCCCTCCGGACGATCTGAGCCTCGGTGAACGTGGAGCGATGCCAGTCGCAGATGTCGCGGAGCAACTCTTCCGCGGCCCGCTCGTAGGTGAGCCGGGTACCGATCCGCGACGCCTCCTGCATCAGGATCTCGGTCTGTCTCTTGACCACCAGTCCGAATTGTTCGACCTGCTCCGGAGAGCCGGACAGTCCGATCGTCCCGACGACCTCGCCGTCGATGACGAGCGGGATGGTGACGCCGGGCAGGCTGCCGACGAGGTCGCGGACGTCCGCGGCCGAGTGCGCGATCATCCGCCGCGCTCGGATCACCTCGATCGACGCCTCGTGGAACTGGCCGATGCGACGTTCGTCGCCGCTGCCGACCACCGTGCCGGACGCGTCGGTGATGAGCACGTTGAACCCGATGACATCGGTGATTTCGTTCGCGATCTGTTGCGCCAGAGCCTCACTCAGCATTCGCGCCCCTCATTCCTGAATGACTGTGCATCTCGCACAATAGATGGCCGAATTCAGTGTAATCTCCGGGCACCTTGCCTAGTGACTGCGGTCACACACCGTTCCTACGATGGGCTCATCCCAA
>NZ_BCWY01000127.1 GCF_001894825.1 Rhodococcus jostii NBRC 16295 | reverse complement strand
TGTCTCATGATCAAAGTCTACAGACACGGGTGGTCCCCCTCTAGGTTCATCGTCAGCTTGCCATGTCGGTTGGTTGAGTCGGCCTTCATGCCAGACGATTCCGGCCGTTTTGGCAGTTGGTCGAGGATCCGCGAGGCATCGGTCATCGATTGCTCCGTTATGATGTGCTCGCTACCTGGATCAATCCGGAGATCGACGTCGGCTCCCGATGCCAGGAAGGCTCGTGCGGTCTGCTCCACCCTCCACCGAGGCACCCAGGGGTCGTCTTCGATGCTGCGCATGAGGATGGGCACACCCTTCAGGGGCTCATCAGTTGGGACCACCGCATCGCCTTGCCCCAAATAGCCTCCCGTGAAAAGGATCGCCGCGGCGTACGGCGTCGGTTCCGTCAGGAGAAACTGGGAAAGTAGACACGCACCCTGAGAGAACCCCCACAATACGATCCGTCCCGTCGAGAATCCTTCCGCTTCGATTGCTGCGACCTGTTTACGGAGTGCCTCGATAGCATTCGCCAGTGCTGGTTGGTTGTTCACCAGCGGTCCGAGGAACGGATGTGGATACCAGCTGTTCTCGTACGCCGAAGGAGCGTAGAAGCGAAGACCCGATGACTTCAACCTTGTGGACTGCTCTCGCATATACTCTGGAGTTTGTCCACGGCCATGGACCGCAAGCACGGCAGCTCGGGCAGAGTGGGTGTCGTTCCCCCACACAGTTGTCTCCCGACATAGGTGTGGGTTCTCGTTTTGCAACATTTCTCTTCCCTCAGTGTTGATCTCGAGCGGGGAGTGCCACCGTCATGTCGGCGGCACTCCCCCGGATACCCGTCCGATACAGAGATCAGATGTCGATCTCTTCGAGCTGACCGAGAAGCTCAGTGCGACGGTGCTCGAACTGCGGCGGCAGTTGGAACTTGGTGCCGAGCTCTTGGGGGGACTCGTCACAGTCCCAGCCTCCGTCCGCGTGAGTGACGGCGAGTTCGAACAAGGCACCGCCTGGTGTTCTGACGTACACCGACTTGAAGTACTTGCGGTCCTTCAACTCGCTGATATCGGTGTAGCCCGCTCCCTCGATCTCGAACTTGATTTCGTCCTGGTTCTTCAGGTTGTCCAGGTTCCACGCGAAGTGATGATAGGTGCCGGCACCGTACCTCCATGTGCCCTGATCATCCTTCCGATTGCCGATCAGCTCAATATGATTGCCGAAGCTCTCATCGCCGACCTGGAATATCGCCCGGTCACCGTCCTCACGGATCTTCCCCTGAGAGTAGAAGGTGTTCTGCGCGAAATCGACCATGCGCTCAGGTGTGGTGACGTGGATACCGACGCCATGAATACCATGAATGGCATATTCCGCCGGCACCCCGTAACCAGGGTGGCCTTCGCGCGGGTCATTGTCGTTGCTGACGAAGACGTACTCGATACCGGACGGGTGCCGGAAGGCAAGACGACGCCGGTCGAGAACCTCTACGTTCTCAACCACAACCTTGTGCTCGGTCAATCGTTGGTGCCAGAAGTCCAACGATCCTTCCGGAACAGATAGCAGAACTTCTCGTGCCTGGTTCGTACCGGGTTCTCCGACCAAACCTGCCTGTGCCCAGGGAAAGGTGGTAACCACGGAGGACGGGTCCCCATTCGCATTGCCGTAGTAGAGGTGGTAGATCGGAATCGAACCGTCGAACAAGACCGTTCGCTTGATGAATTGCATGCCCAATGTCTTGACATGGAAGTCCACGTCCTCCTGTGCGTGGCCGACGGACAGGGTCACGTGGTGGGAACCTTTTACGAATGCCATCTCATTCTCCTCGTGTAGGTGGGAAAATCCCTGATTCTCTGCGGGTGGGGAATTCACTGAATCCGAACACGGTTCAGTAGCTTTTATAGGACGGCCGGTTTCAGCGTTCGTCCCAACAAGGACAGCAGGGCCGATTCGATCGATTGATCGGATGCATCGTTGTCAGTCTGTGCGCGCCAGCACACAAATCCATCCGGTCGTACAAGCACGGCCCCCGATTCAGTAATTCCGTAGAGGGCGGTGAACTGCTCCCCAACATCGGGGCCCGTCTCGGTACCGTCGATCACATGAAGATCGAGTCGTATCCCAAGCTTCTGCGACATCCTGCGTGCGGGGATCGTCCACCGTGTCCCGCTGCTTCCGGTGAGAAGAACAGCATTTCTCCCGAACAAGTCGAGTATCGAGCACTCTTGTCCGTCGCGCGCGATCAGCTGGTGTGGGGCACGAGTTCCAGGCAGTCCCGCGGTTTCGCGCGGGTCGCTTTGAATCAAAAAATCCCCGTTTGAGCCGCTGACCACTGCCGAGGACCGGTACCGATACCCCAGATCAATGTGTGCGTCGTCTACCAGCTTTTCTATTCCCTTAGTTGCCAAGAACGGTGCTGCGCGCGTTACGTAGCGGGCATATGCCTGCTCGACCGTAAACTGCGCTACTGGCTTTCGTTCCACCTCGTAGGTAGAAAGCAGCTCGGGATCGGCGCAGCCATTGATTACGGCAGCAAGCTTCCATGCCAGGTTGTGAGCGTCGTGTATGCCAGTATTGCCACCGTAGCCACCATAGGGCGGCATCACGTGCGCAGCGTCGCCGACTAGGAAGACACGCCCCTTCCTGTAGCTGTCGGACACGTCGGCCCGCGCCTGCCAATGCATCACATCATCGATCGTCACGGGCAAATCCGGTACACCGAGTGCGGCGCGCACAAGTTCGACGCAACGCTCTTCCGTCAAGTTCTGCGACACATCACTGTTCGGATGCTTCGGGTCGCCGAGTCCATGGACGGCAAGAAACCCTGATTCGTACGGTTTCTGGATCCGAAAGAAGCCCTGAAGTGTGTCGTTGACGACCGTGATTACACCTAGATTGCGGCCCCGCATCAGCGGCTTCACATCGGCGTGAAAGTAGATAGTCACACTATTTGAGAAAGCGCCTCGGCCGGCCTGCCCGATTCCCAACTGCTCGCGAACCCAACTGCGCGCACCGTCAGACGCGACCATATATCGTGCACGTACGCTGGACTGTGCATCAGTGTCCCGATCCCGCACCACCGCGACGACGCCGTCATCGTCCTGCTCGAAACCTACAAGCTCCGTGCCAAACCGCGTTTCTGCACCAAGTTCGCGGGCCCGCTCCCCGAGGACCGGTTCGATCGCAATCTGTGAGGCGAAGAGCCGCTCCGATGGGCTTAGGTCCCGAACCCCATCGTTCAGTCTGGGAAGGTGCCAGGCGATCTCTTCGCCCGCTAGGCTTTCTACAGACATGATCGCGGCATCCTGATCGAACTGCTCACGCGATCTCGTCTCAATCTTCTCTTCCAACCCTATGCCTCGGTAGATCTCCATGGAGCGCTGCAAGATAAGCGCGGCACGCGGATGGATTGCACTGCCCCGGTGGCGCTCTACCACCAGCGATGGAATCCCGTGATGACCGAGAAGACAGGCGGTCGTCATGCCGACCAGGCTGCCGCCGACGATCAGAACCGGGACCTCGTTGTCAGTCATTGCTACCTCTTCTTCTTCCCTCTGGGCCCTCGCACGCCGTCGTAGGAGGCGAGTCCCGACTACCCGGATCGGGATGCCCCAGAAAAGTACATTCGGTGTTGCCTGCCTCACATCGGCGTAGGATGCACAAGTCCGTCCCATCCGTGCACAGTTGAACCGGCCACCCGGTTCGGGGCGGTGTTCTGAAGAGGAATCACAGATGCCAACAGGTCACACATCATCCGCAGGCAGTGCCACCACTGTCCACCACATCCATGACTGGCGAACCCTCCTGAGCAGGTCCTTCATGGAGTTCCACGTCGATGCCGCCGAGCCTGCAGCATTCCGCGGTTCAATACGCACACGCAGAATCGGCGGCATCGAGTTCATTGCGATGTCGACGGAGGGCCACGTTGCGCACCGCGGACCGGACAGCATCCAGGCAGGTGAACGACCCGACTACCTATTGTGTCTCCAGATCGAGGGTGTCGGTGAGTTCACCCAGTCCGAACGCACAGCCACGGTTCATCCGGGTGACATCACGCTCTTCGACACCACGGCCCCTACATCCGTCCTCAGCAGCGACAACTACCGCAGTCTGTGTGTGAAATTCCCTCAACGCCTCCTGGACGTTCCGCGAGAGCGCATGTCGGAGCTGACCGCAGTCCGACTCGCAGCAACCGAAGGGATCACGCCAGCCGCAGGAGCGGTCCTGAGAACCTTCGATCAAATCGCTGACAGCATTCCCAGCAGAAGTCGACACCTATTCGCACACAATGCTATTGGTATCGTATCCACTCTTTTTCAGAGTCAGATTCACGTAACGCGGCTCCGCCGAAGTAGCGATATCGCCCTCGAGCAAATGCAGGACTACATCGACGCTCAACTTTCTGATCCTGATCTAACCCCTGCCAGGGTCGCCGCCGCTCACTTCACTTCGCTTCGACGAGTCCACACCATATTCAGCGCCGCCGGACTTACCGTTGCCGGTTGGATTCACCATCGCCGACTCGAACAGTGCCGGCGCGATCTCTTGAACCCAACCATGAGGTCCGTTCCAGTAGCCGCGATCGGGCTACGGTGGGGGTTCAAGACCCCTTCACACTTCGGTAAGGCCTTCAAAGCGACGTTCGGTGTGACTCCCGGCGAGTACCGCAGCCAGGCGAGCGAAGACTAACGATGCACCGTTCCCTGCCCTGAACCTAGTACTCTCCAGTCCCGCGCCGGAGCCTCCGAGTCGATCGAGTACGCAGGCCTAAGCACCATCCAGGCAGACGGTTTCGCCGTTCCGTTGCTTGACCTGACGCCAGATGCGATTGCCTACCCGGTGGAAACCACGGACCGTGCGATCGATCCACCTCGCTGATTCTGACGGCGCGGGACGCCGCCCGGACACCGCGCCGAGCGGAGCCGCGGCAGGTCCCCGAAGCAGTGACAGGGAGAACCCACACAGATGGAGAAACTCAATGACAAAACGCATTCATAGCGGCCCAGGGCCCTCGAGCGAGCGATTGACGACAGGTCTGGTCTGGCGACTCAAATCCAGCTTCCTGAGCTACCTGGCCCGAACTCCTGGGGCGCAGACCTTGGTCAACGGCGGAGCTGGAACTACATCGACCGGAGACTTCTACTTCGAACTCGCAGACTCCTCGGCCTTCAACCGCAGTACCGGCCTCGGGACGTTGAAGTTCCGCGGTCAGGTCCGCTTCTCCGCACACCATGGGATGTTGTTCGTACTGATTGCCGATCCCTGGGTCACCTTCGGCGCGGACAGCACCATCATGAGTATCGTGGATGCGGAAGGCTATCCGGACACCCACCGTAGGATCCCACTTGTCACACTATGCAAAGTCGACGCCGTCGTCATCGGCGACACGGTTTCATGGACAACCGCACCAACTCACCTCGCCTCCGGTGCAGTTCACGTCTTCAATGATGTCTACCCAGTCGGCGAACCCTTCGGATCCATGGATATTCGCATGAACCTAGCCATCCCCGCGAAATGAGAAAGCTCACCTGCGGGCCTGCAGCTGTCCGCATATCGCTGCACCAAGCACTGCCACGTACCACCCCGCGTATGCCCCGGGTAAATGTCGGAAGCATGCAACCAGTCGACACTCCGACGACGGCACGGCCGGCACCACTAACTACATCCACCCTTCCGGTGAGATCGCAGGGACTGATCCGCGCGGCAGCACCCTAGGACGCCTGCGATGGCACTGGCATCCGACAACTGCCTGACCGTCCCGCGCGTCTGCAGTGGTCAGCCCACTCGTCGACGATCTGCCGTCGTCCATCATCATGGCGATGGCCCGACCCCACCGAAACACTCACGAAACCGCGAACTAGACACCCTGATAGGGATTTCGTGCCCACCTATCCCCGGAACCTAGCCAAACGAGCAGGACAATCCTGCTAGATCGATCAGCCGCTTCCCGTGCTGCGAGATGGGACATTGATTCTCATGAAGAAGTTGATCTCAGACCACTAGAGAAGGTCCCTCACCAAGTCGGTGTTCGCATTGTGAACCGCGCAGTCTGCATCCGTTGCCCGTCTAAGCGCGAAGCGTCGCACGATCGAACTTGCGCCGACTGACTGCCGCCACGGTCGCCACGGCGAGAGTGCAACCTGTGGCCTGCCTTTGTCGCATCGACGGACAACTTCGAACGAAAATACGGATCGCCAGGGCCAACCCCCGCACGCAACACCTCCCAGCACCGGAGCGACAGGTCACCATGCGCATTGCGGTATCCCATTCAACAACTACTGATGGACCTGCATTGTCGACCTTCGCATTCCAGCCCTCGGCGTGAACGGTGGTTCTCGTACCCATCGCGAACAGATCCACCCCGCACGAGGGAACCCCTCCATAACAACAGATTCCAACCCCCGAAGGATCAGGATGACAAACCTAGTAGAGGAGATGTCCCCTCCGCGCAAGTCCCCCAGTGCAGCGTCTGGCGCACGCCGCAACGACGAGTGCACGCTCTCTCTCATGATCAGCGCGAAGACGGTCATAGCAACCGGTGTGACTCGCCTGACGCTCGTGCACCCGGATGGGGAGGAGTTGCCCGAATGGTCGCCCGGAGCCCATATCGATCTGAAACTGGCGAATGATGTGGTTCGCCAGTACTCCCTATGTGGAGGCGTGACCGACCGATCTCAGTGGGAGATCTGCGTCCGCCAACTGCATGATGGGCGCGGGGGTTCAAACTTCATTCACAATCGCCTCTCGGCTGGCGACCTCGTCACTGTGACCGGACCTCGGAACCACTTCGAGCTCGTCAACGCCTCGAAGTACCTATTCATAGCCGGCGGCATCGGCATAACGCCTATGCTCCCAATGATAGAACAGACCGACGAACGTGAGGCCACGTGGTCCCTGGTCTACCTGGGCCGAAGCCTGAGCACGATGGCATTCGCCGAATCCCTTAAAGCCGCTTTCCCGAACAATGTTTCGGTTCACCCAAACGATCAGGACCAGCTGGCGGACATCTCGAGCCTTCTCGAAACCATCGAAGCTGACACCGCGGTCTACGTCTGTGGACCGGAATCATTGATGCGTGATCTCGAAGACGCCGCAGACTCTCGCGGCCTCGCATCAAATCTGCATACGGAACGATTCTCCGCAAATCCAACGGGTTCGGTAACCTGTGACCGGTCATTTGAAGTCGAATTCTCCTCGTCTGCGGTAACCGCGATTGTCAAGTCCGGCACGACCATCCTTGAGACCGCGCGTGCATTAGGGATCCCTGCATCCTTTTCGTGTTCAGAGGGCACCTGTGGGACCTGCGAAACAACCATCCTCGGGGGGAAGGCCGATCATCGGGACACCATCCTCAGCCGAGAGGAAAGAGAAGCAAACGAGACGATGATGATCTGCGTCAGCCGCGCAGCTGGCAATAGCTTGATCTTAGAGATGTAGCTATCGGACCTGTCCAAATAAGAACCCAGCTACGAAAAGCCATAGGAATGGAAATTCAATGAGCTCGACAAGCACCGCCGATAAACAGCCGAATTCCGATCCACGTGTATCGGACGAAGCCAGAGCATTCTCGTTCTTTCGCGGAGACTTTCAAGACAACCCTGGCGCATCCCTCGAGTGGGCGCGAAAAAAAGAACCGGCTTTCTATAATCCAGACTCTGACTATTGGGTCGTCACTCGGTACGAAGATGTGAAGAGCATCCACAACGATTTCAATTCCTACTCCGCGGCCAACACACTCGCACCGCTTACTCCCCTTTCAAGCGAAGCGATTGAAAAACTGCAAGAATACCAATTCGCACCGATCGCGGCACTCGTCGATGCGGACCCTCCTCTTCACCGAAAGATTCGACGGCTCAACGCACCCGTTTTCATGCCCGAAAACGTGAATCAATTAGAGGGCTACATCCGAGCGACCATCACTGAACACATCGATCGGTTTGTCGAATCTGGTCATGCTGACTTGATAGCAGATCTCTTGTGGGACGTTCCATGCCTCGTCGCTCTTCAGTTCCTCGGAATTCCAGAGGAGGACGTCGACACCGTAAGAAAGCTGGCAACATCCCTGACAGAGTTTGGGTGGGGCCAGCCCGATCACGATGATCAGGTTCGTGCCGCGGATCACATGGGCCAGTTCTGGGAAATGGGCGGACGAGTCATCGCAAAGCTGAAGGAGCTTCAGGATCCACCTGGGTGGCTCGGCCACACTATCAAGCTGCAACGCGAGCATCCAGACATCTTCACGGATTCATGGTTGCAGACGATCGTCATGGGCGGAACGGCCGCCGCTCACGAGACGACTACCAACGCGACTGCCAACGCCGTCGTGACGCTATTGAGGAATCGAGAACAGTGGCAACGGCTATGTGAGGATCCGGCACTAATTCCCGCCGCGATCGAAGAATGTCTGCGCCACAGCAGTTCTGTCACCGCTTGGCGCAGACTTGCCAAAGTAGATACCGAGGTCAGCGGTGTAACCATTCCGGCAGGATCGAAGATTCTCACTGTCATCGCGTCAGCACACTACGACACCGATGTGTTCGATCAGCCAGAGGTCTTCGATATTGACCGTGACAACGTGGCCTCTCATATCGCGTTCGGAAGTGGGAGTCATACCTGTCTGGGCAATCACCTTGCTCGGCTGGAGATGAGAGTCTTCCTCGAAGAGCTGACTCGTCGCCTGCCACATATGCAGCTCGACGATCAAGTCCTCAGGTACCTGCCCAATACCTCATTCCGCGGCCCGGAAGCCCTCCACGTCAGCTGGGACACATCCGGGAATCTCAGTAGCTGAGGTGAGGGTAGCGGTTGAACCGTGACGTCGCTCAGCGTCGCCTGATGTACGTGCTGGTTGTCGGCGACGACCAGCACGTACTACGGCTGCACGCGGTGCGATACCTACCTCGAACGAACGACGGCATCGAAGACCCCGGTAGCCTCCGCGGTCCGCGCAACATCGATGATTGGATCGGATCCGACGGTGGCGAATCAGACCGTGGATCTCCGCCGCTCGACTCGGATTGCGGTCCGCTTCCAACCGATGTGCTGATGCACCTCAAGGACGACAATTCTCCGACACCGGGGTGGGTATGGCGACCGCGCACCATCGCGACGGCACCTATTGATGTGTCGAGGTTCGACTTAACGAAGAACAGCTGCTAGTTCGGCGCGGTTGGTTGCACCGACCTTTCGCAGAACATTCGCTACATGAAATTTTACAGTGTGCTCACTGATAGTCAGGGCGGCGGCAATAGCCCGGTTGCGGGCACCTTCCGCCACCAACTTCATAACATCACGCTCACGATTGGTTAGTCCCCACTCCGGCTGAATTCCTTGGAAAGCTGCCGGCATATCGAGTGGCAGTCTCACGTCGATATTCGAGCCCCAGCCAGGTGTCCCACTGACCGTAAGTTTGCCGGCGAGCGCGTCAACACGAGCCGCGAGTTTATGCACGCTCTGTGTCTCGGAAGTCAAGTCGCCGGGACCGTCATCCCGAATGCCGATGAGCAAATTGGATCCGTCACAATCCCATTGAATCCGCACGCGCCCAACTCCATCTTGCTCGGCAAGAGTCAGCACTGCACTACGAACGATTGCACGGCCTGCATGTGCTATTTCTCCGGGCAGCGCACGTCCGTCGATGGGAGGTTCGACGAACTGAACATCGAGATCACCGAATTGAGTGAGCGGACGCAGGTCTCTTCGAAGCCGTTCGAAGGCACGCGCCACTGGCTCCTCGGAGAGGCTGCGGTCACGATCGGAAACTGACCTCAACTGCACCATCGCTGCTGAAGCAATATCCCGAGCAGACTGGCGAGCAATCGAATCCGTCGTGTCGCGGGAACGCAACACCGTCAGGATCAGCTCCAAAGTGGTCGAATGTGCATCCGTCAGTTCTGCTACTAACCTCGAGCGCTCAATATTCGCCATTCGCGAGTCACGCAGATGGTCAAGCGGTGCCGTTGCAACTTGCTGGCGGATACTAATGGCGACAAGCTCCCATAAGGCCGGCACGAGACGCCTTTTTGTGTCCATTGATATTGTTGCAGGGGCTGTTTCGACGGGATCGACGAGGACAAGGAGAGCATCGGTCGCCGCAAATATCGCCGCAACTCGATGATTTTCGTGGCCAATCACTGAAGTTGCGTCCCAGGCCGGGGCACCGGTCGCCATCACGAGCTGTCCGATCTTTTCCAGCTCGGCAATTTCGACTCTGTCGACGATCGATGGATCTCCAGTCCTCTTCAGCGGCTGGAGCGGGCAATCCTTGGTGAAGATCACCAAGGCGCTGTGCGAAATGATTGGTTTTAACAGCGACGAAAACGAGTTCGCGATATCAAGTGGGGAACGATAGAGCACCGTGGATAGTCCGTCGATCAAATCGACCGGAAAGGGCTTTGCTCGGTCTCGCATGACAGTCGCTACCTTCTTCGCGTCCGCCCGAGGGGTTGGGCCATCCTTCCGCAACGATGTCGAAGCCCTATCTACATACGGCGGCTTGCGACATCGAACACCGCGAATTGCCCTGCAGCGAAGGCGATCCGGACCGATGATCCACGTGCTAGTAGCGAGGCTGCTTGAACCTGGCGTCGCCTCTACCACGCCTCTCAGTGATTCAATCTTCAATCTTATCGCTCGATATTGACCTCCGGGGCTGAGGCGACTGTGATATACCTCACCCTCCAATCGTTGCCGAGGCACTGGTGATCACTCCATACCCAGCCACCCCGTTTCTGCGTCAAAGGCGCAGGTCAGGCCACAGCCCTGCACCGCGCGCGAGAGGGTGGGCGGCCAGCCCCGCACCGCCCACCCTCCGCCAGAGAAGAACTACGCCTGGAGGCCGGCCTCGATCTCGAGGGTGATGGTGATCTTGTCGCCGACGACGGCTCCGCCGCCTTCGAGGGGCATGTCGATGGTGATGCCGAAGTCCTTGCGGTTGAGGACGGTGGTGGCTTCGAAGCCGGCGACCGGTCCGTTGCCCATGCCGGGGTTGACGCCGCCGAATTCGAGGGCGAGCTCGACGGGGCGGGTGACACCGTGGAGGGTGAATTCGCCCTCGACCACGTAGTCGTCGCCCTTGGCGCGGACGGCGGTGGAGGTGAAGGTGGCGGTGGGGTACTGATCGGCGTCGAAGAAATCGGCCGACTTGATGTGGGCGTCGCGGTCGGTGTTCTTGGTGTCGATGGACGCGACCTGGATGTCGGCGGTGACGGTGGCGGTGCCGTCCTCGGCGACGGTGATCGCGCCGGTGAAGTCGTTGAACGTGCCGCGGACCTTGCTGACCATCAGGTGGCGGACGGAGAAGCCGACGGTGGAGTGGACCGAGTCGATGGTCCAAGTTCCGGCGGTGAGGTTGGGCAGGCTGGCGGTGGCGGTGGTCATGAGACTCCTCGGAGAACGGACTTGGATATCGCGTTCGTCCCAATATAATTGAACGCTCAACTACTACGATAGTTGAGCACGCGGGTTGAGTCAACGAGCACTTGCGTTGCTGTACCGCGACTCTCGCGCCGAACTCCCGCGAGTTGGAGGTGCCACGCCTTCTCTTGCGTGTTCGAACACCGAAGAATTCGAGTCCGTTTAACACTGACGTCTCCCGCCATGGTTGTCAGTGGTACTGCTCTCCCATCTGTTCGAATCGAGCCGCAAAAAACTGCAGTCGGCGGCGCGAGTCAGCCCAACCGACCATCAGTCCAGCCCAGCGCGGGGCCGAGGAACTTAACGTCGACGTCGTGACTATCCACCTGCACTCCAAGAGTGCGAAGGTCAGAGCCCGACGTACCCGCGAGACGAGACGGGATCGCCTGACAGCCAGGGCCAGGCTAAAGCGGCCCGATGACTGCACACCCCAGCTGGCATGGGGCGCTCGATCATCGTGACGATTTCAGCTGGGCCACTCAACGCCGCAGGCACAGACCCTACGTCCGTTCCATACTCGAGATCCCACGACGATCGTCAGCACCTGACGCGAAACTCCCCGTCATCCATCAGGGTCCTCAATCTCAAGGTGCCACTGGCGGTAAGCGTCATCACCCGCGGGTACAGAACGATTGGACGGCGCGCGCGACCACCTGTGCAGAATATGGGCTCCGCAACCTCAGGATGATCGGCACCGTCAGGTCGTCCGCCCCAACCAGTCCTGCGGTGATACGGTCGCGACCCTCACACCCGATACCACGTGGTCTCGGCTCGGTCGCAGCGCCGATCGTTCCCTCCGCTATTGCCGCACTTACGACTTCAGCATCAAGCTCTTGTCTGAATCTATAGTTCGATCATGAACATTTGCGTCTTCCTTTCCTCTGCCGACCTCGACGAGCGCTACATACAGCCTGCCGCCGAGTTCGCAGAACTTATCGGCAAGAGCGGCCACACCCTCGTATGGGGAGGATCCGATACCGGCCTGATGAAAGTTGTCGCGGACGGAGTACAACAGTCAGGAGGGCGACTCGTCGGGGTCTCGGTCGACTTTCTCCGGCAGTTCGCCCGGCAGGACGCCGACGAGATGGTGATCGCCAAGGATCTCGCCGAACGCAAGGCACTGTTGCTCGCCAGAGCGGATGCGTTCGTGGTGATGGTCGGCGGCATGGGCACGCTGGACGAGGCCACTGAACTCCTGGAGTTGAGGAAGCACGGACTGCTCGACAAACCAGTGGTGCTCCTGAACACGGCGGGCTTCTACGATGGGCTGATACTCCAACTCCAACGGATGGAGGAGGAAGGGTTCCTGCCGGTCCCCCTAGCGACCCTGATCTTCCGAGCCAACGACGGCGCAGACGCACTCGCCCACCTGGCGGAGTACGGCGAGACCCGGTAAAGACAACCTGCCAGCCTGACCGTGGTCTAGGGCGCTTCGCGCCATCCAGGACCACGACAAGGACAACGCCGAAAGGGAGAGCGCCCCTACTTGGACATCACCCCGAATGGCGCGAACCCATCTGTGCGCAGCTTCCGACCAACATCAGGCCTACGGGGATTCCGTCTAGGGCATCACCTTGCACAGTGCGTCCAGTGCGCCCGCCCATGCACTGTCCGAGGGAGCCGCGTAGTTGACCACCAGCGCATCCTGCTCGGGTAATTGCCAGCCGGAATCCTCCGCTTCGTAGCGGAACTGCGCGATGCCGCTGATCGCCAGGCCCTGCTCGGCCGCCGCCTGGACGACTGAGTGTTCAGTCCCGCGCGGGAGTTCGAGGACCGCCTGCAGGCCTGCGGCCATGCCGGTCACACGAACATCGGGTGCCCGAGTAGCCAAGGCCTCGACGAGTTGGTCACGGCGGCGCCGGTAGCGCACCCGCATCGCGCGAACATGACGGTCATACGCGCCCGACGCGATGAACTCGGCGAGCGTCAACTGCTCGAGCGCACTCGACATGTAGTCTCCGTGCCCCTTGGCTGTCCTGATCTCCGGAACGACGTCCCTCGGCAACACCATCCACCCGAGCCGCAGCCCCGGCGCCAGCGACTTACTCACCGAGCCGAAGTACACGACCCGCTCGGGGTCGAGGCCTTGCAGGGCACCGACCGGCTGACGGTCGTATCGGAACTCCCCGTCGTAGTCGTCCTCCAGGATCAATGCGCCGGTGGTGCGCGCCCAGTCAATAGCCGCCGTGCGTCGGCCCGGGCTCAGCGCGACCCCCGTCGGATACTGATGCGCCGGTGTCAGCAGAACCGCACCAACTCCGCGCAATCGTGCTAACTCGTCTGTACGGGCTCCATATTCATCGACAGAGAGGGGCGGGGTACGCAGACCTGCACTAGTGAGTAGGTCTCGATAGAGGTCGAGGCCGTACGACTCGACGGCCACTACCTGCACTCGCCTCGCTCTGAGTGTCTGTGCCATCAGTGTCAGACCGTGGTGGAAACCGGAACAGATGACGATCCGCTCCGGCTCGGCGTACACCCCACGGGCCCGCGCCAGGTACTCCGCCAAGGCGACGCGCAGCTCGACCCGGCCGAGGGCATCTCCGTAGCCGAATGCGTCGTGCGGTGCCACCGTCAGTGCGCGGCGGGCCGCGGTGAGCCACTGCAGGCGCGGAAAGTCCGTAAGATCCGGGGAGCCCGGTAGCAGCCCGTAGGTCGCACGACGCTGCGTCGGCTTCGTACGGGCCGTGCGCGGCGCGGCCCGCATCGCCACCCATGTCCCGGAACCCTGCTGCGCGGTGAGCCAACCCTCGGCTACCAGCTCGGCGTAAGACTCGGTCACGGTGTTTCGTGAGATACCAAGATCGGCAGCGAGCGAACGGGACGCCGGCAGCCGAGTACCAGGCACCAGACGTCCCTCGCGCACAGCCTCCCGCAGGGCGTCCGTCAACCCAGCGCGCAGCCCGGATCCCTTCAAGTCCAGATGCAGGTCAGCACCGAATCCGACCTGCACTCCGGCCCCACAATTGGTACGAGATTTTGACATAGAAATGGACCCTACTCCGGTACCACTCGGCGCGTAGCGTTGCGCGTATGACAACGAACCACACCGAACAAAGCAAGGAACTCCTCCCAGAGCACGCACCACGCCTGGACTGGGCACAGCTCGCCCCCGAGGCGTACAAAGCCATGCTCCGTCTCGACACGGCCGCCAGGCAGGGCGTCGATCCGACATTGCTCAACCTGGTCAAGATCCGCGCCTCCCAGATCAACCACTGCGCATTCTGCCTGGACATGCACAGTAAGGATGCGCTGGCTGCCGGCGAGTCGGCGGAGCGGATAATCCAGCTCAACGCATGGACCGAGTCGAAGCACTACTACACAGCAAAGGAAATCGCGGCGATCGAACTGACCGAGGCAATCACCGTCCTCACAGACGGATTCGTTCCAGACGAGGTGTATGCAAAGGCCGCAGACGAATTCGACGAGACCGAACTCGCCCGACTCATCGTCGCCATCGCGACGATCAACACATGGAACCGCTTCGGCGTGTCCACCCGAATGGTCCCAGGCCACTAAGCACGTGGTCGGGGTTCCTCTCGAACCTGCACGTCGCCCGCTCACCCGCATGTGGACAATCGAACTTGCCGCACTGGGCATACGAGTCAACATGCCTGTTCCAGGGCCCACCGATTCTCCTGGCCTCGCCGGGCCGGCAGGCCGCCTCCAGTAACTCATCGCGAGAGGTTTCGGCTCTGCTCGCGCAAGAGACGAGTCATGTTCCCTTGGCCGACCGGGCAGACCCTCCGAACTCGCCGATGCGGTGTTGTTCTCGCCTGTGAGTAGGCGGCGTTCATCACTGGCAGCGAGTTGTTCGTCGACGGCGGCGAGTCGAAGATCCGAGGGAGCATGCGCTGGGCTCGACGCCCGCGCGTCGGTGTCACAGACCCGGCCCCTATTCGGTCTTCATTACTGACAGGGTTGGATCCACACACCCTGGAGAATTGAACGAAGGAGCCTCAGACGGAGTGCTCGTTCCACCGAATAGTCAAGTCATAATTTGACGTCCAGGCAACACAGTCAGGTGTAATCATGAGGATTTTTCTTGCAGGCGCATCCGGCGTTATCGGGCAGCGTCTGATACCGCGTTTAATTCAGGCCGGACACACAGTCGGCGGCATGACCCGCTCGCCGAGCAAAACCGAGGTGCTCGAGCACCTTGGCGCCGAACCGATCCTGTGTGACGTCTTCGACCGGGAGGAACTCTTCCAGGCTGTTCACCACTTCGCACCAGACGTAATACTGAGCGAACTGACCGATCTACCGGACGACGCGACGCAGATCAGCAAGCTCACAGACCTGAACGCGCGCATCCGAACCGAGGGAACGCGTAACCTGGTAGAGGCCTCGCGGCGGAGCGGATCACCGAAAATCCTGGCTCAAAGCGTCGCCTGGCAACTACCCGACGGACCTGATGCCCTAGCTGTCGCAGACCTCGAGCGTTCGGTGCTCGACCAGGGCGGCGTGGTGTTGCGCTATGGACAATTCTACGGGCCCGGCACCTATAACGAGCAACAACAACCCGAGGAACCTCGGATTCACATTGACTGCGCTGCCGATCGAACAGTGGATGCACTGAGCGAACCTACAGGCATCGTCGTAATCACAGACTGAGTGCGACCGCGCTTCGGAAGCCGTTTGGGTCGTCGAGAATCCGGCTGACAAGGAGACGCAGCACGAACAGATACGAAATATGCTCTGGCCGAGAGATCTCCATGGCGGCTGGAAAACTGCTTCACCGCAATGGCAGGGATTTCGTCGACCCCAGTTGTTCAAGATCGACACGAAGTCACTCCTCCTCTAGCCCAAAGAGATTGGATGCCTCTGTCAACAATTGCCCAAACCCATCCTGGCCGTATGTATGACTCGAGTCGCTCACCGAAATCTGCTTGCTCATCAATCATTTAGATACGGACCCAGCGAGCAGAATCCCGACGACAACCTTCTGACCGACAAGATCAGATATCTGCTGCCCGCCGTATCCGCACTCATGCAATAGGGGAACAATCCTTACAAGCCGAAGAGGGCGGTCTGCTGCACCTGACGGAATAAGGTGCCGCCGGGCCGGTCGTCATCGCACCGCACATCGGGTCGGAAATACGGGACCTCGAACATGCGCTTTCGCGACAAAGCGGTGACCAGCATAACTGCTGACCTCTCATACGCCCTTTCATACAGCAATCACTCTTCGACGACCACGCCTTCGCGGCTGGCCCGCTCCGGAAGGTCCTCAATGTCACCATTCCAAGCACCTATTGAGGCGACGCCTTCACATCTGCCTCGCCACATTTTACCCGCCGGCTTGGCGTTGACGGGTTGCGCGATCACGTTCACAAGCTTGTATCTAGCGGCCGGCGCATTGACCCCGCTACTGGTGCTCTACAAAGAGCAATGGAACTTTCCCGCAGCGCTTCTGACATTGGCGTTCGCTGTCTACGCGATTGGCTTCCTCGCCGCCATCCTCACGCTGGGGTCCCTCTCGGACCATGTCGGCCGACGCCCCGTTCTGGTCGGAGCCCTCATCCTTCAGCTCGTGTCGAACGTCATGTTCTTACTCGCCCCCGATATCGGATGGGTGGTCACCGGCCGAATCGTCCAGGGCGTTGCCACCGGCGCGGCAACGACTGCTTTCACCGCGGCGCTCATCGAGCTCGCCCCTCCGAACCGGAAGCGACTGGGCACGATCCTCGGAAGCGTCGGCCTAACTGGCGGTCTCGGTCTCGGATCCTTGCTTGCTGGCCTCGCGATCCAGCTCACGACAACGGCGAACTCGATCATCTTCATCGCCCTCGCCATCATCACGATCCTCGGGATCGTCGTCATCGTCCTGTCACCGGAGAGCGTGTCCCGCACCCCCGGCGCACTCCGCTCACTCATCCCCAGCGTCGCGATCCCGTTCGCTGCCCGAAGGGAGTTCGCCGCGGCAGCGCCCGTGATCGCCTCAATCTGGATGCTGGCAGGCCTCTCAGGCGGGCTCGCCCCGAGCATGGTTCGCAGCGTCTTCCATTTGGACAGCGGGCTGTTCAACGGCCTATCCGGATTCGTCTCGCCGGCAACATCGGCTGTCATAGGACTGGTGTTCGCCAGACTCGACCCCCGGCGCGCAATGACCCTTGGCATCTACGCGTCCCTCATCGGGGCCATCGGCATTATAGATGGCGCACTTACCGGAAGCCTAGCAATCATGATCAGCGGACAGGCCATTGCCGGCGTCGGATTCGGTGCATCCTTCACCGCATCACTGCGCCTCATCCTCCCGCTCGCGGTAGAGCATCAGCGTGCGGGGGTCGTCGCCGCAATCTACGTCGTCTCCTACATCGCGTTCGGCGTGCCCATTATCATCGCCGGAGAACTGGCAGACGCACACGGCCTGGCGCCAACCGTCGTCTGGTACAGCGCGGGAACCATACTCCTAGCGCTCATCAGCCTCGGAGCGCAGCAGCTACTCGGGCGAAACACGCGAAACGCCATCGGATCTGCTGCGAGCTCGGATCCCCGATCGGATGGCGCAAGTATGGCGGAGCGAGACGATATACAGCCCGTACCCGCGACACCGCCTACTGGGATTCGATGACTGATCGAATGCCTTCAGCATGGACGGACATCACTGAGGATGGCGAGCCTGGCATCAGCACTCAACCCGCTCTCGTCAAACTCTCCGAGTCAGACCCACGACTCCGACAAGGCGCGTTTAGGTACCCGCCGGTCGCCCAGGTAATTCCCCCACTCAACCAGGTGTGCCCGCGAGGACGCACGGCAACAATGAGAGCCGCGCCCCGTCGGCGGACAGCGACCGGTCGATACCGAATCCCACTGGCCGACGCCGACGCATCCAACAACACCGAACTGACCTCAACGGCCACCACGTCTCGCCACCGCAGTTATCCACATCCGGGCGGACTCAGCACGGCCCACCGGTTGAATCTCCGGCTCGACGGCTCCCTCGACCTCGGCGCAGCACGCGCATGCCTGACCGGAGCCGACCGCATCGGACACCCCTCGCCACAGCTGTGGGAAACACCCACCACAATCCGACAAACCCTCAACAACGCGGCCACAGGCGACGGTGACATCTATGACGCCCGCGCCCACGCCAGCCAATTCGCCGTCACCGCCGCCACCTTCTGCGCTACCGCCGCCGGGGGCCGATCCGTCCAACGCGGTGAACCCACCGAGAGAATGGTCCGGGAAGCCGCCTTCAGCATGGTCTGCACCAGCACCCCGGAAATCAAGTCCCGCATGCTGACCGCACGCTCTCCCTAGTGGGACCGCCGGACCGAGACGCATGACGGCAAACCCAGACCCCGACTTCGCGCACCCTCAGTCCCATCGCATGCCTTCCCGTCTCGCTCCACCGGAACCGGCGATCAGACGGACCGACCTGTCCCTCTGATCAGTCAGCAGAACAGCGCCCGAACCAGAAGAATCGTCGGCCAGGTCGCCGCCCACCGTGATGCACGGTGCATCACCCACCCCCCCCGCCGTGAGTCCCACCTACCCCGGGACGACCACTTCGCGGTAAGGCGACTTGGCGAGTCTCGGCCAGTTTCCCTTGCGCCCTCGAACCATGCGTGGAGCACCGCGCTCAGGGATGGTTCGAGAGCGGCTCAGCTACACGGCTCGCAGCGGAGGCAGGATTCAGCAAAAACCAGCGGGTCGTATCCCGGAATGCCAAGTCTCGACCCGACGGGATACGGCCCGCACCCTCCACGTTAAACCGCCTCCGGACTGACCTCAATGGCCAGTTGGGGGCGGCTTTTTGTCGTTTAGGGGGACCTTCACCGCACCCGGCGGCGTGGCCTCGAAGGAGGACCGACGATCGTCGGCGGAATTCGGGCGGAGCTTCCGACAACAGCAACCCGACAGCACCTGTAGCTATCAGCTACACTTGTAGCAACTAGCTACAACACCGGGGAGTGAAGTGATGCACAGCACTGGAGACAAGGTCACCCGCCTGGCAGCCGACCTGGTGGCCAGCGCCATGGCCGAGGGAGAACGGCAACACCGCACCGGACGCCAACAACTCGAACACTGGGCCCGAGTGGGCCGTGCGGTATCGAGCCGGCAGACCGCGGCCCGGCGCCGAGTAGAAGACGCTCTAGCCGGCCAGTTGCCGATCGGTGAACTCGGACCCGAAGAAGGCACAGTGTTCAACGCCGAGATCAACGCGGCGATCGAGGAACAACTGGCCACCACCGACTACGGCGCTACGCTCGCGGCCCAGGGAATCACCACGGTCGCGCTGTCCGAGGACGGTCAGATCATCGAGTACCGTCCCGACGGCACGCGCACAGTCCTGCCCGAATGAAACGACTCGACCTGGTAGTCGGCTGCAACGGCGCCGGCAAATCCACCTTCGTGGCCCTCACCCTCGCCCCCCTGCTGCCGGCCAGCCCGCTCGTCAATGCCGACGAAATCGCCACACAACGATGGCCTGCGAATCCGGCTCCACACGCCTACAAGGCCGGGAGATCGCCGCGAAGACCCGATCACACCTGCTGACCCTGGGGAAATCGTTCATCGCCGAGACGGTATTCTCCCATCCGTCGAAGCTGGAGCTGATCAACGAAGCACGCACACACGACTACACCGTCGTCTTACATGTGGTGATGATTCCCGAGGAACTAGCGGTCCAGCGTGTGCGCTACCGGGTGCGAGCCGGCGGACACGATGTGCCCGAAGACAAGATCCGCCAGCGATACCACAGATTGTGGGGTCTCGTCGCCCAGGCATTCCCACGTTGTGATCACGTAACCGTGTACGACAACAGCTCGAGCAACGGCCCGCGCATCGTCGCCCAGTTCACCGACGGACACCTCGTCGGCGAAGCCACCTGGCCCGCGTGGACACCCGTAGAACTGACATCGCACACCAGCCGCGGCGAGCACCCATAGGTGCGGTAAACAGCCTGGCGGATCCGAACACCCAGAACATGAGGAACCAACAGGCACGGCCACCGACCACGACGCACCGAAAGTCACCGACTCCGACGAGACGGACACCTCCCTCGAACAGCTCACCGCACCCCTCGTGAGGTCACCTACTGACCGGAGTCATCACCACCGTAGTGTCACTGACCGCCAGCCCGGTGTCTCACCATCGGGCTGGCAGCCGACGTTCCG
>NZ_BCWY01000126.1 GCF_001894825.1 Rhodococcus jostii NBRC 16295 | reverse complement strand
CCGCGACAACCGCACGTTCGGCGACCGGGCCCCGCGCCGCGACTTCGGCGACAGCGCACCCCGCCGCGAGTACGGCGGCGGCAACAGCGCCCCGCGTCGCGACTTCGGTGACCGCGGCGACAGCCACCGCGGGACCGGTGAGCGCAGCTTCGATCGCAGTGCTCCCCGCCGCGACTTCGGCGACAACCGCGACAACCGCGGTGCGGCAGGCGGGTTCCGCCGCGACGACCGCAGGGACGATCGCCGCGACGACCATCGTCCCGCGGCCACGTCGGAGCGGCGCCCCGCGTCGACCGGTGGCGGGTTCCGCAGCCGCACGGAGCGTCGTTCGTACGACGGCTTCGACGGACCGCGGCGTGAGCGTCGCAGCTGATCGAACGCTGATCAGACAACCGAATATCGAAGTGTGAGAGAAGGCCGGCCGTCGCATGTGCGATGGCCGGCCTTCGTATGTTTGGCTTAGACCGTCGAGGTGTTCGTAGCCGCCGATTTCACTACCGCCGAGCGAGAGGGAATGCTGTATCCATGACTATCGACAACACTGAGGGTGCCCGCGCCCAGATCGGCGTCACGGGACTGGCCGTCATGGGCTCGAACATCGCCCGCAACTTCGCCCGGCACGGTCACACGGTCGCGCTGCACAACCGCAGCATCGCCAAGACCGACGCCCTCATCGAGGAGCACGGCAGCGAGGGCGACTTCGTCCGCACGGAGACGATCGAGGAGTTCGTGGGCGCGCTGCAGAAGCCGCGCCGCGTGCTGATCATGGTCAAGGCCGGCGACCCCACCGACGCCGTCATCGAGGAACTCGCCGCGGCGATGGAGCCCGGTGACATCATCATCGACGGCGGCAACGCCCTGTACACGGACACGATCCGCCGTGAGGCCTCCCTCCGGGAGCGTGGCCTGCACTTCGTCGGCGCCGGCATCTCCGGCGGCGAGGAGGGCGCGCTGAACGGTCCGTCGATCATGCCGGGCGGACCGAAGGAGTCCTACGCGGCCCTGGGACCGCTGCTCGAGTCGATCGCCGCGCAGGTCGACGGCACCCCCTGCTGCACGCACATCGGCCCCGACGGGTCCGGGCACTTCGTGAAGATGGTGCACAACGGCATCGAATACGCCGATATGCAGCTCATCGGCGAGGCGTACAACCTGCTCGGGTCCGCCCTCGGGTACGACGCCGGCAAGATCGCCGACGTGTTCACCGAATGGAACGGTGGCGACCTCGAAAGCTATCTCGTGGAGATCACCGCGGAGGTGCTGCGGCAGAACGACGCGAAGACCGGTAAGCCGCTCGTCGACGTGATCGTCGACGCCGCCGAACAGAAAGGCACCGGCCGCTGGACCGTCAAGTCTGCGCTCGACCTCGGTGTCCCCGTCACCGGGATCGCCGAGGCCGTGTTCGCCCGCGCCCTGTCCGGGTCCCGCGACCAGCGCAAGGCCGCGGTCGGTCTCGCCTCCGGTCAGCTGGCCGACAAGCCCACCGATGCCGCCCAGTTCACCGAGGACATCCGGCAGGCGCTGTACGCGTCGAAGGTCGTGGCCTACGCGCAGGGATTCGACCAGATCGCGGCCGGCAGCGCCGAATACGACTGGGATCTGCACCCCGCCGACCTCGCGACCATCTGGCGCGGCGGCTGCATCATCCGGGCACGGTTCCTCAACCGCATCAAGGACGCGTACGACGAGAACCCGAAGCTGCCGAGCCTCATCCTGGCCCCCTACTTCCGGGACGCCATCGAGACGGCCATCGACAGCTGGCGCCGGGTCGTGTCCACCGCGACGCTGCTGGGTATCCCGGTGCCGGCGTTCGCGTCGTCGCTGTCCTACTACGACGCCCTGCGCGCCGAGCGGCTGCCCGCGGCCCTGACCCAGGGGCAGCGCGACTTCTTCGGCGCCCACACCTACGAGCGGGTCGACGCGGACGGCAAGTTCCACACCCTCTGGAGCGGTGACCGCAGCGAAGTGCAGGCCTGAGTCTCGGCCGACTGCCCGTCCCCGGCCGTGACGCACCCCGTGTGCGTCACGGCCGCGGCGTCGGAATACCCCCTTCGCAGGCGGTAGCCTGTCCGATATGCCCGACGACGAGTTCTCCTCGCCCGCACCGGTGGGTGAGACGTTCCTCGAGCTCGGTCTCCCCGCGGTGATGACCCACGCCCTCGCCCGCAGCGGCATCGGGGCGCCGTTCCCGATCCAGGCGGCCACCATTCCCGACGTCCTCGCGGGCCGGGACGTGCTGGGCCGCGCGCCGACCGGGTCCGGGAAGACCCTCGCGTTCGGACTGCCGATGCTCGTGCGGCTCAAGGGCGCCGCGAGCAGGCGGGGCTTCCCGCGCGGCATCGTCCTGGTACCCACCCGTGAACTGGCACTGCAGATCGAACGCGCACTGGACGAACCGGCGCTGTCGGTGGGGTTGCGGGTGGCGAACGTCGTCGGCGGGATTCCCATCAAACGTCAGGTCGAGATCCTGTCGCGGGGGGTCGACCTGCTGATCGCGACGCCGGGACGCCTCGCCGATCACCTGGCCCAGGGGTCGGTGTCGCTGGACGACGTGACGGTGCTGACCCTCGACGAGGCCGACCACATGGCCGACCTGGGGTTCATGGAGCAGGTCACGACGATCCTCGACAAGACCCCGGCAAACGGTCAGCGGCTGCTGTTCTCGGCGACCCTCGACGGGGACGTCGACACCCTCGTCCGCCGGTATCTGCGAGACCCCGTCACCCACTCCACGGCGCCGGTTGCCGCGTCGGTGAGCACCATGCGCCACCACCTGCTGTTCGTCGACAGGGTCGACAAGGGATCCGTTGTGGCACATATCGGTTCACGTGCGGGACGCACTCTCATGTTCGTGCGCACCAAGTATGGGGTGGACCGGCTCGCGCAGCAACTCCACGAAGTCGGCATCTCCGCCGGCGCCCTGCACGGCGGCAAGGCGCAGAACAACCGCATCCGCACCCTCGAATCCTTCGCCGACGGCACCACCCCGGTCCTGGTGGCCACCGACGTCGCGGCGCGGGGCATCCACGTCGACGACATCTCGCTCGTCGTCCACGTCGACCCCCCGGCCGACCCCAAGGACTACCTGCACCGCGCTGGCCGCACCGCCCGCGCCGGGGAGTCCGGCGTCGTGGTCACCCTCGTCACCGAGGAGGAACGCGCCGAGGTGGAGAAACTGACCCGTAAGGCCGGGATCGACGTGGACGGCGTGCGGGTGCGGCCCGGCGACGCAGTGCTCGCCGAGATCACCGGCGCCCGCCGCCCGTCCGGGAGGGCGGTTCCCGCCCCCGACACGCGGGCCCCCGCGCAGGACACCCCGAAGAAGGGCCGGCAGGCGCACGACACCGGTGGGCGGCCGGCCCGCCGCGGCCGCCCCGGGGACGGCGGGGCTACCCGGTCGGGTGCGCGCCGCGGCCGCAAACCCGGACCTGCGTCAACTCCGCACGGACACCGCAACCGCGGGGCACACTGAGAGGCATGTCCCTGCCGTTCGCGTCCATCGTGTGCGCACTGATCGCGGCGTTGTTGTTCGCGTGCGCGTCGGTGGCCCAGCAGAGTGCGGCGTCCGCGGTCCCCGAGGACGCCGGGTTGATGACCACCCTGCTGCGCAGTCCCCGCTGGTGGGCCGGGTTCGTCGGCGACGGCGGCGGGTACGCGATGCAGGCGGTCGCGTTGGCGCTCGGGTCGGTGCTCGTGGTGCAGCCGCTGCTGGTGACGGCGCTGCTGTTCGCGTTGCCGTTGTCGGCGAAGTTCTCCGGGTACCGGCTCAGCCGCACCACCTGGGCCCTCGCCGTCGCGCTGGCCGTCGCGCTCGCGATCTTCCTGGTGATCGGCGACCCCACCGAGGGCAACATCGACGCCCCGTTCCGCGAATGGGTGGTGCCCCTCGGCATCCTCCTGGCGGTGGTGGCGGTCGCGGCCGCCGCGGGGATGTCGAAGATCGACCCCGGGTGGCGGGCCCTGTTGCTCGGCGGGGCGGGTGGCATCCTCTACGGGGTGGCGGTCGCGTTCACCAAGTACGTCGTCGAACTCGTGCCCCGCGGGCTGTGGGCGGTGCTGAGCAGCTGGCAGGCGTGGGCGCTCGTCGCCGCCGGGCTGGTCGGGGTGTACCTGCAGCAGCGCGGCTTCCAGGTGGGTCCGCTGTCCGCGTCGCTGCCCGCGCTGACCATCGCCGAACCCCTCGCCGCCGTCTTCCTCGGCATGACCGTCCTCGACGAACGACTCCGGGTGGACGGCCCCGGGCTCGTCGTGGTCGGCTGCGCGGTGGCGGTGATGCTGGTGGCCACCATCGGACTGTCCAGGTCGCAGGCGCAGCAGACATCCGACACCGCCGCAATTTCCCCGGTATCGTCCTGACATGTGCAGTTCCTCGACGGGCATCGCCCTCCCTATGACCTGACGTACGACGATGTGTTCCTGGTGCCGAACCGCACCGAGGTCACCTCGCGGTTCGACGTCGACCTGTCCACCTCGGACGGGTCGGGCACCACCATTCCGATCGTCGTCGCCAACATGACGGCCGTGTCGGGTCGCCGCATGGCGGAAACGGTCGCCCGCCGCGGCGGTCTGGTGGTTCTCCCCCAGGACCTTCCGGCGCCCGCCGTCGCGGCGACCGTGTCGTTCGTCAAGAGCAGGCACCTGGTCGCCGACACCCCGGTCACGCTCGGCCCCGACGCCGCCGTGTCCGACGCGCTGGCGCTGCTGCCGAAGCGGGCGCACGGCGCCGTGGTCGTCGTCGAGAACGACCGCCCCGTCGGTGTCGTCACCGAGGGCTCCTGCACGGACGTCGACCGGTTCGCGCGACTGCGCGCGGTGGCGCTCACCGACTTCGTCACCGCCCCCGTCTCCGCGTCGCCGCGGGAGGTGTTCGAACTCCTCGAGGGCAAGCATGACTCCCTCGCCGTGATCGTCCACCCCGACGGCACCCTCGCCGGTGTCCTCACCCGCACCGGCGCCATCCGGGACGGCATCTACCAGCCCGCCGTCGACGGCAACGGCAAGTTGCGGGTCGCCGCGGCCGTCGGCGTCAACGGCGACGTCGCCGCGAAGGCCCGCGCCCTGGTGGACGCGGGCGCCGACCTGCTGGTCGTCGACACCGCGCACGGCCACCAGCAGAAGATGATCGACGTCCTCGGCGCCCTGAAGAAGGCCGACCTCGGGGTCCCGCTGGTCGCCGGCAACGTCGTGTCCGCCGCCGGCACCCGGGATCTGATCGACGCGGGCGCCGACATCGTGAAGGTCGGTGTCGGGCCGGGCGCGATGTGCACCACCCGCATGATGACGGGCGTGGGCAGGCCGCAGTTCTCCGCCGTCGAGGAATGCGCCACGCAGGCGCGGGCGATGGGCGCGCACGTGTGGGCCGACGGAGGCGTCCGTCACCCCCGCGATGTGGCTCTCGCTCTCGCGGCGGGCGCGTCGAACGTGATGATCGGGTCGTGGTTCGCGGGCACCTACGAGTCGCCCGGCGACCTGCGCGTCGACCAGGCCGGCAACGCGTACAAGGAGAGTTTCGGGATGGCCTCCAAGCGGGCGGTCGCGGCCCGCACCGCCACCGACACCGCGTTCGACCGGGCCAGGAAAGGGCTGTTCGAGGAGGGTATTTCGAGTTCCCGGATGCGGCTGGACCCGGAACGTCCCGGCGTCGAGGACCTGATCGACCACATCTGCTCCGGTGTGCGCAGCACCTGCACGTACGCGGGGGCGCGGACGGTGGCGGAGCTGCACGACAAGGCGGTTCTGGGTGTGCAGTCGGCCGCCGGGTTCGCCGAGGGCCGCCCGCTTCCGGCCGGCTGGTGACGACCGCATTTTGATGTGCTGGTGGGTGTCCTGTTCCACGGAACCGGACATCCACCGGTATCATTGGTCGCTCAACCACACCAGTTCTCGGCGCCGGACCCGTCCGGGCCGTCGAGGCCGAACGAGAGGACTCCGGTGCCCGCGGCACCCACACACGCAGCAAGCGCCCCACCGACCGATGTCTCCGGGAGTGTTGTCGCCTCCTGCTCCGTGGAATCGGACTCCGATTCCGCCGGTTCGGAGGGCTCCTCTAGCGAGCCGGGCGACAAACCCGGCGATCCCCGTTCCTCAGCTCGGCGGCGATGACCGATGGACATCGCGCTCAGCATTCTCGCTCTGACCGGCTTTCTCGCCCTGACCGCGGGCACCGCGTTGTTCGTGGCCGCAGAGTTCTCCCTCACCGCCCTCGAACGCAGCACCGTCGACTCCCACGCCCGCGGCGGTGACCGCCGGGCCCGGCAGGTGCAGCACGCGCACCGCACGCTGTCGTTCCAGTTGTCCGGGGCGCAGCTCGGCATCACCATCACCACCCTGATCACCGGTTATCTGTCCGAACCGGTGCTCGCCCGCTTCATCACCCCGATCCTCGATGCAGTCGGTTTCAGCGAATCCGCTGCCGCGGCAACGTCGTTGGTGATCGCGCTCGTCCTCGCGACGTCGTTCTCGATGGTGTTCGGTGAACTCGTTCCGAAGAACCTCGCCATCGCCCACCCCCTGCCCACGGCGCGCGCGACCGCCGGCATGCAGGCCGGGTTCTCGCTGATCTTCAAGTGGGCCATCAAGGGGCTCAACGGAACCGCGAACTGGCTGGTGCGACGCCTCGGCATCGAACCGGCCGAGGAACTGCGCTCGGCGCGGTCCCCGCAGGAGCTGGGTTCGCTGGTCCGGACGTCGGCGCAGCGCGGCGCCATCGACAAGGGAACGGCCCTGCTCGTCAACCGCTCGCTGCGCTTCGGTGAACGCACCGCGGAGGAACTGATGACCCCGCGCGTGAAGATCGAGACACTGTCCACCACCGACACGGTGGCCGACCTGATCGACACCGCCGCCCGCACCGGTTTCTCCCGCTTCCCCGTCGTCGACGGCGACCTCGACGACGCCGTCGGTGTCGTCCACATCAAGCACGCGTTCGCGGTGCCCGCCGGACGTCGCCGCACCACCCGCCTCAGCTCCCTCGCCCAGAAGGTTCCGGTGGTGCCGTCCAGCCTCGACGGTGACGCCCTGATGGAACGGATCCGGTCCGACGGCATGCAGGTCGCGCTCGTCGTCGACGAGTACGGCGGCACCGCAGGCGTGGTCACGATGGAGGATCTGATCGAGGAGATCGTCGGCGACGTCCGCGACGAACACGACGAACCGGAGATCGACGTCCAGCGGATCGGCGACGGCTGGTCCTGCTCCGGTCTGCTCCGCGTCGACGAGGTCTCCGACACCACCGGCTACACCGCCCCCGAGGGCGAGTACGAAACCCTCGGCGGACTCGTGCTCACCGAACTCGGACGGATTCCCGACGAGGGCGACACGGTGGAACTTCCGGTGCCCGAGGGGCACCACTCCGGCGGCCGGTGGGTCGCGACCGTGACGCACATGGACGGCCGGCGCATCGACCGGGTGCTGCTCACCCCCGAACCCGCGGACACCGGTAGCGACGAGGAGGACGACGATGAGTGACCTCTTCGGTGTGCTGCTCACGTTCGTGCTGCTCGCCGGCAACGCCTTCTTCGTCGGCGCCGAATTCGCGCTGATCTCGGCGCGCCGCGACCGGCTCGAGGCGTTGGAGGCGCAGGGCAAGAAACGCGCCCGCACCGTGATCGTGGCGGGTGAGAATCTGTCGCTGATGCTGGCGGCCGCGCAGCTCGGCATCACGATCTGCTCGATCCTGCTCGGTAAGGTCGCCGAGCCGGCGATCGCGCATCTCCTCGAGGTGCCGCTGCACGCGGTGGGGCTGCCTGCCGGCCTGCTGCACCCGGTGTCGTTCACGATCTCGCTGGCCCTTGTGGTGGTGCTGCACATCCTGCTGGGGGAAATGGTGCCGAAGAACATTGCACTGGCGGGCCCGGAGCGGTCGGCGATGCTGCTGGTGCCGCTGCACCTCGTGTTCATCAAGCTGGCCCGACCGCTGATCTCGTTCTACAACCTGTGCGCCAACCTGACGCTCCGGTTGCTGCGGGTCGAACCGAAGGACGAACTCGACGTCACGGTGTCGGCGGTGGAACTGTCCGAGATGATCGGCGAATCCCGCTCCGAGGGACTGATCGATGCGGAGGAGCACCGCCGGCTCACCCAGGCGCTGGAGACCACCGACCGCACGGTCAGCGAGGTGATGATCCCCCTCGACGAGGCCCGGACCATCCCGCTGACGGAGGGCGGAACGCGGCTCGGCGCCATCGAGGAGGCCGTCGTCGAGACCGGGTACTCCCGGTACCCGGTGCGCGCCGAGGACGGCTCCCTGGTCGGGTACCTGCACCTCAAGGACGTGCTCGACGACATCCTGGACGAGGAGGCCGGACCCGACACGGTGATCCCCCGCTCCGACATCCGCCCCCTCCCCAGCATGTCGACCACCACACCGCTCGCGGAGGCGTTGGCGATCCTGCGGCGGGCCAGCTCCCACCTGGGGGCGGCGGCAGACCCGTCCGGGCGGATCGTCGGGATCGTCGCCCTCGAGGATCTCGTCGAGGAGTACGTGGGCACCGTGCGTGACGGCACCCACCGGGTCAACGGCGTCAACCCGGGTCGGCGAACGAGCTGATCGTGACGAACGTTGTGGACGCGTCGGAGTGGGTCCCTCGCCGCGACCGGCACCGGGAGCGGGTCTCGGCACTGATCGGACCGCACCGGGAGCGGCGCGAACGCGGCGAGACCCACCCGGTGATCGACTTCCTCTTCACCTACTACAGCTACCGGCCGAACCAGTTGCTGCGCTGGCACGCCGGGTGGGGCACCGTCCTGACCGGAGCGGAGGAGTACGCCGAACTCCGCGGGTATCACCGCACCGGCGGCGGCGTCACCGTCGACCCGGAGTTCCTGCGGCGCCGCGCGGACACGGTCGCCTTCACCGCACGACTGATGGAGGCGACGGCCGAGCGTCCCGCGCACCTGTCCTGCTTCGGCCTGCACGAGTGGGCGATGGTGTACCGGGCCGGGGAGCTCCGGCACGGCAGCGTCCCGTTGCGGCTCGGCCCGGGCGGCACGGACTGCGTGGTGGAGGCGGCGCAACTGCGCTGCACCCACTACGACGCCTACCGGTTCTTCACCCCCGCCGCCGAACCGCGGAACAGCCTGCCGCTGACCCGGGCCGATCAGCTGGGGCGGGAGCAACCCGGGTGCCTGCACGCGTCGATGGATCTGTACAAGTACTGCTACAAGCTGGCGCCGCTGATCGACTCGGACCTGACCGTCGACTGCTTCGAGCTGGCGCTCGCCGCACGGGAACTCGACATGCGGGCCAGCCCCTACGACCTCACCGGCTACGGGTACACGCCGATCCCCATCGAAACCCCGCACGGCCGCGCGGAGTACGTGCGGCAGCAGTCGGCGCTCGCGGCCCGCGCCGCGCCGCTGCGTGCCGCAGTGCTCGACCGGTGCCGCCGGTTGCTCGCTACCGTGAGGCCATGACTCGCACGGGCCGCGGCGACCCGGGCGCCTATCTGGCGGCCCGGTTGCCCGTGTTCGCGTTGGCGGCCGGTTCGGTGGCCGCCCTCACCGGCGCCGTCGACCGGCTCGACGCCGTGCACGGGCGGGAACCCCGGTCGTGGCGGCTCGACCCGGAGCGGATCGCCGCGTCCTTCGCGAGCGACCGGCTGCTGCGGGTGTCGGGTTCCCCGGTGTCGGGTTTCGCGGAACTGTCCGGGTTCTTCGCGGCGTCGGACGGCTGGGTGCGCACGCACGCCAACTACCCGCACCATCGCACGAGGCTGCTGGAGGCGCTCGGGCTGCCGGACGGGTCGGACCGTGACGCGGTGGCCGCCCGGATCACGCGGATGACCGCCGCGGAGGTCGAGGACCGTGCCGCCGCGGCGCAAGCCGTCGCCGTGCGGGTGCGGACGGAGGACGAGTGGGCGGCGAGCCCGCAGGGTGCCGCCGCGGCGTCCGGTGAGCTCGTCTCCACCGTCGTGCACGACGGGAGTTCCCGTCCCGGCCCGGGGCACCGGTCCCGCCGGGTGCCCGGCGGGACCCCGTTGAGTGGGGTACGGGTCCTGGACCTGACCCGGGTGATCGCGGGCCCTGTCGCCACCCGCACCCTGGCGCTGCTCGGCGCCGAGGTGCTGCGGATCGATCCGCCGTCCCTCCCGGAGATCGTGGTGCAGCACCGGGACACTGGTCAGGGCAAGCGGTCCGCGCTGCTCGACGTGCGGTCCGCGGACGGCAGGC
The DNA here is from genome assembly GCF_001894825.1 of Rhodococcus jostii NBRC 16295. Classification (GTDB taxonomy): domain Bacteria; phylum Actinomycetota; class Actinomycetes; order Mycobacteriales; family Mycobacteriaceae; genus Rhodococcus_F; species Rhodococcus_F jostii. Next base: position 10,347 of record NZ_BCWY01000126.1, on the reverse strand, counting down.
CGGTGTGGGACAGCCTCCTCGCCGAGGCCGACGTGGTGGTCACCGGGTACCGTCCCGGCGCGCTGGACGGACTCCTCGACGACGCCCCCGATCATCTGGTGCGGGGGCGGGTGTGCGCGTGGGGTGACTCCGGCCCCTGGGCGCACCGCCGCGGCTTCGACAGCATCGTCCAGGCGGCGTCGGGGATCGCGAGAATCGAGGGCGGCGACACCCCGGGCGCGCTCCCCGCGCAGGCACTCGATCACGCGACCGGGTACCTCCTCGCCGCCGGCATCGTCGACGCTCTCGCCGCCGGTCACGGGGACGGCCGGGGCCGGTCCGTGGACGTGTCGCTCGCCCGCACCGCCGCGTGGCTGCTCCGGGCGGGCGGCCGATCCGAGGATCCGCCGCCGGCCGCGGTGCCCGGACCCGGCTGCCTCGTCACGCACGGCGACCTGACGACCGCCCGCCCCGCCCTCACCGAATTCGACGACTACCCGTTCCCGGCGCGGGGCCGGGGTGGCGACACTCCGGCGTGGACTCAGCTCACACCGCCGTGAACCTCGGGCCCGGGGCCCCGGTCAGATGCCCCGGCGGCAACCGGCGCCCGCACAGCACGAGCAGCAGGTCCTGGGCGGTACCGTGCAGCGATGCGCCGTCCCCGTAGGTCCAGTCGCGGTCATCCGCCGTGAGCCGCACACCCTCGAGGTCGGTGCCGAAGTACTTCGCCCGCTGCGGTGTCAGCCCGCCGAGGACGCGGCTCAGCCGGTCCGGCGGGACCGTGCGGTCGATCCCCAGCGCCACCGTGATGTCCAATCCGTGGATCACGTCGTGCGACAGGGCGCCGTCGAAGCCCCCGCCCGGCGGTGTCCATGGGAACGCGGCGTTGTCGCGCAGCGTCGCCACCCACTGTTCGGGGGTGAGTGTGTCGGCGTCCGCGCGGGCCCGCCGATCCGACATGCGGTTGAAATTCCCTCGCGCCTTGATCATCTCGACGGCGAATCGGGGCATCGAGTACCGGTACGGCATCGTGATGTGCGCGAGCACCTCCCGGACCCGCCACCCCGCGCACAGTGTGGGCGCGTCCCACTGCTCCGGTGTCAGACCCTCCAGCACGGTCGCCAGATCCTGGCGCTCCGCGACCACCCAGTCCGGGGTGTCGGTCTCGCTGCGTGCCATGCGGCACTCCTCTCGTCCTCGCTCGATGCTCCCCGATACAGACTCGGTGTGTCCCGGGAAGTCACCGCTCCGGCAGTATGGACGCGTGAAGACGCACCACTATGCGCTGACCGTCACCTGGACCGGGCACCGCGGGCGCGGCACCACCGCGCCGGACGCCTACGACCGGGACCACACCGTGTCGGCGCCCGGCAAACCCGACGTCCGGGGCAGCTCGGACCCGTCGTTCCTCGGCGACCCGCAGCGCTGGAACCCGGAGGAGTTGCTGGTCGCGTCGCTGTCGCAGTGCCACATGCTGTGGTATCTGGGGCTCGCTGCCGCGGCCGGTGTGGTCGTCGTCGACTACCGGGACGAGCCCACCGGCACCATGTCCGAGCACCCGGACGGGGCAGGCGAATTCACCGAGGTGGTGCTGGCGCCCGTCGTGACCGTCACTGACCAGTCGATGGTCGCGCGCGCCGAACGGCTGCACACCCGCGCACACCAGAAGTGCTTCATCGCACGGTCGGTCAACTTCCCGGTGCTCCACCGGCCCGCGGTGCGTGTCGGATGAGCGCGCCGACGCACCGGCTGATCGTCGACGTCGACACCGGCATCGACGACTCCCTCGCCCTGCTGTACCTGCTGGCCAGCCCGGAGGCGGAGATCGCCGGCATCGCCAGCACCGCCGGCAACGTGCCCGTCGAGCAGGTCGCGGCCAACAACCTGAACTGGCTCGCCCTGTGCGGCGCCCCCGACATCGAAGTGGCGCTCGGCGCCCGGGTTCCCCTGGACGGCCCGCTGCGCACCACCGAGGACACCCACGGCCCGCAGGGCATCGGGTACGCCGTCCTCCCCCCGTCCGGGCGGTCGCTGTCGGCGCGGGACGCCACCACCCTGTGGGTGGACCTGGTCCGCGCCCACCCCGGCGAGCTCACCGGGCTGGTGACCGGCCCGCTGACGAACCTGGCCCTCGCGATCCGCGAGGAACCCGCCCTGCCGCGGCTGCTGCGGCACCTGGTCGTGATGGGTGGGGCGTTCAACCACCCCGGCAACACCACCCCCACCACCGAATGGAATGTGTCGGTGGATCCGGAGGCGGCCAAGGAGGTGTTCGACGCGTTCTCCGGGCTCCCGGCGGGCCGGCGCCCGATCCTGTGCGGTCTGGACGTCACCGAGACGATCGAGATGACCCCGGATCACGTCCGGCGGCTGGCGGAGGCGGCGGGCAGTAGTCCCGCCGAGATCATCTCCCCCGACGACGGGCCGGAGGTCCGCTCGACCGCGAGCAACCCGGTGATCCGGCACCTGTCGGACGCGATCCGCTTCTACATGGACTTCCACCGCACCCACGACCAGGGTTTCCTGGCGCACATGCACGACCCGTTCGCGGCGGCGGTGGCGCTGAACCCGGCGATCACAAGGACCCGCCCGGCCACCGTCGACGTCGAACTGCACGGACGCCTCACCCGCGGCACCACGGTCGCCGACTGGGTGGGGCACTGGAACCGGGAACCCAACGTCGACATCGCGGTGAGCACCGACCCGGCCGCGTTCTTCGACGATCTCGTCGACCGGGTCGGGCGCTACGCGAAATCAGTCGGCTGACTCGTCCGTGCCGTCGAAGGCGTCGAGGATCTCGGCGGCGGCCAGCGCCGCCGTCAGCGACCCGTCCCGCACCTGCTGCTCGACCTCACCCCGGATCGCCTTCACCCGCGTGTTGGATGCGAGCCGGCGCAGCAACTGGTCATTGACCATCGTCCACGTCCAGTCCACCTGCTGACGCCGCCGGTTCTCCTCGAACTGCCCGGCCGCGCTCAGCACCTCCCGGTGCCTGCACACGGTGTCCCAGAACTCTTCCAGCCCGACGCCCTCGAGTCCGCTCATCGTGATGACCGGCGGCGTCCAGACGGCGTCGTGCGGGTAGATCAGCCGCAGCGCACCCGCGAGTTCCCGGGCGGCGCCCTTCGCTTCCCGCTCGTGCTTGCCGTCCGCCTTGTTCACTGCGACGAGGTCGGCGAGTTCGAGGACACCCTTCTTGATGCCCTGCAACTGGTCGCCGGTGCGGGCGAGGGTGAGGAAGCAGAAGCAGTCCACCATGTTCGCGACCGTCACCTCGGACTGCCCGACCCCCACCGTCTCGACGAGGATGACGTCGAAACCGGCGGCCTCGAGCAGCACGATCGTCTCGCGGGTCGCCTTCGCGACCCCGCCGAGGGTGCCCGAGGTGGGTGACGGCCGGATGTAGGCGTTCTTCTCGACGGTCAGGCGCGCCATCCGCGTCTTGTCGCCGAGGATCGACCCACCCGTGCGCGTCGACGACGGGTCCACGGCCAGGACCGCCACCCGGTGCCCCTGACCGATCAGGTGCATGCCGAGGGCGTCGATGAACGTGGACTTCCCGACGCCGGGGACCCCGGTGATCCCGACCCGGTGCGCCTTCCCCGACTCGGGCAGCAGTTCGAGCAGCAACCGCTGCGCCGCCTCACGGTGATCGGTCCGGGTGGACTCGACCAGGGTGATGGCCTTCGCCAGGCCGGCACGCTGATTGGCGCGCACGGCCTCGGCGAGGGCATCGATGTCGACTGGAGGCCGCCCCATGCTATTCCGGGGTGCCCGTGAGGTCGTGGCCGAGCTGCGCGGCCAGTTTCTCGAGCAGACCGCTGGCGGCGTCCGCGATGACCGTCCCGGGCGGGAAGATCGCGGCGGCACCCGCCTCGTAGAGTTCGGCGAAATCGCCGGGCGGGATGACGCCACCGACCACAATCATGATGTCGGGACGCCCCGCCGCCGCGAGTGCTTCCCGGAGCGCGGGCACCAACGTGAGGTGGCCCGCGGCCAACGACGACACACCGACCACGTGGACGTCGTTGTCGGCCGCCTGGTTGGCGACCTCTTCCGGGGTCTGGAACAGCGGTCCGACGTCGACGTCGAATCCGATGTCCGCGAAGGCCGTGGCGATCACCTTCTGGCCGCGGTCGTGGCCGTCCTGCCCCATCTTGGCGATGAGGACGCGGGGCCGCCGGCCCTCTTCCTCCGCGAACTTCTCGACGAGTTCCGTTGCCTTGTTGATGTTGTCGACCTTTCCGGCCTCGTCCCGGTACACCCCGCTGATGGTCCGGATCTCGGCCTGGTGACGCCCGTACACCTTCTCGAGAGCCTCGGAGATCTCCCCGACCGTGGCCTTCGCGCGGGCCGCGTCGATCGCGAGAGCGAGCAGGTTGTTCTCCATGCCGCCCTCGGTGGTGGCCGCGGCGCGGCTCAGTTCGGCGAGCGCCGCCTCGACGGCGACCGGATCCCGGTCGGCGCGCAACCGGTCGAGCTTCTCGAGCTGCTCCTTGCGGACCCTCGAGTTCTCGACCTTGAGGACCTCGATCTCGTCGGCCTCGTCGGGCACGTACTTGTTGACACCGATCAGCGGCTGGCGGCCGGAGTCGATGCGGGCCTGGGTGCGGGCGGCGGCCTCCTCGATGCGCAGCTTCGGGATGCCCTCGCTGATCGCCTGCGCCATGCCGCCGGCCTCTTCGACCTCGGCGATGTGGGCGCGGGCCCGGTTCGCCAGCTGGTGGGTGAGCCACTCCACGTAGTGCGACCCGCCCCACGGGTCGATCGGGCGGACGGTCCCCGACTCCTGCTGCAGCAGCAGCTGGGTGTTGCGGGCGATGCGCGCCGAGAAGTCCGTCGGCAGGGCCAGGGCCTCGTCGAGCGCGTTGGTGTGCAGCGACTGGGTGTGCCCCTGCGTCGCCGCCATCGCCTCCACACAGGTGCGGGCCACGTTGTTGTAGACGTCCTGCGCGGTCAGCGACCAGCCCGACGTCTGCGAGTGGGTGCGCAGCGACAGCGATTTCGCGGACTTCGGGTCGAACTTCGCCACCAGTTCGCTCCACAGCAGGCGACCCGCCCGCAGCTTCGCGACCTCCATGAAGAAGTTCATGCCGATCGCCCAGAAGAACGACAGCCGGGGCGCGAACTTGTCGATCTCCATGCCGGCGTCGAGGCCGGCGCGGATGTATTCCACACCGTCCGCGAGGGTGTACGCGAGCTCGAGGTCGGCGGTGGCACCGGCCTCCTGGATGTGGTAGCCGGAGATGGAGATCGAGTTGAACTTCGGCATCTTCGCGCTGGTGTACGCGAAGATGTCGGAGATGATCCGCATCGACGGCTTCGGCGGATAGATGTAGGTGTTGCGGACCATGAACTCCTTCAGAATGTCGTTCTGAATGGTTCCGGCCAGCTTCTCCGGTGCGACACCCTGCTCCTCCGCCGCCACCACGTACAGCGCGAGGATCGGCAGCACCGCCCCGTTCATCGTCATCGACACGCTGACGCTGTCGAGTGGGATGTGGTCGAACAGCTGCCGCATGTCCAGGATGGAGTCGATCGCCACCCCGGCCATCCCGACGTCACCCTGTACCCGCGGATGGTCGGAGTCGTAGCCGCGGTGCGTGGCCAGGTCGAACGCCACCGACAGACCCTTCTGCCCGGCCGCGAGGTTGCGGCGGTAGAAGGCGTTCGATTCGGCGGCCGTCGAGAATCCGGCGTACTGGCGGATCGTCCACGGCTGGTTCACGTACATGGTGGGGTACGGGCCGCGCACGAACGGCGCGGCGCCGGGGAAACTGCCGACCGGGTAGCCCTCGGCCTCGGCGGTGTCCCGGTCGGCCTTGGTGTAGACCGGTTTGACGTCGATGCCCTCGGGGGTGGACCACACCACCTGTTCCGGGGTGTAGTGGTTCGCCGCCGCGGCGGCCGCGATCAGCTCGTCCGTCTGCTCCGGGGTCGGGGCGGACGGCTGCGGAAACTGCGGATCCTCCAACGGCACTTCGGCGAAGCTGCCGATCGCGTGCTTGACCTCGCGAGTAGTCACTTCTTGCTCCCTGTGTCGCCCGAGGAGTCACTCGAGCTCTCGATGATGTCGAGCAGTCCGGACAGGACCGAGACTGCGTCGATGCGGGCGGTGACGAATCCGTCGGGCCGGGCGGAACCGTCCGCGTCGGCGACGACCTTCTCCGGTCCGGCGAGCAGCACGGTGCCGACGCCGGCGGCGCGCAGCTCCTCCACGGCGGTCGCGGCTTCGGTGGCGTACCGCTTGTCGGTGCCGCAGATCACCGCGATCCCGGCGCCGGATTCCTTCGCGGCGGCGGCGATGCTGCCGTCGCCGATCGCGAGGGGTCCGGGGTTGAGGGCCTCGATGCCGCCCGACGCCAGCAGGTTCGCGCTGAACGTGGTCCGCACGTTGTGTTCGGCGACGGGGCCGAGCGGGGCCAGGAACGCGGTGGGCCGTGCGCCGTTCGCCGCCAGGTAGGCGTCGGAGCGGTCCCGCAACGCCTCGAAAGCCGCGGCGTACCGGGCGACCCGGCCCTCCTCCGCGGCGCCCGCGGGCAGCGGTGCCTCGCCGAGGTTCGGGAACTCGTTGACCCCGGTGACCGCGGTCTTTCGGTGCGCGATGTCCGAATCACGTTGTGCGCGTGTGGAAGCGATGCGCTCGGAGATCAGGCCCGCGTCGTGTGCGGTGAGGTACCCGCCGGCGGCCTCGATCTGCTGGAAGAACTCCCACGCCTTCGCCGCGACCTGCTGGGTGAGGTCCTCGACGTACCACGACCCGGCGGCCGGATCGAGTACCCGACCGAGATGCGACTCCTCGAGCAGCAGCAGCTGGGTGTTGCGGGCGATGCGGGCGGCGAAGGTCTTCGACACACCCAGCGCCCCGGCGGGCAGTGCGGCGTCGAACGGCAGGACCGTGACGGCGTCCGCGCCGCCCACGCCGGCGCCGAACGCGGCGAGCGTCGTGCGGAGCATGTTCACCCACGGATCGCGTTGCGCCATCATGGCCGCCGAGGTGACGGCGTGCTGCGGGGCGCCGCCGAAGTCGGAGGCGCCGCAGACCTGCGCGATCCGCGCCCACACCAGCCGTGCGGCCCGGAACTTGGCGATGGTCTGGAACTGGTCGTCGGTGGCCGAGAACCGGAAGCCGAGCTGTCCGAGCGCCTGCCCGATGGTCAACCCGCTCGCGGTCAGCGCCCGCAGGTATTCGAGGCCGGCGGCGATCGACGCGCCGAGTTCCTCGGCGTCGGCGGCGCCGGCGTTGTGAAACGCGGTGCCGTCCACGGTGATCGCCCGCACGCTCTCCGCGCGTGCCGCGGACTCGGCGGCGAGGGCGACCGCGTCGCCGAGGTCGACGTCGGCGGCACCGGAGAAGGCGCTCGTGAGCGGCGCGGCCCCGAGGTCGACCCGGACCGCGGTGCGATCGGTGACACCGTCGCCGGCGGCGGCACGCGCGTCGAGCAGGGCGAACAGTGCCCGCGCCGCGAGGGGTGCGTCGGTTCCGGCGTCGAGGGTGAGCGGCGCGAGGTCGAGGAGGACACCGTCGAGTGCCGTCTCCAGCGACCGGACGGGCAGATTGCCGCCGCCGACGGCGAGCCACAGTGCGCTGACACCGTTCTCGAGGGAGTCGAGGACGGACCGGTTGACGTCCGCCGCCTCCGCACCCTCACCGAACCGGGCGCTGACCAGCCAGCCGGCGTTGACGTCCCGGGAGGCGTCCGCGCCGCGGACGTACGGGAAGGTGCCGGGCAGCGGCTGTTCCGGACGTTCGTCGCGCGGGCTGTAGAGCGGTGCGACGGTGACGCCGTCGTAGGTGACGGTCTCGAGGAGCGTCTGGGGTTCCGGACCGAGTTCCGCGGCGTCGACCCGACGCGACTTCGCGAGGACTCCGGCCACGGAGTGCTGCCAGTCGGCGTAAGCCCGCGCAGCTTCCTCGGCTTCTGAAGCTAGTGACACGGTGTCGGCTTCCTCTCCCTGATGAGCGATCGATCAATACGTTGTGTGACTGTGATGCTAGCCGCAGTCCGGCCTCCCCTATCGTGAGGATCACCACAGCACGAATAACCTCAGGTCATGAGCATTGCGTACGAAGCGGCCGGTACCGATCGCACCGCCACCCAGCGGTTGTTCGGACTCGGCGCGCCGGCCCGGGGCGTCGACGACCGCGGCGAACCACTCAATCGTATGAGCATGGACATCGGCGCGCTCGCCCCGAATACCACCCGGACCGCGTACAGCGGTGTCCTCGCCGTACTCCTCGACGATCTCCTCGGATTCACCGTCTGGGACCGGCGCGGCACCCGCGACGGCCTCGTCACGGCGGAGCTGTCCGTCGACGTCCTGACACCCCGGCGGTGGCAGGGGCCGACGCTGTGGGCGGAGAGCCGGCTGCTCGCACTCACCGCCGACGGCGGCACCTCGACCGCCCGGGTCTGCGACTCGGCGGGCACCCTGATCGCCACCGGCACCCTGTGGGGCAACTTTGTGGACCTGCCGATGCCGGCGGCGGACCGGTCGGCGCTCCCCGGCCTCCCGGCACCGGGGGTGCCGCCGCTCGAGTGGATCGGGGGGCGGATCGAGGACGGGCCCGGCGTGCGGGTGGTGGTGCCACCGAATCCGCTGATCGCGAACAAGCTCGGGTTCATGCACGGCGGCGTCCAGGCGTGCGCGATCGACCTGGCGGCGACCGCCGCCCTGAGTCGGGACGGCGCGGACATGGACACCGCGTCCGCGCGGATCAACTTCTTCCGCCCGGTCGCCCTCGACTGCGACACGACGTTCACCGCGGACGTGGTCCGGGTGGGCCGCGCGGTGTCGGTTGCCCGGGTGGCGGGGACCTCGGGCGGGCGGATCTGCGTCGAGGCGACGGTGACGGGGCGGCGCCGCCTCACCTGACCGGCCGCTCGCGACGCCCCGGGCCCGGCACCCGGGTAGCCTGGTGCCCTGTGAAGAGACGCCTCGGGGACCGCAGGGTGATCGGCGTCGCAGTACTGGCAGTCGCGCTGCTCGTCGTCGCACTGCTGGCACCCCATCCGTCCGTGCTGCAGGTCCGGGAATGGGCGCAATCCATCGGACCGGCCTTCCCCCTCGTCTTCTTCGCCGTGCACGCCCTCGTGACGGTGTTCCCGTTCCCCCGCACGGTGTTCACGCTGAGTGCCGGACTGCTGTTCGGCGCGTGGCTGGGCATCGCGATCGCGGTGCTGGCGTCCACGGTGAGCGCCGTCTTCGCCCTGTACCTGGTGCGCGCCGTCGGCCGGGACGTGGTGTGGCAACGCATCTCCAACCCGACGATCCGCCGGGTGGACGAGCGGATCGCCCGCCGTGGCTGGCTCGCCGTGGGGTCGCTGCGACTGATCGCGTTCGTGCCGTTCTCCGTGGTGAACTACTGCGCCGGTGTCTCGTCGATCCGGTTGGTCCCGTACGTGCTGGCCACGGTGGTGGGCATCCTGCCGGGAACCGTCGGCATCGTCGTTCTCGGCGACGCCCTCACCGGGGAGACGAATCCGGCGCTGCTCGTGCTGTCCGCGGTGTGCATCGTCGTCGGGATCGCGGGGTTGGTCGTGGACTCCCGCCGGCCCCTGGACGGTTCGGTCGAACCGCTTGCGGATTCGCCGGCCGACCGTCCCGCCGAGGACGAGTCAATCCCGCAACCTTGAAACCCCAGAGTCAAGCTTTGAGTATTGACATCGGATTATCCAGTTTCTAACCTTGACTCATGTTCGTGTTGACCGTCGACCAGCGCGGAAGCCGCCGCGACGTCGACCGGGTCGCCCCACTCCTCGCCGAGCTCGGCACCCGCGACCTCGTCCGGCCGTTCCAGCGCACGGCCGGCGACGAGATCCAGGCCGTCGTCGACGATCCGGCCACCGTCGTCGACCTCGCACTCGACCTCGTCGGACGCGAACACTGGAGCATCGGCATCGGTGTCGGACCCGTCGAGGAACCACTCCCCGCCGAGACCCGCGCCGGGCGGGGGCCCGCCTTCGAATCCGCGCGCGCCGCCGTCGACCGCGCCAAGACCGCCCCCGGCCGGGTGGCCGTGGACGGACCAGACCCCGACAGCGCCGCCGACGCCGACACCGCGCTCACCCTCGTCGCCGTCCTCGTCGCCCGCCGCACCGAGGAGGGCTGCGAAGCGGTCGAGCAGATGCGACACGGCGCCACCCAGACCGACGCGGCGCGGGCGCTGGGGATCAGCAAGCAGGCGGTCTCCCAACGACTCTCCACCGCAGGCTGGCACGTCGAGACCGCGGGACGACGGCTGGCCGAACGACTCCTACGCAAGGCGGATTCATGACAGCACTCGCGCTGATCGCCCTCGGCGTCGCCGCGGTCGCGCCCCTGGCCCTCGCCGCGCCCCGCAGCCCGCGCTGGATGGCGCAGTGG
>NZ_BCWY01000125.1 GCF_001894825.1 Rhodococcus jostii NBRC 16295 | reverse complement strand
GATCACCGCACGGTTATGAGGCCCGCAGATCACGTCTCTCCATGACTACGGACGCGGACGACACAATCAACGTGAAAGATCGCGGCACCCATGGAAGCGGTGCAGTAGCTGGGGCCGTCGACAGGAGTGTGCAATGACCAAACCCGAGGATGCCCGAGTCGTCCACAATGCCGATCGGTATCGATTCGAACTCTGGTTTCGAGGAGAGCTGGTCGGCATTCTGGGGTACTTCGATCTGCGACACCTCACTGAATCGCTCAGGATCCAAGGCGATATCGGGCCCAAGTCCGAGGACGTCGTAATGTCCTTCTTACACACAATAATCGTGGAAGAGTTCGAAAACCGCACATCTGCAGCCCTATTCGTGCGACAGGCGCTGGACCTCGCCCGCGACTACCGATGGAAGGTACGACCGGTCTGCACGCATGTTCGGAGGTTCCTTGACGATCGCCCGGACTACCGCGATCTCATTGTTCGCTTGGACGCGTAGGCGTGCGCGTCAGACACCGCAGACAACGCCCCCGCGCAGAGCACAGCTCAGCACGGGGGCGTTCTCTATTGCTCAAGAAGCCACGGAGCGCGACCCCGGGAACCACTGTTTCGGAGTTGGTCAGCGCTTGCGGAGGAATTCGCCAATCACCAAGTCGACGTTGTGCATTCGTTGATATCCATGGCCATTCAACTGCTCTACCACGCGGGAAGTGCCGTTCGCGTGCTCGGCTGCAATCACACAAACGGCTCCGAGCTCATTGTCGCCCCCATATCACCAACCTTGAACAGGTTGCAGGGCAACGGGTTGCAGTTCCATCCTGGTGGTCAGTCAACAGGACTCGGTGGCGTGGTTGCCAACGGACGGCCGAGGCGGCCGCTCTGGGCCGTCGAGGAATATTCTCAGACGGTTACGGAGTTACACTAGCGTGTTTAAAGTATTTGAGAATGAGCCTCGGCAGATGGGGGCCTTAGATCGTGCGTTGGCCTCGCTGGACTGGCCCGTTCAGGCTGCACAGCGTGAGTTACTGGCGCCGGGTGAACGAGTCGCGCGGGTACATGACTCTGCCGGGTTCTCCTACATTTCTGCAGGAACTGCAGCACTCCAAGTAGGCCAAGAACGAACTGAGCTTTCCACCGGTGACCTACTCATTTACCCCCGGGCACACCGAGCTGAGATCCGCGCTAGGAGCGAGTCCAACGTTATCAACGCATGGTTTCTGCCGTCCGGCGGCTCAGCTCAGACTCTCGGCACCTTCCCCAACACTCTGTTGGTGAGGGAGTTCTCTGTGCGTGAACCGAATATGGCGATACTCATTGAGGGTATGCTCAGCGGACAAGCCAACGCTTCCGATTTCAGTCGTGCAGGTGATGCGGTGGTGTGCAGCCTCATTTCCACCACCATCGTCTCGGCCGCAATCCGGCTTTGGGCCGAGCTCGGCTGCGCTCCCGAGCGGTGGCTGCACCAGGTGTCGGACCCATTCATTGCTCGCGCACTCGATGCGATCCATGAGAGTCCCGGGGATGCCTGGACCGTGCGAAACCTGGCGCAGGTGGCAACCATGTCTCGATCAGCCTTCGCGGAGCGCTTCACCACTCTGGTAGGTCAAACTCCGGCGTCATATTTGACCGAAGTTCGGATGGAGACCAGCAAAACGCTTTTGATCCGTGACGGGCTGAGCATCGCAGAAACCGCCCACCGCCTCGGGTACGAATCTGAGGCCGGTTTCAGGCGCGCCTTTCGACGGCACACCGGGTCCGCGCCAGCTATCTGGCGCGGACAACAACGGTCCCTCTTACTTTCTGCCGTATAGGTCCGGTTGTGCCTTCGAGCTTCCTGCTGTTGTCGTCCTGGCCATTCGGAATAGGGTTCCACCAACGAGAGCAGCAATTGCGGCGGCAATCAATGTCATCTGGACTCCGGCGTTATCGGCAACCACGCCACCGAGTCCAGCTCCAAGAGTGATCGCAATCTGGAATCCGGTCACGATCAGCCCACCCACGGATTCCATGCGATCCTGAGCGAGCCGCCCGATCCAGGTACTGACCACCAGCAACCAAGCCCCAAATCCAATACCCCATGCTGTCGCACCTACTCCCACTGCCCAGAAATGTCCAGGGAAGAGCGCGACTGTAGCGATGCCAAAGCCGATGAGTGCAGGCACAACCAAACGCATCAGGTTCAGGCGCTTATCCACGAGCAACCCGACGACGACGTTTCCGGCAAGGCCTCCAATACCAAACGCCGCCAACAACCCAGCGATTCCGCCCGCACCGATGCCGGGCACTTGCTCGAATGCCAAGCGAATATACGTGAACGCGGCAAAGTGGCCAAGGACTGTGAGCACATGCCCTATCAGACCCAACGACAAGCCGGGCACTTTGAGGGTGTCCGCCAACTCACGGAATCCCGTGGTGGCGGCAGGATCGATTGCAGGCAAAACGGCCCGCAACGAGACAGCGACCAGCACCGACACTGCGGCCACACCGACGAAAACCACGCGCCAATCAAACACGGAGCCGAGGTAGACCCCCAGGGGCACTCCGCCCACCGTGGCCACGGTAGTGCCACCGTTCACAAGCATAAGGCCACGGCCCAGGCGTTCCGGTGCCACCAGCTGCGAAACGATCGCCAGCGACATTGCCCAGAATCCGCTAATTGCGGCCCCGAGGATCAACCGGGCGACGAGTAACAGCACGAGATTGGGTGCGATGGCTACCAGAATGTTGGACACCGCAGCGGTCAGTGCAACCCCAGTCAGAAGCGTTCGCCGGTCCAGCCGAGGAAACATCATGCCAACAACGGGGGCCACCAGAAACCCCATGAACGCAGTCGCGGTGACCGTCTGTCCCGCCTGACCCTCAGTGATGTCAAGTGAGGCTGCCATCTGAGTCAGCAGACTGGGCGGAAGAAATTCAGCGAGCACCAGCGTAAAACTGGTAGCCATGAGGATAAGCACCCCCGCCCACCCAGTGCGCTCAGAGCGGCGTGGGGAGAGGATTTCAGGCGCGGTGTTTGTTGTCATCCTTTGATTGTTCCGAGAATGCGCTACCCAATACGGAACCAATCGTCCACACAACAGAGCCAAACGTCCACGCATTTTTCGTACGGTTCACTGCAAGTATGAGTCGAAAAATTAGTGCTACCTACCAGACTCGGCCCGTCACCCGGACCGACCGCGGTTTGGCACGGCATTCATTGTGACGTCAGTGGCCCCGGTGTGACTGACGCGCGGGGCATCGTCGACTCGAGCGATAGTCACAGCGGTGCAGTCGGTTTGGGTCAGTTTCGGCACGGAAATTGTTGGCTGCGTAAGTTGTTCAGGCAGCGGTGGCGGGCGCGGTGATCTCGTCCCACACCGCGAAGCGGGCGTCATTCGCGACGCCAGTCGGATGCCGACAACATGTGCCGCCGCAGCTGGAAGTGCCCCGTGATGCCGGAGAACGCGGTCAGAAACTGTTGCGCCTGCCCGGGTGAGGCGAACCGCTTCACCCGGCGCTCCCGTTGCCGAGTCCGCTGATGCGAGTTCTCGGCCCGATTGTTCAGACACTTCGAACGTATTGGCGCCATAGAATTTCGCCGCGACTGGACGAGAATGTCGCGCATCACGCCGTCCTGGTCGACCGCGCGCCACAAGTACATCCGCTCGCCGTGATCGGGGCGACACCTCATCGAGGTGCCACATGTCGCCAGGACGCGGCCTGCGGCGGCGCAGCTGGTCGGCATAGGACTGGCAGAACTGCGCGCACCATTGCCGGATCGTCTCGTGGGAGACCACGACGTCGGGTCCGAACATCAGTTCCTGCACGTCACGCAGGCTCGACGCGAAGCGCGTAATACAGCCACACACTGTTGCTGATGATCTCCTTCGGGTCGCGGAAGCCCTTGTACGACGACCAGCAGTCACCCGCACAGCCAAGTTGACGATGCCCTTTTTTCATGTGGATCCAGCTTTGACAGAAAACGGTGTGACCAACCACGTCGCCGAGCTTCAGCGATCAGCACCAGATCGACACCGGTGAGTCTCGCTGGACCGCAAACCCATCCTGGTGCGCCGCAGATCCGCCCGGGCATCTGGGACCGACACCAACACGCGTCGGCGGCAGCACCCGGCGATCCCGTTGCGGGCTTCGCCGGCGGTGTTTCAGCGCACAGGTGGAGTGCCCGGTCGGCGGTCGTCGGCGTACATGGCTTCGATCCTCTTCTTGATCTCGGCGGTGCTCATCACGCTGGGCCGCGGGGGTGTCCGGGGTGTGGACACGGAGATCGTCGGAATCGGGGATGTCGCCATGAGAATTCTGCTTTCATCGTATTTGAGTGTGCGCCGCTTCGGGCGGCCACGTGGGTGTTCCGGCAACCACGCACATATGTGATCTGATTCACATGCAGTTTCGTTACGTCCCATTCACCCACGTCGACCGGCTGCCACTCTCTACCCATCCTCGCAGCACGAGTCGGCGGAAAAATTCGTACCACGACGGGTGAGAAGTCGACCGGAACGGCTTGCCCTCGCTGCCGCACACACACGGCATGGGCGGATTGACCGTGGCCGACGTCTCGACCCGCGCCGGAGTCCGAAACCTCGATCTACCGCCGCTGGGGCACCCGCGAAAACCTGATGATCGACGTCCGGCCCGAGGAAGCCGAAGAACTACTCCCTGTCCCCGACACAGGTTCACTGCGCTACGACCTGATCACCTACATCACCTCGCTGGCTGCATACCTGAACACGCCCAGGGCAACGACTTCGATCGAGCGCTCGCCGCCGACGGCGACGACCCGGCAGCCAGCCGCGCCCGCAAACAGTACTGGGACAGCCACTACTCGCGCTCCGGCGAAATCATCACACGCGCCATCGACCACGGCAAACTACCCGACACCACCGACCCCGTCACATCGTCGAAATGCTCGTCGCACCGTTACATTTCACAATCGTGGTCACCCGCGAACTGCTCGACACCGACCTACCCACGCGACTCGCCGACCCACTCCTCCAGGGACTCATCACACCCCCACCCGGCACCCACCACGAACAGGCGCCCTAACCTCCGAAACCACACACCGCTACACGCCGCGGCGGCGGGCGCGAGCGCCCTCGCCCACGAACTGCTCGAGCATGGATACCGCTCAACCACCGAGCAGTATGGCGATCTTGTTGACGTCCGGGTGCAGGCGATCCAGCGGCGCCACTCGTCCCGGGAAGTATTCGAACATGCCCTTTCGCCCGGTATTGCGCACGCCACCGGACCGGTTCGGTATCCGTCTGATCCGACACTGAAAACGCTGCCCCGGATCTGCGTGCCCCTACGTGCCCGCGGGGAACTGCACGGCTATCTCTGGCTGATCGATAGTCCGCCGCTGACCGAGTCCGAGATCGCGGACATTGCAGAGCTGCTCCATCAGCACGCTCAGTCGAGGACCACGGGGCTCGAGCAGGAAGCGCAGTCCGTCGGTGCGGTTCCAGCCCCACATCGGGCCGAGCCGCCGATCGAGCTCGTCCGCCCGTTGGCGTAGGCCCGCCCGAATTTGGCGCACCACCCGCGGATCGTCTCGTAGCTGACCGTGACACCGGGTTCGAGCGTGACTTCCTCGACCTCCCGGAAGCTGAGAGGGAATCGAAAGTACCACCACACTCAGTGGTTGATGATCTCGGCCGGGTAGCCAATGGCCAGCATCGGTCCGTTGCGCCGGCCACCGTCGACCGGGCACCACCGACCATTCGTTGGACTGCCCGACGCCTGAATCCGGGCTAGCCCGATTCGGTGGATCGGGGCTCGATCACCAGTGCAATTGTCGCAGCTACGACGCTGCCGCTGAGGACTCCGGCAAGCGCGGTCGCCCACCGCTGTCCAACCGAAGCATCGATGGAGGTCAGTGCGCTTACCAGCATTGCTGCGGACCCAGCCAAGGCCAGGGTGACGGTCGAGCGCAGAAACTGGCTGGCGCCGTTGTGGAATCGCAGAAGCGTCGGGGGGATCAGTACGTTTGAAACAATGAGCAGTGCAATGCCGACGTAGAGCAAAGCATTCATTGGTTTCCTCTCACAGGGCGGTGGACGGTGAGGGGCGAGCTCCTAGCTTGCCGAAGACCAGTGCCGGCCACCGACGCGGCGGGTAGTCACGGCGTCGTGATCGCTCAGGCGCACGTGTCCTGTCCTCCTTCCAGGAGTGTCGATGTGCAAACATGCGGATATCGAGATTCCGGCAAGGGCACCGGGAGACAAGAAGTGGCGCGGGCCGCCACGTCATACATCCGCGGGACTGCGTACGGGGTTACTCCCTCCAACTTCACCCACTCTCCCATTGATGCCCGGGCGCAACGCCGGTACTCCCCTACCAAAATCTGCCAACTAATTGAGCAAACATCGCCGATGCCCTCATGTACGGGCAGGATGTTTTCGCGGTATGCGGGCGTCGATTGCCCCAGCTCGTGCATGTCCCCCAACTGAATCGGGTAGGTGCCGCAGCCGGGTGCGGCCGGCTGACAGCTTGACGCCGGCACGGTGGTGAGGGTGAGATTGCCGTAAGGGATGGCCGGCCCACGCCACTGCTTTAGTCGTTCCCGAAGGGCCGTTCAACGATATTGCGGCCCTTTTCATTTCCCCTGTTCTAGGCAAAAACGCCGACCATCACCGCCGCCCTTGCGGGCGCGTTTGCGCTTCCGGTCGTCCGGTTCGGCGATGACCGCCTCGATCCCCGCGGGCGCAGGTGGGTGCGGATCGCTTTCGGCGAAGACGCCTCGTTGCCCAGCACCGCGTGGGACAAGTCCGCTGCGCGCGAGGTCGTCCAGATCGCCCGGCGTTTCGGCACCCGGACAGGGGTGATCCCTCGCGGGACCTCGGGGTCCAACGGTCGCTCGCCGCCGACGTGGTACCGGTCGCGCTCACCGCGTTCATCGCCGAGCGGCTTGGATCCGTGATCGATTAGGCTACAACGGATTTTGCAGCTCTCGTGCGGACTCATGATGTGTACCTCGCGAACCCGGAGCAGCAAGGCCATACGGCCCACCGCTGATCGGCTACAAACCCTCCATCTCCACGACCCGCAATGCAAGCGCTACATCCAAGCGGAGAATCGGATCCGTCGTGAAAGGGCCGACGATGCTCTCCAACTTACCGATCCGGTATCGCAACGTGTTGTAGTGGAAATGCAGGACGCGTGCAGTCTCGGCGACGTTGCAGTTGGTGTCCAGGAGTGCCTGCAGTGTCTGGCGGAGATCGATCGCCTCGTCGGCGTCGCCGGCCAGCGAACCGAGTACCTCACTGGCGAAGGCTTGGAGTTCAGCGCTGTCGTCGACCAGGGAGAGCAGTCTGTGGACGCCCAGGCCGTCGAAGTGGGCGACAGCACCGTTCCCGTGAATGCGCCGCCCCACCGTCACCGCCTTCCGCGCCTGGTCGTACGCCTGCGGGATGCCGGCCACCGAGTCGATGACGCGACTGATTCCGGTGCAGAACGAATGTCGGCCGCCTCCACGGTCCCCGGTAACGGCCGCGATCAGTTCCTCGATCACAGTTTTGGTATCACTGCCGCCCACTGGAATCAACGCCACCACTTCATGGCTGAAGCCAACTACCGGTGCGAACCGATCCCTGCGACGGACCACCTGCTGCCAGGCAGCGGTGAGCCGCTGCTGCGGCATTCGCCCGGCAACCGGCGGGTGTGTCGTCTGGCCGGCCGTCGCCGGATCGGCGTCCGGGTCGAGCTCTGCGACGACGACCACCATGCTGCGGTTCACGTCCCATTCGAGCTGCGCGCAATGTTCCGTGATCTGGGCGGTCGTCCCTGCGGTGCCGTTGAGAACATCGCGCAGGAAGTCGCCGCGGAACTTGGATTCGACGGCCGACACCGCGAGCTGCTTGGTGACCGCCAACGCGACAACGGTTGCGGCGCGCTCGAGCGCTTGCACGG
Organism: Rhodococcus jostii NBRC 16295; assembly: GCF_001894825.1. Classification (GTDB taxonomy): domain Bacteria; phylum Actinomycetota; class Actinomycetes; order Mycobacteriales; family Mycobacteriaceae; genus Rhodococcus_F; species Rhodococcus_F jostii. The sequence goes on along the minus strand of NZ_BCWY01000125.1, from coordinate 12,742 downwards.
TGACCGGGCCCAGTCCGCCCTCTGCCATGAAGGCGACGATGAGGCCGTGGTCGGTGCCGCCGGCGGCAACCGGCGCGACGGCGATCTGACCTGCCTCGGTGGCCGGTGCCGGCTGCAGGCCGTGGTGTAGGCGCTCGGTACGAAGCCGGCCGGACTGGTCGAACAGCGGCAACCGGTGCAGTGTCTGCAGGTTGGGGGTCGCACCAGCTGACGCCTGCACTCGCCCGTCGGGCGTGCAGATGAGGACCGCGGCGTCGAACAGCGCCGCTACCTCGTCCGCTATCTGCGGCAGATCGCCGCCCTCGAGGACGATCTTGGTCAGGGCACGGTGCATGCGGTCCGCAACGTCCAGTGCCCACGCCTGACGATCAACGAGGTGGGTGAACACCTCGGACATCACCTCGTCGAATCCAATCTCCCGCGGGATGAGGAACAGCGGAAACCCGAGACGGTCCGACGCCTCGAGCATCGCGGCGGGAAGCTCGGCGATGTACCGGCCCTCCTTCACACCGAGTGCAGCCGCGCCGCGCTGGGCGAGACCTTCGATGAGCTCGACCAGCGCGGGGGGGTCGAACGGCTGGCCCGAGTCGGCATGCCGCAGCGGGAACCCGGTGGTGATCAACAGTTCGTTCGGTTTGACCCACGGCAGTATGTCCGGCACCTCGATGACGTTGACCCGAAGGACGATCTGCTCCAGGCCGCCAGCCCCCGCGATCAGCTTCGAGCCGGTCAGGCTGGGCAGGGTCAGCAGCTCCCGAACCGTCAACTCGTAGCCGACGGGCGTTGGCAAATCATGTGCCTGTGGTCGCTGTTCGTTGGCAACATCTTCCATATTCCAACCGTACGCCGGCGGCGATGCAGCGCCGCGTCACGGCTCAGCCCGGGAGTAGCGCGGGCGGAAGCACACGCTCCACCCACTTCGTTGCCTGCTCGTACGCGTAGGCGAGTTGGAGAACGGCCCGGTCTGCGCCGTGGCGTCCGATGATCTGGATTCCCATGGGAAGCCCGCGGTCATCGAATCCGACCGGCATCGCAGCAACCGGAAGACTCGTCATCGTCCACGGTGCGACGGTCTCCATCCACCGGTGATAGGTATCCATCGGCCGGCCCGCGATCGTCGTGGGCCAGTGTGTGGCCTTGTCGAACGGAAACATCTGGGCACTGGGCGCGAGGATGTAGTCATAGGTTTCGAACATCTTCGTGACGGCCGCCTGCCAGTCGTTGCGTGCCGCCGCAGCCCTGGTGACGTCGAGCGCGGAGAGAGCGAGTCCGTGCTCCATTTCCCACACGAACTCAGGCTTCATCTGCGCGCGTGTCTGCGGGTCTTTGTAGAGGTCGACCAAGCCGAGTTGCGCCCACCAGCGCCACCTCAGAAACAGCTGCCAGATGTCCTCGGGCTTGTAGTCGGGCAGCGCCGCCTCGACACGGCAACCGATGTTCGCGAACGCGCCGAATGCGGACTCGCACAACTCGAGGACTCCGGGTTCCGTCGCCAGGTACCCACCCCAGTCCCCCACCCATGCGATCCGAGTCCCGCTGAAGTCACGGTCAAGGCTCCGGGTGAATACCTCGGGGTCCTCGTCGATGCCCAGCGGGGCGTTGGCGTCGGGACCCGCCATGGTGGACAGCAGGTGCGTCACATCAGCCACCGACCGTCCCATCGGACCGACCACCGCGCCCTGCGCGACGAAGCCGGCCTCTGGGATGCGGCCCCACGACGGGCGAAAGCCCACAACATTATTGAAGGCCGGCGGATTGCGCAGTGAGCCCATGTAGTCGCTGCCGTCGGCGACCGGGACCATCCGCAACGCCAGGGCCGCAGCAGCGCCGCCGCTGCTTCCACCGGCGGTGCGGGAGGTGTCGTACGGTGTCGCCGTCGTGCCCCAGACTGGGTTGTACGTTTGGGATCCGAGTCCGAACTCGGGGGTGTTGGTCTTGCCGATGATGATGGCACCGGCTGACTTGATCCGCGTGACGAACAGCTCGTCGGTGTCGGCGATCCGGTCGGCAAAGATGGGTGATCCGGAGGTGAACGGTAGTCCCTTGACCGCGGAGAGGTCCTTGACGGCGTGCGGGAACCCGTGCATCCAGCCCAGGTAGTGCCCGTCGGCCAGTTGGCGGTCCCGCTCGCGCGCCTCGGTCAGCAACTCGTCCCGGTCACGCAGGGCGACGATGGCGTTGACACTGGGATTGTGCAATTCGATGTGGTCGAGATAGGCGGTCATGACGTCGACGCACGACACCTGGCGGCTCTTGATCACATTACTGAGCGTCAGCGCGTCACACATGACGAGCTCTCCGTAGTCGCGCGGCGACCACGAGGGTCCCGGGCGAGTCCGGCCGGAATCGCCTGCGGTGACGGGGTCGATGACGTGTGACATGGGTGAACCTCTCCACGTTTCAAAAACGAGTACCGGCGAACTGCCGACGTGTATGAACTCCGACCGCAGCATCGTTCACAATCGGCGGCTGGTGTGGTCGAGGTCCTGTCGCGGCCCGGCAGCCGGGCCGCGACACGACCTCATTCACGGTGTGAGCACGAACTATTGGCCGAGGTCGACGATGGCGGCAACGGGGCCGCCGCCCTCCGGACCCTGGTGTGCTGCCGACACAGACACGAACACCGCCGGATCACCCGTCACCGACGACGCGACACCGCCCACGCAGGACTTGATCTGGCGGTGCCAGTGCACGTCCGAGTCGTCGAGCATCGCGTTGCGGCGGCCACGTACCGTCCCGTCCTGGCTCGCTTCACACTTGAGGAAGACGTTGACGAGCTGGCCGTCCAGGTCGCTCGTGTGCGGCCGCTCGGGCAGCTCGAGTCCGGCGTCCCGGATCGCCGCCCAGATGCCGTCCTGATCGAGCGGGTCCTTCATCACGCTGTGGCCGATCCGGTAGCGACCGCCGACGCCACGCGCATTGCCGACGACGACCACCTGGGCCCTGTCCAACTCGACACCCGACGAACAGGATGCCACCGACGAAAAAAGGTCCCGGCGGTGCATGACATCGGCGTCGCTGGGCATGTCGATCTCGCCGAGCGCGACGGCAATCCCCAGTGCCGTAACACCGTTGGACAGGTCCATCGACTCGTGGGTGTGCTCGGTCCACACCGACTCGCCGCGGCTCTTGGCGTCTCGGATGGTGTGGATCGTCAGCAACGGCGTCTTCGTCTGCACGTAGTGCACGTCGGCCGGATCGCTGATGCCGGCATTGGCCATCGCCATCTTCACCGCCGCGGCCACCTTCGTGATCATCGCCGTGCGACCGATGTCCTCGGGCAGCAGCTGCTCACTCATCGCGACACCGACGGTCAGTCGTGGCTCGTCGGTCGTCGCCGCCTTCCCTGCCGGCACAGTTGCGAAGATCGTTGCGTGCGGGCTGATCACACCGTCGGTGCCGCCGGACCAGACAATCGGCACCTGAGCCACCTCGTCGGCGCTGCGGCTGCCCTTCGCCGAGAGGACCTCACGAAAGGCCCGGTCCGCGATGATGCGTGTGTAGTCGTTGACACCGCCGTTGCCCTCGGTCTTGCCGATGACAGCGACGACGCGGTCCGCTTCGAACACGCCGACGTCGATGAGCTTGGCCAGCTCGCTGGCGTCGGAAACGCTGTGCAGCGGAACCTTGCGGACCTCGATTGCTTCGGGCATTGACATCTCCTCTTGGTGGGGCGTGCGGGGTAGGAAATCAGGCGGTGACGATCGTTCCGCTGGTATCGGCGCGTCCACGGTGAACACGGCGCGGGATGTGGCGACCACCCCGCCCGATCTCAACGAATCGGCATGCAGGTCTTCGACCTCGGCTGGGGCGAGCACCGCCTCGCCGCCACCAGAAGTCACCACCTACCGGGCGGATCACGGGGACCCGATCAGAACTCTCACACCGCCCACGCTATGAGGGCGACCACCTTCGGGCACTGGCAACATTTGCCCAAACCAGAGCTGCTATTGGGCATATTTGACTCGCCGCGCAGGCTTCGCGCATGGTGAGGTCACGCTCGAGGTCTGCTCTGGTTCGGTCGCTCACAGTCCGATCCTGCCCACAACGGTGATCGGGAACTCTGCGCCAGCTTTACGCCCTGGGAAGCCCAGAAACACGGCTCGCTACGCGTTCGAGCAACTCGGCCAACTCGGCAATGGTGATCTCGACGTGCCGACCCGATTCATGGTCGCCGCCAGTCAGTCGACCGGGCTCCCGCTGCTCCGGCGCGATGCTCCGGGGAGCCCGCCCTCGCCGATCGGCGCGGACTTCGAGGCGCCGCCGATGTCAGCCGCCGCACCTGAGGTGTTGAGACGGTTGTCGGACCGACTCGCGAGGAACTCGGTTGCCAGCAGCGCGGCACTGTGAGGGTCGACGAGCCAGGGCCCGTGTCCCGCGAGCACTTCATGAATCGTCGCGCCCGGAATCTTCTGGATCGACAGCCGCGCACGGTCGACGGACAGGTACGGGTCGTCGGATCCCAGGACGAAGATCGTCGGTATCCGGATCGCGGCGAGCTCTGTGCCTGTCAGTACGCTCTCGGCCCGTGGCTGCCGGAACCGGTCGATCGCGTGCATCAGTGACGCAACGGTCCGCGCGTTTGCTCGGCGGCGTGCGGACAGGCGCAGTGCCTCGATCAGCGCGTCGGGTGCGGCCGCTACCTCCGCGGGGCCGAGGCCTCGAGCGAGCAGGCGTCGATATACCGGACGCGGAGTGGGTGATCGAAGGAACGCCGGCCCCAGCCCCGGGACGGTCATCAGCGAGAGCGGCATGCGTACCCGCACGCCCGCGAGCGCGACCGCGGGCATTCCGATCGCGACCAGCGCAGAGATTCGCCGGGAGCCGCCTGCCACGTACCACAGGGCGAACATGCCGCCCAGCGAGTGGCCGATCACCGGGACCTCGTCGAGCCCGAGCGCGTCCAGGATGTCGTCGATCAACCGGCTGGCGTGCTCGCGGACCTGCCCACGTCCGAAAGAAATCGGATCCGACAAGCCGTGCCCCGGAAGGTCGACGGCAAGGAGCCGGAACTGAGGAAACTCGGTGAACAGCGGCGCCCACACGGCGGCACTGAGCGACACGCCGTGCAGCAGCACCACTGTGGGGCCACGCCCGTGTGAGAGCACTCGCACGCGTCGCCCTGTCTGCCCGAGCTCGATGAAGAACTCGTCGACGTCGGTGCCGAGGCCGGCGAACAGCTCGCGCTCGGCATCGACCATGCGCTGCTCGACGCTCTGAGATCCGGATGGCTGTCGCTTCATGGCGCGTCCTGTCGTCGACGTGTTGCGTCGTCACGGCTTGGAGCGATTGCAGCCACATTGGCCAGCCACGCACGCACTGTCTGCTCGTCCTCGTGGCTGAGACCAACGAGCGCGGCACGCTCCGCCGTCCGCACGCGGCTGGTTGCCAATTCCAGGCATCTGCGACCACGCTCGGTCGGGCGCACAAGCACGACCCTCGGGTTCCTCGCTCGGCGCTCGAGCAACCCGGCGGCCTCGAGACCGAGGATCGATGTGTGCATCGTTTGCCGCGTGACCTGCGAGATGCGCGCGAGCTCGGAGGTGGACAGCTCCGGACGGGTCTCGAAAACGCTGAGTATCCCGTACTCCTGCGCCGACATTTCGAGGTCCTCCAGCGCCTCGTCCAGCAGCGCGCGGAAGCGCTGGTTCGCGAGCCGGAACAGGTAGCCGAGATTCGCATCCGGTTGTGGCAGCTCCGCCGAGACGGTTGTCAGTTTCTCTGACATCATGTTGCCACTGTATCACGCATGTCCGTCGAACTGACACCATCGGGATTTCGCGGACGTTCCCCTCCAAACCCTCGCGCCTGTCGGGCGCCGCACGCCCGAATCGACGCTCACGAACACGGGCGCTAGCCGCGGACGGAGTGCTGGTGATGGTCGTCGAGTGGGCGTGGGAGCGCATCGAAGAGGTCACGACGCGCTGGCTCCTCGCCCGAATTCGCACGGAATGCCGACGATGTCGGCGTCGCTGTCCTCGTGCTCAACGCTTCCCCACTACGGCGGCGAACCTCGTGGGCGCGGTCCGGTGTTCCATTCTGGCCCAGGCCGCGTCAGCGGTGAACGGTCCGAATGTGCAACATGACCCGTCGTGGCGGTCCACTTCGACCACCCAGTACTCGGTCACTTGGAGAGCTGCTGCGGCGTCGACGGCGGTGTCAGTCATCGGTGCTCCTTGGGAAGAGTGAAGCCTCGCGATTGTGTCAAGATCCAGTGTCCGCCGACGCGAGCGTGCAGCGCGAGGGACGGGTACCGACACTGCCCACCCAGGGCGACGGAATGCACATCCCCGGTACAGGTCGACCGCGATCCTCGCCTGAGCCGCCGGACAGAGTTGCCTTGCCTATGCCCCCAGCATCGGGCTCAAAATAACGACCTCTCGTACGACACCGGGCACGGCCATGCCGGCTCGACCATGGGCTGCCGCGCCGCCCGCATCCTCACCAACCTCATCGACGAACAGCGACCCGGCATCTACTCCACCCCCACTCTCCCGTCACCCACACGCGTCGCTGATCCAGCCAAGCCCGGCGTCACCGCACCGGGGCGGCTGCTTTCCGCTGCGCAGGGCGCATCGCCGTTAATATCGAGAGCTTGGCGGCTAGTCAGACCAGACTGGGGAGGACAACAGGGTGGTCCGTGATCAACTACGCATCGGTGTGCCGAGGAAGGTTGCCGAGGGCCTCTACGAGCTTGGATTCGATCAGCCTGTCGAGACCTCACGTGACACGCAGCAAACCCTGGAGACGATTCGTGTCTATATGGAGGTCTCCGGTGCCGCGATCTCGTCGCTGGACAGCTTTTCCACGGTACTGGTCAGCCTCGGCGAATTACCCGATCTGTGTAGCGCGATCACGGGCTGGGTCAAGCGAGGAGGTGGGAACGCACACGGCGGCTCGGGATCTGCAGAACCTAGTCAGGAAGGACTCCACTTCAGTGTGACGCTGTCGAAGCCCTCTACGGCGAGCGAGTCGGGTCGGGTGAAATTTGACGATGTCACGTCAACTACCGAGCACGAGTTCGTCACTCATATGCTTCAGGCGCTCCGCAAGCACCTAGCCCAGGCCGGCTAACGGGACGCGCGTCGCCGCGCGAACCCTTTCCGCGCATGGCGATACGCACCCCGTCACACAGCGAAACGCCACAACCGGAACATGCTGCATCCCAGCCGGATCTGTGAGCGCGCACCGGTTCGGTTCTTCTAAAGTCTGTCTGCCAACCTTCGGGCGGCGAGCTGAACGGCTTCCCACACGGTTGCGAATGGGGGCGCGTACGACAGATCCATGGCTGCGAGGTCGTCGACAGTCATCTGCCCCCATAGCGCTGCGGCCGCGGTATCAATGCGTTTGGCAGAATTCCGGCCTCCGACGATCTGAACACCAAGGAGTCGTCGGCTCCTCCGGTCTGCGATGATCTTGGTCGCGATTGGTGACCGCTCCGGCATGTATCCGCTGGCGGTTCCCCCCACTGTGACAAGCGATTCTGGGCTGAATCCGGCATCAACTGCAGCGTCGGTAGAGAGCCCGGCCCGTCCCACTTCCACGTGCACATGTGGATTGGTGAATCTGGTGATGGCTGTCGATAACACACCAGCAAACTGTTGTTTGCCGCCGACGACGTTGTATCCGCAAATCCTGCCTTGTTTGTTCGCGTGCGTGCCAAGGGGAGCGAACGTACGGGTGCCCGTGATCCTGTCGATGACCTCGCAGCAATCGCCTGCGGCCCAGACATTTTCAGCCACTGCTTGATTCTCATCGGGGAGGTAACCGCCAAAGTCTCCGACTGGGAGGCCGGCGGCGACGCCAAGCTCAGTGGCGGGCCTGACACCGAGTCCGAGTACCACGACATCTGCAAGGTATGTTTCACCGTTACTCGCCGTCAGTGAGTGAACTCTTCCGTCAGCGATGTCGATGTTCTCGACTGTGCACTGCGGGACGACGCGAACGCCACCTTCGGCGATGGCGGTGTGGACGCGTGCGCTCATGTCCTCGTCGAGGTTACTCATCACCGAACTGCGGGTGATCAGCGTAGTCTCGAACCCCCGATCGAGCATAGCTTCCGCCATCTCGACGCCGATGTAGCCGGCACCAACGACTACCGCATGTCGCGTGGTCGTGATGGAGTCGGAATCCGACGAATCCTCTGGCAGTACAAGAGTGAGCCACTGACGTGCATCCTCGAGGTTCTTCACGGGGAGGATGCCCGGTGTCAGATCACCTTTCTCGTCAACCGCCCATGGTGGAATAACGGGGTGCGCTCCAGTTGCGAGCACCAGTTTGTCGAACTCCACTGTTTCGGATACGCCGACGCTATTTTCATATGTGGCGGTACGAGTTTCGATGTTGATGTCGGACACTAACGCATCGAGGCGAAGATCTATGCCCATTTCTCGGTGGCGTTCGGGCGTGCGTGCGGTCAGTTCGTCTTCGTGGCCTACCGTCCCCGAGATCAGATAGGGCATTCCGCATGCCGAGTAGGAGGTGTCGCGGGTCCTTTCCAACACGACTACCTCGATCGTGCGACCGTCGGCGCGTGCCGAACGTAGAGCTTGGTGCGCGGCGCTCATGCCAGCAGCGTCAGCACCGACGACGACGACACGTTCGGCGAGTTCTGTGATTGTCATCAACGGACCTCTGCGTTCGCACACTGGGCTGATACCCACGCGACGGTGCGGGTTGCGAGATGTGTCCCGCTGAGTGCGTCTATCTCGCGAATTCCCGTGGGGCTGGTTACGTTCACTTCGGTGAGCCTACTTCCGATGATGTCGATTCCGACGAAATGGAGCCCGCGTCTGACGAGCTCGGGACCGAGGGTTTTGCAGATCCTGCGATCGTTCTCTGTGACTGTGTCGATTTCCACGCTGGCGCCCGCTGCCATGTTGCAGCGGAATTCGTCGCCCTCTGCGATCCGCCGGACAGCACCGACGGGAGCCCCACCGAGAACGATGACGCGTCGATCCCCTGCCGAGACCGCGGGGATAAATTGCTGAACAACGACATGCTTGGTTCCACGCTCGGTCGCGGTATCGAGGATCGAGTGCAGATTGGGGTCGCCAGGACTGAGCAACATGATCCCGCGTCCGGCCATACCGTCCGTTGGTTTGAGAACGGCCCGACCCCAGGACTGGACCGATTCGATGATCTCGGTGTGATCCGCTGAGATGAGCGTCGGCGGGCCGAGCTCGGGAAAGCGAAGAGCGAATAGCTTTTCGTTGGCGTCGCGCAGACCGCTGGGTGAGTTCAGGATGAGCGTACACGCGGGATCGACCAAGTCGAGGATATATGTCGCCCGCAGGTAGTCGGCATCAACGGGAGGGTCAGTTCTCATGAATACGGCTGCTGCAGTGTCGAGAAAGATCTGTTCGGATTCGCCAGCGGCGAACCATTTCTTCCCGATCACCCACTTGCCGTCGATCAGCACTGCAGGCTGCAGCCTGACGTCGCGGGTCTGCGCCGTTGCCCGCCCGGCAGTCACGCCCAACTCGGCGATGGTAGTCACCAGGACGCGATGTCCCAGTGCCTGAGCCGCTTCCATCAGTGCCACTGTGGTGTCGTGGGCGGGTGCCAGCTCATCGAGCGGATCGGTGATGAACACGAAATTCAACCGTGAACCTACCGTATCGGTATTCGCACCTGAAGGGATGACTTGTTGCCTCATGGTCCGTCCTGTTTCTGGGCGTGCCTGCGTCCGTGCTTACGATCGGCCGATCCACGGGTGTTAGAGCTGTCGGCAACTGCGCTACGTGAGACGCGCTGGTTTGTCGGTGTTGCGACGAGCCGACAGCTCCATTCGTGCATGTCAGCGCTTGACCCGGAGCACCCTGAAGTTGGTGTATTCGAGGATTCCGTGGATGGACTGTTCGACACCCAATCCGGACTGCTTGATCCCGCCGAACGGGACATCCGACGTCAGTACTGGATGCTGATTGACCCATGCAGTTCCGGCTTCCAGGCGATTCGCCACTTCCACTGCGCGTTGTTCGTCCGTGGACCACACCGAGGCACCGAGACCGAGATCTGAGTCGTTGGCACGACCGACAGCGTCGTCGATGTCGGTGTAGGTCAGGATCGGCAGAACAGGTCCGAACTGCTCTTCCCTGACCAGCGGAATCGTGTCGTCGACACCGCGGACAAGGGTGACGGGGTGGAAGTAGCCGGGGCCCTCGGGTACTTCGCCACGGAAGTAGACGTCGGCGCCGCGGTGCACCGCGTCATCAACATAGCCACGCACCTTGGCGAACTGGGCCGCGTTCTGGATCGGGCCCATGTCCACGCCCTCATCCAGTCCGTTTCCGACGACGATCGTCTTGGCCACTTCGGCGAGTGCCTCCTCGATCGCGGACGCGAGGTGGGCTGGGACGTAGAGGCGTTTGAGGCCGGCGCAGACGGCACCGCAGTTGGACAGCGCCGCCGAATAAAGGTCGTCGGCCATGGCTGCGACGTCCACATCGTCGAGGACGATACCCGCGTCGTTGCCACCGAGCTCGAGGGTCAGCCTCTTCAATGTCGGGCCCGAGCCCGACATGATCGACTTTCCTGCCCGCTCGGAGCCCGTGAAGGTGATCTTGTTGATCCCTTGATGGGCTGTCATTGCGCGACCCAGGTCGTCTCCGCCACTCAGAATTTGGAGAACGCCGGCGGGGAGCGCCTGTTGGAGGAGTTCACCTAGCCGGAGAGTCGCAACTGGGGTGAGTGGCGAAGGTTTGAGGATGATGGTGTTGCCGGTGACAAGCGCCGGGCCTATCTTCCACAACGCGAGTAGCAGGGGGTAGTTCCAGGCGGTGATCGCACCGACGACGCCGACCGGCTCCCGATGAATCTCGATATACTCGGAGTCGTTGTCTCGATAGATCTCGATCGGGATGTCGGTACTCGCGTACCGAGTGAGGCCTCGAAGACCGGAATCAATCTCGCCGACAGCCTTAGCTAAAGGCTTGCCCTGCTCCAGCGTCACCAGCATGGCAAGTTCGTCGATATTCGTGCGAACTAACTCGACGACGTTCCGAACGATCTCCTGTCGCGCGGCGATGCCCAGGCCACGCCAACTGGGGGCTGCCCTTCGGGCGGCAACAACAGCAGCTTCAAGATGCTCGACGCCGGCGTCGGGGACCTCGGCGAAAACCTCACCGGTCGCGGGGTTGATCACCCTGTTGACCGTCGAGGTTGTCACGATCTGTCCATCGATGGTGAGACCGGGTGCCTTGTCGGCCACCAGGACTGGGGTGTTGCTCATGCCGGGGATCCTTCCGGTCGGAACAGACGTTGGAACTGCTCTGCGTTGTAGACGTTCTTTCGCGCCGCCTCTTCGCGTGGATCGGAGAACTTGACCTTCGCAGCAGGACGCGCCGCGATTCGGTCCGACCACGACTTCAGATTCGGATAGTCCGAGACCGCAATTCCGTGCCCACCGGCGACTCTGGTCCAGGTGTAGGTTGAAATGTCGGCGATCGAGTACTCACCCGCAAGATAGTCCCGATCGCAGAGCCGGTCGTCGAGAACTTTGTACAGGCGGGTGACCTCACCGACGTATCGACTGCGCGCGTATGGATTGTCGATGCCCTGCTTGGGTGCGTGAGAGACGAAGTGGGCGGCCTGTCCTGCCATCGGACCGTGGTTCGCCACCTGCCAGAACAGCCAGCAGAGCGCCTCCTGGCGGCCGCGGGGATCTGTGGGCAGCAATCGTCCGGTCTTCTCGGCAAGATAGTGCAGAATTGCCCCGGTCTCGAAGATCGCGATTGGTTCGCCACCGGGACCGTCATGATCCACGATAGCCGGGACCTTGCCGTTCGGGTTGATCTCCAGGTACTCGGGTGCGAACTGGTCCCCTTCCTTGATGTCGGTCCAGATGATCCGGTATTCGAGCGAAAGTTCTTCGAGCGCGATGAGCGCTTTTCGCACGTTGGGGCTTGTGTAGTAGTAGAGATCAATCATCGAACGATTCTCCAACAGAGTTGATTATGGACGGTCAGATGTCGTACTGCTTGTGGATACGGTCCAAGTACGACATCAGGTTCGGTTTGGTCTGCACGTACCCGGCGCCCAGCCAGTCCTGTGGTTGGTCGGCGATGTGCCGGATGATCGCGTACACGGTTGCGTCGATGGAATGCAACGTGTTTCCAAGAAAGTACTCGCTGTCTCCGAGGAAATCCGAGAGCGCATCGACATCTGCATGGAAGAAGTCGACGACGACGTCAGCACTCCGTCGTCCCATACCCTGGCCATTGAAGCCCTTGACGACGCGGGCACGGAATGCGTCCAGGAATGCCCGCAGCTCTGGGGTCACCTCGGCGCCGCCGACGATGCACGGGATGTATGTCTCCCACCCCGAATCTTCACGGTACCGCGGCTGGATGATTCCGCTCCAGTAGAGGTGCTCTTCGACCAATCGGCTGAACGACAAGGACAACGCCCGGTCCTTGGCAGACAGGTCCCCGTCGAGCTTGTCGCCGAACTTGTCCTCGAGATACGCCAGGATCGTATTCGAGTCTCCGACTTTCGTCCCGTCCTCATCGACGATGTACGGCAGCTTGCCGTGGGGCGAGTCCTGGTCCAGCGTCGCCAGGTCCTGCGTCTTGTGCTCGAACTCGATCCCCGTGAAGGTCATGTAGTTGACGATCTTGGTCACGAATGGACTGATGTCCGGAACTCCGAAGGCCGGCGTGTATCCGTAAATGGTGATCATTGTGTCTCGGCATTTCTATATTCTGCGAAATTACTTGCAGTGCAGTCCGGAAGGGCGCTT
>NZ_BCWY01000124.1 GCF_001894825.1 Rhodococcus jostii NBRC 16295 | reverse complement strand
GTCCACACTCGATTCACGGACCACGCCGATCGTCGGGGGTGGCTGTGCCACACTTCGTGATGTATCCATTTATCGACTTCCTGCAGTAGAAGGTGTGTGTTGCGACGAGCGGCACCGATAGTCGAGATCCATTCCGTCGCTACTGGTTTCCGTAGCCTCTAGATCGGCAGGCGTACGAGTTCGCTCAAGACTGTGCGATGCACGCTCGGCGTGCCGAATGCGATCTGGTCGGCCTTGGCGCGCTTGAGGTAGAGGTGTGCCGGATATTCCCACGTCATACCGATGCCGCCGTGCAATTGCACGCACTCCTCGGCTGCCTTGACCGCCACCTGCGAACAGAACGCCTGGGCAATGGAGGCGGCAACCGAGAGATCGGGGTCGTTCTCCGCAGCGCACGCCGCAGCGTATCGAGCTGCCGCACGGGCACCTTCGACGTCGGTGTACAGGTCCGCGAGCCGATGTTTGAGCGCTTGGAAGCCGCCGACGATCCTGCCGAATTGTCGGCGCTGCTGCAGATAGTCCACCGTCGTGTCGAGACACCACTGCGCGATGCCGACCTGCTCCGACGCCAGCAGGGCGGCTCCGATCTGCAACCCCGCCAGCACTGCCGGCCCGCCCGCCTCCGCGCCGAGCACCACGCGAGTGGGCGCCTCGTCGAAGGTCAGGTCGGCCAGCTGCCGTCCCATGTCGAGGGAGACGACAGGGGTGACATCGACGGCCGCGGCATCGACGGCGTGCACCTCGATGCCCTCGTCCACCCTCACCGGAACGAGGAGGAGATCCGCCTCCACGGCACCGGCTACCGACGTGACCTGGCCGGTCACCGTTCCACGGGACGCCGCAGTCACGACCGGCGTGAAGGAGGCAACGCTCGCGGAGAGCGGGACGGCGAGGGCCGCCGTTCGCTCGCCTGAGGCGAGCTCGGGAAGCAAGTCGTCCGCATCGGAGAAGTTCAGCACAGTGGTGGCCACCAGCGCGCTGGTCAGAAACGGCGCCGGCGCCGCGAACCGGCCGAGCTCCTCCTGGACGACGGCCGCCTCGCGGGCCGTGGCGCCCGCTCCGCCCGCCGATTCCGGCACCAGCAGGGCGGCCAGACCCAACTCGGCGGCCAGCGACTTCCACAGAAGCGGCACGATCGATCGGTCGCCGTCGTACAGCGCGGTCACCGCGCTGGCGGGACAGCGAGCGGTCAGCAGGTCCCGCAGTGCCTCACGTAATGCGTCCTCGACGTCGGTGTAGAGCAGGTTCGGCTCCCTCATCGAGGTACGTCCTTCCAGGCGATGTCCTTGTCGACACGCGGTTCGGTGGGCAGCCCCAGCACGCGTTCGGCGACGATGTTGCGCAGGATCTCGGACGTTCCGCCCTCGATGGAGTTCCCCTTTGCGCGCAGATACCGGTAGCCCGGGTCACGGCCCGTGAAGTCGACGACGTCCGGGCGAGTCATCGTCCAGTCGCTGTACCGCAGCCCGGCTTCACCGTTGACCTCGACCTCCAGGCCGCTGATGCTCTGCGCGAGCCGGGCGAACACGAGCTTCAGCCCGGCGCTCTCGGGCCCGGGCGCGCCCATCGCCAACTTCTGTCTGACACGAATTCCGTTGAGCCGAAATACTTCCGATTCCACCCAGCTGGTCATCAGCTCGTCGTGAAGCGCGGCCGAGCGCACCTCGGGCCGTTCCCTCCAGGTCGACGCGATTCTGCCGATCATGCCGCTTTCGCGGACGGAATCGTCACCGCCGATAGCGACCCTCTCGTTGGTGAGGGTCGCGTTGGCGACCTTCCAGCCCTCCCCGACCTGCCCGACGCGGTGCGTATCGGGAATCCTGACATCGGTGAGGAACACCTCGTTGAACTCCGCCTCTCCGGTGATCTGCCGGAGCGGCCGGACCTCCACACCGGGATCGGACATGTCCACGAGGAAGTAGGTCATCCCCGCATGCTTGGGCACGTCAGGGTCGGTGCGAGCCAACAGAATTGCCCAGTCCGCTTCGTGGGCACTCGAGGTCCACACCTTCTGCCCGTTGACAACCCAGTCGTCACCGGAGCGGACGGCGCGGGTACCGACCGCTGCCAGATCCGAGCCGGCCCCGGGTTCACTGAACAGCTGACACCACACCTCTTCGCCCGTCCACAACGGACGGAGGAATCGCTGCTTCTGCTCCTCGGTCCCGAAAGCGACAATGGTCGGGCCGGCCATGCCCAGTCCGATGCCGATCCGCCGTGCCGGGTTGTCCGGCGCCCCGGCTTCCTCGAGCAACTCCTCGACGTATCCCTGCAGGGATCGGGACAGGCCGAGGCCACCGAGCCCGAGGGGAAAGTGCACCCAGGCCAGCCCGGCGTCGAAGCGGGCGCCCTGGAACTCGCGAGGTTCGGTGGACCGAGGCGGAAAGGATGTGGTGAGCTCCGCGATTCGTGCGCGAAGCTCACGGTGGATGGTGCTCTCAGCGGTCATGCTCGTGGCCCGCCGGCGACGTAGACCACCTGACCGGAGACGAACCCGGATTCCTCGCGGGCGAAGAACGACACCGTCGCCGCAATGTCCTCCGGTTGGCCGACCCGGCCCACCGGGATGTCCGCGACGCCCATCGCCTTGAAGTCTTCGAACGACATTCCCATCCGCTCCGCCGTGGCGACGGTCATCTCGGTTTCGATGAACCCGGGAGCAATCGCATTCGCGGTCACGCCGAACTTGCCGAGCTCGAGCGCCAGCGTCTTGGTCAACCCCTGCATACCTGCCTTGGCCGCCGCGTAGTTGGCTTGGCCCCGGTTGCCCAGCGCCGACGTGCTCGAGAGGTTGACGATCCGGCCCCACCCGGCGTCGACCATGTACTTCTGCGTCGCACGGGTCATCAGGAAGGCACCGCGCAGGTGAACGGTCATCACCGCATCCCAGTCCTGGGTCGTCATCTTGAACAGCAGATTGTCGCGGGTGATGCCGGCATTGTTCACCAGCACCGTCGGGGCACCCAGTTCCTCGACAACCCGGTCGACGGCCTGCGCCACCGCCTGCTCGTCGCCGACGTCCACACCGACTGCGAGGGCGCGACCTCCGGCCTTCTCGATCTCCTCCACCACCGGCTTGCCGGCAGCCTCCTCGAGGTCGAATAGTGCGACGGCAAATCCGTCGCGGCTCAGCCGTTTCGCCACGCCGGCGCCGATTCCGCGAGCAGCTCCCGTCACGATGGCGGTGCGCTGATCAGACATGTCTCGCTCCTTGTGATTGATGAGGATCGTTGATGAAGATTGTGCGAGCCGGAAGGCTCATGAGGGGTGGAACAGGCGCTGCGACGCAGGGCTATTCGGCTCCTGTGGTCAAGGTCAGGCCGCCGTCGACGACGATGGTCTGCCCGGTGATCCACGCTGCGTCGTCGGAGAGCAGGAAGGCGACTGCGCTGCCGATGTCCTGCGGCACACCGAGCCGTTTGAGCGGGTAGGCGGCGATGACCTCGTCTTCCCTGCCCTCGTACAGGGCGGTCGCGAACTGGGTCTTGACCACCGCCGGAGCGACCGCGTTGACGCGTAGATCCGGGGCGAGTTCGACGGCCAGCTGGGCGGTGAGATGTGTGAGCATCGCCTTGGTCGCGCCGTAGATGCCGATGCCCGGTGCGGGCTGGATTCCGGCCACCGACGAGATGTTGACGACGGACCCGCCGTGCGCGCCCATCCAGGCGTTGTGGGCCTGTTGCACCCACGACAGCGCCGCCAGGCAGTTGACCTCGACGATCTTGCGGGCCGCGTCCAGGTCCAGTTCGACCATCGGCCCGTAGACGGGGTTGATTCCGGTGTTGTTGACGAGCAGGTCGACACTGCCGAACGTGTCCATCGCGCGCTTGACGGTCTCGGTCTGGTGATCGATGTCGTCGCTCCTGCCCGCCACCGCGAGCGCGTACTCGGGGCCGCCCAGGGACGCCACTGCCTCGTCGAGCGCATCCTGCTTACGGGCGGTGATCACCACCTTGGCGCCCTCGGCCACGAGTCGCTCGGCGATGCCGAGTCCGATTCCCCGGCTCGCTCCGGTGACGATCGCGACCTTGTCGTCCAATCGTGTGTTCATCTCACATGCTCTCGTTCTCTGGAATTCGCGTTCGCCCCGGCGGCGAACTCGTATTGTGGTCGGGCTCAGCTCAGCCGCTCGAGCACCATCGCCATACCCTGGCCGCCGCCGACGCACATGGTTTCGAGACCGAATTGCTTGTCCTGGTGGACAAGGGAATTGATCAGTGTGCTGGTGATTCGTGCGCCGGTCATGCCGAAGGGGTGGCCGAGGGCGATCGCTCCGCCGTGAATGTTCAGCTTCGTCTCGTCGATACCCAGTTCCCGGGCCGACGCGATGACCTGGGCGGCGAATGCTTCGTTGATCTCGACCAGGTCGATGTCGTCGATCGTCAGGCCGGCCCGCAGCAGCGCCTGTCGGCTCGCCTCCACCGGACCGAGGCCCATGATCTCCGGCGACAGCCCGGTGACTCCGGTCGAGACGATCCGCGCAAGCGGGGTGAGACCCAGTTGCCTGGCCTTGGTATCGCTCATCACCACGACGGCTGCGGCGCCGTCGTTGAGTGGGCAGCAGTTCGCGGCGGTCACCGTGCCGTCCGGACGGAACACGGGCTTCAGTTCGGAGACTGCCTCGAGGGTGACCCCGGTGCGTGGGCCGTCATCGGCCCACACCTCACTGCCGTCGGGCAGTGTCACCGGGCTGATGTCGTTCTCCCAGAACCCTTGGGCAGCCGCTTTTTCCGCCCGATTCTGACTCCGCACGGCGAACTCGTCCTGGTCCCGGCGGCTCACACCCATCAGTTGTGCGACGTTCTCCGCTGTCTGCCCCATCGCAATATAGGCATCCGGGAGGGAACCGTCGAACCGCGGATCGGCCCAGGTCTGGCCACCACCGGCGAACTTCTCCGTCCGGGTCTGCGCCTCCGCGAAGAGCGGATTGAACGTATCGGGCAGACTGTCGGAGTTTCCCCACGTGTAGCTGCTGACGCTCTCGACCCCTGCCGAGATGAAGACGTCACCCTCACCAGCCCTGATGGCGTGGAGCGCCATCCGCGTCGTCTGCAGACTCGACGCGCAGTAGCGGGTGACCGTCGTGCCGGGCAGGTGATCCATCCCGGCCAGGACCGCCACCACGCGACCCATGTTGTGTCCGGACCGACCACCGGGCAGACCGCAACCCAGCATCAGATCGTCGATCTCGGTCGGGTCCAGTGCCGGCACCTTCGCCAGCACGGCCCGTACCATCTGCACGGCCAGGTCATCGGGACGCATCTCGCGCAACGACCCTTTGAACGCGCGACCGATCGGAGACCGAGCGGTAGCGACCACAACTGCTTCCGGCATGCTGATGGACCTTTCGGGAGTTTGGTGATGGAACGATTGGTTGCGACAAGAGTGGGATTGCGCGATCCGATACCCGCCTGCGCGACCCCCATTGGCCGCACAGGCGGGCATCGGAAGGGTCACGCCCCGACGTTGACGAGCTGTTTGCCGAAGTTTCCGCCGGTGAGCATGGCGATGAACGCCTTGGGCGCGCTGTCCAGGCCTTCCGCGATGTCCTCCTGGTACTTGATCTTTCCCTCTGCGAGCCAGCCGGACAGTTCGGCGATCGCGGTGGGCCAGTAGTCGCGGTGCTCGGCGATCACGAAGGAATAGACCGTGACCCGATGCATCAGCAGGTGGCGTAGACCCTGGAGACCGTACGGCTCGTCGGCGTTGTAGTCACTGATGTTGCCGCACAGCGAGATGCGCGCGTGGTCGTTGATCCGCCCGAGCACTGCGTCGAGCACGGGACCGCCGACGTTCTCGAACAGGACGTCGACGTAGTCGGGCGTGGCGGCCGCGAGCTGCTTCTCGAAGTCGGGGGCCTTGTAGTCGATGCAGGCATCGAAGCCGAGCTCCTCGACGACGTACCGGCACTTCTCGGCACCGCCGGCGATACCGACGACGCGGCAGCCCTTGATCTTCGCGATCTGCCCGACGACACCGCCGACCGCACCGGAGGCCGCCGTCACGACGACGGTCTCGCCGGCCGCTGGCTTGGCGAGCTCGAGAAGACCATAATGTGCTGTGGCTCCAGTCATTCCGAGCACGCTGAGTGCGGCCGACACGGGGCCCGCGGCCCGGTCGATGACACGGACTGCGTCCTTGGTCACCACACCGTGGGTCTGCCACCCGAGCGAGCACGCCACGACGGTGCCCTGCGGCAGCTCGGGTTCGTTGCTCTCGATCACCTCGGCGATGGTGGCCCCCGGCATGACGTCGCCCGGGTTCAGGTGCGGCACGTAGGAGCGCACCGGGTCCATCATCGGCCGCATGTACGGGTCCAACGACAGGTACAGAACCCTGACGAGGGCCTGTCCGTCGCCGGGCCGGGGCAGGTCCGTCTCCTCGACGGTGAAGTCGTCCTCGCTGACCATAGCGGCGGGGTGCCGCCGCATCGTGACCTTCGTGTTTCGCCCGGTCATCTCACGCCCCCATCCCACGCAGCAGCGCCTCGGCGTTGCGGTACATGTAAGCGTCGAGCGCCTCGTCGTCGATGTCGAGTTTCAGGGTCTCGTGGACCGACTCCTCGACGCCGCAGAACGAGTACGCCGAGGCGTAGACGAACCGGTTCGGCAGCCAGTTGATTCCCTGGGTGTAGCCCTGCCCGCCCGGGGCGAACGCGTAGACGTCCGGGGACACGAACACGTTGTGAATGCCCGTCGCCTCGCTCTTGAACGCCAGTGCGATCGCCTCGTTGACGTAGGGGAAGCAGCCGTGGCCCAGGATGACCGGCATGGTGGGGTGGCGCTTGGCCACCCGGTCGAAACGAACCGGATCGGTGTGGCTGATGTCGGGTCCCGCCAGCGGCCCGGTCATGAACAGCAGCGGCACACCGAGTTCGGCGATCTTCTCGTAGATCGGGAAGATCCGCTCGTCGTCGGCGTACATGGGTTCGCGTGCCAGGCCGGGCTCCATGCAGACACCGACCAGTCCGTATTCCTTCATCGCGGTGTCGAGCCCGGCGATGATCTCCTCGGTGGGCTTGTCGAAGTCGATGCCGGCGATCCCGAGGACGCGGTTGTCGGTGCGCTGCGTCAACTCGGCCAGGTCTGCGTCCTCGATGTGCACCGGCACAGGACGATTCACCGAATGACGACCGTTCATCACACCGAGGCGGACACCGACGGCGTCCATCTCGTCGATCAGCGCGCGAAGCGCGCGTTCCTCGGCCTGCGGGAAGGGATCGGTGCTGATCGTGTAGGAGCGGGGCACGCTGTGGCCGAGGATGCGATTGACCGAGCCCACCACGGTGGGGGTGAAGAAGTTGCGGTAGGGGCCGGTGGGGGGCCGCAGACGGAAGTCGATGATCTTGCCCTGGAGTCGGGCGAGACGTTCTGCAGACGAAGCACTCATGACTGTCTCCTGAAGTCGGATACATGAACCGGGGCCGGAATTTGTGGCCCGCTGGCTAGCAGAATACGCGAATTTTGATTAATGTCGACATCAATTCCTCAATCGAGTCGAAGGAGCAGCCCATGCGAGCAGCGCGCGCAGTCCCCCATCCCGACGGCGGCAAGGTCACCGTGCTCGACGTCCCCACACCCACCCCCGGCCCCGATCAGGTGCTGGTGAAGGTGAAAGCCGCCGGGCTCAACCGTGGAGAGATCCTGCAGGCAGGCCGGGTGCGCACCGGCGAGCCGCAACCGATCGGGGTCGAGTTCGCAGGCGAGGTGGCTGCGGTCGGCGCCGGGGTGACCCAGTGGCGCGAAGGCGACCGGGTGATGGGGCACGGGAACGGCGGGCAGGCGGAGTACGCGTCGGCCGCGTCGCGCGCCCTGATGCGCGTCCCGGACTCCGTTTCGTGGGCCGATGCCGCGGCCTTCCCCAACGTGTTCATCACCGCGCACGACGCGCTGATCACCAACGGACAGTTGCAGACCGGCGAAACGGTGCTCGTCAACGCCGCATCGAGCGGCATCGGGCTGGCCTCGATCCAGATCGCCCGGGCACTGGGCGCGTCCCGGATCGTCGCCACGTCCCGTTCGGCAGGCAAGGTCGAGCGGCTGAAGTCGATGGGCGTCGACTGCGCAATCGACGTCTCCACCACCGACCAGGTCGACGCCGTCGCCGATTTCACCGCGGGCCATGGCGTCGATGTCATCGTCGACTCGGTCGGCGGCACCACCTTCGAAGCCAATCTCGAGTCCCTCGCCGTTCAGGGGCGACTGGTCAACATCGGCCGATTGGGATCGAGCACCGCCACCATCGACCTCAACGCGCTGTGGCTGAAACGGTTGAAGCTCATCGGGGTAACGTTCCGCACCCGCACCGAGGAGGAACGACTGGCGTGTGTGCAGGCCTGCGCCCGGGACCTGCTCGCGCCACTCGAGGCAGGCACGATCCGTCCGATCATCGACCGGACGTACCGCCTCGACGAGATCGCGGCAGCCCACGCCTACATGCAGACCGACCAGCATTTCGGCAAGATCGTCCTGCTGGTCGACGACGCACTCGCGGACGCATCGTGAGGACCGCATCCCATGTGGAGAAGTTCCAGCGGCTCACCGACCTGCGCACTCGGTTGGACCCGCTCGAAAACTTCGAGCTGTGGTACTGGACCACCCTCACCGCCGGCACCAACGCCTACAACGCCTGCCTGCACCTCGCCGGCCTGACCAGCGACGACCCGGTCTTCTCCACCATTCCCGGCGTTCACCTGGTGCAGCAGCCCGACGGTGGATACGCGCGAGAACTGCGCGGCCCCGGCGACGTCAGCCACGTCGGGTGGCCCCCGATCGAGGGTGAGCTTCCCGAAGACATCCAATGCCTGGAAATCGCCCTCGAGGCGCTCGAGGAACACCGGGACCCCTGCCTGCGCGGTGAGCGCCGCCCCACCCCGTACATCGTCGGCGAATGCGAGCGCGAATTCGAACGGGTGCAGGCGATCCTGTTCGCGAGGGCCGGAGTGAAGGAGACAGCGTCATGAAGGCGGAACGTCACCGCTTCCTCGCGGAGCGCATCGAACGCGCGGTCACGCACTGCGGCGACCACGACTGGGAGATGAAGATCGAGGCCGCAATGCTGGCCGGCACGCACTGGGCGAACTACGCCCTGCACCACCATGGCGTCGCACTCGAGGACGAGGACATCGTGCACACGTCCATGCTGGTGGTGAACACGCTGCGCAAGTACTCCATCGTCGAACCCGACCTGCTTCGCGCCCTCGGCGACATCGAAGAACTCCGTCCCCTCTTCGTCCGTGGCGATGTGGACGGAGGCCCCGCCGCGGCGCAGCGGGCGCTGGCCCTGCTGTCGGAGATTTCCGCGCGCGCCCGAGAATCCGAACTGTCGACAACCAGGAGACTCCCGTGAACGGTCTGATGATGCACCAGCCCCTGTTGGTCTCCTCGCTCCTCACCCACGCCGAACGCCATCACGGTCGGCAGGAAATCGTCTCCCGGCGGGTCGAAGGCGACCTTCATCGCTACACCTTCAGCGACCTCGCCACCCGGTCACGGCAGGTGGCCCAGGCACTCGAGGCGCTCGGGGTGCAACCGGGCACCCGGGTTGCGACCTTGGCCTGGAACGGATATCGACACCTCGAGCTGTACTACGCGGTCTCCGGATCCGGTGCCGTCCTCCACACCCTCAACCCACGTCTGCACCCCGACCAACTCGAGTGGATCGTCGCCGACGCCGAAGACACGGTGCTCTTCTTCGACCTCACATTCCTGCCCGTCATCGAAGAACTCGCGCCGCGTCTGACCAGCGTGCAGCACTTCGTGCTCATGTCGGACCGGGACCACCTGCCCGATCAGCCCGGCGCGCTCCTGGCCTACGAGGACCTGCTCGAGGCACAGGACGGAACCTACGACTGGCCCGAGTTCGACGAGGCCACCGCGTCCTCGCTGTGTCACACGAGCGGAACCACCGGAAACCCCAAGGGTGTCCTCTACAGCCACCGCTCCACGGTCCTGCATTCCTTCGCGGTCGCCCTGCCCGATTCGGTCGGCCTGTCCGCACGCGACACCGTGCTGCCGATCGTGCCGATGTTCCACGTCAACGCGTGGGGCCTCCCCTACGCCGCGTGCATGGTCGGCGCGAAGGTCGTCTTCCCGGGGCCCGACCTCGACGGCGAGGCGCTGTACGACCTGCAGGAAACCGAGCAGGTCACGGTGTCCGCGAGTGTCCCCACCGTCTGGCAGGGACAGCTCGAGTACGTCGAACGGCAACAGCTGCCGTTCACCACCCTGCAGCGCGCCGTCATCGGCGGTGCCGCCTGTCCCCCCGCGATGCTCCGCGAACTCGAGGAGACCCATGGGGTCACGGTCGTCCACGGATGGGGCATGACCGAGACCAGTCCGTTCGGGACGGCCTCGGTCCTGAAGAACACGCACCTTCAGGCGGAACCCGAGGAACGGTACGCAGTGCAGGGCAAGCAGGGACGATGCGTCTTCGGCATGGACCTGAAAATTGTCGACGACTCCGGACGCGAACTGCCGTGGGACGGGGTATCCGCCGGGCATCTCATGGCCCGGGGCCTCTGGGTCATGGCGCAGTATTTCGGACAGACCGACCACGACCCGCTCGTCGACGGCTGGTTCCCCACCGGTGACATCGCCACCATCGACCCGGACGGATTCATGCAGATCACCGACCGGAGCAAGGACGTCATCAAGTCGGGAGGCGAATGGATCAGTTCCATCGACATCGAGAACATCGCGATGGGTCACCCGGACATCGCCACGGCGGCCTGCATCGGCGTACGGCATCCCAAGTGGGACGAGCGTCCCCTACTGGTCGCGGTACGGAAACCCGGCTCCGCCGTCTCCGCCGAGGAACTGCGCGCCCACTTCGCAGGCAAGATGGCCAAATGGTGGATCCCCGACGGCGTCGTCTTCGCCGACTCGATTCCCATGGGAGCCACCGGCAAGATGCTCAAGGCGCCACTGCGGGAACGTTTCCAGGACTACCTGATCGACGCAGGCACGGATTCGGTACGACTCCCCAGCTCCGGGTGACGACACGGCTCCAGACGGGTGCGGCGATATGGCGATAGTCTGAGGGGACGTCGTCGAGAGGCTGATCAGATGCTCCCAGGGGTCCACGGGGACGGATAGCACGGTGACGGCCGACGGCGATCCCCTCCGAACTCAGCGCGCCACGGACTCCACGACGGCGGACGAACTGCGCGCCGCCGGGTTCGACGACGCCCGGGAGATCGGTCGCGGAGGCTTCGGGGTGGTGTATCGCTGCACCCAGTCCGCCCTGGACCGGTCGGTGGCGGTGAAGGTCCTCACCGGCGATCTCGACGAGGAGAATCGGACTCGGTTCCTCCGGGAGCAGCGGGCGATGGGCCGGCTGACCGGGCATCCGAACGTCGTGAGTGTGCTCGAGGTCGGCGTCACCGACACGGGTCTCCCCTTCCTGGTGATGCCGTACCACCCACAGGATTCCCTCGACGTGCGGATCCGGCGGGACGGTCCGCTCACGACGGCGGAGACACTGCGGCTGGGGGTGAAGATGGCCGGCGCCCTCGAGACGGCGCACCGGCTCGGCATCGTGCACCGCGACGTCAAACCCGGCAACATCCTGCTCACCGACTACGGCGAACCGGCGTTGACCGACTTCGGGATCGCACACATCACCGGCGGTTTCCAGACCGCCACCGGCACCATCACTGGATCGCCCGCGTTCACCGCCCCCGAGGTCCTCGGTGGCGACCCGCCGACTCCGTCCTCGGACGTCTACGGACTCGGGGCGACGCTGTTCGCGGCGCTGACCGGGCACGCGGCGTTCGAGCGCCGGAGCGGTGAGCAGGTGGTCGCCCAATTCCTGCGGATCACCACGCACAAGGCGCCGGACCTGAGTGAAGCCGGTGTCGATGCCGACGTGGCCGGTGCCGTGGAACGCGCGATGTCCCGGGATCCGCTGGAACGCCCCGCCGCGGCGACACTGGGCGAAGCCCTACAGGAAATCCAGGTCCACCGCGGTATCCCGGTCGACGAGATGTCGCTCCGCGCCGACACCGACGCCGAGCGAGACGCGAGGCGCCCGGCACGACCACCGACAGGGCGATCGCCCGCCCGTCGACCCCGGCCCTCTCCTACTTCGGGTACCGATGCGGGTCTGCCCTTGGAATTGACGAGTTTCGTCGGCCGGCGGAGAGAACTCACCGAGACGAAGAGGCTGCTGTCGGCGTCACGGCTGGTCACCTTGACCGGAATCGGTGGTGTCGGAAAGACCCGGCTGGCGCTGCGGGTCGCGGCCAACACCCGACGGGCCTTCGCCGACGGAGTCCGGCTGGTGGAATTGGGTGACCTGCACGACGGATCGTTGCTGGGGGAAGTCGTGGCGACGGAGTTGGGGTTACACCACCGCTCGACCGAACCCCTGCACACCCTCGTCGAATTCCTGCAGGCACGGGAGATGCTGCTCGTGCTCGACAACTGCGAGCAGGTGATCGATGCGGCGGCGGAGCTGACGGCGACACTGCTTCGCAGCTGCCCCGGCCTTCGGATCCTCGCAACGAGTCGCGAAACCTTGGACGTCGCAGGGGAATCCGCCCTCCGAGTGCGCCCACTCACCGTTCCGGAATCGGACCGGGACACCTCGCCGAAGGGCCTGCCCAGCTACGACGCGGTGACGTTGTTCGCCGAACGCGCCGCCGGCACGGTGCCCGGCTTCGAAGTCACGGAGGACAACGCCGACGCCGTCGCCCGGATCTGTATCCGGCTCGACGGTCTGCCCCTGGCCATCGAATTGGCGGCGGCACGGCTGCGCACGATGTCGCCGGAACAGATCCTGCAGCGCTTGACCAACCGGTACGAGCTGCTGACCCGTGGAAGTCGTAGTGCGCCAACGCGTCAGCAGACCTTGCGGTGGAGCATCGACTGGAGCTACGAACTGTGCCTCCCGGCGGAACAGCAGCTCTGGGCCCAGCTCTCGGTCTTCGCCGGGAGCTTCGAACTCGAAGCCGCCGAATGGGTGTACACGTCCGATCCCGGACCGGCCGGTCTGCTCGATCTCATTGCGTCGCTGGTGGACAAGTCGATTCTCATCAGCGAGGAATCGAACACCATTGTGCGTTTCCGGATGCTCGAAACGCTGCGTGACTACGGCCGGGACAAGCTCGAGCAGTCCGGCGCCTTGTCGGAGATCCGACGGCGGCACCGTAGCTGGTACCGGCAGCTTGCCCTCGACGCCGAGTCCGGATGGATCAGCCACCGACAGGTCGTCTGGCTCGCTCGGCTCGAGCGAGAACAACCCAATCTGCGCGAAGCGATGGAGTTCAGCCTGTCCGAGGCCGAGGACTCCCCGGCCGACGCGGGGCTGGAGATCGCCACCGCCCTGTTTCCGTTCTGGCTCTCCCGTGGTCGGCTCCGCGAGGGCCGACGCTGGCTCGACCGTGCGCTGGCGTTCCGGGAGGAACACGACACCGCGCTCGAGGTGAAGGCGTTGTATTCGGCGAGCATTCTCGCCACCAGACACGAAGACCTGGAGCGGGCAACGGAGCTGACCGATCGAGGGCGTGCGCTGGCCGAGAGCCGGGGAACTGCACTCGATCGTGCACTCATGCATCACGCCACCGCAGCGCACGCGCTGCACAGCGGCGATCCGGAACGCGCCGTGCGCTCGTACACCGAGGCCCTCGCCGTGCTGCGCGGCGCGAACAATCTCCTCGCGCACCTCACCGCCCTGCACGGGATCGGCTTGGCTCACGAGGTACTCGGGCACACCGACGACGCCACCGCGCACCTCGAGGAGGCGATCCGGATTGCCGAATCCCACGGCGAATCGGTGACCTGCGGCCGCTCGTCCTTGACGCTGGGCCTGGTGATGTGGCGACAGGGTGACCGTGATCGCGCGGTGACGCTGTTGCGCAAGGGGCTCGAGCTGGCCCGCCTGGTCGACGATCCGCTGGGGGCCACCTGGTGCATCGAGATTCTCGCCTGGATCTCGGCCTTCGAGAACCATTTCCGCCGTGCCGCAATCCTGATGGCCGCTGCCGAGGTCCTACGACGGCGCGTGGGCACCTCCACTCTTCAGATCCCGAACTTGACCGGATCCCACGAGGAATGCGAACTCGTCACCCGCCGCTCACTCGGTCAGCGGGCCTTCACGGCTGCCTCCCACGAGGGCGAGACGCTGAGTTTCGACGCCGCCGTGTCCTACGCCCTGGGCGAAGCACCACCGGCCGCACCGCCGCGCGCCGATCCCACTGCGGCGCTGACCGCACGTGAACGCCAGGTCGCAGACCTCGTCGCGCAGGGTCTGACCAACAAGGCGATCGCCGCCCGACTCGTGATCTCCCAACGCACCGCGCAGGGCCACGTCGAACACATCCTCGCGAAACTCGGATTCTCCTCCCGCGCACAGATCGCAGCCTGGGTCACAGAGCAGGCCGACACCCGCGGCTAGCGACGTTCGCTCCTGGCCGGGGCGAAGATGCGCTCTTCTACTCTCGGTGGTAGCCGTCGTGGATCAGCACGTCGACGCCTCGCCACCCCCAATAGACCCGGTGGGCCTGGATCAGGCCGTCCTCGATCTCCATGACCTCGACGAAGTCCATCTGCTCGCCGTCCGGCGTGACGCGCGGGTACTCCCAGGTCGCTCGCCGACCGTCGGTGAAGAAACCGTCCCGGTGGTAGTGGCGAATGTCCGGGGTGCGCGCGACCACCTCGGCCAAGAAGGGACGCAGTTCGTCGTGGCCGCGACGGACGCCCCGGCCGCCCTCGAGGTGGGCGACGACCGGGCTCTCCACCGTCGCGTCCGGTGCGTAGCAGGCCAGTAGAGCGTCCAGATCGTGTGCTGCCAGAGCGCGCTCCCAGGCCTGCGTCACGGTCTCGATCGCAGAGTGTAGTGCGAGCGCGCAGTGCAGTGCGGTGCCCGTTGCGGACTCGTCGTCTCGTGTCGTGTCCATGGAACCAGTGTGCTGCCGGATTATTTCGGTGTGGCCCGAAATGTCCCGGACCTACGCTGGTGTCATGGCCGTCCACTCCGCGACCGACGGGCCCGCCGGCGACGCCGACGTCGCCCGGATCGCCGCGTTGATCGGTGATCGGACCCGAACCCGGGTCCTCATGGCGCTCGCCGACGGACGCGCGCTGCCGGCCGGAATGCTGGCCTCCGAGGCCGGGGTCACCGCGTCCACCATCAGCGAACACCTCACCCGGTTGGTGGACGCCCACCTGCTCACCGTCGAACGGTCCGGCCGCGCCCGCTACTTCCGCCTGGCCGACCCGTCCGTCGCGGAAGCACTCGAGGCGATCGCCCGGATCTCACCGCCCGAACCGATCCGCTCGCTCCGCCAAGGCACCCGCGCCCACGCCCTGCGTCGAGCCCGTACCTGCTACAACCACCTCGCCGGACGCCTCGGTGTCACCGTCATGGCCGCGTTCCTCGATCAGGAATTACTCACCGGTGGGGACGGGCACCACCACAGCGAAGGTGCAGGCACCGACCGCCTGTCCGCCCCCGGCACCGACCTCACCTACCGGCTGACCGCCCACGGCCGCAGCCGGTTCGCCGCCTTCGGCCTGGACCTGCCCGCACCTCGCCGGGAACCGCAGGCGATCCGCTACTGCGTCGACTGGTCCGAACAGCGCCACCACCTGGCAGGACCCCTCGGCGCCGCACTGACTCAGCGAATGTTCGACCTGGAATGGTTGCGCCGCACCGACCAACGACGCGTCGTGCATCTGACCGAACCCGGACGCCACGGCCTGCACGACACCTTCGGCATCCCCGAGAACTGGGACGACCCCACCTGATGGGATTTGCCTGGCGATGTGATCGGGATGCCCGGTTGGTCCGTCAGTGCAACCGGTTTCCGTGGTCCGTCAGTGCAACCGGTTTCCGAATCCCGTCGCAGGGGTAGGCGTGGTGGGACGAGTTTCACTGATTCGACGAATTGTTCAGTCGTGCTCGTCGATTCGGTAGGAGATGAAGAAGGGCACGAAAATGGTCGACCAGTACGCCCGGCAGGATCCCACCAGGCAGTACCCCGCTCCCGATCGAGAAGGTCAGCCCGAGATACAGCACCCGGGACTGACCGCCGACATGGTGACCGCCCCGGATCACGGCGAGAAGTCCTATCGAGGGAGCGGCCGCTTGGAGGGCCGCCGTGCCCTGATCACCGGTGCGGATTCGGGCATCGGACGAGCGGTGGCTCTCGCGTTTGCCCGCGAGGGTGCCGATGTCGTGGTCAGTTGCCTGGGCGCCGAGGAGTCGGATGCACGGGAGACGGTCCGCCTGGTGGAGGAGGCCGGCCGGCGTGGCGTCGTCGCTACCGGAGACATCACGTCGGAGGACCACTGCCAGACTCTCGTGGACCTGACGGTCGGTGAATTCGGCGGTATCGACATCCTCGTGAACAACGCGGCTTTTCAAATGGTGCAGACGGGCGGCATCGCGGACATCACCACCGAGCAGTTCGACCGGGTCCTGCGGACGAACCTCTACGCGCTGTTCTGGTTGTGCAAGAAGTCCGTCGCGGTCATGGAACCGGGATCGACGATCGTGAACACGTCGTCGATCCAGGGTATGAATCCTTCTCCCGGGCTTCTCGATTACGCGACCACGAAGGCGGGAATCATCGATTTCACGAAGGGATTGGCGGCCGATGTGGCGAAACGGGGAATCCGGGTCAACGCCGTGGCACCGGGCCCCATCTGGACGCCGCTGATCCCCGCGACCATGCCCGCCGACGGCTACCGGCAATTCGGGGACGATGTGCCTCTGGGGAGGCCAGGCCAGCCCGCCGAACTGGCGCCCGCGTACGTATTCCTCGCATCGAACGAATCCAGTTATGTCACCGGCGAAGTGCTCGGCGTCACCGGCGGGACGCCCTTCACCTGACCACCGCGGACGGGAACAGTCCTCGTAGTCGTCGAACACGCCCTCGTCGTGTGGGATTCTCGGCACGGTTTGGGTTCGGCCGTTGAGGGCAAGCTGTGCAAGAGGGCGGTCGGACGATGGTCCCGCTGACCGCTCGTGCCACACAACAGTCAGGAGATGTCATGCAGAAAGCGTTGATCTTCGCAGCGGGGGCGGCCGTGGGCTTCGTCGTCGGCACCCGGTCCGGCCGACAAACGTACGAGAAGATGAGGCATCAGTCCGTCGAACTCTGGCACAACCCGACCGTGCAGCAGAAGGTGAGCGAGGCGACGGAAACCGTGAAGGACAAGGCTCCGCAGGTGCAGCACAAGGTCGGCGAGCTGGCGAAGAAGGTTACCCACCACGACACCGGGACCAGCGCGCCCACCAACGGAGCGTCCCTGGATGAAGCTGCCGCCCCCACCGCTCCGACGGTCGCGGAACCGACAACCGTCTCTCCGCCGACGGGTGGCAAGCACACACCCGGTCCGAGCTGACTGTCACGACGGTGTGGTCAGCTTCCGCTGGCGGTTCGCCGCCCGCCGGATCTGGAGGATCCGTATCCCGCCGACGAGCGCCATGATCACCGCACCGGCGATCGCGGCGAACAGCAAGGTGACGCCCAGCGGGACGGTGAACTCCCACGCGAACAATTCCAGCGTGACGCTGTCGAGGTTCTGCAGGATGAACACCAGAAGCACGAGCAGAACGACGAGTCCGACAACCAGCCCCGACCAGGTCGCCCCTGTACGCGTGTGCTTGATCCCCTTGCCCCTCGCGACATCCGGGTGCGTACCCGGATGCGCGGCGTCCGACGCAGCAGTGCCAGGAGCGGGGACCGCACCGCCTGATGAACGATCGGGTGGGCCGGCGGTCGCGGGATCTTCCGATGATGTCGACATACGCACCGCTTACCCGGGGCGAAACACGACGAACCGATTCCGCAGTCTCGCTGACCGGCGTCGGGTTGTAAACAGGCGGCGGCGGGGTACTCGGCAGCCAGGTGCAGTGGCGTTCCGGAACGCCAGATGCGCTCAGGCCGCACCGGTTCAGACCCGAGAGCCGGTGCCGCCGCGTGTAGTGCGGTTCCATAACTCGTCCCGGCGACGAGTTCGACGGTTTCGCGTTGGGACCCCTCGACGAGGACCCCCGAGGCGCGTCCTCGGTAGGCCGCGCTGGGCCATGATCCTGTTCGATCACGCCGCTTCCCAAGGACGCAAACGTTATTCGTTCCCGATCCCGCCGATCTTCAAGCTGTACGACCGGTGTTCGAGCCGGTTGCTCGACGGCGATTTCGCTCTGGCGCTTTGTGATGGGAACCTGCCGTGCTGATTGCAGCTTGTCGCCGTCGAGCGCGACGCCGGTCCGCGGTGGCGGTCGCGAGGTGCTCGCGGATGAGCCGGATGGTGGTTTCGGGCTGCTCGAACTGCGGGACGTGCCCGCACTTCGGAAGGATCACCGACGTGCTACCCGGCACGGCATCGGTGACGTGCCGGGCGAAGGCGGCGGGAACGAGGGTGTCGTCGGCGCCCCAGAGGAACAGCGCGGGCCGCTCCAAGGTCGCAATCCGGTCCCAGAGTCCGGTCTCCCCGAAGGGTTCGTCGAGATAGAGGCCCAGGAGTGCGGACCACAGCGCACGGCGGCGGGTGGCGTGTCGCAGCGACAGTTCCCATTCGTCGGCGGCCGCCTCGTACCAGTGCCGGGGCACCGCGTCGGGGTCGGCGAACAGGGCCCGCAGCCCGGTCCGCGCGGCCGTGTGCAGCAGTGGCGCCGGCACGGCGAGGGGAAGCCGGGCCAGATCGGGCGGAAACAGCCGGGCGAGCGTGGTCAGTCGGCGGCGGCGACGGAAGGCCATCGCCGGACACAGCAGTACCAACCCGGCGACCGCGTCCGGGTCACGCAACGCCAGTTCGAGAGCGACGCGGCCTCCGAGAGAGTGTCCGATCAACTCGGCACCGCGGGCATCGACCGCATCGAGAAAGGCACGCAGCCACCGGGACAGCGTGTCGGGTGTATAACGCCAGGCAGGCGCTGCGGTAGCTCCGAAACCGGGAATGTCGGGGCAGAGCACTCGGTGATCGGCGGCGAGGTCGGCCAGCACGGGCAGCATCGAGGAGTTGTTGGCGCCGAGACCGTGCAGGAGGACGACCGGAGGCTTGTCCGGGTCGCCGGATTCGAGGTACCCGGTGTGGATCCCGTATGCGCTCGTCTCCCGGGCGTGCGCCCGCGTGGGCAACACGGCGTCGGGGGCGAGGGTGCCGCCGATCGTCAGGACGGTCGTCATGCTGCCGCGCACCTGGATTGCGCCGGACAGGAACGCCTCGACGACACTCACTCGGCCGGTGAGCAGTTCGCACAGGGTGCTCGCGTCGGTGCGGACGGTGCAGGTCGGGTGCGCCACGGTACCGCGGGTGTGGGTGACGGCGCCTTCGTCGATGCGCACCGTCCATTTGCCGTGGTCGGTGATGTCGAGGACCATGGTGACTCGCCGGTGCCCGAGCACGCTGCGGGTGACATCGCGCGGCAGATGCGTCGACAGACAGATTTCCGGATCACGGCTCAGGGTCGACCGCAACGAGGTCATGACCACTCCTTCCCGCTCCGATTCCCCGTCGATCCAGGTCGGATCGGTGAGGGTGCACCCCCTCGTGAGGAGTGCATTCCGGGCGTTCTCACCGGGAACGGTGACGCCTTCCGTTCAGTTCAACACCGAATGTGCACCGACTAATCCAGTCTGAGCATCGTCTGCACAGCGCCCGCGGATGGAAATTCGACCCCGCCAATTCACGATCACGTGACCGACAGCACGACCATCACCGCTGAACTGGATCCGGCAGAGCAGTACAGTCGCGAACAGAGGACAAGGAGGCGATGACCGTGGGCAAAGACTTCGATGACCGTGGCGCCGTGACCGACCCCGCGCCGACCGAACGCGATCGTGAACTGTCCGAATTGGTGGACGACCTCGAAGAAGCCGTCGAGGCCGAACACGAAGCGCAGGCTGTGCCCGGCAACGCAGCCGAGCGGGCGCACACCACTCCCACCGACACCGGCGACGACGCACCGGACTGACGCCTCGACGCGGGCAGCAGCGAGCCACTTGCGCGATTGCCGTGTGCAGTGTGCAGTGCCGGGTATTCGACAGCCAGGTCCGCAGCCGCGGATTACCCGGGTCGCGTTGCGGGTGTCGATGAATGCCCAGGAAACCGTGTTCGGCGGGTGCCGATCACGGCGACGAGTGGGGAGGTACCCCGGCGATGCCGACGACGACGATCGAGGGACACCGACTGAACCTGACGCAACTCGCGAAGGACTGGCCCGACCTGGTGACGGCGACCATGGCGAAGACGGAGCGTGCCGGCAAGGTATTCGTCGACTGGAGTCAGAACAACCCGGCCAAGACGACGGTGGCGCCGTACTCGTTGCGGGGTCGCGCCGAACCGATGGTCGCAGCGCCCCGGGAGTGGGCCGAACTCTAGGACGAGGGGCTGCGTCACCTGCGTTTCGACGAGGTGCTCGAACGGTACCGACAGGGCGGCGACCTGCTGTCGACATCGCTGGACTGGACTCGCTCCGCACCTAACGGAAGAACATGCGCCCGACCGCGGTCGAGGTGTCGATGCCCTGATCGAGCACCACCAGATCCACCCCGCGGGTGTTCAGTTGCTTGGACAGTTCGATCAGTTGCTCCAGCGACCGGCGGAGGCGGTCGAGCTTGGTGACGACAAGCTGATCACCCCGGCGGTTGGCCGACAGCGCCTTGTCCAGCTGCGAGCGCGACGCACGTTTCCCGGAGGCCTTGTCGATGAAAATCTCATCGCACCCTGCAGCGGTCAACGCATCATGCTGCGACTCGGGACGCTGATCCCGCGTCGACACTCGGCCGTACCCGATCCTCACATCGCGTACCCCCGACAACGTGACGTTGTTCCGTACA
>NZ_BCWY01000123.1 GCF_001894825.1 Rhodococcus jostii NBRC 16295 | reverse complement strand
AGGGTGTGGACGGGTTCGGTGGCGAGGACATCTTCTACTACATCACCCTCTACAACGAGCCCTACTCCCAGCCCGCCGAACCGGAGAACCTGAACGTCGAGGGCCTGCTCAAGGGCATGTACCTGTTCAAGAAATCCGAGGCATCCGGTCCGAAGGCCCAGATTTTGGTCTCCGGCGTCACCATGCCCGAGGGCCTGCGGGCCCAGCAGCTGCTCGCCGACGAGTGGGGTGTGGCCGCCGACCTGTGGTCGGTCACCTCCTGGGGTGAGCTGCGCCGCGACGGCATCGAATCGGAGCGCCAGGCCCTGCGCGACCCCGGCACCGACGCCCCGCTGCCGTATGTCACGCAGGCACTGTCCGATGCGGCCGGCCCGTTCGTCGCCGCCTCCGACTGGATGCGCGCGGTCGCGGATCAGATCCGGCAGTGGGTGCCCGGCTCGTACACCACCCTCGGCACCGACGGGTTCGGCTTCTCCGACACCCGCCCCGCCGCCCGCCGGTACTTCAACGTCGACGCCGAATCCATCGTCGTCGCCGTCCTGTCCGCCCTCGCCGGTGAAGGCACCCTCGACCGCTCCAAGGCCGTCGACGCCGCCAACCGGTACCGCATCGACGACGTCCGCGCCGCCGCCGTGTCCTACACCGACACCGGGAGCGCATAACCCGAGATCCTCACCCACCGCCGCCCGTGTGTCCGTCGGACAACACGGGCGGCGGTGGGCGTAGGTTCTTGACTATGGTCGAGCAGAGTCCGTTGGTCTCCCGCAGACGACAAACCCGGGATCCGTTGCCCGACGCACTGTTGCGTCGCGTCAAACAGTTCTCCGGACGCCTCTCGACCGAGGCCGTCACGACGATGCAGGATCAGCTGCCGTTCTTCGACGACCTCGACGCCGCCCAACGCTCCAACGTGCAGTTGCTGGTCCAGACGGCGGTCGTCAACTTCCTCGAATGGCTCAAGAACCCGGACAGCGACATCCGGTTCAGCCTGGACGCGTTCCAGGTCATTCCGCAGGACCTCGCGCGCAGGCTCACCCTCAGCCAGACGGTGGACATGGTGCGCGTGGCGATGGAGTTCTTCGAGCAGTGGCTCCCCGCGCTCGCCCGCAACGACCAGCAGCTGATCGCCCTCACCGAGGCCGTGCTGCGGTACGGCCGCGAACTCGGTTTCGCGGCCGCCTCCGTGTACGCCAGTGCAGCGGAGTCCCGCGGCGCCTGGGACACCCGGCTCGAGGCGCTCGTGGTCGACGCTGTGGTCCGCGGTGACACCGGTTCCGACATGTTGTCGCGGGCGGCGACCCTCAACTGGGACGCGACCGCTCCCGCCACCGTCATCGTCGGCACGCCGCCCGAGGACGAGCGGGTGTCCGTCGTCGGCACGGTCCACACGATCGCGCAGAAGCACGGCCGCGCCGCCCTCGCCGTCGTGCAGGGCTCGCGGCTCGTGATGGTGGTCAGCGGCGAACTCCAGGAGGGGTCGGGTCACTCGAGCTTCATGACAGATCTGCTCGGCAAGTTCTCGGACGAGCCGGTGATCATCGGGCCGACGACGCCGACGCTGGGCGCGGCGCACTTCAGTGCCGTCGAGGCGCTGGCCGCAATGCAGGCGGTGGCCGGCTGGCGGGGCGCCCCTCGACCGGTCCACGCCGCCGAGCTGCTACCCGAACGCGCACTGCTCGGTGACAACGCCGCTGTCACCGCTCTGAACGACCATCTGGTCGCGCCGCTGGCGGCCGCCGGAGGTGTTCTCACCGACACTTTGGACGCGTATCTCGACTGTGGAGGTGCGGTTGAGACTTGCGCCCGGCAGCTGTTTGTTCATCCAAATACTGTGCGGTATCGACTCAAGAGAATCGCCGAAGTCACCGGACGCGATCCGACGAATCCGCGGGATGCGTACGTGCTCAGAGTGGCCGCGACAGTGGGGCGATTGACACATTCCCATAACGAACCCATTACACGTTTAACACCAGTCACACCCTTCCCATTCGGAGAAGCAGGGCTGTAACGAACGCATGTCCAGATTCGATGCGAGCACCCCACGTGCAATTTTGTGGGAACCCAACAAATCCGCCGACGAAGGTTCATCCGCAACGACATCTCGCAGTACGCGGTTGACGGTGTTCTCTTGAAGAGTGATTTCGTTGCTCGCCCCGGGTCAGGGCTCTCAGACTCCCGGCATGCTCATCCCTTGGTTGGAGCTGCCGGGTTCTCATGACCGTGTCGAACTGTGGTCGAAGGCTGCCGGCCTCGATCTCGTCCGCCTCGGTACCACCGCGACAGCGGAGGAGATCACCGACACGTCGGTGACCCAGCCGCTCGTCGTGGCCGCCGCGCTCCTCGCCTTCGAGGAACTCGACGCGCGCGGCCTGGTTCCCTCGGACACCATCGCGGCCGGACACTCGGTCGGTGAACTCGCCGCCGCCGCGGTCGCCGGCGTCCTGTCCGCCGACGACGCCGTCGCCCTCGCCGCCGTCCGCGGCGCGGAGATGGCCAAGGCGTGCGCACTCGAGCCGACCGGCATGTCCGCCGTCCTCGGGGGCGACGAGGCCGAGGTGCTCGCCCGCCTCGACGAACTGGGGCTCGAGCCCGCCAACCGCAACGCCGCCGGCCAGATCGTCGCGGCAGGTCTGCTATCGGCTCTCGAGGAGCTCGCGGCCAACCCGCCCCAGAAGGCGCGGGTCCGCGCACTTCCGGTCGCCGGCGCGTTCCACACCCGGTTCATGGCCCCCGCCCAGGAGGCCGTCACCGAGGCTGCGTCCAAGATCACACCGGGTGAACCCACCCGCACTCTGCTCTCCAACGCCGACGGCGCACCGGTCGCATCCGGCGCCGACGCACTGACTAAGCTGGCCGCGCAGGTAACCCGACCTGTGCGTTGGGACCTGTGTACCGCAAGCCTGCGGACCGCTCAGGTCTCCGCGATCGCGGAGCTTCCACCAGCCGGAACCCTGGTCGGTATCGCCAAGCGTGAAATGCGCGGCACGCCGACTCTGGCACTCAAGACCCCGGGGGATATCTCCGCGCTAGCCGAACTGACAGAACTCGGCTAGTTTGCTGCGCGCACCTCGGTGCGTGCAGGGCCCGCAGGCGCGGCCGATGGGGGCGCGCCTGCAACAACTCCAGATACATCTACACCGAATCAGAAGGGAGCCACTCAGTGGCCGCCACCCAGGAAGACATCATCGCCGGACTCGCGGAGATCATCGAGGAGGTCACCGGTATTGAGCCGTCCGAGGTGACCATCGAAAAGTCTTTCGTCGACGACCTCGACATCGACTCCCTCTCCATGGTTGAGATCGCCGTCCAGACCGAGGACAAGTACGGCGTGAAGATCCCCGACGAGGATCTCGCCGGACTGCGCACCGTCGGTGACGCCGTGTCCTACATCCAGAAGCTCGAAGCAGAAGGTGGCGCCGACGCGGAGGCTGTGAAGGCCAAGCTCGAAGCTGCCAAGAACGACGAGGAGTGAGCTCAGCCGTGACTTCCGCCTCGACCAACGGGAGACAGTTCCCCAACATCGTCGTCACCAGCCTCGCGGCTACGACGTCGATCGCTGGTGACGTGGATGCCACGTGGAAGGGCCTGTTGGCCGGCGAGAGCGGCATCGACACCATCCGGGAAGCCTTCGTCACGGAGAACGACCTGCCGGTGACGATCGGCGGCAAGCTCAAGGTGTCGCCCGACGAGTCGCTGTCCCGCGTCGAGATCCGCCGGATGAGTTTCGTCGAGCGGCTGGCGCTCGTCCTGGGCCGTCAGGTCTGGGAGAACGCCGGTAGCCCGGAGGTCGACAAGGACCGCCTCGGCGTCGTGATCGGCACCGGACTCGGCGGCGGCGAAGCACTGATCGACGCCGTCGAGAAGATGAAGGCCGGTGGCTACCGCAAGGTGTCGCCGTTCGCCGTCCAGATGGTGATGCCCAACGGTCCGTCGGCCACCGTCGGACTCGAGCTGGGGGCTCGCGCCGGAGTGATCACTCCCGTGTCGGCCTGCTCCTCGGGTTCCGAGGCCATCGCCCATGCGTACCGCATGCTGGTGATGGGCGACGCTGACATCATCGTCGCCGGTGGCGTGGAGGGTTACCTCGACGCCGTGCCGATCGCGAGCTTCGCGATGATGCGCGCGCTGAGCACACGCAACGACGATCCGAAGGCGGCTTCGCGGCCGTTCGACAAGGATCGTGACGGCTTCGTGTTCGGTGAGGCCGGAGCCATGATGGTCCTCGAAACCGAGGAGCACGCCAAGGCTCGCGGTGCCACCATCCACGCCCGCCTGCTGGGCGCGGGGATCACCTCCGACGGGTTCCACATCGTCGCCCCCGATCCTTCGGGTTCAGGTGCTGCGCGGGCCATGACGCGGGCGATCGAGACTGCTGGATTGACGAAGAAGGACATCCAGCACATCAACGCGCACGCCACGGCCACGCCGATCGGTGACACGGCAGAGGCGAACGCCATCACGGCTGCCGTCGGCAACCATGCTGCGGTGTACGCGCCGAAGTCCGCGTTGGGGCACTCGATCGGCGCCGTCGGTGCGCTCGAGGCGGTGCTCACGGTCCTGAGTCTGCGTGACGGAGTCATTCCGCCCACGCTGAATCTCGAGAATCAGGATCCAGAGATCGACCTGGATGTCGTGAAGGGCGAAGCCCGTTACGGCGAGATCGATTTCGCGATCAACAACTCGTTTGGTTTCGGTGGGCACAACGTCGCGCTCGCCTTCGGCCGGGCCTGACAGCCGGTCCTGCTAGATCGCGGGTGGAGACCCCTTCTCGAAGGGGTCTCCACCCATCGACAGCCCCATCCGGGCCCGCTACAGAGGAGGACGCGATGACAATCCTGGCACCCGCGACGAAGTCCGATGCATCGATCGATCCGCGCGATCCCCTTGCGCGCCTGGAGAAGCTGTTCGACGCCGGGACCGTCGTCCCGCTCCATCCGCGTGACAAGTCCGGTGTGCTGGCCGCGTCCGGCAACATCGACGGTGTCCGCACCATCGCCTACTGCTCCGACGCCACCGTCATGGGTGGTGCCATGGGCGTCGAAGGCTGCAAGCACATCGTGACGGCGATCGACACCGCCCTCGAGGAAGATGCCCCGATCGTGGGTCTCTGGCACTCGGGCGGCGCGCGTCTCGCCGAGGGCGTCGAGGCCCTGCACGCCGTCGGACTGGTCTTCGAGGCCATGGTCCGCGCGTCCGGCCGCGTCCCACAGATTTCCGTCGTCCTCGGCTTCGCAGCCGGTGGAGCGGCCTACGGTCCCGCGCTCACCGACGTCGTCATCATGGCGCCGGAAGCCCGTGTCTTCGTCACCGGACCCGACGTGGTCCGCAGTGTCACCGGTGAACAGGTCGACATGGTGTCCCTCGGCGGTCCCGACACCCACACCAAGAAGTCGGGCGTCGCGCACATCGCCGCCCACGACGAGGGCGACGCCCTGCACCGGGCCCGCCGCCTGGTGTCGATGTTCTGCGAACAGGGCGAGTTCGATCAGGCTGCGGCCGCGCACGGCGACACCGATCTTCGCGCCCTCATGCCGGAGTCGGCGAAGCGCGCTTACGACGTCCGTCCGATCGTTCACGAACTTCTCGACAACGTCGAGGGCGAGTCGAGTTTCGAGGAGCTGCAGGGCAATTACGCCCGCAGCATCGTCACCGGCCTCGGACGCCTCGGTGGCCGCACCGTCGGTGTCATCGCCAACAACCCGCTCCGCCTCGGTGGTTGCCTCAACTCGGAGAGCGCCGAGAAGTCGGCTCGTTTCGTCCGGCTGTGCAACGCTTTCGGCATCCCGCTCGTCGTGGTCGTCGACGTCCCCGGGTACCTGCCCGGTGTGAGCATGGAATGGGAAGGCGTGGTCCGCCGCGGCGCCAAACTGCTCCACGCGTTCGCCGAGGCCACCGTTCCCCGCGTGACGGTCGTGACTCGGAAGATCTACGGCGGCGCCTACATCGCAATGAACTCCCGCGCGCTCGGCGCCACCGCCGTCTACGCGTGGCCGGACGCCGAGGTCGCCGTGATGGGCGCCAAGGCCGCTGTCGGCATCCTGCACAAGCGTGCCCTCGCCGCCGCGCCGGAGGAAGAGCGTGAGGCTCTGCACGAGCGTCTGGCCATCGAGCACGAGAGCATCGCCGGCGGCGTCGACCGGGCCGTCGCGATCGGTGTGGTGGACGAGGAGATCGATCCCGCCAAGACGCGCAGTGTCGTCACCGCTGCCCTGGCCGCCGCTCCCGCCGGCCGCGGCGATCACAAGAACATCCCGCTGTGATCTGAGCTCTGTTCGAGAGAAAGCCCCCACCGTTGTGAACTGGTGGGGGCCTTTTCGTGTGCGTGGACGTAAGTGAGGTCAGCCGACGTCGCGACGCAACCAGGTGACCTCGGCGCCTTCTCCGCCGCTACGGAACGGCTCGAGAGCCTCGTCCCATGCGGTTCCGAGTGCGTAGTCCAGTTCGGCGGCGATGTCGCCTCCCGCTTGCATCAGTGCCCGCAGGCGCATCTCCCCCACGACGACGTCGCCGTTGGCGCTGGTGGACCCGTGCCACAGACCCATGCCGGGCACGTGGCTGTACCGCTCGCCGTCCACGCCCTCACTGGGATCCTCGGTGACCTCGAAGCGCAGCATCGGCCAGGCGCGGAGCGCGTTGACCAGCCGCGAGGCGGTGCCGACGGGCCCCACCCAGCTGGTGGTCGCGCGCAGGACGCCGTTGGAGGCCGGCTGCGAGGTCCATTTCAGGTTCGCTCGGCAGTCGAGGGTCGCGGTCAGCGCCCATTCGATATGGGGGCACAACGCGGCGGGCGACGAGTGGATGTAGACAACACCAGCCGTCACGTCCGCGAACTGATTCAATGCGCGCACTCGAGCCTCCTGCTTCGACGAGGGACGTCTTCCCCAACGGCCTCAGTCGGTGTGTGCAGCACGCTCGGTTGACCAGTGTGCCCTGTGATGCCTGTGTTGCGCCAGTGATTCGATCAATCGGTGTGTCATCACATTCGGCGTTCCGAGAGGATACCGTCGCTCAGCTCGGTCCACAGGGGCTTGGCCCAGTCGCCGAAGTCGCGGTCCGTCAGCGCGACGCACGCCAGCCCCGCGGCCGGGTCGACCCACAGGAACGTCCCGGACTGCCCGAAGTGACCGAACGTCTGCGGCGAGTTACCCGTACCCGTCCAGTGCGGACTCTTACCCGATCGGATCTCGAAGCCCAGACCCCAGTCGTTGGGCCGCTGTGAGCCGTATCCGGGCAGGATTCCGTCGAGTCCGGGGAATTGGACGGATGTTGCCTCTGCGAGCGTCTGAGGCGAAATGAGCGCCGAGCGGAACAGTTCGGCCGCGAACCGTCCGAGATCGCCCGCCGACGCCTGCGCTCCGTGTCCGGCCGGTCCCACGAGTGCGGACGAATCCATCGACAACGGAGCGAACACGGATTCCGCGACGTACTCGGCGAAATCGATCGACGTCTCGGCGGCGAGGAAGTCGGCAAGCACCTCGAAGCCGGCGCTCGAGTAGATGCGTTTGCGCTCCGGTGCGGTCTGCACGCGGTCGGTGTCGAACGCGAGACCCGACGCGTGCGCCAGCAGATGACGGACGGTCGAGCCCTCCGGGCCTGCGGGCTGGTCGAGTTCGACGGCCTCCTCCTCGGTGGCCACCAGCACTGCGTACGCGCAGAGCAGCTTGGTCACCGAGGCCAGCGGGAAGACGCGCTGCTGGTCGCCGTACTCGCCGATCACCCCTTCGTCTCGCGACAGGACCACCGCCGCAGCGTTGTCCACGGGCCATCGGGCGATCTGATCGAGACTCTGCACCCGGTCAGCCTACGAGAACGGCCCGCGGTCAGCTGCGGTGAGCCGTCACCAGTCGGCTTCGGTGTACCGGATGACGCCGCGAATGTTCTTGCCGTCGAGCATGTCCTGATACCCGTCGTTGACCCCTTCGAGGGTGTAGGTGCGGGTGATCATGTCGTCGAGGTTCAGCTGCCCCGACTTGTACATGGCCAGCAGGTTCGGGATCTCGACCCGAGCGTTGCCGCCGCCGAAGATGGTGCCCTTCAGGTCCTTCTGGAGCATCGAGAAGAGGAACAGGTTCAGCTTGACGTCCATGTCGGTCATGGCACCCATGGCGGTGACGACGCAGGTGCCGAACTTGCTGGTGAGCAACAGGGCTTCCTCGACGTATTCGCCGTGCATCTCCCCGACCGTGATGATCGTCTTCTGTGCCATCAGCCCGTTGGTGAGGGCGATGATCGGCTCGATTGCGGCAGCGGCACTCTCGAACGCGTGGGTGGCCCCGAACTTGAGTGCCTGTTCCCGCTTCCACGGCACCGGGTCGATGGCGAAGATCTGCCGCGCACCAGACGCCACCGCGCCCTGCAGCGCGCTCATGCCGACGCCGCCGACACCCATGATGACGACGGATTCGCCCGGCTTCACCTCCGCCATCCGCGTCGCCGAACCCCACCCGGTGGGCACACCGCAGCCGACGAGCGCGGCGACGTCGAACGGGATGTCCTTGTCGATCTTCACGACCGACGTCTCGTGCACGACCATGTAGGGCGAGAACGTGCCGAGCAGGCACATCGGGATGACGTTCTCACCGCGCGCGTGGATGCGGAAGGTGCCGTCGCTGATGGCGAGGCCGCTCAGGAGCCCCATCCCGAGGTCACACAGATTCTGGTGTCCCGCCGAACATGCCGGACAGCGTCCGCAGGCGGGTACGAAGGAAAGCACCACGTGGTCGCCGACCTCGAGATCCTTCACCTCCGGCCCCAGCTTCGTGATGACGCCCGACCCCTCGTGGCCGCCCATGATCGGGAAGGATGCCATGGGCATCGAACCGGTGACGATGTGATGGTCGGAGTGGCACATGCCGGCGGCTTCCATGCGAATCTGCACCTCGCCCGCCACCGGTTCGCCGATCTCGATCTCCTCGACCGACCACGGCTCGTTCAGGCCCCACAGGATCGCACCCTTGGTCTTCATGTGACTCCCAACCCTTCATTCATGTCTGCGCATCTGCTGATGTGACGATAGACACAAACTCGCCGAATTGGAACACGTTCTACCGAATCGGGTCCGGGAATCCGAAACTGTTACCCCGACACGTCGTGGAGGTGGTGGATCGGGTCGTGGACGAAGTACTTGGCCAACGACTCCACCGTGAACGACGCGCCGTCGCTGCGACGTCCGGTCCGTCCCCGGAACTCCGGGGCGACGGCCGCGAAGTCGGCGGCCACCGCCGCGCCGGCCTCACGCAGTTCGGAGGCCACCTCGGCCGGGTCCTGCTCGTTGTAGCGCTCGGACACGGCGGTCTCGTCCTGATCCCAGTTGGGGAACAGCGGATCCGTCTCGTCGAGTATGAGACGAAGCCGGACGTCGAAGATCCGGAACACGTCGCGCACATGCGCCGCGTACTCGAGTGCCGACCAACGTCTGCTCGTCCGGCCGGACCGTGACGTCGGGGCGGGCGAGCACCGGCGACCAGGCGTCGGCATTCGCGCGATCCAGCGCCGGAATGTCGTTGTAGGGGGTTGCCGTAGGGGGTTGCCGCCGAGTCGAACCCGCAGTCGGGGCAGGCCCGGTCGAGGACCCAGGTCCAGTTCTTCGTGTCGGGAGTGATCGCCATGGCGGCCATCGTAGAGCGGCGACACGGTCACGCCGCACGCTTGCGGCGCGCCGGTACCGTCACGAGGATGCGCGCCACCTTCCTCGGTGTTTCCACGGTCCTGCTGTCCGACGGCGAGACGGCGGTGATGACGGACGGGTTCTTCTCCCGGCCGCCGCTCCTGCGATCGGTCCTGCGACCCCTCCGCCCCGACCGCGCCGCTATCGACCGGGCTCTCGCGCGGGTTCGGACCGACCGCCTGGCCGCCGTCCTCGTCGCGCACTCGCACTACGACCACGCGCTGGACTCTCCGATCGTGGCGCAGCGCACCGGCGGGAACTCGTCGGTTCGCCGTCGACGCGGCACATCGCCGAGGGTTACGGGTTCGCGATGGACCGGTTCCGGACGATCGAGCTGCGAACACCTTTGCGGTACGGCGCATTCGAGGTGACCGCGTTGCCCGCGGCGCACAGCCCCGGAG
Source organism: Rhodococcus jostii NBRC 16295 (assembly GCF_001894825.1). Taxonomy (GTDB): domain Bacteria; phylum Actinomycetota; class Actinomycetes; order Mycobacteriales; family Mycobacteriaceae; genus Rhodococcus_F; species Rhodococcus_F jostii. The sequence continues at coordinate 10,790 of NZ_BCWY01000123.1, read as the reverse complement.
CGAAGTTTCCGGGCACGATCGAACACGCCGTCCACCCACCGGCGTCGATCCGCGAGTACGCACAGGGCGACTGCTTCTCGTTCCACTTCGCACACCCGGACGGCCGGATCCTCGTCCATGCCAGCGCGAACTTCGTTCCCGGCGCACTCGACGGATACGACGCCGACACCGTCTATCTCGGCATCGGAACGCTCGGCAAGCAGTCCGACGAGTTCCGCCGGGAGTACTGGGAGGCACTCGTGACCCGCACCGGCGCCCGCCGGGTGATCCCGATCCACTGGGACAATTTCTGGAAGCCGCTGCACCGGCCGCTGACACCACTCCCCCGCTTCGCCGACAACTTCCGGCGGTCCCTGCGATTCCTCACCGAGAAAGGCCTGGCCGAGGGCGTCGACGTGCAGTTCCCCGTCGCGTGGGAGAACAGCGACCCGCTGGCGTAGAGTCCGGGCGCCGCTCGCTCAGAGCTTGTACCCGATGGTCCGGAGCAACGCCTTGCGGTCGGCGACGTCGGCATCAGTCTCCACACCGGCAGGTGGGCCTCCGTCGATCACGCCGGCGATGCCCCGGCCGAGTTCCGTCTCGGCCACGATGATTTCGACGGGGTTGGCGGTGGCGCAGAAGATGCCGCACACCTCCGGCACCTGTTTCAGCGTGTTCAGGACGTTCACCGGGTAGCCGTCCTCCACGAACACGAAGAACGAGTGGCCCGCACCGACCGCGACGGCGTTGCGCGTGGCCAACTCGACGAGACGATCGTCGTTGCCGGAACAGCGCACGAGGCGAGGCCCCGACGCTTCGCAGAACGCCACCCCGAACCGGAGGTGCGGACCCACTCCGGCCAGTGCCTCGTGTATGTCCTCGACGGTCTTGATGAAGTGGGACTGCCCGACGATCACGTTCATGTCGTCGGGCTTGTCGATTGCCACGATCTGCAGCTCCACGATGGCCTCCTCGAGTGCCTTTCAGTCTGCCCCGCTCCGGCGCCGAGAACAACGACGCGGCAGGTTCGTCTGCCGCCGCTGATCAGGCTCCGATGTGGGCGGCGAGTGTCGACCGGCCGGGGCCGGTGAGGTCGCCGAGTGCGTCGCGACGCCCGGCCATCGCCATCAACAGCGCTTCCCCGCTTCCGCGGACCTGCGGCCCCCGGCCGTAGGACCAGTCGAGATCCGCTGCCACCAACGTGACCCCGCGGGCTCGCCAGGCGCCGCGGATCAGCGGGGCGAAACGTGCGAAGTCCAGCGCCGCACGCAGCCGCTGCGGCGGGATGGTCCGGGGAATAGCGAGGGGCCGCCGGATGTCCTGCTGATGGATCATGCCGTCGACGAGGCCGATCATCCCGCCGAAACCGGCTGGCAAACCGCTGGGTTCGGCATGTATGCGCATCAAGTCCACCAACTCCTCGGTGGTGCGGTCCGCGAGGTCGGCCACCCCGAGCTCGTTGACCCGCACCTGTAGGAACCCGCCCTTCCCGAACCGGAGGAGCAGATCGCGGAGGTCGAGTTCGTCGTAGCTGATCACGTGCGCGGCGACGTCCCGAACCCGCCACCGCTCACACAGGCTCGGCGACTCCCACTGCTGCGCGGACAGCCCGGCGAGCAGCTCGGCAAATTCCTCGCGCTCCTCGCGTGCCAAGGTCATGGTGTTCACACTGCCCGCATCTGGGCAGGCTCGGGAAGACCGGACCGACCGGTGAAGGGGTGGGGCGGGCGGGGCTCGAACCCGCGACCAATGGATTATGAGTCCACGGCTCTAACCGACTGAGCTACCGCCCCATCACCGCACTGCACGCGATCGCGGCCTGCCGATGTTACCGTGCCCCCGCCGTGGGCGAGTAGCCGGGACGAAGCCCGCCCTGACAGCGCAATTCGCCGTGGCGCATCCGACGCGGCTCCTGTCGGACCAGCTGCTTTCTCCGCCGGGTGCGCAACGACGACTCCCGGGGTACTGGCCGACATCGACACTTCCCGGTAGGTCTACTCGTCCTCGGAATCGTGGCCTTCTTCGTCGCGCGCGTGTTCGCGCTGTTCGACTGAGGCGGCGCCCGACCGACCCTCGTCTGCGACGAGTTCGTACCGTCGCCCGTACGTCTCGACGAGAGCCTGGATAGCCGCGACCACCGGGACGGAGACCAGCGCACCGACCGCACCGAACAGCGAGGCGCCCACGATCACCGACCCGAACGCGACCGCGGGGTGGATCGAGACCGTCGCGGACGTGATGCGCGGGTGGAGCACGTAGTTCTCGATCTGCTGGTAGACGGTCCCGAACACGATCACCCACACACCGTCCATCGGCTGGGATGCGGCGGCGATGATCGCGGGGAGAGCGATCGCGAGATAGGTGCCGAGAGTGGGGACGAACTGCGAGACGATGCCGGTCCACAGCGCAAGCGGCAGCCAGTAGGGCACGCCGATCACCACGAGGAAGATGCCGGTCGCGATCGAACTCACGGCAGCGAGGATCAGCCGTGACACCACATAGCCACCGGCCTTCTCGACCGAGATCTCCCAGACGACCGAGATGACCCGCTGTTGCCGCGCCGGAAACCAGCTCGAAATCGTCCGGCGAAGGGCCGGCCCCTGCGCCGACATGTAGAACACGAACAGCAGCAGCGTCAGCATCTGGAACACGACGCCGAGCAGCGAGGACAACACACCCAGAACGCCTGGGGTGAAGCGCTGCGCAAGGTCGCGGATGGTCTCGGGCGTGAGGTGGATCAGGTCTTCACCGGTCGCGAAGTCGGTGTCGAACACGCGGTTGGACCAGTCGGTGAGCGAGGACAGCGCGCCGGGCAGGGCCTTCAGGAGCTGGGCGAGTTGCTGGGCGAGCAGTGTCCCGAACAGCGCCAGGAATCCGATGGCGAAGACGAACAGCGCGAACAGCACCAGACTGGTGGCGGCGCCGCGTCGCAGCCCCCGGCGCTCGAGCCAGTCGACGACCGGCTCGAGGGTGATGCTGAACAGCCATGCGAGGAACAGCAACCCCAGAAAGCTCCGCAGGTTGACGAACAGCCAACCCGACAACTGGTAGGCGGCGACGGCGAGAATGACGTAGAAGATCGAGGGCAACAGCCACCGCGGGGCGTCGCGCGTGCCGAGCCGCCCGGCCGGCCATGTCCGCGCTGTGTCGCCGCCGTCCTCGCTCATCGCACACTCCGCCGGTCGGTTCCTCCCGATACAGCCGGAATGTACTCGCCTGGAACGCACACCGATCGGGATTTGCGAGCGGACAGCAGAAAACCCCGCTCGGACGAACCGGGCGGGGTTTTCGATGCTCCCCCGGCTGGACTCGAACCAGCAACCGTCCGATTAACAGTCGGAAGCTCTGCCAATTGAGCTACAGGGGATTATTCTGCTGTGCTTCGCCGTTCCCGGCGATGCGAGAGAAACTGTAGCGCATAGCCCCACCCCAGTACCAAATCGCCTGCCTGTCGACGCATCAGGCAGGATGGGTGAAGGTCGTTGTGCGTCGGGAGGAAGCGGGAATGATGCGGTTGTTGATCGGTATCGCTGCTGGTTACGTGCTGGGTACGCGGGCAGGACGGGCGCGCTACGAGCAGATCAGCCGGGCCACGAAGGCGGTGGCCACCAGTCCCGCCACCAGGAAGGTGTTGCAGGTGTCACGGCAGAAACTGTCCGACTCGCTGAACACGCAACCGAAGCTGGAGCCGATGAAGCCGCTCGACGAGGAAACCACCATCCTGGTTCCCCAGGATCAGCTCAAGAAGAAGTAGCCGGCGACTCGGGTCAGCCGGCCATCCCGTCCCGGTTCGTGTCGCCGATCGCCTGATCGAGCAGGCTGCGGCGGTACTGCTCGAGGGCGACGAGGTCGCCGAGCAGGGAGTGGAACTCGTCCGACTCCGTCGCCGGCGAGATCCGCTGCAGTTTGGACTTGAGTTCCGCCACCTGCTCCCCCACCCACACCTCCTGCAGGCGAGCGATCACGCCGGAGATGTATCGCGGGACGGTGTCCTCCTCGGCGGGCAGCGGCTCGACGGCGAGTTCCGACACGAGGGACGCCGCGGTGACGTCCTCGACGCCCCGGCTGACCGCGTCGACCCATTCGCCGCCGCCGAGGCCCGCGCTGGTGCCGCCGGACGCGATCATCGACTCGCGGATCACCACGTACGTCGGGTGGGTGAACGTCTCCACCGGCAGCGAATCGAATACCGTGCCCGCGATCGAGGGATACTGCAACGCGCCTTTCAGCGCCTCGCGCTGCGCCCACAGCGTCGGATCGTTCGGTCGCGGCCGCGAGAGTCCGACCGGCAACTGCGGGGTGTCCTGACTCTCCTCGCGGGCCGCCTTCTTCTTCGGGGGCGCCGGCATCGATCCGCGGGTGGACGCCCGCTTACGTGCCTCGTCGCGTACCCGCTGACGGACCGCGGCGATGTCGTCCCAGCCCACCCATCCGGACAGCTGGACGGAGTAGCTGTCGCGCAGTGTCGCTTCCTTGATCTGGGCGACCACCGGCACCGTGCGCCGCAGGGCCTCCACCCGGCCTTCGGCGGTCTCGAGGTCGTGCTCGGTGAGGATCGACTTGACCACGAACTCGAACATCGGGGTGCGACGCGCAACGAGGTCGCGGACGGCGGCGTCGCCCGACTTCTGCCGCAACTCGCACGGGTCCATGCCCTCGGGCGCGACGGCGACGAAAGTCTGCCCCGCCATCTTCTGGTCACCCTCGAACGCCTTCATCGCCGCGGCCTGGCCGGCGGCGTCCCCGTCGAACGTGTAGATGATCTCGCCGCGGAAGTAGCTGTCGTCCATGAGGAGCCGTCGCAGCATCGCGAGGTGGTCTTCACCGAACGCGGTGCCGCAGGCGGCGACGGCTGTCTTTACCCCTGCGACGTGCATCGCCATGACGTCGGTGTAGCCCTCCACCACCACGGCCTGATGCCCCTTGGCGATCTCCCGCTTGGCGAGGTCGAGACCGAACAGCACCTGAGACTTCTTGTACAGCATGGTTTCCGGTGTGTTGACGTACTTGCCGGGCATGGTGTCGTCGTCGAACAACTTGCGGGCGCCGAATCCGATGACGTCGCCGGACAGGTTCCGGATGGGCCAGAGCAGGCGCCGATGGAAGCGGTCGATGTGGCCGCGACGCCCCGCCTTCGACAAACCCGCAGCCTCGAGCTCCTTCACGTCGAAGCCCTTGCCCAGCAGATGCTTCGTGAGGATGTCCCAGCCGTCGGGCGCATACCCGCACCCGAACTGCTGCGCGACCGCCGAGTCGAAGTTCCGTTCCGTCAGGTAGTCGCGGGCCGCCTGCGCGTCGGGTTCCTGCAGCCGCGCCGAGTAGAACGCCTGCGCGGCCGCGTTGGCCGCAACGAGGCGCGCCCGGGTGCCGCGGTCCCGTTGCACCGAGGTGCCGCCACCCTCGTACGAGATGGTGTAGTTCAACCGGTCGGCGAGCTGCTCGACGGCCTCGACGAAGCTGATGTGGTCGATCTTCTGGAGGAACGAGTAGACGTCGCCGCCCTCGCCACATCCGAAGCAGTGGTAGTGGCCGTGGTTGGGCCGGACGTGGAAGGACGGCGACTTCTCGTCGTGGAAGGGGCACAGCCCCTTCATGGAGTCGCCGCCCGCGCGCTTGAGGGAGACGTACTCCCCCACGATGTCCTCGATCCGTGTGCGCTCGCGAATGGCCGCAACGTCACGATCAGGGATTCTGCCAGCCACGCCCGACAGTCTAGGCGCTCGCCCGGGGCCCGAACTTCCGCCTCGGCATCAGCAGTTCGAGGGGGCTGGGATCCCGGCGAATCGGTCGCCGAGATAGCCGAAGGCGGGACCCGCGCCGAGCATCGTGGCGGTGCCGTGGTCGGCGCCCGGGATCACGTCGAACTGCACCCGCGCACCCTGCGAGCAGTACCGTGCGACGGTGTTCTGCACCGGCCCGATCGCGACCAGGGGGTCTGCGCTGCCGTGCCAGACGAACATCGGCGTCCTCGGAACCCCGGGGTACAACTCGACACTGTTCTCGTCCATCACCGATCGTCCGGACGGATTCCCGAGGATGCCGGGACCGTTCGTCAGATCGGGCAGCGACTTCCCGGCTCCGGCGCCGAGGATCGAGTCGGTGCACATGTTGCTCATCTGCGCGCGCAGCGCGAGACCCTCGCCGTTGAGGCCGTCCCCGAGCGGCGACCGGGTCGGGTATTCACGCTCGAGCCCGATGGCGGCGGCGAAGCCCAACCCGAACGCCTGCGACCGGGTGCCGCCGAGACGGTCGGCGAGTTCACCGATGTTGACCGGGGTGCCGCCCTGGGCGGCGCCCACGATGTTCAGTTCCGGGGCGTAGGTGGGTGCGAGCGCCGCGGCCCAGTTGGTAGCCATGGCGCCGCCCGAGTATCCGGCCAGCCCGACCGGACTGCCGCCGAGCCCCGCCTCGGGGAGCCGCTGCGCGGCGCGAACCCCGTCGAGCACGAGCCGACCACCGAGTTTCGCCGCACCGTACGCGCTGGTGGGACCGAGGTGGTCGGGCACGGCGACGGCCCAGCCCCGCGCGAGGAGGGCGTTGAGGGCCGGGGCTTCCTGCAGTCCGCCGTTGAACAGCAGATGCGACGGCGCGCACTCGAGCCCGAGCGCGTTGACGTACGGCTGGTAGGACACCAGCGGCCGGTTCGCGGGAGTGCCGCGGGGTACCAGCACCGTGGTCATCGCCGCGATGGGCGCCCCGGCGGAATTGGTCGACTTGTACTCGACCTGCCAGGCGTCGGCCGTGGGGAAGCCGGTGGCTGCGACCGGGCGGCTCGCCAGCACGTCACCGTCGGCACGTGCCCCGACGTCGGCGGGCGCACCGTAGAACGGGTCGGGGTCGGCGAACGGGTACACGGGCGCAGCCTGCGCCGCGGGTGCGGCCAGCAGAGCGGCGCCGACCGCCACCGCCAGCGCTGCGGACGTCGAACCGATGATCTTGCGCACTGCAGACTTCATCCGGTCTCCCTGACCATTGGGTGCGAGCTGTCTGTAGACCTATTCGTAGCACCGCAGCGGCCGGATTGGTCCGACTTCCGCCGTGTCAGCCCCAGCTCGCCTGGGCCCCGAGACTGGACTTGTCGACGCGTTCGAGGCGGCTCTCGGTGTAGGAGGCGATCTGGTCGACGACCACCCGGACGCGGGCGGCGTCGTCGGCGGCCGCAGTCCACGCGGGAACCAGGATCGGGTCGAGACCGGCGGGCGCGGTCGCGAGCAGCCACTCGGCAACACGGTGCACGCGGTCGCGCTGGCGTTCCTGCCGGGCCCGGTGCCCGGCGTCCGACATGACGAAGTTCAGAGCGAACGTCTTGAGCAGCGCCACCTCGGCCGCCACCACAGGCGGAACCACCAGGTCGGCGTCGTAACGTGCGACCGGCTTCTCGCCGTGGACGTCGCGGGTGCCGACGATCGCGGCGGTCGCGAACCGGCCGACCAGCTCACTGGTCAGGTTCTTGAGGGCGACGGAACTGGTGAGCGTGCCGTCGTAGGTGCCCACGTCGAGGACGACGGGCAGCAGACTCAACCGCTTGGCGGCCTCGACGAGTTCCTCGACGTCCAGTCCCGGGAACTCCGAGGCACCGAATTCGGCGAGTGCCCGCCGGTCCACCGGATCGGCGAGCGAGCGCAGATCGATGCGCCCGTCGATGACGCCGTCCTCGACATCGTGCACCGAGTAGGCGACGTCGTCGGCCCAATCCATGACCTGCGCCTCGAGGCACTGGTGGCCGTCGGCGGCGCCCTCGCGAATCCACGCGAGCACGTCGGCGTCGTCGTCGTACGCGCCGAACTTGGCCCCGGGGCGCGGGCGAGTCCACGGGTACTTGATCGCCGCGTCCAGCGACGCGCGGGTCAGGTTGAGTCCGGCGCTGCTTCCGTCGGGGTTGAGTACCTTCGGTTCGAGGCTCGTCAGGATGCGCAGATTCTGGGCGTTTCCCTCGAACCCGCCGCAGCCTTCCGCGACCTCGTCGAGCGCCTTCTCCCCGTTGTGACCGTAGGGCGGGTGGCCGATGTCGTGTGCGAGGCCCGCGAGGTCGACCAGATCGGGGTCGCAGCCGAGTCCGTCCGCGATCCCGCGGCCGATCTGGGCCACCTCGATCGAGTGCGTCAACCGGGTGCGGGGAGTGTCGCCGTCCCGAGGGCCCACCACCTGAGTCTTGTCGGCGAGCCTGCGGAGGGCGGCCGAGTGCTGGACGCGGGCGCGGTCGCGGGAGAAGACCGATCGGTGCTGCGCGGCCGCGATCTGACTGCCCGGGATCCCGGCCCGTTTCGGTGCCTCGCGGACCCGGCGGGCGGCGTCGTGCGCGGAGTACACGTCGCCGAGGGGTGTCGTGTGCGCTGTCATCGAACCTCTACTGTCCGGCCGTGTAGGGGAAGTCGGCCGAGAAGTGGGTGAGCTGGTACCAGATCAACGCCCCTGTCTCCCGGGCGATTCCGTGCAACTGGGATTCGCGTGTGAACACTGCCGGCCCCTGCCGGGTGGGCGCCGTCCAGGCGTCGAGTCCGGCGTCGCGCGCCATCGTCCGCGTCCGCAGCGAATGCCACGGGTCGCTGACGAGGACCGCCGAGTGGAGGCCCTGCGCGCCCATCGCCTCGCTGACCGCTTCGATGCTGAGCAGGGTGTCGGACCCTTCCTCGACGGCGGTGATGCTGTCGGCGGGGACGCCGCGGGAGATCAGGTAGTTCTTGCCGGACGCCGCCTCCGTGTACTCGTCGCCCTCCTGCTTGCCGCCGACCGTGATGACCTCGGGAGCCACCCCCCGCTCGTACAGCTTGTACGCCTGTTCGAGGCGCGCCTCGAACACCGAGGACGGTGTGCCCGAGTACTGGGCGGCGCCGAGCACGACGATCGCGTCCGCCGTCGACGTGTCGTCGATTCGCGCGACCTGCCACACCCGGACGGCGGTGCCGACCACCAGCGCGGCGGCGAGGAGAACCACGCCGGCGATGATCCGGCGGGTCCACCGGGCCAGCGTGCCGGCGAACCCCAGGCGCGCAGGACGGCGCGGGAGATCGTGGCGTTCACGGCTCGGTGCAGAATTCACTCCCTGATTCTGCCAGCTGTCGTCGAACTATCCCGATGACGACTCGCCACACCGGATAGATTTGCTGCCATGCCACTCGCACCGCGCCTCGAGCAGACGCCGTCGTCCCGCCCGCGACTTCACATTTCCTCCGCTCGGCGATTCACCGCTCTCGGCGCTGTCACCGCACTCCTGACACTGGTGACGATCTTGTTCGGGCCCGCGATCGCGTCGGCGGATGCACCATTCCGCCTGCCCGGTCAGATCACCGACACCGTCGGTGTGCTCGACGCCGACCAGAAGAGCGACGTCCAGGCCGCGATCGACCAGCTGTACGACGAACACAAGGTGCGGTTGTGGGTGGTGTACGTTCCCGACTTCAACGGGCTCGGCGCCGGACCGTGGGCGGATCAGACGGCGCAGGCGTCCTCGCTCGGCGACCGTGACGCCCTCCTCGCGGTCGCGACGGTCGACCGCGAGTACGCGCTCATCGCGCCGGACGGACTCTCCGAGATCACCAGCGACGAGGCCGAGTCGATCCGGGTGGATGCAGTGGAACCGGCTCTGCGTGAGGAGGACTGGGCGGGCGGTGCCATCGCCGCGGCGGGGGGACTGGGCGACGCTATGAGTCCGGGCAAGGGAATGTCGGTGCGCACGCTACTGGTCGGCGGAGGTGTGGTCGTCGTGGGTGCGGGTGGCATCGTGCTGTACTCGCGCAAGAAGAAGCACGACCTTACCCGGGCAGGTGCCGAGGCGGCGCGCAGCATCAGCCCCGAGGACACGGCCGCACTGACGGCGCTGCCGCTGCCGACGCTCGACGAGCGCGCCAAGGAGGTGCTCGTCGAGACCGACAATGCCCTGCGCACGAGCCAGGAGGAACTCGAGCTTGCCCGCGGTGAATTCGGCGATCAGGCCACGGCGTCGTTCACCGCGGCATTCGAGAAGGCGAAGTCCACCCTCGCGGCGGCGTTCACGGTGCGGCAGCGACTCGACGACGCGATCCCCGAGACCCCGCAGCAGCAACGGGAGATGCTGATCGACATCGTCACCTCGTGCGGGCGCGCAGACCGTGAGCTCAACGAGCGGGTGCAGGAGTTCGACGGGCTGCGGGACCTGCTGATCAACGCCCCCGACCGCCTCGACGCGCTCACCCGGGACATGGTCGCGTTGACGGTGCGCATCCCCGACTCGACCCGGATCCTCGCCACCCTGCAGACCGAATTCCCCGCCGCCGCACTCGCTTCCGTCGCCCACAACGTGACGATGGCGGAGGAGCAGCTCGCGTTCGCGGAACGGTCCGTCGCCGAGGGCCGCGACGCGACAGCCCTGCCGCCCGGGAAGCAGGGACCGGCCGTGTCCGCGATCCGCGGAGCCGAGGGCGCGCTGGAGCAGGCCCGGACGTTGCTCGACGCCGTCGATCACGCCGCCGACGACATCCGCCACGCCATCGCTACCCTGCCGGCCGCGATCACCGACGTGGAGTCCGGGATCGCGGCCGCGGCCCCGTTCACCGAGCAGGGTGGGGCCCGGCTCGCATCCGCCCGGGCCGCGGCCGAGGCAGCGCTGTCGGCGGCCCGGACGGCCGCCGACACCGACCCGCTCGGCAGCTTCACCCAGATCGTCAAGGCCGACGCCGAACTCGACGCCGTCCTCGCCGAAGCGGAGGAATCCCGGCAGCAGGCCGAACGTGCGCAGCAGCGCCTCGAACAGGACCTCGTGGCGGCGCAGTCGCAGGTCACGGCGGCGTCGGACTTCATCGGCACGCGCCGCGGTGCGGTCGGCGCGGAGGCCC
>NZ_BCWY01000122.1 GCF_001894825.1 Rhodococcus jostii NBRC 16295 | reverse complement strand
CCTGGCGCGACCCCGAGGCGGGCGTCGAACTCGGATCGCCGGCGTTGCACGCCGAGGAACGCTCCCATCCGCCCGCGCCTGCACTCAGCGCACGCGAGGTCCTGTTCGGCGGCAAGGTGGCGCCGAAGGCCCTCGTCGCGCTCGGCGGGATCGCGCTCGCGATCGGTCTGGTCGGCGGGCTCCTCGCCGCCGTGATCACCGCGGATCGCAGTTCGCTCACCAGCCAGAGCGTCACCCTCGTCCAGGGCGGCGGCGAAGAGGACCTCGGGCAGTCGCCCGTCGCGCAGGTCGCCGATGCCGTCCTCCCCGCCGTCGTGTCCATCCAGGTGGCGGTCGGCGACCAGGGCAGCACCGGTTCGGGTGTCGTCATCGACGGTGCCGGCTACATCGTCACCAACAACCACGTCATCTCCGCCGCGGCCACCGCCCCCGACGGCGGCAAGATCCAGGTGATCTTCTCCGACGGGACCAAGGCCGAGGCCCAGATCGTCGGCCGCGACATCAAGACCGACCTTGCCGTCCTCAAGGTGTCCGCCGACAACCTGACGGTCGCGGAACTCGGCAAGTCCGGTGACGTGCAGGTCGGTGAGGACGTCGTCGCCGTCGGATCCCCGCTCGGACTCAGCAAGACCGTCACCCGCGGCATCGTCAGCGCGCTGCACCGTCCGATGCGGCTGTCCGGGGAGGGCTCCGACACGAACGCCGTCATCGACGCCGTCCAGACGGACGCCGCGATCAATCACGGCAACTCGGGCGGCGCGCTCGTCGACGACACGGGCCGGGTGATCGGCATCAACACCGCCATGCTCAGTGAGTCGGGTGGCTCGGTCGGCCTCGGATTCGCGATTCCCATCGACGACGTCACGACGGTCGCGCAGACGCTCATCCGGGACGGGCAGATGCATCACCCGGACATCGGCGTGAACGCCCGCACCGTCGTCAACGACAACACCAGCGGCGCCCAGGTGGCCAACGTCCGCTCGGACAGTCCGGCCGCGCGGGCGGGCGTCGTCGAGAACGACGTGATCGTCAAGGTCGGCGACCGCACAGTCACCAGCGCCGACGAACTGGTCGTCGCCGTCAACCTGCAGAAGATCGGCGAACCCGTCCGGATTCAGCTGATCCGCGAGGGCCGGCTCGTCGATGTCGACGTGACCCCGGCTTCCGATTGACTCGAGAGGTTGCTGTGAGATCGCTTCGCCACCTGGGCACGGACCCACACCGCACAGTAGGCTGACCACGTGTTCGGCAACATTGGTTGGGGCGAGTTCATGGTCCTCCTCGTCGCGGCTCTGGTCATCTTGGGACCCGAGCGGCTTCCGGGTGCGGTCAGCTGGGTAACGAAATCACTGAGGCAGGTCCGTGAGTATGCAAGTGGCGCGAGCCAGCAGCTCAAGGACGAGCTCGGTCCCGAGTTCGAGGATCTCCGCAAGCCGCTGTCCGACCTCAACCAGCTGCGCGGCATGACTCCGCGCGCCGTCATCACCAAGCACCTGCTCGACGGTGACGATTCGATTCTCACCGGCAACTTCGACAAGCCGACTTCGGTGTCGTTCGACAAGTCGGGAACGAAGGCCGTCAGCGCCGATCCCTCGACGCCCACTCCTCCGCAGAACAAGCCGCTGGCGGCCGGCGAGCGTCCCCCGATCGATCTCGACGCAACCTAGGCCCCCGGGCTCGTGCGCCTTTGTGGTAGCGCGAGCAACCACAAAGGCGCACGAGCGCGAAGCGCCTAGAGGTGGCGGGTGGTGTCGATTCCCAGCGACATTCCGGCGAGTCCACGCTTGCGCACGGCCAGCTTGTCCGCGATGTCGCGGAGTGCCGTCGCGGCCGGTGAGTCGGGGTGGCCGAGGACGATGGGAACTCCGCCGTCGCCGCCCTCACGGACTGCCTGCTCGAGCGGGATCTGGCCCAGCAGTGGCACCTTCGCGCCCACGGCCTTGGTGAGTCGGTCGGCGACGGCCTGGCCGCCCCCGGAACCGAAGATGTCCATTCGGCTGCCGTCGGGCAGGTCCATCCAGGACATGTTCTCGACGACCCCGACGATGCGCTGACGGGTCTGCAGTGCGATGGCGCCGGCGCGCTCGGCGACCTCGGCCGCCGCCTGCTGCGGGGTGGTGACGACGAGGATCTCCGCGCCGGGAATCAGCTGCGCGACGGAAATGGCGACGTCGCCGGTGCCGGGCGGCAGGTCGAGCAGCAGAACGTCCAGATCACCCCAGAAGACGTCGGCGAGAAACTGCTGCAGCGCACGGTGCAGCATCGGTCCGCGCCACACGACCGGGGTGTTGCCCTGCGTGAACTGGGCGATGGAGATCATCTTCACGTCGTGCGCGACGGGCGGCATGATCATGCGTTCCACCTGCGTGGGCTTGGCGTCGGTGCCGAGCATGCGGGGAACGGAGTGTCCGTAGATGTCGGCGTCGAGAACGCCCACCGACAGTCCGCGGGCGGCCAGCGCGGCGGCCAGATTGACGGTGACGCTGGACTTGCCGACGCCGCCCTTGCCGGACGCGACCGCGTAGACGCGGGTGAGGGAGCCGGGCTGGGCGAACGGGATGACCGGCTCGGCGGAGTCTCCGCGCAGCGACTTGCGGAGTTCGGTGCGCTGCTCGTCGCTCATCACGTCGAGTTCGACCCTGATCGCGCCGACGCCGGGAACATCCGCCACGGCTTTGGTGACCCGGTCGCTGATCTCGGTCCGCATCGGACAGCCTGCGGTGGTCAGGTAGATCGCGATGTCGACACTGTCGTCGGCTGCGATGTCGACGCTTTTGACCATCCCGAGTTCGGTGATCGGTTTCCGGATCTCGGGATCCTGGACGCGCGCCAGGGCGCTACGTACAGAGGACTCGCTCAGGACTGGCATGACTCAATGGTAAGGATGTGCGCTCAGTGGATGCGCGGCAGGTCCGCGGCCGCCGGGATGATTCCGCTGGAGTAGCCGGCGGACCACGCGAGCACGTTGGCCACGTAGGCGGCGGAGTTGTTGTAGCGGTGCACGGCCTTGGCGGCCTGAATCGGATCCTTGACGTTCAATCCGCCGTCGCACAGGTACTTTCCGGTGGTCAGCGCGGAGTCGAAGAGGTTCTGCGGATCGGCGACGCCGTCGCCGTTGCCGTCGCCCGCGTAACGGTTCCACGTCTCGGGGAGGAACTGCGTGGGTCCGACGGCGCGGTCGTAGTTGGCGTCGCCGTCCAGTTTGCCGCCGTCGGTGTCGCGGATGACCGCATTGCCGCCGAGGCTGCCGTCGAGGACGGGTCCGAGGACGGGCTTGAGCATGTTGCCCTTGTCGTCGGCCTTTCCGTCATAGGCGTGGGTGGACTCGACGCGGCCGATGCCGGCGATGAGCGTCCAGTACATGCCGCAACCCGGCTGTTCGACGGCGAGCACGCGTTCGGCGTTCTGGTAGGCCGCGACGCTGATGGCCGGGATACCGAGCGCGCCCTGGGCGATGCTCGCCGGGAGCGGCGGGGTGGCCTGGACGGGAGCGAGTGCGGCGGGAGCCGGCGCCTGCTCCGCCGCGGGCGCGGCCTCTGCGGCGGTCTCGGCTACGGGAGTGACGGAGTCCGCGGCCTCGGGAACGGCGGCGGGCGCCTCCTCGGCGACGTCGGCGACCTCTGAAGAGGAGCTCGTGGAGAGGAAGGGGACCTTGGGTGTGGCGCCGGCCGTGTTGGCTGCGGTGATCAGTCCGATGGGGACGAGTCCGGTAAGCGCGATGACCGAATTGCGGCGGATATGGGAATCCGTCTTCTTGTTGTGCCGACCCACTCGATTGCCTCCTGCGACCCCCGTCTCGGGGTGTTCCGTTCAACTGACCGGATCGAGGCTACCTGATTCGATACGTTTCCGTTATCCAACCGTGATCAAACGGGCTTGTATCGGAGGCTTCCGTTACTCGGAAGGCACGTGAGCGAGGGTAACGAACACGGCAAGGTCACGCCAGGACGCCGAGAGGTCGAGGTGTCGACGGGGGCCGGCCGTCCTCGCCCATCCGGCTGGAGGCAACACGCCGCCGCGCGCCCTACGAGAAAGCAGGGCGCGCGGCGAACGCGGAGTGTACTACCGGGGAACGGCAGGGGCCGGAGCAGCAGCCGGAGGGACGGCCGCGGCGGGCGCGACCGGTTCGGGTGCGGGCGCCGCCGGAACGGCAGGATCGGCCGGCGGGCAGAAGATCAGACAGGGCAGCTGAGGCAGCGGTGGAAGACCGGGAATCGGCGGAGCCGGCGTCGGCGGCGTGGGGGTGGCTGCACCGTCCGTGGTGGGTGCCGGCGTCGTCGCGAGATCGCGGGTGAGGTCGGATCCGCCCGCCGCCGCGTCGGCGAGACGTCCGGGCGGCGGGGTGGCCGCCCCCGACAACTGGCTCGGGGTCGGGGTTCCGCCGTTCTTGTAGGCGTTCGACCAGGTGATGACGTTCGCGGCGTAGGCGGCCGAGTTGTTGTACCGCAGGACCGCTCGGGTCTCCTGGAGCGGATCGCGGAGGTCGAGATTGCCCGAGCAGAGGTACCGGGCGGCGGCCAGCGTCGCGTCGAACACGTTGTTGGGGTCGGCCACACCGTCGGCATTGCCGTCCGACGCGTACTTGGCCCATGTGGACGGAATGAACTGCATCGGTCCGACGGCCCGATCGTGCCCGGGATCGCCGTCGGTGGCACCGCGGTCGGTGTCCCGGATGACCTCGTTGCCCGCCAGCCGTCCGTCGAGAACCGGTCCCAGAATCGGAGTCAGGGTGGTACCCACCGAGTCGGTCCGGCCGCCGCCGGCGTGACCCGATTCGATGCGGCCGATGCCGGCGAGCAGATGCCACGGCAGGCCGCACTGCGGAGCCTCCGCCATCATCTCGAGTTCCGCGGAGCGGTACGCGTTGAGCACGATCTCCGGGATGCCCAGAGCGCTGAGAATCACCGGTGCGGCGATGAGCCCGGTGCCGGACGGCGACGCCGGGGATGTGGGATTTGTCACGACGGGTGCGGGCGCGGGCGGCGGGGGAGCCGCCCGCTGCGAGCGGGCGACGCGCGGCGTCGGTGCGACGAGACCCGAGGGCGGAAGATACGCGGCCTGGGGGATGGATCCGGGTGTGGCGCCCGCTGCCGCGAGAGTCGACGTGCCGACCGCAGAACCGAGTGCGGTGGTGCTCACCGACGCGCCGCTGACCGTAGTACCGCCGGTGGAGGAGCCGAGGGTGGCGACGGCGCCCACCGTCAGGGCAGTCACCGTCAACAGTCCGCGTATCCGCACTCGATCACCCCCTGCGGTGCTCTTCGTTTCGGCACACCGCATACATCCGAGAAGATGTGAGTGACGTTACATATACGTGATCGGCGCTGCCGGAGTTTGCGAGGATTCGCCGGAGCTCATCTCCGCCGCGAGCGGGTCTCGTCCTCGTCGGCCAGCAGGGTCTTGATCTCGTCGAGCTCGCGCCGCAGGTAGTCGCGGGTGGCCACCTCGCCGATCGCGATGCGCAGTGCCGCCAGTTCCCGGGCGAGGAACTCGGTGTCCGCCTTCGTCTGCTCGGCGCGCGAGCGGTCCTCCTCGAGGGACACGCGGTCGCGGTTCTCCTGGCGGTTCTGCGCCAGCAGGATGAGCGGCGCCGCGTACGCAGCCTGGGTGGAGAACGCCAGGTTGAGCAGGATGAACGGGTACGGATCCCACTGCAACCGGACGGCGAAGACGTTGATGGTGATCCAGACGATCACTATCACCGTCTGGATCACCAGATAGCGGCCCGTGCCGAGGAACCGGGCGAAATTCTCGCTGGCACGCCCGACGGCCTCCACGTCGTACGTGACCCGGAAGCGGCGGGTGCTGCGCGGCGTGTCGAGGCGCTGTCGTTCGGACAGGCTCCGGGCGGCCGCGCTGGGTGACTTGTCGCTCATCCGTCGATCTCCTCTTCACGCCAGTCCTCGGGGAGGAGGTGGTCCAGGACGTCGTCGACCGTGACCGCCCCGATCAGATGGTCCTCGTCGTCGACCACCGGCCCGCACACCAGGTTGTAGGTGGCGAAGTAGCGGGTCACGGACGTCAGGGAATCCTCGGGCGCCAGCCGTGGCATGTCGGTGTCGAGCAGTCCGCCGACCAGGCTCGCGGGCGGCTCGCGCAGCAGCTTCTGCAGGTGAACGCAGCCCAGATAACGACCGGTGGGGGTCGCGGTCGGCGGGCGGACGACGAACACCATGCTCGCGAGCGCGGGGGTGACGTCCGAGATCCGGGCGCGGGCCAGGGCCTCGGCGACCGTCGTCGACGCGGTGAGGACCACCGGCTCCGGAGTCATCAGACCGCCCGCGGTGTCGGGGGAGTGCTCGAGCAGCCGGCGGACCGGCTCGGAGTCCTGCGGGTCCATCAACTGCAGCAGCGATTCGGCCTCGGTTTCGGGAAGCTCGCCGAGGAGATCGGCGGCGTCGTCGGGGTCCATGGCCTCGAGGACGTCGGCGGCCCGCTCGACCTCGAGGTGCATGAGCAGATCCGTCTGGTCGTCGGAGGGCAGTTCCTGAACGACGTCGGCGAGGCGTTCGTCGTCGAGCGCGAGGGCGAGTTCGTGGCGGCGTTTCTCCGGCAGCAGGCGCATCGCGTTCGCGACGTCGGCCGCACGCATGCCCTCGAACTGGGTGAGCAATGCCGAGACGCCCTGTCCGGGCATCGCCAGATCGGTCTGTGTGAGGCCTTCGACGTGCTGCCACTCGACGACGTGCATGGCGGCGCGGCGCCCGAGCCGGCCGCGGTGCCCGCGCACCGCGACCTTCGACACCACCCAGTCCCGGGTTCGGGTCTGCTCGATGCCCAGATCGACCACGATGATGTCGGCGTCCCGCAACTCCTCGAGTTCCGGGTCGTCCACGCGCACGTGGGAATCCGCGACCTGGGCGAGGGCGAGCACCTCGCCGGGTCGCTGCTGGAATCGGCGCAGACTGACGTTGCCCGTCGTGAGCGTCACCGAGCTCGGTTCGATGGCGGTGACGCGGAGCATCGGAACGAAGATGCGTTTGCGCGTGAACAATTCGATGACCAACCCGAGGACGCGCGGCTGCTGCCGGCCGATGCGGGCGGTGATCACCACGTCCCGGACGCGGCCGATCGACTCCCCGTCCGGGCCGAGCACCACCAGGCCGGCCAGCCTGGATGCAAAAACCTTGTTCGCAGCTGCCATGATTGCCAGGCTAGATCGTCGTACAGAAATACAGGGAATCGAACACCAGCGAAAGTGGAGGATCGTCCGTCATGAGTTCCGTCTACAGGCCACGGCGATCGGTGCTCGCCGTTCCGGGCAGCAGCCGCAAGATGATCGACAAGGCGAAGGGACTGCCTGCGGACGAGATCTTCCTCGATCTCGAGGACGCGGTGGCGCCGCTCGCCAAACAGGAGGCGCGGGGCACCATCGCCGAGGCCCTCGCCGAGGACGGGTGGGGAGACCAGATCAAGGTGGTGCGGGTCAACGACTGGACCACCGAGTGGACGTACGCCGACGTCGCCGAGGTCGTGGGTCGTGCGGGCGCCCACCTCGACGCGATCCTGCTGCCGAAAGTGCCGGACGCCAGTCACGTTCAGGCACTCGACCTGTTGCTGACCCAGGTGGAGAAGGCCAACGGGCTCGAGGTCGGGCGGATCGGCATCGAGCCGCAGATCGAGAATGCGATCGGGCTCACCAACATCGACGCCATCGCGACGGCCAGCCCGCGCGTGCAGACCCTGGTCTTCGGTCCCGCCGACTTCATGGCGAGCATCAACATGCGCACCCTGGTCGTCGGGGAGCAGCCGGACGGCTACGACCGCGGAGACGCGTACCACCACATCCTGATGACCATTCTCATGGCCGCCCGCGCGCACGGGCTCCAGGCCATCGACGGCCCCTACCTCCAGATCCGTGACGTGGAGGCGTTCCGGCGGTCGGCGCAGCGGACGGCGGCGCTCGGCTTCGACGGCAAGTGGGTTCTGCATCCCACCCAGATCGAGGCGGCCAACGACGTGTTCAGTCCCCGCCAGGACGATTACGACCGGGCCGAACTGATCCTCGACGCCTACGAGTTCCACACCTCCGCGGCCGGTGGGGGTCGCGGCGCCGTGATGCTCGGCGACGAGATGATCGACGAGGCGAGCCGCAAGATGGCGCTCGTGATCTCCGCGAAGGGACGCGCGGCGGGCATGAAACGGACCACCGAGTTCGCTCGACCTGACGAGGGATAGCCGCAGCAGGCAGAATGGTTGTCACAGGACCGATCCTGAGAGAACCACACGAGGAGACCAGCTGACGATGACGAATCCACTCGGACAGTCCAATGGGGCGCGGCGTGGGGCTCTGCCGGAACCCCCCACGGGCTGGCCCATCGGTTCGTACCCCACATACGCGGAGGCGCAGCGCGCCGTCGACTACCTCTCCGATCAGGAATTCTCGGTGGAGGATGTCACCATCGTGGGGGTCAACCTCATGCAGGTCGAGCGTGTGCTGGGCCGCCTCACCTGGGCGAAAGTAATTGGCGGGGGCATAGTTTCGGGCGCGTGGCTAGGTGTGTTCTTCGGTCTGCTGCTGGGCATCGTCACGGGCGGTTTCCTGGCGCCGCTCGTGGTCGGCATCGTGGGCGGCATCATCTTCGGGCTGATCTCCACGACCATCCCGTACGCGGCGACGCGGGGAACCCGGGACTTCGCGTCCACGATGCAACTGGTCGCCGGCCGGTACGACGTGCTGTGCGAGCCGAAGTCGGCGGAGACCGCCAGGGACATGCTGGCCAAGCTGGCACTCTGATCGGCGCACCCGCCGCGACCGGCGGGTTGCGGTCGGATCACGGGTTGCGGTCGGATCACGGATTGCGGTCGGATCACGGATTGCGTCCCATTCGCGACGTTCGCGGCGATTTCACCCAGTTCGCCGACGATGTCGGATAGGTTTACGGCGCAATGCGAGGGCCTCGGCCCTCGCCGAAACCGTGACCTGTCGGTGGAGTGCACGTTCCGGCAGGAACCAATGTGCGGGCCCGCGTGCCCAGCCGTACCGCGACTGGATCCGTGAGGGGCCGCTCGAGGAGGCGGCTGTGCTGCATCGCACCAAGCCCGGACGCTCGCTGAAGTGGGGACTGATCGGTGCGGCCACCGTCCTCACCGTTCCCCTGCTGGCCGCGTGCGGGTCGTCGGAGGACGGCATCGTCCTCAGTTTCTACACTGCCGCCGACGGCGCCGAACAGTACGCGGAGGCGGCGGCCAACTGCACGGCCGCGGCAGGCGGCCGGTACACCGTGGAGCAGCGCACGCTGCCGAAGGGCGCGGACGACCAACGCCTCCAGCTTGCCCGCCGCCTCACCGGAAACGACACCACGCTCGACATCATGACGCTCGACGTCGTCTGGACCGCCGAGTTCGCCGAGGCAGGCTGGGCGTTGCCGCTCCCGCCCGACGTCGCGGCGGACGTCAGCGAGGGCACGCTCGAGGGCCCGCTCGAATCGGCGAAGTGGCAGGACCAGTTGTATGCCGCGCCGCTGAACACCAACACCCAGTTGCTCTGGTACCGCAAGGACCTGATGCCGGACGGGCAGCCGCCGCAGACGTGGGATCAGATGATCGACATCGCGGAGGGTCTCGCCGGGGAGGGGCGGCCCAGCTGGATCGGGGTGCAGGGCAAGCAATACGAGGGCCTGATGGTGTGGTTCAACACCCTGCTCGCGAGCGCGGGCGGGTCCGTCGTCGCCGAGGACGGGACCACCGTGACCGTCGCGGACGGCGACGCGGCCTTGACAGCGCTCGAGGTCATGAAGCGGGTCGCCACCGCGAAGGGTGCCGACCCGTCGGTTTCCCAGGGCGATGAGGCGTCGTCCCGGCTGGGGATGGAGAGCGGAAAGTCTGCGTTCGAGGTCAATTGGCCGTTCGTTCTGCCGGGCATGATCGAGAACGCCGAGAAGGGTGACCTCCCGTACATCGACGACAAGGGTAACCCGACGTCCGTGAACACGGGCAACACCGTGCTCACCGTCGACGGTCAGCAGAACTTCCTGCCCGCGCCGTACCCGTCGGTGATCCCCGGCCGCCCGGCCGAGGTGACGATCGGCGGTTTCAACGTCGCGGTCGCGAAGACGAGCCAGCACCCCGACCTGGCGTTCGAGGCGGTGCAGTGCCTGCGGAACGAGGAGAACCAGCGCAACAACGCCGTCAACGGGGGTGTGCCGCCGACACTGGCGAGTCTGTACGACGACCCGGCGTTCCAGGAGGCGTACCCCGCATGGCGCGAGGTGCGGGAGGGCCTCGACACCGCATCCGTCCGGCCGGTGTCTCCGGCGTACCAGAGCATTTCGACCCTGATCACCGCCACGTTGAATCCGGTCGGTGACATCGACCCGCCGCGCACCGTCGACGAACTCGCCGAACAGGTCCGCAAGGCGGTCAACTCGGAAGGGCTGATCCCGTGACGACCGAAACCGTGCAGGCGGACCGGGCCGAGGAGCCGAAAGTCGCGTCGAAGCGCCAGATCTCGGAGGGGAAGAAGGCCGAGCGCCGTCTGGGGTTGTGGTTGGTGGCCCCCGCCGCGATCCTCATGATCGCGGTGACGGCCTATCCCGTCGTGTACGCGGTGTGGTTGAGTCTGCAACGCTACGACCTTCGGTTCCCCGACGACCGGAAGTTCGTCGGCCTCGCCAACTACGTGTCGGTGCTGTCGGACGGGTACTGGTGGCAGGCGTTCACGGTGACCGTGAGCATCACCGTCGTGTCGGTGGTGATCGAGTTCGTCCTGGGCCTGATCCTGGCGCTCGTGATGCACCGGACGCTGGTCGGGAAGGGCCTCGTGCGGACGGTGGTGCTCATTCCGTACGGAATCGTCACCGTCGCCGCGGCATACAGCTGGTACTACGCGTGGACGCCGGGAACCGGTTACCTCGCGAACCTGCTGCCCGACGGCAGCGCCCCGCTGACGCAGCAGATCCCGTCGCTGGCGATCATCGTGCTCGCCGAAGTGTGGAAGACCACGCCGTTCATGGCGCTGCTGCTGCTCGCCGGGCTCGCCCTCGTTCCCGACGACCTCCTCAAGGCCGCGCAGGTCGACGGCGCCGGCGCCTGGACACGGCTGGTGCGGATCATCCTGCCGCTGATGAAACCGGCGATCCTCGTGGCGTTGCTCTTCCGCACGCTCGACGCGTTCCGGATCTTCGACAACATCTACGTCCTCACCAAGGGCGCCAACGACACCGGGTCGCTGTCGATCCTCGGTTACGACAACCTGTTCAAGGCCTTCAACCTCGGTATCGGCTCGGCGATCAGCGTCCTCATCTTCCTGTGCGTCGCACTCCTCGCGTTCGTGTTCATCAAGCTCTTCGGCGCGTCGGCTCCCGGGTCCGACACGGAAGGAAACCGATAACCATGGCCGTCGTCGACACTCCTCGCCGCAAGATCAGCTGGTCCGTCGTCAACCTGCTGGTCCTGCTCTACGCGCTGGTCCCGGTGCTGTGGATCGCCAGCCTGTCGTTCAAACCGGCGGGAACGATCAAGGACGGCAAGTTCATTCCGCAGAAGTGGACGCTCGACAACTATCGCGGAATCTTCCAGACCAACGCGTTCACCAGTGCGCTGATCAACTCCATCGGCATCGGCCTGATCTCCACGGTGATCGCCGTCGTCATCGGCACCATGGCCGCCTATGCCATTGCCCGGCTGGACTTCCCGGGCAAGAAACTGCTGGTCGGGGTGGCCCTGCTGATCGCGATGTTCCCCCAGATCTCCCTCGTGAGCCCGCTGTTCGACATCGAGCGAAGGCTCGGGCTGTTCGACACCTGGGCGGGCCTGATCCTGCCGTACATCACGTTCGCGCTCCCGCTCGCCATCTACACGCTGTCCGCATTCTTCAAGGAGATCCCCTGGGAGCTGGAGAAGGCGGCCAAGATGGACGGCGCCACACCGGCGCAGGCGTTCCGGAAGGTCGTGGCACCGCTGGCGGCGCCGGGCATCGTCACCGCCGCGATCCTGGTCTTCATCTTCTGCTGGAACGATCTGCTGTTCGCGATCTCACTGACCTCGACGGAACGCTCGATCACCGCGCCGGCGGCGATCGCGAACTTCACCGGCGCCTCCCAGTTCGAGGAGCCGACGGGGTCGATCGCCGCGGCCGCGATGGTGATCACCATCCCGATCATCATCTTCGTGCTGTTCTTCCAACGACGCATCGTGGCCGGCCTGACCTCCGGCGCAGTGAAGGGATAATTTTGTGGCCGAAATCGTGCTCGACAAGGTGACGAAGCTGTACCCGGACGGCGCCAAGGCGGTGAGCGACGTCGACATCACGATCGCCGACGGCGAGTTCATCATCCTGGTCGGACCGTCGGGGTGCGGAAAGTCGACCACTCTCAACATGATCGCCGGACTGGAGGACATCTCGTCCGGGGAGCTGCGCATCGCGGGGGAGCGGGTCAACGAGAAGGCGCCGAAGGACCGCGACATCGCCATGGTGTTCCAGTCGTACGCGCTGTATCCGCACATGACGGTGCGGCAGAACATCGCGTTCCCGCTCACCCTGGCGAAGATGTCGAAGTCGGACATCGCGGCGAAAGTGGACGATGCCGCCAAGACTCTCGACCTCACCCAGCACCTCGATCGCAAACCCGCCAATCTGTCGGGCGGACAGCGACAGCGGGTCGCGATGGGCCGGGCGATCGTCCGCAACCCCAAGGCGTTCCTGATGGACGAGCCGCTGTCGAATCTCGACGCCAAGCTCCGCGTCCAGATGCGCACCGAGATCGCCCGGCTGCAACAGCGGCTCGGCACCACCACGGTGTATGTCACGCACGATCAGACCGAGGCGATGACCCTCGGCGATCGGGTAGTGGTGCTGCGGGGCGGCCTGGTCCAGCAGATCGGTGCGCCGCAGGATCTGTACGACCACCCGAACAATCTGTTCGTCGCGGGATTCATCGGCTCACCGTCGATGAACTTCTTCCCGGGACAGCTCACCGCCGACGGGGTGTCGACCCCGCTCGGCGAGTTCACGCTGCCCCCGGAGACGCGCGAGAAGATCGGGTCGTCGAATACGGCGAAGGACGTGGTGGTCGGGATCCGTCCCGAGCACTTCGAGGACGTGGCGCTCGTCGATGCGGGGCAGCGGGACGCCGGTGCCACGTTCACGGCCAACGTCGAGGTGCTCGAGTCGATGGGTTCGGACAAGTACGCCTATTTCACGGCTGAGGGGCCGCAGGTGAACTCCCGGGAACTCGAGGAACTCGCCGCCGATTCCGGTACCGCGGTTGCGGGCGGCGGGCAGCTGGTCGCCCGGCTGTCGACCGAATCGTCCGCAGCGCACGGCAGACCGGTGGAACTGTGGTTCGACCGGTCGAAGATCGCCCTGTTCGATCAGAACTCGGGAGCGAACCTCACCCGGTGACCGGGGTGCGGCGCTCACCCGAACGGCTCGTGTTCGCGCCGCCGAGGCCGCCGACGGTGCCCCACTCGGCGGCCAGGGCGGTCGCGTGGACCTCGTTCTCCTCCTCGTCGGAGGGGGTGCGGGTGGTGCGTGTGATCCCGAAGAACGGCAGCAGTCCGGCGAGGGCCGCCGCGGTCGCGCCGACGACGAACGCGATCACGTAGGCCGATTCGGTCGGGACGTCCGTTCCGTCGATGGTGATTCCGGCGAGCAGGGTCGCGAGCAGCGCACTGGCGAACGAGCTGCCCACGGACCGGGCGATGGAGTTGATGCTGTTCGCGACGCCGGTCTCGTCCTGCCGGACCTCGGCCACCAGCAGCGACGGCAGGGATGCGTACGCGAGGCTGATGTACGTGTTGATCAGGAGGATGGCCGCGACCACTTCCCACGTGCGGTCGTGGGCGAAGATGAACACGACGAAACCACTGACACCGACGACGCTCGCCGCGATCAGGACGGCACGGGAACCGAAGCGGTGGATCAGTTTTCCGCTCAGGATCGACGCGAGGACGCCGCTGATCGCGCCCGGCAGCAGGTACACGGTGCTGGCCTCGAGCACGGTGGCGCCGAAGCCGTAGCCGGCGACCGCCCGCGGGGTCTGGACGAAGTACGAGCTGCCCAGGAACATCACGAACATCGACATGCCGACCACGAGCGCGGACAGGTGGGTGACGAGGACGGGTGGGTTGGTGAGCAGCCGGGGTGCGACGAGCGGGTCGGTGATCCGGCGTTCGTAGAGGAACCAGCCGACGAGGACGAGGATGCCGGTGACTCCGCTGGCGATGGTGACGGGGGACGCCCACCCCCAGGTGCCGCCCTCGGCGAGCGGCAGCAGGACGAGGACGAGGCCGACGGCGAGAGCGGCCGCGCCGATCCAGTCGATGGAACCCGCACCGACGCGCGGCCGGCGGGGGATGGCGATCCAGGCGAGGACGAGTCCTGCTGCGGTGATGGCCGAGGAGAGCCAGAAGATGCGGTGGAAGTCAGCGCCGTCGGAGACCAGCACACCGGTGAGGACGATGCCGAAGCACCCGCCGAAACCGAGCGTGCCGGAGAAGATCCCCATGGCGCCGGTCAGCTTCTCCGCGGGAAGTTCGTCGCGCAGGACCGCGATGCCGATGGGGAACAGCGCGAACGACACGCCCTGCAGCACGCGGGCGAAGATCAGCACCCCCACGGACGTCGATACGGCACCGATCAGGGAGCCGAGCAGCACGACCACGAGCACACCCAGAAGGACGGGCCGTTTGCCGCGGAGATCGGCGAGGCGGCCGAGAACAGGTGTCGCGGTGGCGGCCGCGAGGAGGTTGGCAGTGAGGAGCCAGCCGACGGCCGTCGGACCGACTTCCAGCTGCGCACCGATGGTCCCGACGATCGGCACCACCAGCGTCTGCAGAACGGCGACAATCATCACGACGAAGCACATGACCGGCAGGAGAGCCCTGGCTGCGGTGGTGGATCCGGCGGCCATGGGGTCCTCCTGTGGGGATATGTGAGCGGGCGTAGGTAAACACGGTACTGGGGCTAACTAACGAGGGGGTTCACGGTGGGGTCGGAACGCATGTCGAATCGAGCGCTGGGCCGGGCGACACTGGCCCGGCAATCGCTGCTGAGCCGTTCGGAGCTGTCCGCTCTCGACATGATCGAGCACCTCTGCGGTCTGCAGGCCCAGGCGCCGACTCCGCCCTACTTCGCGCTGTGGGCGCGGATGACGCGGTTCGGCCCCGAGTCGCTGTCGGAACTCATCGAGACTCGCGCGGTGGTGCGGATCGTCGCGATGCGGGGCACGGTCTTCGCGCTGTCGGCGTCGGACGCCCTCGCCTTCCGCCCCCTGACGCAACCGCTGCTCGACCGGGACCTTCACACCAATACGCAGTACCGCGCCGGCCTGGACGGGGTCGACCTCGGTGCCCTCGCGGCGGCGGGCCGCGAACTGGTGCGCGACGAACCCCGCACCCAGTCGCAGCTGCGGCCCCTGCTCGAGCAGCGGTTCCCCGGCAGCGACGGGGCAGCGCTCGCCCACGGAGTGCGGGGACTGGTCCCGATGGTCCAGGTTCCGCCGCGCGGCCTCTGGGGCAGGTCGGGGCAACCGGCACTGTCGACGCTGGAGTCATGGGTGGGCCGCCCGCTGTCCGCCGCGCCGTCGATCGACACGATGGTGCTGCGCTACCTCGCCGCGTTCGGTCCCGCGAGCGTGCGGGACGCCCAGGCCTGGTCGGGGCTGACCCGGCTCGGCGAGGTCCTGGACCGGCTGCGGCCCGGACTGCGGGTGTTCGCGGGGGAGTCGGGGCCGGAACTCTTCGACCTCCCGGAAGCGCCACGCCCAGATCCGGGCACCCCGGCGCCCGTCCGTATCCTCGCGCCGTTCGACAACGTGCTGCTCTCGCACGCCGACCGCGGCCGGCTCCTCGACGACGACCTGCGGAAGAAGATCTTCACGCAGAACGGCATCATCAAACCGGCCGTCCTCGTCAACGGCAGGGTCGCGGCATTCACCACCACGGTGGTCGAGAAGTCCCGGGCGACAATGGAAGTGGAGCCGTTGGTGACCGTCGCCAAGACCCACCGCACCGCGATCGAGGCGGAGGGCCGGCGACTGCTGAAGTTCGCCCATCCCGACGCGCTGGACCGCGTCGTGCGATTCACGGACTAGCGGACCTGTGCCTGCGCGGCGCGCGCTGGCTGAGCTCGGCGATGATCTCGTCGTTCCAGACATGCCGGCGCACAAGGCGGTACCGCTCCCGGGCCACCCACAGGTAGGCCTCGGCGTCGGTGTGGTCGGGCAGCATCTCCGCGGCTCTCAGCATCCGGACCACCGGCAGGTACTCCTCGCCGAACCAGCGCCTGGCCACGGTCTCGCGGCTGAGGAATTCGCCCACCTCCTGCATGAGCCGGAATCCCCAGGCCTCGACGCTCTGGCCGATCTCGGCGTACTCCCACGGATCGGTGACGACGACGGCGGCACGCTGGGGCCCGCTCAGCGGTACCCGTGTGAGGAACAGCCGGCGGTGGTCCTTGATGACCAGGTCGCCGCGCTGCGCGATCCCGTCGGGTGAGATCTTCGTCTGGATCTCCGTGACATAGGCGTCGATCGTGCTCCAATGCATCGCATACGCGATCGAGACACGATGATGGCCGTCGCTGACGAAGTGCATCGACCCGATCCGGTACACCTGGATCGGCGGCACCGACTCGCCCCGGCGCTGCGCGGCCGCCAGCCGTTGCCACCGTTCCCGCACACGGGTGGACGTGGGTCGGAAGAACCGGTCGAAATCGCGGGTGCGGTCGACGCTGCCGACGATGGAGTTGACCGGAATCACCTGCAGTCCGAGCGAGCGCTCCCCGACCCGGCCGACCGCCGCGACCACCTCGTCGAACGGCAGGATCTCGTTGACGTCGTCCGGTTCCCGGCGCAGCCAGTTGACCAGCCTCGACAACTCGGCGCGACGACGCTGGCGGGTGAAGTCGTTCTCCGCGTCGGCGGCGGGAAACCCGGTGTCACGTGCCATGCCGGCGCCTCACGATCGTGGGGTCTGTACCAGGGGTCAGCTCCATCAGGGTGAAACCCACGGTGTTGATCACCGTCGTCGCGCCGAGCGTGCGGTCTTCGGCCGCCCGGCCGTACGGGTGGACGTGCCCGTGGATCATGACGCGGGCCTGCAACTTGCCCGCCAGGGTCTCGAAGCACTCGAAGCCCCGGTGCGGCGGATCCTCCTGGTCGCCGACCCCGCGCGCCGGGCTGTGGGTGAGCAGCACGTCGACCCCGGACACCCCCGAGCGGCGCGCGTGCCACGCACTCGTCAGCGCGAGGTTGCGGGCCCGCCGCCGCTGTTGCCGTTCGGTCCACTGATTGGGGCCGTCGTTGTAGCGGATCGATCCGCCCAGACCGGCGATGCGCAGTCCCGCGATCCGGACGATCCGGCCGTCCGCGTTGACCGCGCCGCACGGCCCCGGCCACGCCGAGGGCAGGCCCGCCCGCATCCATCCGACGCGTCCGGCGGAGTAGCCGGACAGGTCGGCGTCGTGGTTGCCCGGCACGAACACGCACGGCGCGTCGAGGGCGTCGATCAGGTACTCCAGGTAGTCGAACGGGAGATCGCCCGCGCCGAGGATCAGATCGACGTCCATGGCACGCACCTGCGAACTCCACAGCGACTCGATCGTCTCGTCGGACACTGCGAGTACCGAGACCATGCTCCGACGCTACCGGCTCGAGAGGCCGGAGGACGGGTGAGCGGGTTCGGTGGTTTGATGTCGGGGTGACTGACAGCGTTGTGGCCTCTGTTCGCGCGCATCTGCGGGAGCAGATCGGGGGACCGGAGCCGACGGCGGCGTCGGTGACGTTCCTGGGCGTGGAGCCCCTCGACGTACTGCGGTTCGCCCCCGACGACGACGATCTGGTTCGGTACGCGACCCTGGGTTGTTCCCGGCACCCGATGGGCGACCCCGGCGAGCTGGTGGCCGACCCGCTCCGCGGACCGCGCGCCGAATTGATCCTCACGCTGCGCGGCGGCGCCGGGGTGGCGTCCGGGGTTGCGCGCACCCTCGCGGTGCTCGCGGCCGCGCCGTCGGTCGAAGGTGTGGTTCTCGTCGAGGACGCCCTGCTCGACCTGGGGGAGCCGCTGTGGAAGGACGCACCGTTCACCGCCGTGCTGCTCGGCGAGTCGACCGTCCCCGACCTCCCGCTGCCCGAACCCGCCGAAGCGGTGCAGTTCCTCGCGGCCGTGCCGATCACCGGCACCGAGGCGGCGTGGGTGCGACTGCGCGGCGCCGGCGCGCTCCGCGACGCCTGGGCGGAGGCGGGCATCGACGTCCGCGATCCGAACCGCGGCGCCGCCTCTCTCTAGAGGGCCGAGTACAACTAGAGCCAGTGATTCCGGCGGAACGTCACGAACAGGCCCACCGTGATCGCCGCGATCACGACGAGCACGCCGTGATAGCCCAGTTGCCAATGTAGTTCGGGCATGTTGTCGAAATTCATGCCGTAGATGCCCGCGATCATCGTCGGTACGGCGGCGATGGCCACCCAGGCCGAAATCTTGCGCATGTCCGTGTTCTGCTGCACCGCGATCTTGGCGAGGGCGGCGTCGACGAGTGAGCTCAGCACCTCGTCGTATTCGGCGATCCGCTCGGCGACGGTGGTGTGGTGGTCGAGCACGTCGCGGAAATAGCGGCGGATCTCCTTCGGCACCGGATTGCCCGGTGACTGCGTCAATCTCAGCAGCGGATTGGCCAGCGGGTTCACCGACCTGCGGAGTTCGACGATCTCGCGCTTGAGGAGGTAGATGTGCTCGACGGCGACGCTGCTGCGCGGGCTGAACACCGCCTCCTCCATCCCGTCCACGTCCTCCTCGATGGCCTGGGTGACCTCGAGATAGGAGTCCACGACGTGGTCCGCGACCGCGTGCAGCACCGCGAAAGGGCCGAGAGCGAGCCGCTCCTGGTTCTGCTCGAGCGCACGACGGACATTCGCGAGCGGGGAATGGTCACCGTGCCGCACGGTGACGACGTAGTCGGCGCCCACGAACACCATGATCTCGCCGGTCTCGACGATCTCGCTGGCGGTGGCCACCGACTCGTGGGGAACGTAGTTGACGGTCCGCAGCACCAGGAACAACACGTCGTCGTAGCGTTCGAGCTTCGGTCGCTGGTGGGCGTGGACGGCGTCCTCGACCATCAACTCGTGCAGGCCGAACGTCTCGGCCACGCTCTCCATCTGCCCCTCGTCGGGGGCGAGCAGCCCGACCCACACGAACCCCTCACCCCGTCGGCGGACCTCGGCGACTGCCGCCTGGTGCGTGTACTTGCCTGGAAGTCTCGTGCCGTCGATGTACACACCGCAGTCCACGATGGCGCGCGCGGTCGGGATGCGGATCCTGGGTCCGGCGTCCTTGCCGCTGCTGCGCTGGTCCTTGTCGCTGCCGCGCTTGGGGAGTGAGGGCACAGACGGCACCGGGGCCCTCCCTTCACCGTCGAGTCGGAAACGCTGCTGGTGAATCGTACGTCAGCACCGACTCCGGGTCCGCGGCGTCGGGCGACACGCCAGGCTCCCGGGCCGCACACTCGGGACCTGTGCCGCGGCACCTGACAGACTGGTTGGGTGCTCATCGATCTCCACACCCATTCGACGGCCTCCGACGGAACCGACAGCCCGGCGGACCTGGTGCGTGCCGCGGGCGCGGCCGGACTCGACATCGTGGCGATCACCGACCACGACACCACCGCCGGCTGGGCCGAAGCGGTCGCCGCCCTCCCTGCAGGACTGAGCCTGGTGCGGGGCATGGAGATGTCGTGCGAAGGGCGGGGTGAGGACGGCCGGCCGGTGGCGGTGCATCTCCTCGCGTACCTGTTCGACCCCGCGTATGCGGCGTTCGCCCGCGAACGGGAGCGGCTGCGGAACGAGCGGATCGTGAGGATCCGCGCGATGGCCGAACTCATGATGGAGGACGGCCTCCCCATCGACGCCGACGAGGTGCTCGCGGAAGCGGGACCTGCGGCGGGACGTCCACACCTGGCGAGGGCCCTGATGCGCGCCGGAGTGGTCGGCAGCGTCGGTGAGGCATTCGTGGACCTGCTGGCCCCGCGGGGCCGGTATTTCGTCGACAAGGCGGACACTCCGCTCGACGAGGCGGTGCAGTTGGTCGCGGAGGCCGGGGGAGTGAGCGTCCTCGCCCACGGGCGGGCCCGCACGAGGGGGCGGCTGTTGTCGCTCGATCACGTCCGTGACCTGGCGGGCGCCGGCCTGCACGGGCTCGAGGTGCATCACCCCGACCACTCGGCAGACGACGCCCGGGTGCTGCAGCAACTGGCCGACGAACTCGGTCTGGTCGTCACCGGTTCCTCCGACTATCACGGGACGAACAAGGCCATCCGGCTCGGAGAGTTCGCGACCGATCCCGACGAATTCGACACCCTCGTGTCGAAAGCGTCCGGGGTGCAGGTGGTCTCGGCATGAACACCCACGAGTCCGAGCGGTACGACCCCTACGCCGTCACCGCCCCGAGGACGGTGACGGCCACCGCACCGCGACGCAGCCCGCTCGTGGTCCGGGCGTTGCGTGCCCTCAGCGGGGCCGTCGCTGCCGGCGTGGTGATCCTGTGCCTCGTCGTGATCGGTTCGGCCTATGTGGGCGGAGGCAGGGGGTTCCCCGGCCCGGGAACCGTCTCCATCAGCGCGCACGTTGTCGCGTCCGTGTTCGTGATCATCGCGCAGCGGATCGCGGATCGCCGGGAGGGTGTCGTCGCGGTCGTCGCGTCCGTGGCCGTCCTCGCCGCTGCGGCCCTTCTGCTGTCCACGCAGTGGTGGGGCTGACGGACGTTCGGCGCGTTATCTGAAACCGGCTCTCACAGTGACCCGTCGGTAACTTGTTCTCACAGGTAGAGGGCAGAAAACGTGAGACATCTGACTGTCGGCACAATTTGATTGTGCATCGCTTTTCGTGCCAGACTTAGCACCACTCCGACGTCGGCGCCACCGCCCTTCGGCGGGGGTTTATGGCAGTGTTGCCAGGGCTCACCCGCCCGTGCCATGACGCTTCGGACGTTCTGCGGCCATCGTGATCGCGCACCCCGCAAGCTTCACCCCAGTTGTCGTTCGTGGAGTAACTGTGTAGATCAGCGCCGATCCACACGGTTACTTCTCAGTAACCCGGCCCCGAGTGAGCCTGGACTTAGCAGGAGTGTCATCGTGTCCATCGTGTCCGAAC
>NZ_BCWY01000121.1 GCF_001894825.1 Rhodococcus jostii NBRC 16295 | reverse complement strand
CGCATCCGAGATCGCCCGAGACAACGACCGATTCCTGACCATGTTCCGCACACTCAGATCCTCGACGGCGATCACTTGATTTTCGCGCACCAGCCGAGTGGAGAGGTTGTGCAGATAATCGCGACGCCGATCGGCGATCCGGCCATGAATCTTCGCGACCTTCAGTCGGGCCCTGGCCCGGTTACGGGACCCCTTCTGCTTCCTGGCCAGCACCCGCTGCGCCCTCGCCAGCCGCTCACGGTCCCTGCCCTCGTGGCGCGGGTTGGTGATCTTCTCCCCCGTCGAGAGCGTGTAGAGGCTCGTGATCCCGGCGTCGAGCCCGACCACCCGATCGATCGACGGGGGCTCGGTGATCGTGTCCTCGACGAGAATCGAGATGTGGTACCGACCGCGAGCATTACGCGACACCGTCACCTGCGACGGCACGCAGCCCCGGGCCGAACGACCGGGTTTGCGCCGAAAGACTCACGGATCAACCAGGCGATCGACACCGCTCACCGCCGGTTCGACGGGCGACCCGTACGCGACTTCGTTCCGTTACTCGTCGAACGCGCCGCTATCAGATCCCTCACCGTCGACACCTGAAGGTGCACCATCGCGGATAGTCCCGCAGGCGGAATTCACCCGCCGGTAACGGCGGACGCAACACGAGCTCTCTAGCGTGGAAGAGTGCCGATGCCGCGCGGCATCGGCACCCGTTCCCCCAGCTCCCCCACGTCCCCGCCGTCCTGCCTGTGGAGTAGCCATGGAAGTGCTGGCAATCGTCGTTGCCCTCGTTACCGTCCTCGTCATCGTTCCCGGCGTCCACCTTCTGCTGGCGGCGGTGATACTCGTCGAACAGCGCCGCCTCGACCGCCCGGAACCCGACACCGATCGACACATGCCGGACCGCCCCTGAGTATTTGATCTGATGCTTCGCGGCTGGTCAGGGTTGCTACCTGCGGCGACACGCCGATAATTGCGGGGGTTACCCATCATCTGTAGTCCCCGCAAAGTGCTACGGTAGTCGTCGTGCCCAAGTCGTCCACCCCTCCCGACACTTTGCTGCGCAGCGCCGCGTTCGTCGTTGCCGATCTCCATCGGGTGGGGAGAGCGCAGCTGGATACTGCACTGGCCGATGAGGGGTTGACCCTTCGAATGCATTGGATCCTTGCGTGCCTGAAGCAGGAGGGTGAACTCACCCAACGCCAGGTGTGCGACGTTCTCGCCGTCGACCGCAGCGACATGGTGCGCCTGGTCGACGGCCTGGAGAAACGAGGCTTCGTGGTGCGGAGAAAACATGCCAAGGATCGGCGTAAGCAGTTGCTCTCGCTGACCGAGGACGGCGAGAAGACGGTGGCCCGGACCGAACAATTGGTCGACGACGCCACCGACAGACTGTTCGCCGACCTCACAGCGAAGGATCGCCGGACCTTGCACCGGCTCACGCTGCGCGCACTGGGCTACCCGAAGAAATTCGCCGACACCGGCGCGTGACGGCGCTGCGACCTCCGTCGCCTGCGCCTCTCGGCTCATCGATCTCGGGCACCGGCCTGCCCACCCCAGAGAGGAACAACGGTTCTCCATGTCCGTCTCAGTCAGAGAACGGCTACTTCCCGCCGAATTCACCCGCGGTGATCTCGCGGCCCCACCCCGCACCCTGCTCGACATTCTCGAAGCGACCGCCCTGGAGTACCCTGACGCACCCGCGATCGACGACGGCGAGCACACCGTGACCTACGCGGAGTTGATGGTGCTGGTGAGTGAGGGCGCGCGGCGGCTCGCGAGCAAAGGCGTGCGGGCGGGCGACCGGGTAGGCATCCGGATGCCGTCGGGTTCGCGAGAGCTGTATCTGGCGATCTTGTCGACCCTCACCGCAGGGGCCGCCTACGTACCGGTCGACGCGGACGACCCCGACGAGCGCGCCGAGTTGGTGTTCGGTGAGGCGCGGGTCAAGACGATCCTCACCGCGGAGGGCGCGCACACCTCCGCATCGGTGCCGGCCGAGCTGTGTGTCCCGACACCCGACGACGACGCGTGGATCATCTTCACCTCCGGGTCGACCGGTACCCCCAAGGGCGTCGCGGTGACTCACCGCAACGCAGCGGCCTTCGTCGACGCGGAGGCCCGCCTCTTTCTGCGCGACGCGCCGCTCGGCCCCGGTGATCGGGTTCTCGCGGGACTGTCGGTGGCCTTCGACGCGTCCTGTGAGGAAATGTGGCTGGCGTGGCGGCACGGTGCCTGCCTGGTCCCTGCACCCCGGTCACTGGTGCGCACCGGCATGGACCTCGGCCCGTGGCTGATCTCCCGCGAAATCAGCGTCGTGTCCACCGTTCCGACCCTGGCCGCATTGTGGCCCGTGGAAGCTCTGGAATCGGTGCGACTGTTGATCTTCGGCGGCGAGGCCTGCCCACCGGAGCTGGCGCAGCGCCTCGCCGTTCCGGGCCGCGAGGTGTGGAATACCTACGGACCCACCGAGGCCACCGTCGTCGCCTGCGCCGCGCAGATGTCGGGAACCGGCCCGGTGCGCATCGGTCTGCCACTCGACGGCTGGGATCTGGCGGTCGTCGACGCCGACGACCACCCAGTGGCCGAGGGTGAGGTCGGTGAGCTCGTGATCGGCGGCGTCGGGCTCGCCCGCTACCTGGACCCCGCCAAGGACGCCGAGAAGTACGCGCCGATGCCGACACTGGGCTGGGACCGCGCGTACCGCAGCGGCGACCTGGTGCGGCTCGACCGCGAAGGACTGCTGTTCCAGGGGCGTGCCGATGACCAGGTCAAGCTGGGCGGACGACGCATCGAACTCGGCGAGGTGGACGCCGCACTGCAGGCCCTGCCCGGGGTCGCGGGGGCTGCCGCTGCGGTCCGCACCACCGGCTCGGGCACCGCGGTGCTCGTCGGATACCTTGCCGCACCGACGGATTTCGACGTCAACGCAGCCCGTGCCCTGCTGGCAGAGCAGCTTCCGGCCGCACTGGTGCCGCGACTGGCGCTGGTCGAGGAACTTCCCACCCGTACGTCCGGAAAGGTGGACCGGGATGCACTGCCGTGGCCGCTCCCGGGTACCCGCCCGCAGGACACCTCGGCGCCGGACCTCCACGGCACCGCAGCCTGGGTCGCCGAGCTGTGGGCCCGGACTCTCGGTGCCCAGGCGGGTGGGCTCGACGACGACTTCTTCGCGATCGGCGGCGGCTCGCTCAGCGCCGCCCAGCTGGTCAGTGCCCTACGTGAACGGTTCCCGGAGGTCACCGTCGCCCAGCTGTACGACCACCCGCGGCTGGGATCGCTGGCCGAATTCCTCGACGACCTGGCCCCGGCGTCGTCGGTCGAACCGCGCACCGTCACCCCCACTCCGCGCCGCGCCCAATGGGTTCAGCTCGCACTGACCGTGCCACTGACCACGCTGACCGGACTGCAGTGGCTGACCTGGCTCGCCGTCGCGAACAATGTGCTCGCACGGTGTGTCGACGTCGCCTGGGCGCCGACGTTGTCCTGGTGGACGGTGGCGGCGATGTTCCTGCTGTTCATCACCCCTCTCGGCCGCATGACCACGTCCGTGCTCGGTGCCCGCCTCCTGCTGCGGACGCTCACCCCGGGGACGTATCCGAGGGGCGGCTCGGTGCACCTGCGGATCTGGCTTGCCGAACGCCTCGCCGAGGCCAGCGGTGCCGCCAACGTCTCCGGCGCCCCGTGGATGATCTACTACGCCCGCGCGCTCGGCGCCCGAATCGGCCGCGGCATCGACCTGCACGCCCTGCCCCCGGTCACCGGAATGCTCGAACTCGGTGACGGCTGCTCGATCGAACCCGAGACCGACCTGTCCGGGTACTGGATCGACGGCGACGTCGTCCATGTCGGGTCGATCAGCATCGGGGAACGCGCGACGGTCGGCGCCCGGTCGGCGCTGCTGCCAGGCGCGGTGATCGGTCACGACGCCGAAATCGCCGCCGGATCCGCGGTGATCGGCAAGGTCAAGGCCGGCCAGCAGTGGGCCGGGTCGCCTGCCGTCAAGGTGGGCAAGGCGAACCATTCGTGGCCGTCCCAGCGCCCGGCGCCGGCGACCCGGTGGGTGCCGGTCTACGGACTCACCTCGCTGATCCTGTCGGCGATGCCGCTGATCGCGCTGGGCTGCGGTCTGCTGCTGCTCGGCTGGTGGATCCGCGGCGCCGACACCGTGGGCGCCGCTGCCGCGGCGGCGCTGCCGATGCTTCCCGCCGCCACTCTGCTGGCGCTGGCCGTGTTCGCCGCCCTGACCGTCCTCGCGGTCCGGCTTCTCGGCATCGGACTCAAAGAGGGGTACCACCCGGTGCGCAGCCGCATCGGGTGGCAGGTATGGGCCACCGAGCGACTGATGGACTCCGCCCGCACCTTCCTGTTCCCGCTCTACGCGAGCATGCTGACCCCCGGCTGGCTGCGCCTGCTGGGCACGAAGGTCGGAAAGAACGTCGAGGCCTCCACCGTTCTGCTCGTGCCGAAATTCACCACCGTCGGCGACGGCGCGTTCCTCGCGGACGACACCATGATCGCCCCCTACGAACTCGGCGGGGGGTGGCTTCGGATCGAGCGGGCCAAGGTCGGCAAGCGCGCCTTCCTCGGGAACTCCGGCATGACCGGGCCCGGTCGCCGGGTACCCAAGAACGGCCTGGTGGCGGTCCTGTCCGCCGCACCGCACAAGTCGAAGCCCGGCTCGTCCTGGCTGGGCAGCCCGCCCGTTCGACTGCGGCGGGCGGCCACCGAGTCCGACTCCGCCCGCACGTTCGCCCCGCCGCTTCGGCTGAAGGTTGCCCGCGCCGCCGTCGAAACGTGCCGCCTGATCCCGGTCGTGATCAGCTTCGCGATCGGACTCGGCGTCCTGTTCGGGTTCGAGGTCCTCGTCGGCCGTGTCGGCTACCTCGCCGCGGCCGCACTCGGTGGCGTCGTCCTCATGGTCGCGGGCGCTGTGGCCGGGGTGGTCTCCGTGGCCGCGAAGTGGCTTCTCGTCGGCCGCATCGAGGACGTGGAACACCCGCTGTGGAGTTCCTTCGTGTGGCGCAACGAGGTCTGCGACGCCTTCGTCGAGACGGTGGCGGCGCCGTGGTTCGCGCGGGCGGCTACCGGCACCGCCGCACTGAACGCCTGGCTTCGGGGCATGGGCTCCCACCTCGGACGCGGCGTGTGGTGCGAGACGTACTGGCTGCCGGAAGCCGATCTGGTCCACCTCGGCGACGGTGCCACGGTGAACCGGGGCTGCGTAGTGCAGACCCACCTGTTCCACGACCGCATCATGAGCCTGGACACCGTGACCCTCGGCGCGGGAGCCACACTCGGACCGCACTGTGTTGCACTGCCCGCCGCCTCCCTCGGCGACGGCTCCACCGTGGGCCCCGCCTCGCTGGTGATGCGCGGCGACGCCGTCCCGCCGTCCACCCGCTGGCAGGGCAACCCCATCGCACCCGTGACCTGACCGGCGATTCGCCTCAATCCCGGTAGGCCGGGGCGGGCGGACCGGGGACCGGGCCGAGAACGGTCAGCCAGCGGTCGTAGAGACTCATCCACATTCCGTCCGTTCGCAGCCGGTCGAGGGTGCCGTTCACCAGACGCACCAGCTCGGTGTTGGTCTTGTTGATGCCGATGCCATACGGCTGCGTTTCCAGTGACGGACCGACGATCTCGAGTGCCGGGTCCTGTTCGGCCAGGCCCGCAAGAATGGAGTCGTCGGTGCTGACGGCGTCCGCCTGACGCTGCTGGAGGACCACCAGGCAGTCGGCCCAGTCGGGAACCGCGACAATCGTGGCCTGCGGTTGGACCCGCCGGATCGTGTCGAGCGAGGTGGTATCGGCGGCGGCGCACACCCGTTTGCCTGCCAGATCTGCCGGCCCCGAGATCGCCGACCCCCTGGTCACCAGCACACGCTGGTCGGCCTCGAAGTAGACGGTGGAGAAGGCCACCCGCTCGGCACGCTCACACGTGATCGTGATGGTCTGCGCGACGATGTCGACCTGGTTCTTCTCGAGCGCGTCGAAGCGGCCGCCCTGGGTCAGGAGTCGGAACTCGACCTTCGTCGGATCGCCGAGGAGGTCGCGCGCAATCTCCCTCGCCACGTCCACGTCGAACCCCTCGAGGGTGTCGGTGTTCGGGTCACGGAAGCTGAACAGGTTGGTGTTCTGGTCGACCCCCACGATCAGCCGACCCCGCGCGAGGACGTCGGCGACCAGCCGCCCCGGTGGCACGGCGCCCTCCGGGACGGGCGGTCCCGGACGCAGGCTTGCCAACGCCCCGCATTCCTCCGGCGCCACTGGTGCCGGAGGAGCGACACCCGAGGGCGGGATGATCTGCGTTCCGGTCGGCAACGACAGTTCCGAATAGTTGCCTGTGACAGCGGGAGTGACGGGTTCGGGTGCAGCGCAACCGGCGATGACGGCCCCGGTCACCACCAACACGCCGGCGAAGCGGCGCGCGCGAGATGCTCGACGCCGGTGCGAACACGCAGCGCACGGACTCGGCAGCATTCGGCTCGCTTCGCACGGCGGCATCAGTGGTACTCGTTCAGTCTGGGCCAGATGCCCCCGCCGACGGCGAACCCGGCGAGCACGCCGATCACGACGGCACCCACGCTCAACAGCGAGGTCGGGCGATACGCCTCGGTCGTGGCCTCGCGTTCCTCGTTCCTCAATCGGTCGATCGCCGACTGCAACGCCTCATCGAGTGCGGAAAACTGGGCGGTGGGTGCAAGCGCCCCGGGGTCGGTCGCCAGAGCGGCCGCCGCCGGGTAATCGCCGTTCGCGAGCGTCTGGTGCAGCAACTCGTGGGCGCTCCGCCAGCCCTCGAGCGCCGCGGCGGCGTCGGCGACCGCCGCATCGGCGGTGTCGCCTCGCGAGTTCCGGTGTTGTTCGAGTATCTCGGACAACACCGTTGAATGGCGCGAGAAGTCGACCTCCGACTGGGGGTCCGAACCGCGTTGCAACACGCCGAGCATCTCATCTGCGCGTGCCTGCTGCGCCAGAATCCGAGCCGTCGTGATTGCGCTGAGGGGTTGCGCCCCATCGGTCCTCGCACGCTCGGCCGCCGAGGTGGACAGCAGGAACGCCACCATCGACCACACGAGGAGGCCGGCGACGAGAAGCGCGGCCACGATCAGGCCGGGGTTGAACAGCCGTCGGCTCTTGCGTGTCAGGTATACGTGCGCGAGCAGCAGCGCGACGAGAGTGGCGGCCGTCACGGCGACGGTGGCCACCGGCAGTCGAGCGGTGCGCGCTTGTGTGGAGGCCACCGACTTCCATTGCTCGGTGGAGAGGCGGTGCGCCAACGGAAGGATGCCGGCCTGCATCATCGATGACGCGTTACGCAGGTAGGTGATTCCGACCGGGTTCCCCGAGCGATCGTTGGCGCGTGCGGTGGAGACCAGGCTGGTGTACTCGGCGAAGCGTCGCGAGACCTCCGACAGCAGGCCCAGCGCTTCCGCGTCCGCCGGGGAGACGCCGTTCGAGGCGGTCACCAACGCGTTGGACGCGTCACCGACGGCCTGGTTGTACCGTTCGCGCACCGCCACCGGTTCGACCCCGCCGAAGATGAACGACGTTGTTGCTGCGGCGTCCGCGATCGACAGCGAACTGTAGAGGCTCTGGGCCGCGTCGGCGAGCGGCTCCGAGTGGGTCCGCAAGGCGTCGATTTCCTGTTGACGCGCCCCGTTGATCGCGGAGGCGACCGTCCCCGCGGCGAGGGCGGCCGCGACGAGAACCACCGCGAGCACCGAAAGCCGTCCGGGTGTCGACGCGAGAAAACCCCGCCAGGACGGCCGAAGCCGTTCGGGTTCGATGAGCAGAGACTCGTCCAGCGCGTGCGGGTCGCCGGCTATGGTGTCTCCGCGTAGGAACACCAGTCCTCCTCGCTGTTCGACATCGGGTCAGCGCGACTCGTCGATCGGCGTCTCGTCCGGGATGGCCCAGCCACCGGCGACGAGGTGAGCGTGGACCCGTTCGACATCGGCGTCGTGGGGCGTTTCGTCGGTGACCTTCGTGATCATCACCTGGATGTCCGGCTTACCGATCGGGAGGTCACCCTGGTCGACGAGTGCTGCGGTGATCTCGCGAACCTCGTCGTCCGAGAGACGTCGGCGGAGCAGGGCTATCAGGGGGATGTAGTCGGTCTCGGGCACCCCCTGCGGATAACCGGCGCGCAGCCATTCGATGATGTTGCCCAACAACGGCGGCAGGGCCTTCACGAGGGGAGGTTTCTCCTCGATCGGTGCTGCGAGCGGCCAGCCGCCTGCGGCGAGGCGAGAGGCCACCCGCTTGACGTCGTCGTCGCCGGGGTGTTCGTGTGCGAGGCGGGCGATGGCCTCTTCGATCTCTGCGCGGTCGATCTTGCCGTCCTCGAGGGCATGTCCGGCCGGGTCCGACAGCTCGTCGACGATCTCGCCCACCTCGGTGTCGGTGAGCCTGCGGTGCAGGACGGCGAACAACGCGACGTAGTCTTCGCGGGGAACCCCGTGCGGGTAGCCCTCGCGCACCCAGCGCAGGACCTTCGCCGGAACTGAGGTGATCGGTTTTCGTGGCACTGTATGCGTCCTTTCCGGGGTCAGAAGATGTAGATCCCGAAATCGTGGGCGAGGAAGTCCTTCATGATGAAGAGGATTCCGGCGACGATCGCGACGACGATCACCGCGAAGCATGCCAACCCTGCGATCGAGGCGGCCGGTGTGCGTGTGGCACTTCCGTCCGCGGACGTCGTGACCCCCGGCGACAGGAATCGGATTCCGAGCGCGAAGATGGCGGGCAGGCCGGCGCCGAAGAGCAGGCCGATGAGCACGACCTGCCACAGCGAGTCCACGGTGTCCATGAACAGATTCACGATGCCTGCCTCTCAGATCTGAGCGGAATGCGAGCTGTGCGTCTTCTCGGACGGCGGGGTCAGCCCACCGTCCCAGTCCTCGTTCACGTTCGAGGTATCGATCGGGTTCCGCCGCGAGCGCAGGTACATGGCGCCGGCCGCCACCAGGAGCAGCGCGAACACCACGAGGACGCCGGGCAGTCCACCGATCACATCGGCGATCACCCAGCACACCGCCCCGACCACGGCGGCGGAGGGAAGGGTGAACAGCCACGCGACCGCCATCCGGCCGGCCACACCCCACCGGACCTCCGCCCCGGACTTGCCGACTCCGGTGCCGAGGATCGATCCGGTTGCGACCTGGGTGGTCGACAGCGGCAACCCGAAGTGGCTGGAGGTGAGGATGATCGCGGCCGAGGACGCCTCGGCCGCCATCCCCTGGGGCGAGGTGATCTCGACGAGACCCTTCCCGAGCGTGCGGATGATCCGCCAACCGCCGAGGTAGGTGCCGAGGGCGATCGCGAGGGCGCACGAGAGTTTCACCCAGAACGGCATCGCGGTGTCGGCGGTGATGCTGCCGTACGCCACCAACGCCAGGAAGATGATGCCCATGGTCTTCTGCGCGTCGTTGGTGCCGTGCGCGAGCGAGACCAGAGAGGCCGACCCGATCTGTCCCCAGCGGAACCCCTGTTCCTTGGCATTCTCCTCGACGCCGGCGGTGATGCGGTAGATCAGCCAGGTGCCGGTGGCGGCCACGAGACACGCGACCACCGGTGCGAGCACCGCCGGAACGAGGATCTTGCTCACCACCCCCGACCACTCGACGCCGCCCATCCCGAGGGCGGCGATGGTCGCACCGATCAGCCCACCGAACAGGGCGTGCGACGAACTCGAGGGGATGCCGAGCAGCCACGTCAACAGGTTCCAGAGGATGCCTCCGACCAGGCCGGCGAAGACGATGATCAGCAGCGCCTGCCCGCCGGTGTCGCCGAGGTTCACGATCCCCTTGGCGACGGTGGCCGCCACCTCGACCGACAGGAACGCGCCCACCAGGTTGAGTATCGCGGAAAGTGTCACCGCCACCTTGGGTTTGAGTGCCCCGGTGGCGATCGAGGTGGCCATGGCGTTTGCGGTGTCGTGGAATCCGTTGGTGAAATCGAAACCGAGTGCCGTGACGACGACGATGAGGAGAACGAGAAATTCTGCGTTCACTCTTCCAGTCTCGTCGGTGTGGACCCGGCGAACCAGCCCCCACCTGGGTGTTCATGGCGTGTTCAACTCCCCGCAATCGCAAAGAGATCGCGCAGCCGAACAATTGCGGCTGCGCCCGCTCTGGGCACGGTGGCCGGGAACCGCCGGCACTGAACAAGTGTCCGAACGGGTTTCGCGGGAGATGCGTGCGTCACAGACAGCCGGTGCGAAATTGACGCGGGCGGTGGCGGGCGAGCACGATTTACACCATGAACTCCGCGGAAGAAGCACGCCAGATCTCGCAAGTCACCACGCGGCTGATCACAAAATTTCCGGCAGTGCCGCAGGAGGCGGTCGAAGCCGCCGTGCACGACGCGGTTGTCCAGTTCGAAGGCGGGCGGATTCGGGACTTCGTTCCGTTGCTCATCGAACGCACGGCAACCGCAAACCTCGTGTCATCGATCAACGCGTGACCCTCTACAGCAGCCAGGGCTGAACAGACGCAGCGCGGCCCCACCGATCACAGGTGGGGCCGCACCTCTCGTGTCAGCGTGGGGCCGAGTCCGCTCGTCGCTCATAACGTGCACGTGCCAGGGCGTGAGCCTTGCGAAGCAACTCGCGGGTGACCGCGTCGGTGCCTGACCCGGGGTCGACGACTGCCAGCCAGGCCGCGGAGCCGTAGACGGGATGGGCAATGACGGTGTCGGGCGCGCCGGCGTCGACGTCGGTGGGTCCCTGCTCGCGCGGTGTGTGGCCGACGGCCTCGATGAACGCCTCCTTCCCGGCATGGATGTTGACCCGGAAGGCACCCTCGCGGTCCAGACGCGAGCCTTCGTCACCGGGGTAGTTCTTGGTGACGATCGTGGCGAAGGGCTGAGTCGCCTGGGGAACAACTCGATCCGGTGAATAGTAGAAGAAGCTGTCACCCCAACTGATCTCCGGCGAACCGTCGCCGGGCGCCGGCCTCACAGTCAGGACGTCGTCGAGGCCCTCTACGAAGTCGATGATGTCGTCTATGGTCATAGCTTCCAGCGTTTCATTGAGGTGCTTGTGGAGGCCTGGGAGCATGAAAGCAGGAGCTATCGGGTGAAAAGTCTCAAATCTCAGAATATGCGGACCGTGGACGTCGCCCGGCGGGTCGGGTGCTCCGTGCAGCACGTCCGCAACCTCGAACGCGACGGTGTGCTTCCTCCCGCAATCCGCACCGCCACCGGGTACCGGATCTACTCGGAGGTGCATCTGCAGTCCGCGCTGGCCTACCGAGATCTCGCTCTCGGCGCCGGTCCGGTGGAAGCCAAACGGATCGTTCGCAGCGCCCACACGTCCCCGGAAACCACGGTCGCACTCCTCGACGAAGCACACGCCCGACTCCACACCGACCGGACCGAAGTCGCGCTCGCCAAGACGGCTGCCGCCGCGATCTCCACCGAACCGATCGAGGACGTGCGGGCATCGGACTCGATGGGCGTGAGCGAACTCGCCACCGCACTCGGCGTGCGGCCCTCCACGCTACGGCACTGGGACGCAGAGGGACTCGTCATCCCCGATCGGGACACCCCGACAGGAACCCGCAGGTACTCCCCCGCCCACGTCCGCGACGCCCGCATCGTCCATCAACTACGCAAGGCCGGTTACCGCATCGCACCTCTCTGCGTCGTCTTGACACAGCTACGGCACACCGGCTCGAGTGATATCGGCGCCGCACTCGACGCCCGTGACCAGACCATCACTGCCCGCTCCCGGGCCCTCCTCGACGCAGCGCCCGCTCTCGCCGCACTCCTCGCGCTCCGCACCATCAGTCCGCCCGTGAGAACACCGCCACCAGAAAGTCGGAATCCTCGGTGAACGGGCGCAGATCCCACGTCGAGAGCAACAGGTCCACGGCGAGGCCGTTGGCCTGCGCGTCCGTGAGGAACTGCGAGAACTCGTAGCCCCGATCGGCGCCGAACCCGACGACCACACGACCGGTCGGGGCGAGATGGGCGGCGAATCCCGCGAGCACCGACTCCCGCGTAGACGGCGCCAGGAAGGTCATCACGTTGCCCGCACACACGATCAGCTCGAAATCGGCGGCAACCCCGCGGGACGGCAAATCCAGCTCGGCGAGATCACCCACCAGCCAGGTCGGACCGGGGTGGTCTTCTTCCGCCACCGCGATGAGCACAGGATCGACGTCGACGCCCACCACGACATGACCGGCGTCATGCAGGTAGCCGCCCAGGCGACCCAGTCCACACCCCGCGTCGAGAACGCGACCGCTGCGTCCGAGCATCGCATCGACCAGACGCGCCTCGCCGACAATGTCCTGACCCTGCGCTTCCATCGCCCGGAACCGCTCGACGTACCACATCGAATGCGCCGGGTTGGCGGCGGTGATCTCCTCCCACTGACTGGGGATACGCTCACT
Organism: Rhodococcus jostii NBRC 16295; assembly: GCF_001894825.1. Classification (GTDB taxonomy): domain Bacteria; phylum Actinomycetota; class Actinomycetes; order Mycobacteriales; family Mycobacteriaceae; genus Rhodococcus_F; species Rhodococcus_F jostii. The sequence goes on along the minus strand of NZ_BCWY01000121.1, from coordinate 8,144 downwards.
CGGGGTACGTGCACTCATCATCGACTCCTCCTCGATCCGGCCCGATCGGCGAGCCACTGCCACCGTATGCGACGCCATCCCGATCCCCGAAACTCGTTGAGTCGTAGACAGCGTCAATTTCGGTCGAGGCACACCGCGGACGCCGGATCCGGTGCGCAGATCTGCTGCCACGTGTAGAAGCCGGAGTTGACGACGACGTCGAGGTTGTCCTTCGTGATGTTCTGCACGGGTAGGAACACCGTCGGTACGGCCATGTACTGGTTGTCGATCGTGCCGTTGATCATCTCCGCGGGAATGCCCTCACCGTGCAGGATCGCCGTAGTCACGTGGGCAGCCACCTTCGCCTGGTCGGACAGATTCTTGAAGATCGTGTTGTCGAGGGTGCCCTGCGCGATCAGTTGCAGCGCAGCGAGGTTGGCGTCCTGCCCCCCGGTCACCGGGATCCGCCCGGCCAGCCCGCGACCGGCCAGCGCCGCGACGATTCCGCCGCCCAGGTCGTCGTTCATCGTGACGAACAGTTGCGACGTCGTTGTTCTCACGGGTCAGGCACTCGTCCGCGAATGCCTGCCCCTCGGCCGGGTCCCAGTCGTCGATCGCGGTCTGGCAAACGACACGGATCTTGCCGCTGTCGGCGAGCGGCTGCAGATATTCGTCCTGACCGAGCCGAAACTGACGGGTCCCGTATTCACCGAGGTTTCCCTCGACGCGGGCGATCTTCAGGCCGTCGCCAGGCATCGCGGCGATCAGATCGGCGGCACGGCTCCCCTGCCGTCGGCCGACCTCGAGCGGATCGAAGATCACCTGGACGTCCGCGGGTCCGCCGACCGCGTCGTGGTCGTACAGCACCACCGGAACGTGCGCCCGGGCGGCGGCGGTCAAGGCACCACCCGAGAATCTCGCGTCCGCCGAGATCAGCACGAGCACCGACGCCCCGTCCGCGATCGCCGACTCGACCTGGCTCTGCTGACGGGCGGGATCGCCCTCGGCGTTGCGAACGGTGACCGTCGCCTCCGGCGCGAACAGCTCCAGGAAGTCGGTGAACAGGGGTTCGTCTCGCTCCACGAAGCGGGTGGTCGTGGTGTTCGGCAAGAGGAAGTAGACCTTCTCCGCGCCGTCGTCCCCCGACGGCGCCGGGGCCGCGCATGCACCGAGGACCACCGCCGCAACCGACACCGCGACGCCGAACGCGCGAATCCGTGTCTTCATGAGCCTGTCTTCATGAGCTCGAGGACCTCCAGGCTGATCGTGCCCAGTCTGGAGATACCCGCGGTCGAGGCCGGCTACGCGTGCCCGCCGAGGCTTTCGAAGTTTTCCGTCCCTGATCGGCGCACACTGAGTGCAGGGATGAGGAGGAGAGGGTGATCCACCAGGACCGCGGTGCCGTATCCGGCGGAGCTCGTGACACTTCGCCGCCCGACGAGCATCTCCTGAACGAATCTCTGCTCGTCGAACCCGAGATCCGCCGGCGCCCCTGGCGCGAATTCCTCGCATCGACGCCCGGGCGCCTGTCTCTCCTCGCCGTCGTCCTCGTAGCGGTGGCGCTCACCGCCGGGATCGTGACCTCCGCCGTGATCGGCGCACGGCAGCAGCAGATGGAAACCCTTCGCGCACATACGGAACCGCTGGCGGACGCCGCACAGAATCTGTTCAGTTCACTGTCGATCGCCGACGCCGCGGCGACGTCGTCGTTCATCGCCGGTGCCATCGAACCGCTCGCGGTGCGCGACCGGTACAACCAGGCGATCGCCGACGCATCGAACGCACTCATCACCGCCTCCTACGGCGTCACCTCCGGTGATGTGGACACGCTGCGACTCCTGACCGAGATGTCGCGGCACCTCGCCGTGTATACGGACCTGGTGGCGACCGCACGGTCCAACGACTCCGCCGGAAATCCGGTCGGGGTGGCATATCTGGGAACCGCGTCGGCTCTCATGCAGGACACCATCCTGCCCTTGGCCGAACGCCTCTACAACGAACAGGCCCGCGCGGTGGCCGACACGCAGTCCCACACCGCCCGACTGCCCGCCACCGCCATAGTGGTCACGGTGGCCGCGGTCGTGGTACTCGCAGTCGCACACGCGTACGTCGCGCATCGCAGCCGCCGACGCATCAATCCCGGTCTGGCATGCGCGACGATCTTGCTCGCGGCCCTCGTCGTATGGATCGTGACCGCCGGGTTGTTGTCGACGTCGGCGAGCGAACGCGCACGAATCGACGGCGCCGAGCCTCTCGCCGCGGTCACGAAGGCGCGGATCCTCGCCCAGCAGACCCGCGCCGACGAGACGCTCGGACTGCTCCGGCCAGGTTTCGACCCTGCCGGCAGCGACTACGCCCGGCACACGGACGCACTCACCGCGATTCTGACCTCGGACGAGTCACGGAATGCCGTCGTCGCACCAGCGATCGACGATGCGTCCGCCGCATTCGACGGATGGCGGAGCGCGCACCGGGAACTACAGCGGAAACTCGCAGACGGCGACTTCCAGGGTGCGGCGGACATCGCGGTCGGCCCGGGATCGACGGCGTCGACCGCCCAGTTCCGAGCCCTCGACGAAGCGCTCGAAGACGCGATCACCGCGCTGCGCACCGAGGAACTCGACGCGATGCGGGAGTCGTACCGCACGATGGCGGCGCTGTCCGTGGGCAGCATCGTGCTCGCCCTTTCCGCAGCGCTCGCCGTCGTCGCGGGGGTCGAGCCCAGAGTCAGTGAGTACCACTGATGGTGCGATCACACCGCAAACGTCGACCGGGATCCGCCCGGCCGCTCGGCGGCCTCGCGTTCGGAGCTGTCCTGCTCATCGGCTGCGGAAGCCCCGACGCACCGACCCCGACGTTCTCCGGGGACTTCACGGAGTTTCCCCTGTCGGTCGGTGCGCAGATCATTGCACCGTCCGAAACGCCACCACCGGAGCCGTCGAATTGCGAGGCCCAGGCCAGCCTCCGCCCGGGACCTCCGAACCCCGACGGCGCCCTCGCGGAGATCCGCGCACGCGGCGCGGTGGTCGTCGCGGTCGACCAGAACACCAACCTGTTCAGCTTCCGCGACCCGACGACCGGCACCCTCACCGGCTTCGCCGTCGACCTCGCGCGGGAGGTGGCACGTGATCTGCTCGGCGATCCCACCAAGGTCGAGTTCCGACCGCTCGGTGCCGACGACGGCGCCACGCTGCTCGCGCACGGCGACGTCGACATGATCCTGCGCCCGGCGGCACTCACCTGCGACGGTGCGCAGGACGTCGAGTTTTCGACGGTGTACCTCGACACGCCCCGCCGGCTCGTGGTGCGGGACGGGTCGGGCATCTCCGGTCCGGAAGACCTGGCCCGGCGCCGAGTGTGCACCCATCACGACCCGGCGTCGATCTCGGCGTTGACGCGCATCGCCCCCAAAGCGACGATCCTCGCAGTACCCGACTGGGACGATTGCCTCATGGCGATCCAGCAGCGGCAGGTCGACGCGGTCGCGGGCGGCGCCGCACTCGCCGGCCTCGTCGCCCAGGACCCGAATCTGGAGATCGTCGGTCCTGCTTCCGACTCCGCGCAGTACGCCATCGGCGTCGCGCCGGGAAACGACGATCTCGTCCGGGCCGTCAACGGCACACTGGAACGCGTCCGCGCGGACGGAACCTGGACGGCTCTCTACGAACGCTGGCTGTCGCCGCTCGGCCCCGCCCCCGAACCGCCGGCCCCGGAGTACCGGGACTGAACTACCCCGCTCGGCTCGGATCGTCATCGGCGACGGTCGTGGGCACACCCGTCCCGAGCGGATCGAGCAGGGCCGTCGTGCGGGCACCCCAACGCTCGTGCGCGGACTGCCGCGTCATCCCGGCCGCCTTGCCGATGGTTGCCCACGTCGCACCCTGAAAGCGCAGTCCGAGCACAGTTTCGATGCCGTCGAGCCCGGCGGCGAGCCGGATGCGCAGACTCAGCAGATGCCAGGCCAGGGTGCGCTGCGTGGGAATGTCCGTGCCCTGCTCCGCCTCCCATTCCGGCGTGCCGGGAAGTGGCCCGGTGCCGATGATGTCGTCAGCGTGCCGACTTGCTTCGGCCGCAGCAGCCGTGATCACCGCCCGAGCAGCGGAACCGATATCCGCCCCGACAGCGCGTTCGACGAGTTCCATGACGATCCTCCAATTCTGTCAGGCCCAGCCTGACGCAGAACGGAGGGGATGTCAAGTATTACCTGACACGCGACCTGGAGGTAGCTTCGCTGCTCACCTGGCCCGTCAGCTCAACCCTTCCGCCGCCGCCACCGAGGGCACCGGCCCCCGGGTGTAGACGTCGAGATGAAAATCCTTGTCCCGGTACGACCCGGCACGATCCAGGCCGTCGGTCGCCGCGACCGCCTCGTGCACGGCGCGCCCGGTCTGCGGGTACTCCGGAACCGGGTGCTGCCAGTGCACGGCGACGAGGGTGCCGCCCTCCTCCAGAGCGTCGACGGCCCGGCCCAGGGTGGCGACCAGGTCACCGGGCGTGAGGTAGTACAGCACCTCACTGAGCACCACCAGGTCGAACGTGCCGGGCGGCCAGGGGTCGAGGAGCGACGCCCGGCCGAGTTCCACCCGGTCCGCCACGCCGTCCTGTTCGAGGCGATGCCGGGAGCTTTCGAGTGCACCGGGAACCACGTCCGTCGCGACGACCCGATCGCAGCGGGCGGCCAACTGCGCCGTCAGCACCCCGATCGAGCACCCCGGTTCGAACGCCCGCCGATAGTGGGGGCGCGGCAGCGCGGCGAGCGTGATCGCGTACTTTCGGTGTTCGTACCAGCGCTCGCCGAAGCCCCACGGGTCCGCCGATTCCGCATACATCGTCTCGAAGTAGCCGGGATCCATAGGGCTCACCAGAACACCCCTTCCGTCGTCCGCAACAATCTCGCGAGCACCCACGGCGGCAGGATCGCGGCGTCCCGCGCATCTTCCGAGAGGGGGAGGATCTGGGTGCGGAATTCGTCGACGGCACGGCGTTTTCGGGCCAGGATTTCGGCGGCCGGCGTGAGCACCCGCATCCGCTCCCAGGGCACCGCGGCGTCTGTCGGCCGTGCCCAGTGCCACATCCAGACCGGGTATTCCACCAACCGGTGGCCGGTGATGGAACACGACTCGGCCGCAGCCCTTCCCGTGGACTCGTGATCAGGGTGGCCGTCTCCCCGCCAGGTGGCGAGAACCCACACTCGCTCCCCGGGCCGGCAGGTCGCGGTGAGCACGTCGACGAGGCGAGCAGTGAGTTCCCGCTCGTGCGTGTCCACCTCGCCGTCGGGAAGTCCGAGCCGGAGCGGTTCGCCGACACCCAGAAGCGCGGTCGCCCGGTTCGATTCCGCGATTCGTGCGGTGGCCAGCGCGTCGGGTGACAGGCTCGGCGAGCCCGGATGGGACGCCGCACCATCCGTCACCGCAACGACCACGACGGGGGTGCCGTGCGCGGCGGCGGTGGCCACGAGCGCACCCACCCCGACCACCTCGTCGTCGGGATGCGGGGCGACCACGATCATGCGGTCGCATTCCGTGAGCGGTATCGCCGAAAAGGCGTTGTCGCCCAGCCACGCCTGCCACTCGTCCTCGGGTGTGCCGCGACCGGCCACCGGCGTCTCCCGGAATCTGTTGCCGCCATCCATGTCAGTCCACCCTCGCGACGAGTTCGCCGAGGGTCGCGAGATCCCGTTCGGCGTGCGATTGCCTGATGTAGACGAGGAGGTCCGCGACGTTGCGGGCATGGTCGGCGTCCGTCGCGAGCGGGGCGGCGCCCAGCGCGCGGCCGACCCGGTCGATCACCTCGCTCGCCGTCCGCTCGACCAGGCCCCGCACCCGGAAGGCGCGCAGCTGGGCCGACCTGCGGTCGAGTGGACGCGCGTCCACTTCCGCGGCCGCGGACTCGAGCGACCACCGTGCCGCGCTGACCGCCACGTCGACGGCGCCGAGGTGCGCGAGCTGATGACTGTCGGCCCGGCCGCTCCGCGCCCGCGCGCGCAGCGGTTCGACTACGGCGAGGGCGCCGCCGAACCAGCACGCCGCCACGCCGATCCCGCCGTGCCAGAATCCGGGACGGTCGAGGTACTCCGTCGCCGCGCCGACCGGCCGCGCGGGGACGTCGTCGAACGTCACGGATTCGGTGTCGGTCGCTGCCATGCCCGGGTTCCGCCAGCCGCCCCGCTCCGCGGTGACCCCCGGTTCTCGGAGATCGACGGCGAACAGCCGGGGTTCCCCGTCGACTCGCGCCGTGACCAGGGCATGCGTGCACATCGACGCGCCCGAGCACCACGCCTTCGTTCCCCGGAGCCGCCACCCCGACGGATTCGGGAAAGCGTCCAGCACGGGATGCGGTGGCTCACTGGCCCACACACCCCAGAATTCGTTCCGGCCGGCCCGGGTCCCGTCGAGTTCGGCGAGGATCGCGTCAGCGTCGGCGTGGGCCTCGAGGAGGCGCCCCACCGAAAGGTCGCGTTGGCACCACCGGGTCAAATGTGCCCACCGGTCCGCGGTTGCGCCGTCACCGGGCAGCGGCAGTTCCGCGTCCCCCGCCCGAATGATCGCCGCCACCGTCGCGGCGGTGGGGCTGCTGTCGCGGCTCACGTCGGTACTCATCGGTCCTGCAGTCCTTCGAGGTAGGAGGCGAATCCGTGCGGCGCGCGGGCGTCGGCACGGGTCGACGTCTCGACGGGGGCGTCGATGCTCCACACCACGTTCGCGCCCCGCTCGACCATCCTCTGCACCAGGTCGACATCCTCGTGCGCGGGCAGTGCGGCGAACCCTCCCACGGCGCGATACAGATCCGCGGCGAATCCCAGGGACGCGCCGTGCACGTGCCCGTGCGTGGGGCCCGACCGGTAGGCGCCGGCATACCGCGACCGGACGTGGTCGGGCAGGCCCGACCAGTCGGTGACGGTCACCGTGCCCGCCACCAACTGCGCACCCCGACTCGCATGCTGAAGATGCGACGACAGCCAGTGGGCGGGGACGTGCGAGTCCGCGTCCGTCGTGGCGAACCATTCGTGTGGGCCGGCGGTGACGGAGTCGAAACCCGCGCGCCGGGCCGCCCCGACGTTCTGCGCGTCCAGAACCACGACGTCGACCCCCGCTCCGCGGACGACGGCCTCGCTGCCGTCGCCGCAACGGTCGAGCACCACCACCGTCCTGACCGGCACGGACACCTCCCGCGCGGCCGCACGCAACCCCGACAAGCACCGCGGTAGCAGCGCTTCCTCGTCGTGGACGGGCACGACCACCGTGATGTGCTCGACGCGCATGACGTCCCTCCCGATCGCTCGCTGTCTCAGGGTTCAGCAAGTACCCAGTCCGCGATCGGTGGAACCACGGCCGCGGTGCCCCCGGTCACTCCCGCTCGAGCGGCCCCGATCGATGCTCGATTTCAAAACACCCGTGACGCGTCTTCATTCGAAGCTCACCTCGGTGCCCCTCATGGTCGGCGCGCCGACGAGTGTCGTCCAACTCGGCACGTCCTCCGGCGCCATGCCGCCGGCCTCGCCGTAGACGACGTCCAACGTGTCCTGCTCCATCTTCGAACCCGCGTAGCTGGCGGGCGTGACCTCGGCTCCGTACCCCGGGACCTGATCGGGAACGCCGGCCGGCGCCGGGAAATAATCCGTGGTCGACGGGCCCGGGTTGCGCGAGGGCACCTGGTACGAGCCGTCGTTGAACGATCCACCCGGATACTGCGGGAACTTTCCACCCGGTGCGGTGACGTTGTCGTAGCACGCCGGTCCGCGGTCGTCGAGCAGGCGCGGCTCGTCCTGGTTGGGCACGTAACGCCCCTTCGGGTTGACGAACTGCACGCTGGCACGCACACCCGGGTACGGATCGTCCGGCGCCAGCAGCTCCCGGGCGACGGGGGCGGACTTCGCGAAGCCCGCGAACGTGCATTCGAAGCTCGGCGAGTAGCGGCCGAGGATCTGCAGTGCCTCTCGCGAGTCGGCGGCGATGCTGACGATGGATTCTGCGTTGGTCTGCAGGAGATCCGCGGTGCTCGATGCGGTTCCGGTCAGCGAGGCGAGCAGCGTGGAGATCTCACCCTGCTTCTCCACCACCGTATTTCCGGGGGTGCGCAGGTTGTCGAGGGCGTTGACCAGGTCGGGGGCAGCCTCCGAGTACGTCTGCGAGAAGTCCGCGAGACCACGCAGATCCTCCTGGATC
>NZ_BCWY01000120.1 GCF_001894825.1 Rhodococcus jostii NBRC 16295 | reverse complement strand
TCCGTGGTCGACGGGCCCGGGTTGCGCGAGGGCACCTGGTACGAGCCGTCGTTGAACGATCCACCCGGATACTGCGGGAACTTTCCACCCGGTGCGGTGACGTTGTCGTAGCACGCCGGTCCGCGGTCGTCGAGCAGGCGCGGCTCGTCCTGATTGGGCAGGTAGCGACCCTTGGGGTTGATGAACTGACCCGAAGCTCGGCCGCCGGGGTACGGATCGTCCAGCGCGAGCAGTTCACGGGCGATGGGCGCGGCCTTCACGAAGTCCGCGAGTGTGCAGCCGAAGCTCGGCGAGTAGCGGCCGAGGAGCTGCAGCGCCTCTCGCGAATCGGCGGCGATCGTGACGATGTTGTGGGCGTTCGCCTGCAAGAGGTCCGCGGTGGACGCGCTCGTCCCGGTGAGCATCACCAGCAACTGCGAGACCTGACTCCGCTTCTCGACGACCGTGTTCCCGGGGGTGCGCAGGTTGTCGAGGGCGTTCACCAGGTCGGGCGCCGCCTCCGAGTACGTCTGCGAGAAGTCCGCGAGACCACGCAGATCCTCCTGAATT
>NZ_BCWY01000119.1 GCF_001894825.1 Rhodococcus jostii NBRC 16295 | reverse complement strand
CCCACGAACATAAGTCGGAAGATCAACCGGGAACTGGCCTTCGACTTCGCCTGCCAGGTCACCGACTACGCCGCCGCGGCGGGTGCGCAGGTGATCGCGGTCGAGGATCTGACCACCCTCGAGACCCGCGGACACGGACGGGCCAACAACAACCGGGCGGCGCAGTCCGCCCGCCGCCACGCCGTCGCAGCGCTCGCGCACACCGCCGCCGGTGCCGGAATTACGGTGGTTTCCGTGCCCGCCCGAGGATCGTCCGCACAGTGTCCGGGCTGCGACGAACCGCTTGCACGTCCCGGCGGTTACCACGACGCGTGGTGTCCCCGCTGCCGGGTCGGCGGCAACCGGGACCACGTGGCCGGGGTGAACCTGGCCAAACGCGCACTGCTCGGCAGAAACAACGTCACCCGGCGGCGGGGGCAGATGCCTACGATCCGGGCGGCCAAACATGCGCCGGTGCGCCGGTGCCGGGACAAGCACGGTCCGACACCGAGCAGGCCGCGGCACCGCCGGGTCCGCCGCACCCTGCCCACCGTGACACAGCGGTTGGGGGTGAATCCGAAACAGCATGTTCCTGCACCACAAGCGTCGGTGTGGGACACGGTCAAACCCACACCACCGCACGGTGATGCGGGTAGCCGTGACACACGTCCATCTCCCACGTCCGCCACACCGGTGGCAGATAGTATGAGATGTACCTAGACGCTCACATACTTCCGGACAGCGTATCCGAGCAACGCACCCCAATCGTGCGCGACCAGGCCGACCCGATCCAGTTCGAGCGTGTCCAGCAGGGCCACGACGTCGGCGATCAGCTGGTCGCGGGTGTACCCGGTGGGCGGGGCATCGGTCCAGCCCGCACCCCGCAGGTCCGGGCGGATCACCCGGTAGCGCGCGGCCAGCCCCGGGACGACCTCACGCCACTCCCACCAGTGCTGGAGGAAGCCGTGGAGCAACACCACCCGTTCGCCATGACCGGCCTCGGCCACGTGCATACGCAGACCGGGGAGGTCGAGAAAGCGGTGCCGAACTCCGTCCAGTGCGGGAAAGACGTTGTCCGGCTCGCCGTTCGGGCCGGAAACCGTGTCGTTGTCGCGGGCCTCGTCTCTCATGACCCCACGCTACTACGATCATAGTGCCAAGACACTATGTTTATAGTGTCCTGTGACCTCCACGAGAACGAGCGCACTCGACGCCGCGATCGACCTGGTCGGAACCGAGGGGCTACGATCGCTCACCCACGCCCGGGTCGACGAACACGCAGGCCTCCCGAAAGGGTCGACGTCCAACTACTTCCGCACCCGGGCGGCGCTGCTCGCCGGTGTCGTCGACGCGATCGTGGAACGCGAGATGCCCGAAGTCGGTGCGCTGTCACGGGATTCCGCGGGAGACCTCGTCGACGCTCTGTGCGGTCTGGTCGACTACACGACAGTCGCCAATCGCACCGTCACCGCCGCACGACTGGTCCTGTTCATGGAAGCGAGCCACGACGCCGCGCTCCGGGAAGCCCTGGCCCGCGGGCGCGCAGCCATGGAGGCGTCGGCCGTCTCGGCCTTCGCCCAGCTGGGCGCACGGGACCCGCAAACGGCCGCCACCGCCGTCATGGCCTGCGCGGAGGGGTTGATCCTGCATCGCATCGCCCGCCGCGACACCACGGATCCGCGGCCGTCGTTCGAACTGGTGGTGCGGGGCGCGCTGAGCTGAACTGCACCCGGACTCAGAGAAGGGGAGCAGACCACCGGAGAGTGGTTCCGCCGCCCAAGGCCGAGTCGACGGCGAACTGCCCGCACATTTCCCGCGCCCGGGCAGCCAGATTGTCCAATCCGCTGGTGGCGACGTTCTCCGCAAACCCCTTGCCGTCGTCCACCACCTCGATGGCGAGATCGTCGTACACGGAGATACTGACCGTGACCGTCTCGGCTCCAGCGTGCCGGACCGCATTACTCAACGCCTCACGCAGCACCGCCTCGGCATGCTCAGCGAGCCCGGCGTCGATGACCGACAGTGGCCCGGACATGTGCACCGTGGTCCGTAGCCCGGAATCCGCGGTGGTCTCGGCGACGATCTCGTGCAACCGCCGCCGAAACTGGGTCATATTGCCCGAGCCACCGTGCAGGTCGAAGATCGCGGTACGGATATCACGCACGATGTCGTGAAGATCGTCGATCGACTGCTCGAGCCGTTGCTTGACGATGGGAGCCTTCGCCCGCTGCAGGGTGCTCTGCAATGACAGGCCGACCGCGAACAGCCGCTGGATGACATGGTCGTGGAGGTCACGCGCGATCCGATCACGATCGGACAAGACATCGAGCTCACGCATTCGACGCTGACTATTGGCGAGCTGCAGCGCGACCGCCGCCTGATCTGCGAATCCCGACATCAACGCCAGCTGGTCATCCGTGAACGGCGCCGCGTCGACGTGACGGAGCGTCACCAGCACCCCGGACACCGATTGCGCCGCCCGCAGGGGCAGCGCCAGCGCCGGGCCGAACCGCGTTCCCGTCTCGAACCCAGGATCGAAGGCCAGCGCGGTGACGCGCAGCGGGGTCCGCTCACGGAATGCCTCACCGGACGTGGACCGATCGACCGGGATCGACCGGCCGATGATGCGATCCGACACCGTCCCGGCCGATGCCGTGACCACGAGTTCGGTGACCTCGTCCGACGGAATGTCCGGATCTTCCGGCACCGCGAGGAAAGTGCTGTCGGCGGCGGTGAGGGCGAGCGCGTCATCGGCGATCACCTGGAGCACCTCCGCGGTGTCACTGCCCGCGAGCAGCTCGGTCGCTATCTCACGAGTCGCCTCGAGCCAGGCTTGCCTCGTCCGGGACTCCTCGTACAGGCGGGCGTTCTCGATCGCGATCCCGGCGGCGGCCGCCAGCGCTCGAAGAAGGACCTCGTCGTCCTCGGTGAACTGTGAACCGTTGGCCTTCTCGGTGAGATACAGATTCCCGAACACCTCCTCCCGGATCTGAATGGGAACTCCCAGAAAGGTTTTCATCGGGGGATGGTCGGGCGGGAATCCCACCGAGGCGGAGTGCCGGGACAGGTCGACCAGCCGGACCGGCTTCGGATTCGTGATGAGGAAACCAAGCACCCCGCGCCCCCGGGGCAGTTCGCCGATACGCTCCCGGGTCTCCGCGTCGATGCCCTCGAAGACGAACCCGCTCAAGCCTTCACCCGGACTGAGCACCCCCAGCGCGCCGTAGCGGGCATCCACCAGATTGATCGCGGCGTGGACGATGGTGCGCAGCGTGTTGTCGAGGTCGAGTCCCGACGTGACGGCGAGCATCGCCTCGAGCAGTCCGTCGACGTGATCTCGGGCATCGACAATCTGCTCGATGCGTTCCTGCACCTCGGTCAGGAGCTCACGGAGCCGGAGCTCGGACAGGCTGCCGAGTAACGGACCTCGGTCGGGCTCATCCGGTTGACGGGTCACACGACGGATTGTCCCACGTAGCGACGTCGCCAGGAGTCGGAACAGTCGCCCCGTCAGGTGCCGGACGGTCGCGACGGCATCTTCGTGGCGAGCACCGCCGCCTGGGTCCTGCGCTCCACACCCAGTTTGGTCAGCAACCGAGACACATAATTCTTGACGGTCTTCTCCGCGAGGAACATCCGTGCAGCGATCTGACGGTTGGTCAGCCCCTCACCGAGCAGGGCGAGCAACGTCCGCTCCTGATTCGTCAGGTGCCCGAAGATCCCCTCCTTGTCGGTGGCGTCCGCACGAACCTTGGTCAACAGCACTTCGGCGGCACGACTGTCGAGCAGCGACTTACCGGCCCCCACGTCGTGGACCGCCTCGGCCAGCTCCATGCCCCGGATGTCCTTCACCACGTATCCGCTGGCCCCGGCCAGAATCGCATCGAGCATGGCCTGCTCATCCGTGAACGACGTCAGGATGAGGCAGTGCAACTCCGGCATCAGCGAGTGCAATTCTCGGCACAGCTCGATTCCGTTGCCGTCGGGTAGGCGCACGTCGAGAACCGCGACATCCGGTTTCAGGGCCGGAATCCGCGCCATCGCCTGCGCATACGAGGCAGCTTCACCGACCACCGTCAGTTCGGGATCGGAGCTGAGGAGATCCGCTATCCCGCGTCGGACGACCTCGTGGTCGTCCACCAGAAAGACCCTGATCATGGGCAATCTCCAGTCCTGGCCGCGTCATCTTCCCGCAAACCAGGTTACGCCGACGGGCATCGGAACCGTGGTGTCACCGGGCGGCCGGACGAAACGAGCCGGATCCACGACGACGTGGCCGGTGCGGCATCAACATCGCCGCCGCCAGACCGACGGTGGCGACGAGCGTCGCTGCGGCGCCGACTCCCACGAGGGGAGTTGCGAGCCACGCGCCCAGCAGGACGACCAGACCTGCGGTCACCGCTCCCGTCACCACCGCGAGCATGAGCCCGGCAGGATGCGCGTACAGGAACTCCCCGGGCTCGTCGTCGCGCGCCGGCGATGCGGTGGGGTGACCTTCGAACATGACGTCCTCGTTCCCTCGCCGACGGGTGGCTCCGATTCGTGCGTCGGCCTCTTCAACAACGGTGCGGTAACAGCGAGCGCAATTCCAGGGCCGAAGGTCACTCGTTGCCGTGGCTCCCGACGCGACGCCCACGCCGGGGGATAGTAGGACACTGGAAAGGCGAGGCCACTCGACCTCGATCCCGCACCCACACCGAACGGAGGCCACCAGACATGAACGAGCAGACCTGGTTGGTGGAGATCGTCATCGACGAACACGACTCGGACGAAGGCGGCACCAGGACCCGCGCGCAAGCTCGGCTTCGCACACGCGACACCCGCACGTTCGTCGGGACCGGACTCGCCCGCCGAAATCCGGAAGACACAGAAATCCCCGAGATCGGCGAGGAACTGGCCACCGCACGCGCGTTGTCCGACCTCGCCCACCAATTGATCGAGGCCACAGCGGCCGATGTGGAAGCTGCCACACACAGCCGCGTTCATCTCACCGAATAGCCCCACCACCGCGAGAGCCTGTCATCGGGAGAAACCTGGGCGGCCGACCGACAACACCGATTCGACGGGCCGTCTCGGAGTCTGTCGTGGTGGAGACTTCTTCTCGGTGGCACCCACCCGGATCAGTGCCTGCGGGAACCCGCGATCCGGGAGCAGTCCGCTGATGATCTCCCTGCCCTGACGGAGTTCGGTCGTGTGGGTCAGCGGACACGTCGACAGACCGCCGACCGTGGCCTCCAGGAGCACCGCGGAGAGAGCCTCACCGGCCCGCAGCCACTCGTGACGGCCGTCGGTGTCGGTGCTCAACACCAGCACCGTCGAACGGTCGATCTCCGTGGTCGCGCCGGCGTCTCGGCCGGCGGGGAAACGGCGCCCGATGTCGACACGATCCCGGTTGTCCGCGGTCGCGAGCGCCTCCGGCGGTATTCCACCCTGCGGGGTTGAATGACCGGCCCACCAATGCAGCTCGGTCTGATATGCGGAGTCGTATTTCCTCGCGGCCGCAGTCATTTCGGTCGCCTTCGCCAGCGTCGGGCGCGCCTCCTGTCCCAGGACCGTCAGGTGAACATCCTGGCGACGCGCCACGTCGGTCAACGCGGCGGGCAGGGGAGTCTTCATACTGACCGGACCGAACGGCCTGCGGTCGGAGTACCGGTGCCGGATCGCGGCGAGCAGATCGAAGTCGTGCGACTGCGGCCGGGCGTCGTGACGGAATCGAATCGTCGCCAGGTGACCCGAGTGAGGCCCTTCCGGAACGCGCTGGATGTCCGCGGACCACTTCAGAGCCTTCAGCGCCGTCTGGAGATGATTCAGCGCCGCACCACAGCTGACCACCAGTTGCCGGCCCGACGGGTCCGTCGACGCCAGCACCCGGCCGCGTTCGGTGTAGAGGTCGAGCTGCCCGTCCGCGTACGTCCACTGCCACGGCTGGCTGTTGTGTACCGACGGCGCCCGGCACGCGAGATCCACGGCGATGCGGACTACGTTCTCGTCGGGAATGGTGCTGTCCACGATCGCCTCCTCGGTGACTCGCGATCCGCCCTGCACCCTCAGTGTTCGCCATCCGCCGTGCCGAGGACAGGGCCGATGGTCACTGCCACATACCGGCGACGATCCGGTCAACCGGATCAGGCTCTCAACTGTTGACGTAATGTCTAATACTTCCTAATCCTTCCTGTTGCTATCGGATCATGTGCATCGGCGAGGCGGCGGCATACCCGAGCATGTCGGTGGTGGGGGTCCGGAAGGCCGCGTCGTAGGGCCGGTTACCGTCTCGGCGTACAGGTTCCGGTCGGCGAGTCTTCGATCGGGAGGATCTCGACGTCTACCTGGGTCGACCCACACCGGAGAGTGTTCGTGCCGACAGGGCGGAAGCGTTGTACTGCCGGGTGTCCGGGCTCGACCGGTCGGGAATCCTCGCTCGCCGATCAGGAGAAGATGCTGCGGAGGGTGCCACCGGCACCGTGTACCGGGCTACACCGATCGTGGTTCAGGTCTGCGGGAGAGACTCGAGCGGGACTGAATCGGATGCTCGACGACGCAGCCGAGGGGCCGCTTCACGGTGGTGCGAGTGGTGTGGCGGGATCGGTTGGCGCGATTCTCCGGTGGCGTGGATCGAGCGGTACCTGTCGGTGGTCGGCGTTAAGGTCGAGGTCCTGCGTGAGCATGGGGACACGTCGCCGGTGGAGGAGCCGATGGATGACATCATGGCAGTACTCGCTTCATTTTCCGGCTGCTTCTACCCATTGCGGTCGAAGCAGAATCAACGTCGACTTGCGCGCGATGCGGCGATGCGGTGATGCGGCGGCACGGTTGGGGGTGGGCTAGCTGATGGCCGATGCCGGGTTCACTGCGCTGCGGCAGTTCTCGTTCACCACCCGCCCCTACCTGGCTGTCGACGATGAGACCGGTGCGCGGATCGGGCGGGGTGACCTCGACGTTCGTGTCGGATGGCTGCTCAACCTGATCTCGGCCGCCGAAGCGCAGATGCTGTCGCGGCTGTGGCAACCGGCCACCTTCGATGTCCTGGCCGCCGGATGTGACAACCACGGCCGGACACTGCCGATGCACGGTCACGTCGCGGCTGCGCGTCTGGGCTGGACCCCGCACTACCCGGACGGTATCTACGTTCCGTCGCGTGTCACGCGGGTGGTGACCGCGCAGGCAGTCGGCACCTTGCGGGCGCTGGCCTACCGAGACACCGCGATCACCGCACTGTCGGCCCGGTTCGACCCGGCCACCGGCCGCATCGCCGCACCCACCACTGCGGCGGAGTACGTCCCGCCCGGATTCGCCCGGGGCGTGGTGCGGCAGCTCACAGCGCGCTCACACCGCGCCGCCGGTGCGGCAGACGCGCGGCTGCGGATCACCGACGTGCAGGCACCGCCCCGGACCTCGGCGATGGCTCGGCTTTCCGCAGCGGATCGACAACTCGCACAGCTTGCCGTCACCGGTCACGAGCTGGTGTTGACGGTGAAGCTGCCGACCTGCCCCGGCCCGGCCCGGCGGGGCGGGCGCAGTGGCGCAGTGTCCGGCTGACCGCGACCATCCCCGAGCACCTGCACGGCAGAGCTGTCATCGACTGGCATCTGCCGACCCTGGTCCTCGACCGCCGGGGCCTGTTGTGGCGGTGCGCGGCGAACGAGATGGTGCCCGCTGCGGATCTGACGGCCGGGAGAGTCGCGGTCGGGGTGGATTGGTCGCCGTCCACTCTGGGTGCCGCCGCCATCGCCGCCGACAGCCCGGACGGGCTGGTGTCGGATTACCGGGGCTGGACCTACGACGACCGCGGCCTCGGGATCAAACTGGCGCGCCTGCAGGCGGAGGGGCAGCTGCTGCACGCCAAGGCGGCCCGGTTGACCCGACTGTCCGCCGCTGCCCCACCCGAGGTCCGCGCCCGGCTGGAGGCGAAGATCGCCGTCCTCGACGCCCACCGCACCGCGGTAGGTATCAAGAGGGGGAAGATCAACCGGGAACTGGCCTTCGACTTCGCCCGCCAGGCCACCGACTACGCCACCGTAGCCGGCGCGCAGGTGATCGCGGTCGAAGATCTCACCACCCTCGAGACCCGCGGACACGGACGGGCCAACAACAACCGGGCCGCGCAGTCCGCCCGCCGCCAAGCCGTCGCCGCACTCGCCCACACCGCCGCCGGCGTCGGCATCGCGGTGGTCTCGGTGCCGGCCCGAGGATCGTCCGCACAATGTCCGGGCTGCGACGAACCCTTCTCCCGCCCCGGCGGCTACCACACCGCGTGGTGTCCCCGCTGCCGGGTCGGTGGTAACCGCGACCACGTCGCCGGGGTGAACCTGGCCAAACGCGCACTACTCGGCAGAAACAAGACCACCCGGCGGCGCGGAGGACTACCGGCGGTCCGAGTGACCGAACATGCGCCGGTACGGCGATCGCGCGACAAACACGCTCCCACCCCGAGCAGGCCGCGGCATCGCCGGGTCCGCCGCAGCCTGCCCACCGTGACACCGCGGTTGGGGGTGACTCCGAATCAGCATGTTCCTGCATCACAAGCGTCGGTGTGGGACACGGTCAAACCCGCACCGCCCACGGTGATGCGGGTAGCCGTGACACACGTCCATCTCCCACGCCCGCCACGCAAGTGGCAGATAGTATGAGATCTACGTAGACGCTGAGACACCTCATTGCTTGCTGGGTCAATTGTGGCTGGAGTGCCGGGCTGGGCCTCGGGGGCCATCCGGAGTGGGCGGAACTGGACGCTCCCGTCGGTGAGGCCGAAGGCTTCGTGCAGGTGATGGCGTGGTCGGGCGATGCTGCGGGGCTACCTGGCCGACGGGCGGCGAGAACGCTCGTGACCCCGGAACCATGGGCTCGGGCAGGATCCCCAGCGCCATCCGCAGGTACTACGCGGCGTTCGACCGTCCTGCGTTGGAGATTCCGATCGAGCTCGGCCGTGAACTGATCCTGGGGCGGTGCAGTATGCGCGCGGGCTCGGTTTCGAGCCCGCGGCCGCCTTCGATGGTGACGCCGCCGCGTTCCTGGGTGAGTGGGACGGGCCGGGTCAGATCGAGTTCGGTAGGGACGGTCAGCCGTTCTACCTCAACGGGCCCTACGACAATTCGGCTGCTGTCATTCGGACCCTCGAACGGTCCGTGGGTGCGGGGATTTCCACTTGTCGGTGGCCGCGGGACCGATGTGATTGTCACGAACAAACCGACGTGGAGGGGCGCGTCCGACTTCATGGGTCGTTAGCCGAGCGACAGCAAGAGCCGGTACGTGAATGGCAAGCGCTGCGACCAGCCGCGCACCGCAGGTGGACCGGCATCGGTGTTCGATGGGATTGTGGTGGGCGGGCGACGGATGTTCGTTGTCGGCTACACCGCAGGTGGCGCTCCGTACGGTTGTTTTCGAGGACGATTCGGACGACGACGCATTCGACGGTGTCGCCGCCGATCCGTTCGGCTGGCCCGGCATGCGGCCCCGGGCCGGTTGGCCCATCCTGTCCGGCCCACTCGACTCGACCCCGGTCCTACCCGTGCGCTCTCGACGCCGGCACCGACATTTCGAGTGTGGCGGTGCCGGAAGTGCATGTCGAGACCGGATTTCGGTTGGTCCCGGACTACTTCCGGACCCGAGCGACTGCGAATACCCCGGCATCAGAATGACCGCCGCCGGCATCAGATTGACCGCCGCCGGCATCAGATTCGCTGAGTCGACATCAGATGCACTGAGTCAGGACAACGGCATTGTTCCATTCAGCTCTTGACACGTGCGGTACGCTCCAGACAGCGCAACGAAGAGAGCATGGATGGAGCGAAGCCGCCCCGCAAGGATGTTCTCGCGCTCAGGCAACAACCCTTTTGCGTCCCCGCGGCACTCTTCAACGGTGGAACTCGCAACGCGTTGACCCCAGTGAACTGCTGATCTCACAGGTCACACTAGCCAATTCGCCGGTATCGGATTCGCGAGTGCACGACTCGCTGCGCATCCTCGTATTGCCTCTCGCAGATTCCGAAGGTGAGCGGAGATACCAATCCACAAGCGCGTTCGGAGTACCGCCGATCGCGCCGGTGAGTGAATCGGGTGAACGGCACCGATTCTTCGTGTGGCAATAAGGTCCCGGAGAGGTCGAGTGTCAGGCTGCCACTCTCCTTCATGTGCTGGCGCACGGCCGGCACGTATGCCTGGGTCTGGCCGAATGGCGGAATCCCGCCGTACTCGATGACGGCACCCTCCCCGCCGTTGTAGGCGGCGATGATCAGGTCGGTGAAGTCCCCCTTGACGGCTCCACTGTCGTGATGCGGCCGAATGTAGTCAGCGATGTGGCAGAGATAGCGCCCTTCCGAGGCGATCGCGTCGTACGGATTGAACGGGTCGGCAGCGTTCGGTGGTTCCGCTTTCCCGGCACGATCTAGACCGGAATCCGTACCGAAAGCCTTCCAGGTCTCCGGCATGAACTGACTCATTCCTTCGGCGCCGCCCTCGTTAACTCCGTCGCCGATGCTGACGGCCTTTTCGTTGAACCCGGACTCTTGTTCGACGATGCCGGCAACCAGAACCGGGCTCACCTCAGAGCACAGAGACCCAGCGGCCGAGACTGCGTTGGTGTATTGCGGCGGGATGCTGCCAGCGGCGAACGTGGTCTGATCACCGACCTCTGTCGGGCACGGCTCCATGGTGGTCGTATCGCCCGGAGCGCTGCCGTAGTGGGTGTCGGCGGTCGGCATCCCGCCGCCGACAGTGGTGACGTGTACGTGGTCGAAGTGGTGTGCGGTGTAGCCGTGCCGGTCCTCCATCAGCGACCAGTGGCCGGTGCCATCCCAGTAACGCTGGTGCCAGATCACGTACTCGACGTTGAGTGCCACTGTGTTCTGTTGGAGGTACAGGGCGACCTTGTCGCCGAGCGCCGTCCCATGGGCGCTCGCGGAGTCGGGAATCATGATGTCGACCGCGCGGCCGTCGGGATGATCGTGGGCGACGTCGCCGGTGGGGCGCCATCCGCCGATGGTGGTGATCTCGGGGAACACCTGGTCCCGTGCGGGCCACGTGCCCTCGCTCGAGGTGCCCGAGCTGCGCGCCGCTATCGCGACAGGAGATGCGGCCCGCTTCCTCGCCGCGGTGCGCGGCCGTGACATCGACGACGCGCTGCAACAGGTGGGGGCCGGCATACCGATGGCACTGCAGCAGCGACGGGAGCACGCCGAGCGGGTGACGGTGTCGGTCATCAACCGGCTGACGTGTGTTGAGCGTCGCTGGGGGTGACGAGGTGCTGGCCGAGGACCTGCTCGCGTGCCTGCGCGGCGAGCCGCTCGCAGGGCGGGTGGTGCCGGTCGACCTCGAGATGCTCGGCACCGCACTGGAGGGAGATCTGGGCATGTCGACGGGTGGCTACGTCGACCTGCGCACCGGACAGGTGTACGACGACAGCAGCACTGACCCGATGATGGTCGGGGAGGACGCCGCCGTCGACGTGGAAAAGGAGCCCGACCGTTGGCTCCGGTTCGACCGCACCGGTTCGCGGGACGGTTGGCGCGATATGGCGGCCTTCGCCGAGCGGTGCCATGATGCGGCGCTGCGGGAGGGGCTGGAGCGGGCGATCGAGGGCAGGGGCGCGTTCGGCCGGTTCCGCGACCTCGTCCACCGGGAGAGCCTCGCCGAACAGTGGTACATCTTCGCCGCCGACCGCCAACTGGGTCGTGCCCGCGAGTTCCTCGCCGGCGAGGGCATCCGTGTGGGCTGACGGTCAGCCCACGCCGTGCCACGTGTGTCTCTGACCCCATCGGCGTGGCCCACGGTCGGGCGTGTTGGGCGGCGAAAGGAGTGGATGTCTTGCGCTGCCGAACTCAGCGCCGATTTCACAATCGCGGCGACCACGCGGCCGCTGCCGCTCGACGGTCGCCGGCCGCGCGGTAGGTCTGGGTCGGTGCCAGGAGTTCCACCAGAGGACTATGGGCAGCAGCCAGGGTTGCCACACCATCGAGCTGTCTCCCAAGCCGTACGGCGGGATCGGAATCACGTCATCACCTCCTGGTCGTGATCGACCCTGGTGTCGGGGTGCTCGGTCGATGGTTACTCCCATCGGGTGGCGTTCCATGCGTCCGTGCAGAGGAAGAGCCTGTTCTGTTTCTTTTTGGTGATTTCGGTGAGGATGTTTTCGTCGACGAGTTTTTTGATGGCGGTGTTGGTGGCTTGGAAGGTTTTCCCGGTGAGGGTGGCTGCGGTGTTGACGTCGATCACGGGGTAGCCGATGAGCCATTCGGCGATTTCGATGGCTGAGCCGCGCAGGCCTTTTTCGCGGAGTCCGAGGATCATGGTGTCGCGGATTTTCAGGAGTCGCTGGATGCGTTCGAGGCCTTCTTTGGCTTGTTCGGCCACGGCGGTGGAGAAGAACTCGATCCATGGGTTGTAGTCGCCGGTGATGGTGGTGTTGAGGAGGCCGTCGTGGTATTCGTCGCGTCGGGCTTCGAGCCAGGGTGCGATGTTGAGGATCGGCCATCGCAGTTCGCCGGCTTTCATCGGTTGTAGGAGTGCGATCAGGCGGCCCAGTCGGCCGTTGCCGTCGCCGTAGGGGTGCAGGGTTTCGAATTGGTAGTGGGCCATCGCCATCTTCGCGACGATGAGGGTGTTGTCTTCGTGGGCAACCCAGTCTTCCCATGCGGCCACGCCCGCTTCGAGTTGGTCGCCTGGTGGGCACGGCACGAATCGGGCGGTGTCGATGGGTTTGTTGTGGGCGCCGATTGCTACTTGGTGTGAGCGGATGTCTCCGGAGGCCGTTGTTTCACCTCGTGTTCCTCGAACGATCATCAGTTGCAGTTCGCCCAGGAAGGTGCGGGATATTCTCCGTTCGGTGATGTGTGCGACCGCCACTTCGGTGGCGTGGACGTAGTTCCGGATTTCTCGTTGTTCGGATGTCATCTCGCGGTCGTCGAGGAAGTCGGCGGTGAGGACGTCTTCGAAGGAGGCGTAGGTGCCCTCCAGGGCGGAGGTGCTGGCTGCTTCCCGTCGGATGATGGGGCGGACGAGGATTTCGGGTCGCGGCAGTTGGGCGACGGCCTGATCGAGCCGTGCGATGGCGTTGCCGGCTCGTGCGGTTGCCATGATCGCGGCGGCCGACAGGTCGGGGTTTACCGGCAGCGGGTCTGGGAGGTACGCCCAGTAGCTCCAGGGTTGGGTTGTCCTCGGGTCGGTTCCGCTGATGGGCACCAGCGTGCCGATCGGCGATTCTTTCAGCGCGTCAACATCCACCGTTCAATTATATTGCCGTTTGCTTGAATCATCGCAGTTGATGTTCAAGCAAACCGAAGATTTCTTGAACCTACCCCGCGGCACTCGCGGAAGCTTGAATGAACGGAACCCTTGTTCAAGCAAATCGCCTATTGCTTGAATCGCACCGGCGCACGTTGTAGCCGGCACCCGACCCTCGGGGTGCGGGCCGTCTTCGTTGTGATCCCGTCGTGACCTGATGTGATGGCATGTCCCCGGTTTGTGATGTGGGGTGCCGGCGGGCACCAGCGTGGCCCGGTGTCGAGTAGGTTTTGAAAGTTGGTGTATTTCAATATATTTGCGTAATAGGTTGGTGAACAATGCTTTCCGCTGATGATGCACAACAGATCGCCGTCCCGCCGCTGTGGTGGATCTTTTGGATCTGAACGCCTTTGACGGGAAGGTGTCGAGGATCGGTTGCAATCTGGTCTCCTGCGATTGGGGAGGAATGCACTCGGGACAGCCACGGTGTTCACCGTGGATCGTCGGGGACCGCCCACAGGCCCGAGCCGGTCCGTCGGCCGGTGTCGGGGATCAGTGCCCGGAGCCGGGCGGCGTCGTCGCGCAGTGCTTTCTGCAGGTGGGGGCGGACGTTCTCGGCGACGTCTGGTGGCAGTGGGCAGCCTTGGTGTACGAGGTTGGCGGTGTTCTCGATGAGCCGGACCGCTCGCATGAGGAGGGGTTCCGGCACCCAGACGGTGGGGAGGTCGCCGTCGTGGTCTCGGGTCAGGACGCCGAGGGTGGAGATCAGTGCCATCGCTGTCGTCGGCTGGTCGGGACCTCTGTTGGTGCCGGTGAGGGCGGCGACTTCGATGAGGGCGGCGATCGTCGCACCGAGGGTGGGCAGGGGCATGGCGATGGTGCGGGGCAGTGTCAGCAGGTCGGCGCCGGGTGCCTCTTCCTTGATGCTCAGGGCCAGTTCGCGGGCGAGGGTGCGCAGGGCGTCGTGGTCGAAGTACCGGCGGGCGGTGCGTTCGGTGATGCGCATCTGTTCCGCTACGGCGGTGACTCGGTCGGTGAGCAGGGCCTCGAGTCGGTCGGTGGGGACGGTCAGACCGATGCGTGCCAGCTCCTCGCCGAGGGTTGAGGCCGTCGTGCTCACCCACGATGATGGTCGCGGCATCGAGGCCTCCTGATCCGAGCGTTCCACTGCACCTGGTCTGTCTACCAGTCCGCCCGCGGTGGCGGCGACAGGCGACTGGAAACGTCAGGCCCCGGACCCGGACCCACCCCGCGGTCCGCTCCAGCGCGAAGTGACGGGGTGCGCCGGGGAGGTCACTGATCGGTCGAGGCACCATTCGCTGGATCGGCTCTGGTTCCGATGCCGCCAGTGTCGAGTCGTACGTTTGAGTTTCCGGCCTGAGCTGGCGTGGGAAAGCGGGGAACTCCTCCAGCCAAAATGGTATAGTTTCTATACATGTCTGGGTTTGAGTTCGATCCGAACAAGAGCGAAGCGAACCTGGCCAAGCACGGCATCGATTTTCTGTCGGCGCAGGCACTGTGGCGAGATCCTCACCGGCTCGAGGTGCCCGCGAGAACTACGGATGAGCCGAGGTGGCTGGTGATCGGTGTGATTGACGGAAAATGGTGGTCCGCGGTGGTGACCTATCGTGCGGACCGGACCCGGATCATCTCGGTTCGGCGCTCACGTGATGGAGAGGTGGCGCTTTATGAGAGCTGACGAGTTCGACGAGCGTTTTGATGCCGGCGAGGACGTGACGTTCGCGCTCGATAGGGCCAGGGCCCGGCGCCCGGGCGAGGAGCAGCGGCGTGTCAATGTCGACTTCCCGGCGTGGATGATCGCAGAGTTGGATCGTGAGGCGACTCGTCTCGGGGTTACCCGGCAGTCGCTGATCAAAGTGTGGATTGCCGAGAGGCTCGAACGCAACGGCTCAACGGCCGCCTGATCGTGCCTGGTGGCGGTACAGAGGGCTCAATCCGTGGTCTCGGCTCGGTGGTCTCGTTTCCGTGGTCTGTGGGGCGGTAGTTCCGTCGCCGCGAGTTGGCCCCCATATGGGCGAAGGCGCCTATGTCGGTGCGCATTTCGATTCCTGGTCGAGCACCGGCGATCGGGGGAGTCGGATCGATTCACCGCGGATGATCTGGTTGCGGTGACGTTTTCTGTCGGTGCAGGTCCCGCTGCGGGCGATCCTGGGCACCGAGAAAGGCGGAGGCGCTGCGCGCCGACGACGCGGCGTTGCATCACCGGTTGCTGTCGATCCGCGACGCCGCCGGCGGCGGCGAGGACGACCAGCTGACGGGCTTGATCGGAGAATCTCTTGAACACCATGACGCGCTCCCTCCCCAGGCGTCGCCGCGAGCGATGCGATCCGCTGCTGAATTCCCTGCTGTTCAAGTTCAAGGGACGGTACCTGGGTGCTCCGGCAGTCCGTGGTCGAGGGCGTCCGCGCCCGCCGCGGCGCATAGCCACCGACAGCTGCCGTCTCAGGTAGCGAGTTCGGCTCGCGAAGCTGTGAGGGTGGCTGCGCATTCTTCGTCGCGAGGATCGAACAGCAGATCCCATCGATTCGTCGTTTCCGGGATCGTGTACTCGTGACGTTCGGTGTCGGTGGGTGCCCGCCACCCGTCCCTGTTGTACGTGGTGGCGATGCGTTCATCTGTCGTGAACGTAATGACGACTTGGTCGGCCTCGGCGGCAATGGTCAGTAGTTCGAGCCGTAGCTGGCGGCCGACCGGCGGCCGCTGGGGTGTGATTGCGGGCCATCGGAAGTGGTTGTGGAAGGTCACCGCGCCGCCCCGGCGGACGTAGACGGTGAGCGCCGCCCCGACTGTGCTGGTGCGGTTCGTCAGCCACATCACCCGAAACCGGTGCCGCCACCGGGTGACGGGGTAGGCGCGGGATTGAGTTGCCAGTTGCAGCGCGTAGATGGCGTACACGAATATCCCGACCAGCATGAGTGCGATCGCCATGAGCAGGACCGTGAGGACGTCATCGAGCGCGACGGTGGTGAGTGCCGCGGATACTGCGGCTGGGAGCATTGTCAGTGCCAGGGCATCCCACCAGCGAGCCTGGTGCGGGCGCCTGAAGTTGCCAAGCTGTAGACGCGCCGCGGCACGAACTCGGGGTCCGGGCGGCGGGTTCGCAGTCCTCCAGCGGTCAATGCCGTCGAAGAAGCCAGTGGTGGTGCACTCGCCGTCAGGCCATCCTTTGTGCGCATCGATTACCGCGCATTCCTATCACTGAACTGGGCAGATGACACGTCCCTGTGACGGCCGAAGGGCCACGCCCGCAACGCGATACTGTCCACGCAACGTCCAGTCAGCTCAGACAATGGGGGAGAAGCCATGACCGGGGCAGCAACCACGCCGCCGCTCGGGAAGATCCTGACCGCCGATGAGATCGCCCGGTTCGTGGCCCGCGTCGCGTATCCCACCAGCCCGGTGGTGCTGGTGGACGAGGATCTCGCCCGGACCGCGCCGGCGCGGGCCTACGGTGATTGGCGGGGTGCGCTGGGCCTGCTGGACCAGGAGTCGAAGTGCGCGCCGCCGTAGGCGTCTTCACCCAGGTACGGGCGGTCGCTACGCGCCGGGTCCGGAATCGGTGTCGACCGCGCGGGTGCACCGACAGGTGGTCGTCGATCGCATCGACCGTGCAGTGGCCGGTGGGCAGCAGGCGGCGGGACAGTTCGGCCACCCGTTGGGTCAATCGGGTGGCGTGCCGAACATGGGGTGCTTCCGGGTATTTCGCGGCGATCCGGCGACCGTCGTGACGGTGAATCGCAACGGTCCGGGTGCCGGTCACTGCTTTCGACCGGTCGGCGTCCCGGTGTGCCGCCCCGTTTTCCGGAACGGTCATGGGACCGTGGCGTGTCTTGTCAGCGGTGAGCGGTAGCGCGGATGATTCGCAATGAGCGGCGTGGCAAGGACCCGTCGCCGGCTGGGGACGGAGATGAGCATTGTGACGACGGCGTCGAACAAGAAGGTGGCGGTGCCCGGTCCGGTCGCAGGAACTCGCTGGACCGAGACGATGGTTCGGCAGATCGGATCGCTCGCATACATGTGGGCGTGGCCGATGGTGAATCTGCACAACCGGCGGGTCGCGTTCGCGCAGGTGCCCGGGCACGGATTGGTCGGCGGGGTGATGCCGGCGGCCCCGATCAACAACATCACGATGCTCTCCGACTACGCCCCACCGGAGCAGCGGTTCGTCGCGACACCCAATCAGGACGTGGTCTACGGGTTCGGCATCTTGTCGTTGGACCGCGAGCCCGTCGTCGTGCAGGTCCCCGACTTCGGTGACCGGTTCTGGGTGTACCAGCTCGGCGACCAGCGCACCGACGGGTTCGGTGACCTCGGCGCCATGTACGGATCCGGGCCCGGGTGCTACCTGTTGGTCGGGCCCGACTGGGACGGCGAGGCGCCCGAGGGCATCACCGGGATGTTCCGCTCGCCAACGAACCTCGGCGTCCTGATCCCACGCGTCTTCATGGACGATACCGCCGAGGACCGCACCGCGATCGGTCCGCTCGTCGCTCAGGTGCCGTTGCTACCGCCGATATGCCGGTAGCGTTCTCTGCTCGAGTCCGCGGTTCTGGACCGCGATGCTCCGCGCCCGGATACGGCCGGATCCAATTTGTGGTACCGCGGGTGTTACCACAATGCGGTCTCGAAGCGGACGAAAAGTCCTCGCGAGGATGCGCGCCAGGCCGCAGAGTTTGACCTGGACCGAGTTGTTCAACTTCTGCTGCGACGTTTTCGGCCACCCGCGCCAGAACGGCACTCACCCGCGGTGTTCACGACCCCCTGGCCCCGGGGCTCGAGTGAACTCCAGAAGAGCGAAGGTGGCGAGGCCAAGCCCTACCAGGTCGATCAGGTCCTCTCCACCTACGACAAGCTCGTGAAGGAGGCGGTCAATGGCTGACCCGTCGCATTACATCTATCGGGTGACCTGGTCGGAATCGGACAGCGAGTTCGTCGGCACCGTCGCCGAGTTCTCCTCCGTGTCCTGGCTCGCCGAAACCCAGAACGAGGCACTCGACGGCATCGTCACCGTCGTCCGCGAGGTCCTCGGCGACATGGCGAGCACCGGGGAACGCCGCCCGTGCCGATCGCGGACCGCTCCTACAGCGGCACCTTCACCGTGCGGACCTCACCGCGGGTGCACCGCACTCTGGCGGTCGAGGCCGAGGAGCAGGGTGTCTCACTGAATCTGCTGGTCAACCAGAAACTTTCGGCTCCCGCCGGCGGCCGTGCAGGAGCCGACACAACGGCGGGGTGTGGCCGGGAGGATATTGCTGCCGCCGTGAGGGGGTAGGACTACCGCATCATCGGTGGTCCTGTGCTCTCTGTTCCGGGTATCCCACCGAGGCAGCTGGGGCGGGTGTGACGGGAAGACCAGCAACCGAGGATGCCCCATCCGACAGGATGTACGTGGAGTACGATTGTTTATTCGTACTTTACGTATCGGAGGTGTGGGATGCCGGAGAATCGAACACGGCGGAAGGTGATCAAGGCGCCGACCGCAAAAAGTGGGGGTGGGCCGCGGGTGGTTGCCGGTCGTGGTCACCGGTTGAGCGCCGCCGCCTACCCCGCAGGTGCGGGCGGCGGCGTGGAGGTGGCTGGCGGGTTCGTGGAGTACGTGACCCGGAATGCGCCGCGAGGCGAGTGGGCGCTGATCGCGAAGCTGATTCTCGATGAGGCGTTCGCCGACCCGGTGGGGACTCGTGCCGGGGACCTCGCGGGGGCGGCGGCGGAGCGGCGGCAGTCGTTGTTCGAGAAGGTGGCCACCCTCAAGGCCGGGGAGGCGGGCCGGGTGCTGGCACCGCGGGCGGGGGAGTCGAGGACCTTGGTGAAGAAGTTGCGGGACGAGGGTGTGTTGCTCGGTTTGCCGTTGGGGCGCCGTCCCGATTATCACTATCCGGCGTTCCAGTTCGATGCGGTGCATCACCGGGTGTGGCCGATCGTGGCGTACGCGAACAGCATGTTGGGGGCTGCCGAGGATCCGTGGGGGGTCACGTCCTGGTGGCGGACCCCCTCCGACATCCTCGACGGCCGAACGCCGTTGCAGGAGCTCGAGGAGGGCGGTCTGACCGAGATCGCCGTCGACAACATGATCAGCCTGGCTGAGCGGGGAATGTAGGCGGGTGGGGGCGTACAACGGCAATTCGGCGAACATCGACACCATCGCGGCGGGGACACCGGTGTGGCGTGTGCACTGGACGTCATCGGCGTATCGTCCGAATGTGTTCAACCGCAGCAACATCGCACCCTGGGTCGATGCACGCACCCTCGATACCCGCACGTCTGCCCTTCCGGTGCAGGGGCGTTTCGAGCCGGTCCACGACCGGGCCGTGTGCCCGGGTGGGGCCGCGCTGGGCGGTTACCTGTATCTCGGGCTGTCCGTGGGTGCGGTGGTCGCCGAGGGCATCCTGCGTGGCCAGGACATCCCACCGGATTTGATCATCCGGAAGCGGCTCTTGGCGGGGAAGTCCTTGGCGCAACTCGTGTTGGACGACGACGTCGAGGTTGCGGTCCTGGACGGGCAGCGGAACCTGATCCGGCTCGGCCAGGATGCCTCCCTGACGGCGTGCACCTGGCGGGACTATGGGAAGACTCGTCGGATCGCGACCGACATTCTGACCAACACCCCCGCGGCGCACGGGCTTCGATACGAGTGCCGACACGGACGAAACGAACTCGCGCTGATGCTGATCGACGGCCGCGCGGTACCGGCGCTGACGGTGGTGCGCTCGGCACCACTCGAGCATCCCTCAGGGACTAGCGCACCGGTGACACCGGCGGATGGGCCCGGGATGCGGTGACCGCCTCGCTTCTCGACGACTTCAATCTGACCGTGGGGTAGTCGGCAGTGCTGCCGTGGCGCGTGGGCGCGGACTTTCACCTGCCGTAACCGGTGGTCGGGCCTGACGTGCATACATGAGCGCCGGCGGCTGGTGCTGGTCGTTCCGCAACCACGCGAGCCGGATTCGCCTCATGGCCCGATGATGTCCCGGTGCCGTCATATCGGATCTCGGTAAGCGGTCGCTCGCAGCGACGATTCTGATGTGGTAGCTGGGGTATGTCCGCCACCGTCAGGTTTTGCAGCAGTGACCCCTTCTGGGATGGTCGGTTGGCCACCGCGCGCCGACACGATCTGGTCGAGACGTGAGATCGCCGGTGGCGCGGGTAGTTGCGGTGCGGATCAGTTGTGACCACACGGTGAGCTGGGGCGGGTATTCTGGCAGCTCGGCAGGGTCGGGGCCAGATCCCAAGCGGGAGGGTCAACGATGCGTTGTAGGACAGATCGCCGGTTGGGCATTGCATGGACCGCCGCATTTGCGGCCGGTTGTGCGTTCTCTCTTGGATTGTCGGCCGTGGCGGCGGCGGGCCCGCCGCCGCCAGGGGTGACTACCGGGTTTGCGGTCCCCGCGACGTTTGTTTCGGGATGCTTCAGTCTGTTGATGTGTACTGTGCCACCGGTGGTAGCGGTGACGCCGTCGGCAGCGACACAGGCGCCCGGCGTAGTGACCTTCACGGCGCAGCAGTCGGGCGCGATTGTCACGCCTGACTGTCTCGATGTGGTGGTGAACTGGCGAAACCTGTCCACTCCCGTCGCCGGTACCGCCGTGCTTCGGGGCGTGACACCCGTGGATTTCAGCCGGCCTACCGCTCCGGAGGAGTGGTGTCGGTATACCCCGGTGGCGGTGGTCACCGGCAGCGGCATGGTCGCCGCGTCTGCGGATGCGTCCGCCGATCTCGACCGGTTCCAGCTGGCGATCACTCCAGGATTCGGAACTTTCGCGGTTCCCTAGCTCAGCCGGCCGGTGCTGGTGGACTTGTCCTTTCCGGATCTCGTTCGGGTGTTCGTCAGTTCGGACCGATTCACGGCTATCTGGCCGACGAGAGGTGGGATGGACCTACAGCGGACTTCTACAGCGAGTGGACCGGGGTGACCGCGGACGGCGGCCGCGGGCATTCGCGCTTTTCAAACGTGAGGTGTGCCGCCGCTGACACCCCACGACGGGGGCCTGGTGGTGGGCCGGGGAGTGGGTCGTGGCGTTCACCCCGTCACTTCCTCGACCTCGTCAGTTCCTCGGGGGGTGTCGCCGGGGCTGAGCGGCTGACTGTGAAGAATCACCGGGCTGTTCGAGATCCGGGATGGCAGCGTTGACGTCATCGTTGTGCGTGCGCG
>NZ_BCWY01000118.1 GCF_001894825.1 Rhodococcus jostii NBRC 16295 | reverse complement strand
CGGAGGTGATGATCTCCGCGAGTTCACCCTTGCGCTCGTTGAGCAGTTCCCGGAACTTGAACACGATGGCGGAACGCTTGGCGAGGGAGGTGTCGCGCCAGGCGGGGAACGCGGCCGCTGCGGCGTCGATGACGACGCGGGCGTCCTCGACGCTGGCCAACGCCACCTGACCGGTGACGGCGCCAATGGCGGGGTTGGTGACCGGGGCGGTGTTGCCGCTGGTGCCGGCGAAACCCTTACCGTCGGACCAGTGGGCGATCTCGCGAGTGATGTTGGTGCTCATGTGCTGTCCTTTCACCGCGTGCGCGCGATGTAATCCTTCATGGTCTTCAGTTGGTAGCGGGAGACGTCGTGTGCGGTTTCGTCCTCGGCGAAGACGCTGGACACCATCACCGTGTCGGGTTTGTCGTAGAAACCGAGTTCGGAGAGCCCACCGAAGAACTCGTTCCAGTCGAGGTCGCCGTCACCGATCTTGAGGTGCTGGTGCACGCGAACGGGGTTGCCGGGCGGGTTGGTGATGTACCGCAGTCCGTGCGAGCGATGGTGATCCATCGTGTCCGCGACGTGGACGAGCCGCAGCAGGTCGCCGGCGGCGCGCATGATCTCGAGCATGCCCGCGCCCATGTGGTACGTGTGGCACGCGACGTAGACCAGTCCGAAGTTCTTGGAGTTGATGCCGCGGATCATGCGGATGGCGTCGAGTCCGTTCTCCACGAAGTCGTCGGGGTGCGGGTCGATGCGGACGTCGATACCTTCACGCTCGATGATGGGGACGAGTTCCTCCATCGACCGGTAAAAGGCGCGCTCCGATTCCTCGGCCTTCTCCGGGCGACCGCTGAACTCGGTGTTCATCACGTTCACGCCGAGGTCGACGGTGATCTGGATGGCGCGCTTCCAGTACCGCACCGCTGCCTCGCGGGCGTCTTCGTCCGGGCCGGACCACCGCAGCACCGGCAACACCGAAGCGATCCCGACACCGGCGTCGCTGCAGGCCTTGCGGAACTGCCGGACCAGTTCGTCGTCCGCCTTCGGGTGGTTGAAGAACGGGATCATGTCGCGATGCGGGGTGAGCTGCAAATGGTCGAATCCGAGTTCCGCGACCACCGCGGGCAATTCGAGGAGGGAGTGGTCGTGGTGGAACGGGGTGGGGTCGAGTGCGATTTTCATGGTGGTCAGGCTCCCGGAATGCTGGAACGGTCGACCATGTCGACGGTCACCCGCTCGCCGGTCTCCAGCGACTGCACGCCGGCGGCACACACGGCGGCGGCGGCGTAGCCGTCCCAGGCGCCGGGGCCGTCGATGTAGGTGCCGGTCTCCGCGCCCGTGCGGGCGGCGTTCACCCAGCGCTGGATCTCGACGTCGTACGCCTGGCCGAAGCGTTCCTTGAACGACGGGGTGATCTCCCCGCCCCACGCTCCGGCGCCCGAACGGCCGTTGCCTGCGCCGGTGCCGTACTTGCGGACGAGTCCGACATCGAGACCGATGAACGCCGAACCCTTCTCGGCGACGATCTCGGTGCGCACCTCGTAGGCGATGCCGGTGGTCACGAAAACCTCGACGTCGATGTGGCGACCGGACTCGGTGCTGAAGAACGCGATCTGAGGGTCCTGAAGTCCTTCGGGTGCACCCGGGTTCGCGGCCGGCCGGAGGATCTGCACCGAGGTGATCTCCTCGTCGAACAGGAACCGGGTCACATCGACCTCGTGGACGAGCGAGTCCTTGACGATCATCGAGCTGTCGAAGCCGGGCGGCACGACCGGGTTGCGGTGCACGCAGTGCGCGAGGAGCACCTGTCCGAATACGCCGTCGTCGATGAGCGTCTTCAGCTGCTCGTACTCATGGTCGAATCGCCGCATGAAGCCGACCTGGATCAGCTTCTTGCCGAGCTCGGCTTCCCGCTTGACGATCTCGAGGGACGTGGCGACATCGGTGGTGAGCGGCTTCTCGCACATCACCGGCTTGCCGTGCTCGAGGCAGGCGAGGAGCTGCTTCTCGTGCGTCGGGCCGGGGGTGGCCAGGACGACGGCGTCGACACCCGGGTCGGCGATCGCATCCAGCGGGTCGTTGACCACGCGGCATCCGGGGATTCCGGCCGCGATCTCTTCGGCCTTCTCGATGAAGTAGTCGTTGACCACGGCGACGGTCGCGCCCTTGATTCGGTCGGTGATCCGCGCGACGTGGTCGGCGCCCATCATTCCGACACCCAGGACGGCGATGCGGAGTTCGGTGCTGCTCTTGGACATGGTGGTGTGGCTCCTGACGTGTTACTGGAAGCGGACGGAAGGGATCCCGCAGGAGCCCAGGTACTTACGGGTGCGCTGAGCGATCGGCAGGGGAACGTCGACGGCGCAGGGGTAGAGATCCTGCTCGACGATCGCGAACACGTCGACGTCGAGTTTCTCGATCGCGGCGAGCAGCGGCGGCAGGTCGGGGATGCCGAGGGGGGGCTCGATCATCGCGCCGAGCTTGACGGCCTCGCCGAACGGCAGGTCTTCGGCCTCGACCTTGGCGCGGACCTCGGGGTCGACCTGCTTGAGGTGCAGGTAGCCGATCCGCTCGGGGGCCCGTTCGATGATCGCGAGGTTGTCGCCGCCGCAGTAGCTGATGTGGCCGGTGTCGAGGCACAGGTTCACGTACTCGCTGTCGGTGCCGTCGAGGAAGCGGTACACGTTCTCCTCGGTGTCGACGTGGCTGTCGGCGTGCGGGTGGTACTGCGCCTTCACCCCGTACTGCTCGAACATCTTCTTGCCGAGCTCGTTCATGCCGCCGGTCTTCTTCTTCCACTGCTCCGCAGTGAGATTGCGGTCCTCGAGCACCTCACCGCTGGACGGGTCGCGCCACATCTCGGGGATGACGACCACGTGCTTGCCGCCGACGGCGGCGGTGAGCTTCGCGACGTCCTCGATCTGGGTCCACACGGCATCCCAGGAGTTGTCCTGGTGCAGGTGCTCGAACACGGTGCCGGCCGACAGCTTCAGATTGTGGGCCGCGAGTTCGTCGCGGAGCTGCTGTGGGTCGGTGGGCAGGTAGCCGTACGGGCCCAGTTCGATCCACTCGTACCCGGACGCGGAGACCTCGTCGAGGAATCGGCCGTACGGGGTCTGCTGCGGGTCTTCCGGGAACCAGACGCCCCAGGAGTCGGGGGCGGAGCCGACGCGGATGACGCTCATCGGGAAATCCTTTCGAGAAGAGTGTGTGGGGAGAGTTGTCAGTTGCCGGACGGGCGGAGGAACGGACGCTGGATCTTCTTCCACTGCGCGTACGTTTCGTAGGCGGCCCGGGTGGAGTCGAGGGTGCTGGTCGCGCTGACCGGCACGTCCCACCAGGATTCGCTGTCGGGTGCGGCGATGCGGGGGTCCGTCTCGACGTGGATGACGGTGGTGTTGTCGCTCGCCTTCGCCACCTTGACGGCGTCGGCGAACTCGGAAGCGGTGTTCGCGCGGATCACGTCGGCGCCGAGGCTCGCGGCGTTGGCCGCCAGATCGACGGGCAGGATGTCGCCGTCGAGCCGACCGGAGTCGCCCCGGTAGCGGTAGTCGGTGCCGAAACGCTGGGAGCCGAGCGACTCCGACAGCGACCCGATGGATGCGAAACCGTGGTTCTGCACGAGGACCACGATGACCTTGACGTTCTCCTGCACCGCCGTGACGAGTTCGGTGGCCATCATCAGGTAGGAACCGTCGCCGACCATGATGAACACGTCGCGGTCGGGGCAGGCCATCTTGGCGCCGATGCCGCCGGCGATCTCGTAGCCCATGCAGGAGAAGCCGTACTCGACGTGGTAGCCCTTGGAGTCGCGGGTGCGCCACAGCTTGTGCAGATCGCCGGGCATGGAGCCGGCGGCACACACGACGACGTCCCGCGGATCCGACAGCGTGTTGGCGAGGCCGATGACCTGGTTCTGGTTCAGGCCGAGCGAGTCGTCGTCGATCTTGTAGACCGAGTCGACGGCCGACTCCCACTGCGCAGCGAGTTCTTCGGTGCGCGAGCGGTACTCGTCCGGAACACGGTAGTCGCCGAGCGCCTCGGAGAGGGCCTCGAGCGCCTCCCGGGCATCGGCGACGACGCTGACGCCGCCCTGCTTCACCGAGTCGATCGACGCCACGTTGATGTTGACGAACCGCACGTCGGGGTTGTTGAACGCGGTGCGCGAGGCCGTGGTGAAGTCGCTGTAGCGGGTGCCGATGCCGATGATCACGTCGGCGTCGGTTGCGAGCGCGTTGGCCGCGGTCGTGCCGGTCGAGCCGATCGCGCCGACCGACTGCGGGTGGTCGTAGGGCAGTGAGCCCTTGCCGGCCTGGCTCTGGCCGACCGGAATGCCGGTCGCCTCGGCGAACGAGGCCAGTGTCTCGGTGGCGCCCGAGTAGATGAGGCCACCGCCCGCGACGATCAGCGGCTTCTTCGCGGACCGGATCACGTCGGCGGCCCGCGCGATCACGGACTTCTCGGGGAGCGGCCGGGCCACGTGCCACGTGCGCTCGGCGAACAGCGATTCCGGCCAGTCGAAGGGCTCGGCCTGCACGTCCTGCGGAATGGCGACGGTGGCCGCGCCCGTCTCGACCGGGTCGGTCAGCACGCGCATCGCACCGAGCAGCGCGGAAGGCAACTGCTCCGGCCGCCACACCCGGTCGAAGTACCGCGACAGCGGTTTGAACGCGTCGTTGACGGTGACGTCGCCGCTCGACGGCAGTTCGAGTTCCTGCAGAACCGGTGCGCTCGCGCGGGTGGCGAACGTGTCGGCGGGCAGCAGCAGGACGGGCAGCCGGTTGATGGTGGCGAGCGCCGCGCCGGTCAGCATGTTGGTCGAGCCGGGGCCGACGCTGGCTGAGACCGCCCAGGTCTGCAGGCGATCCTTCTGGCGTGCGTACGCGACCGCACTGTGCACCATCGCCTGCTCGTTACGGCCGAGGACGTAGGGCAGTTCGGGCTCGGTGCCGGCGTCGACGGCGTCGATCTCGGCCTGCAACAAGGCCTGGCCGAGCCCCGCGACGTTCCCGTGGCCGAAGATGCCGAAGCAGCCGGCGAAGAACTTGGTGCGTTCGCCGTCCCGCTCGACGTACTGGCTGGCGAGGAATCGGATGGTCGCCTGAGCCACCGTGAGGTGGACGGTGCCCTCGGCGTTGGGGTTCTTGCTCGCCGACATCGGCGCTGTGGACACCACGGTCATGCTCCTTCGGACGGTGCGTGGAGGGGGAGACGGGGATCGACGGTCTGGTGTTCCCAGCTGCCGCGCAGCCAGGTGTGGGCCGGGTCGTCGCAGATGTTCCAGGCGCGGTCGTCGCCCGGCCCGGCCATGACGTTCAGGTAGTACATGTGATGTCCGGGGGCGGCGATCGACGGTCCGTGATAGCCGTGCGGCACGAGGACCACGTCGCCGGAGCGCACTTCCTCGAGCACCTCGATGGGCCGCTCGGGAGTGCCGTACACGCGATGGTAGCCGAATCCGGTTCCGTCGAAACCGACTGCGGTGGAGTTCGCTTCGGCGATCTCGAAGTAGTAGATCTCCTCGAGCTGGGATTCGACGTCGCTGTTCTCGTCGTGCTTGTGGCTCGGGTACGACGACCAGTTGCCGCCGGGCGTGATGACCTCGCACGCGATGATCGAATCGGCCTCGAAGCGGTCGGCGGTGCCGAAGTTGTGGACCTGGCGGCTGCAGTTGCCCGCGCCGCGCAGTTCGACGGACACGTCCGCGGCGGGAACGTACCGGAACGGGAACTTCTGCCGGGCGCGGGCCCCGCACAAGGCGAAGCGTCCACCGGTCGCGCTCGCCACCGTGTAGGCCGAATCGCGGCCCACGTAGGCGAAGTCGCTCGGCCCGTCGAACACGGATCGCCGCCCGGTGAGGGCGAACTCGGTGCCCTCGCTCGACACGGACGCGGACCCGGCGAGTGGTACGACGATGATCTCGTCGTCACCGGTCACGAGGTCGGCGGACCCTCCGGGGGCCAGGGTCAGCACCCGCAGGCTCGACTCGGTCCAGCCCGCCGACTCGGGGGTGACCTCGAGATCGAACGGCCCGGTGGCCGCCGAACCGACCGGCACGTAGTACTTGCTGTTCATCGTTGGCCTCTCCGGCGTGCGTCAGTGAACGAGGGATACGGCGGTGTCGACCGCGGCGGCGACGTCCTCGTCCCGCGGGTACAGCAGGGTGCGGCCGACGATCAGCCCGCGGACCGACGGCAGCGCGAGAGCCTTGGCCCAGCTCGCGAACGTCTCCTCGGGTGCCGTCTGCGGATCTCCGCCGAGCAGCAGCGTCGGAAGTGTCGTCGCGTCCATCACGCGTTCCATCTCGTCGACCACCGGGAGCTTCATCCAGGTGTAGGCGGACGTGGAACCCAGGCCCTGGCTGATGTGGATCGACTTGATGACGGCGTCGGCGCTGAGATCGTTCTTGACCTTGCCGTCCACCCGCCGCGACAGGAACGGTTCCACCATGGCCATCAGCCCCGCCTCGGCCAGTGCATCGACTGCCTGGGCGCACGCGGTGAGCGTCGAGAGGGTGCCGGGATCGTCGAGGTCGATGCGGCACAGCATCTTTCCGCCGTTCATCCCGGCCTTCGCGGTGCCGGCGGCGGTGTAGCCGGTCATCCGGTCGTCGAGTTCGAAACTCGCGCCCGCCAGGCCACCGCGGTTCATCGAGGAGATGACCACCTTGTCGTCGAGCGCGCCGAGCAGCACCAGATCGTCGAGGATGTCGGCGGTGGCGAGCACGCCGTCCACGCCGGGGTTGCGCAGGGCGGTGCGGAGACGGTCCAGGAGATCGGTGCGGCTGTTCATC
Source organism: Rhodococcus jostii NBRC 16295 (assembly GCF_001894825.1). Taxonomy (GTDB): domain Bacteria; phylum Actinomycetota; class Actinomycetes; order Mycobacteriales; family Mycobacteriaceae; genus Rhodococcus_F; species Rhodococcus_F jostii. Next base: position 15,096 of record NZ_BCWY01000118.1, on the reverse strand, counting down.
GCGGTCGGACGGTCGCCGACCGAGAGTGCACCGCGAGCGGGGTGGTCGGCGGCGACGATCATGAGCCGGCCGTTACCGCGCACCGTCGGCCGTGCGACGCGGGTCGCCCAGGCACGGTCGATGGCGGCCGGGTCGTTGGCGCGTACCTCGGTGACGTCGGCGTACGACGTGCAGACTGCGCGGTGAGCGAGAGTTTCAGACATTGACAGCCTCCGAAGTGGTGGAATCGGCGAGCGCACGGACCTCGTCGGCCGTCGGCATCGCGGTGGAGCATTCGAGCCGGGAAGCGACGATCGCCCCCGCGGCGTTGGCGTAGCGCAGGATCTTCTCGAGCGGCCACCCGGCCAGCAGTCCGTGGCACAGCGAGCCGCCGAAGCTGTCGCCGGCGCCGAGCCCGTTGATCACCTCGACGTCGTTCGGGGGCACGGTGATGGACTGGGTGCGGGTCTTCCCGAGGACACCCTTGGGGCCCTGCTTGACGATGGCCAGTTCGACACCGAGATCGAGCAGCGCGTCGGCGGCCTTGTGTGCGTTGGTCTCGCCGACCGCGATCTCGCACTCCTCACGGTTGCCGACCGCGACGGTGACGTGCTGGAGGGCGCGCTGCACCTGCGCGGTCGCCTCGGCGGGCGAGGACCAGAACATCGGGCGGTAGTCGAGATCGAGGACGGTGTGGCTGCGACGTCCCCGCGCCTCCCAGGCAGCGAAATGTGCACTGCGGCTGGGCTCTTCGGACAGTCCGGTGACGGTCGACCAGTAGAGCTTCGCGTCGCGGACTGCGTCGAGATCGAGGTCGGCGGGTGTCACCTGGAGGTCGGGGGCGACGGGCTTGCGGTAGAAGTACAGCGGAAAGTCGTCCGGTGGGAAGATCTCACAGAACGTGACGGGCGTCGGGTGCTCGGTGTCGATCCCGACGTACCGGTTGTCGACGCCGAGGTCGGTGAGCGCGGTGCGGACGAACCGTCCGAACGGATCGTTGCCGACGCCCGAGATGAGGGCGCTGCTGCAGCCGAGGCGGGCCGCGGCGACCGTGACGTTGGCCGCGCTTCCGCCGAGGAACTTGCCGAACGTCTCGACGTGCTCGAGTCCGACTCCGGTCTGCAATGGATAGATGTCCACACCGCAGCGCCCGATGGCGAGGACGTCCAATCCGTTCCGGCTGGGTTGCGTCTGGTTGGTGGTCAAGGCTGACTCCCGAATAGGTCGTTGTGGGTGGTCTGCGCAGGGCGCCGAGGTCTGGTTGAAACTGTGCTCCACATCACCGGCTCCTGTCAAGACTTTGTCCTGACATTATTACTTGAAGTCAATCTGGTGTTAGTGTTCGCATACACTGCCGGAAAGATCGGCGACGGCGGACGTCGCCTGCGCACGAGGATCGGAGTTGTCCGTGGGTGCACCACTCGCAGTCGAGCTCGACAGATCGAGCCCGGTTCCGCTGTACTTCCAGCTCGCGCAGACGATCGAGAACGCGATCATCGGCGGGGAACTCGCCCCCGGTGACCGCTTCGAGAACGAGCTGGCGCTCGCCAAGCGTCTGAACCTGTCTCGTCCCACCACGCGCCGCGCCATCCAGGAACTCGTCGACAAAGGCCTCCTCGTCCGCAAACGTGGCGTCGGAACGCAGGTCGTGCAGAGTGCCGTGCACCGGCCGGTCGAGCTCACGAGCCTCTTCGACGACCTCGCGCGAGCCGGGCAGAGCCCGACCACCAAGCTCCTCGACTACCAGGTGTCCGTGCCGGCCGAAGACGTCGCCGCCGAACTCAACCTGCAGCCCGGTGCCGAGGTCGCGTCCATCCGGCGCCTGCGCAGCACCAACGGCGAACCGCTGGCGCTGATGACCAACCACATCCCGGTGGACCTCGCGCCGGACCCCGAGGAGCTGGAGGCGCACGGCCTCTACCACGCGCTCCGGGCGCGGGGCGTGCACATCCGTCTCGCTCGGCAGCGCATCGGCGCGAAAGCGGCGACCAAGGCGGAGGCGTCCCTGCTCGACGAGAAGACCGGGGCGCCGCTGCTGACGATGAACCGGACCGCGTTCGACGACTCGGGAAGCGCCGTCGAGTTCGGCAGCCACTGCTACCGCGCGTCGCGGTACTACTTCGACACCACCGTTGTCGATCGCTAGAACCGCGCGCGCGACGTCGTTCCCCCGGGGAATGGCCCTGCTGGTGGCCGGTGCCCTCTTCATGGAGATCCTCGACGCCACCATCATCGCGCCCGCCGTCCCGCTGATCGCCGAGTCCTTCGGTGTCGACGCAGTCGACGTCAATGTCGCGATTTCCGCGTACCTGGTGACGGTTGCCGTTCTCATCCCCGCCAGCGGGTGGATGGCCGAGCGGTTCGGCACCCGCCGAGTGTTCGTGGCCGCCATCGCCGTGTTCACGCTGGCGTCGATAGGGTGCGCCGCGAGTGTGTCGTTGCCGATGCTCGTCGCGATGCGGGTGCTACAGGGAGTCGGCGGAGCCATGATGGTGCCCGTCGGGCGGCTGGCGGTACTGCGGTCGAGTACGAAGAGCGACCTCGTCCGCGCGATCGCCCTGCTCACCTGGCCCGCGCTCGCCGCGCCCGTCATCGCGCCGCTGCTCGGCGGTGCGATCGCCACCGTCGGGTCGTGGCGGTGGATCTTCGTCATCAACATTCCGATCGGCCTCCTCGGAATCCTGCTGTCGCTGCGACTCGTTCACGGGTCGCGCGCGCCGTCGACGAGAAGGCTCGACTGGCGGGGCCTCGTCGGAATCGGGACGGGAATCGCCGCAGCCCTGATCGCGCTGGAGAGCATCCGCGTGACGGGAACCGACTGGAGTCGCGTCGTGGTCGGGGGAGTGGTCGCGGTGGTCCTGCTCACGGCGTCCGCGGTCCACCTCGTCCGTGCCCCGCATCCTCTCGTCGACGTCCGCGTCCTGCGGGTCCGGACGCTCCGGACCACCGTCACCGGAGGCTCGCTCTACCGCCTGACCGTCACGGCCGTGCCGTTCCTCCTGCCGCTGCAATTCCAGCTCGGTTTCGGCTGGACGCCGTTCCTCGCGGGACTGCTGGTCGCGGCACTGTTCGCCGGCAACATCGCCATCAAACCCTGCACGACATCCCTGATGCGGCGCTTCGGTATCCGGCCGATCCTGCTGGTCAACGCCCTGCTGTCCGTCGGTTGCTTCGGGTTGCTCGCCGTGCTGAGCCCGTCGACCCCGATTCCGGTCATCGTGGCGGTTCTCTTCGTGAGCGGCGCCCTGCGCTCGGTCGGATTCACCGCGTACAACAGCCTCGCGTTCTCCGACGTCGACCGCGCCGACCTCACGCACGCGAACACCCTCAACGCCGCCGTCCAGGAATTGGCGGCCGGCCTCGGCATTGCGGTCGCAGCGCTCGCCCTCACTGCGTTCACGCCGTTGGCGACGTCGTCCGAGCACGGGTTCGGATCCGAATATTCCTGGACCTTTGTCCTTTTGGGCCTGCTGATGCTGTGCACGGTGGTCGACACGCTGCGTCTGCCGCGCGACGCCGGGGCAGCGGTCACGCGCTGAGCGCGCCTGCATCCGTCCACACATCTGCTCGATTTCCGGGCCGTCTGCGGGGGCGCCCATGTCCGCTCATTTGATATGTGGTCCTAATGTCCAGACAAACTATTGACTTTCTAGTGTGACGCGTATTACATCTAAGGCACACGGCCAAGACGTCACCGGGCCGTTCGTCCCCCCGAGAGGAAAAGCAGATGAACTTCCCCAACCGGCGTCGCGTGGCGGTACTGGCCTGCGCGAGTGCCTTGGTGATGAGCCTCGCGGCGTGCTCGAGCACCGGAGGCAAACCGGACAGCAGCGGGTCCGGGATCGGCGCGGGCACCGCCGACACCCCGCGCATCACGATCGCAATGGTCACGCACGCGGCACCGGGCGACACCTTCTGGGACCTGATCCGCACGGGCGCGCAGGACGCCGCAGACAAGGACAACGTCGAACTGAAGTACTCGTCCGATCCGCAGGCCCCCAACCAGGCCAATCTCGTGCAGACCGCCATCGACTCCAAGGTCGACGGACTCGCGCTCACCCTCGCGACCCCCGAGGCGATGGCGCCCGCCGTCAAGGCCGCCCAGGACGCCGGCATCCCGATCTCCGCGTTCAACGCCGGATACGGAGCGTGGAAGGACATGGGGGTCAACCAGTACTTCGGGCAGGACGAGACCATCGCCGGCCAGGCCGCGGGGAACCGCCTGAACGATGACGGCGCCAAGCACGTCATCTGCGTCATTCAGCAGCAGGGCCAGATCCAGCTCGAATCCCGTTGCGCCGGCGCCAAGCAGACCTTCCGGGGCACGTTCGAGACACTCAATGTGAACGGTGAGGACATGCCGTCGGTGAACTCGACGATCGCCGCCAAGCTCCAGCAGGACCCGTCCATCGACGGTGTGCTCACGCTCGGCGCCCCGATCGCCCTCACCGCCGTGCAGTCGGTCGGTAACGCGGGCAGCCCGGCCAAGGTCTTCACGTTCGACACCAACGCGGCACTCGTCGATGCCATCTCCGACGGCAGCGTGCAGTGGGCCATCGACCAGCAGCCCTACCTGCAGGGCTACCTGGCGATCGATTCGCTGTGGCTCTACCTGAACAATGGCAACGTCATCGGCGGCGGCGGGCCGACGCTGACCGGACCGTCGTTCATCGACAAGTCCAACATCGACAAGGTCGCCGAGTACGCCAAGGCCGGCACCCGCTGATCGGCGGTCGATCACATGTCAGGGCACACGATCCGGACCCCGGTGGGTCCATCTCACGCACACACCGTCACCATCGACCCGGTCGCACGACCGGCCGGCACCGCACAACGCTGAGATCCACCGGCGCGGAGAGGAAATCATGTCCACACAGCAAGATCTGGACCTTGCCAGTCACAAGGTCGTCCACGACGAGAGGGTGAAGGAGCAGAAACGCCTGCAGCGTCTGCTGGTCCGCCCCGAGGTCGGTTCCCTGTTCGGTGCGATCGCCATCTTCGTCTTCTTCATGGTCGTCGCACCCCCGTTCCGCAGCCCCGAAGCCCTGGCCACGGTGCTCTACGCCTCCTCGACGATCGGGATCATGGCCTGCGCGGTCGCGCTGCTGATGATCGGCGGCGAATTCGACCTGTCCGCCGGCGTCGCCGTCACCACCAGCTCCCTCGCCGCGTCGATGATCGCCTACAACCTGCACCTGAACCTCTGGGCCGGCGCCGCCCTCGCCCTCGTCGTGTCCCTGGCGGTCGGGTTCTTCAACGGCTACCTGGTGATGAAGACGAAGATCCCCAGCTTCCTGATCACGCTGAGCTCGTTTCTGATGCTCACCGGCATCAACCTGGCCGTCACCAAACTCGTCACCGGGCAGGTCGCCACCCCCAGCGTGTCCGACATGGCCGGGTTCGACTCGGCGAAGAGGGTGTTCGCGTCCTCCTTCGAGATCGGTGGGGTGTCGGTGCGGATCACCGTGGTCTGGTGGTTGCTGTTCACCGCGATCGCCACCTGGGTGCTGTTCAAGACCCGGATCGGGAACTGGATCTTCGCCGTCGGCGGCAACCAGGACTCCGCCCGCGCCATCGGCGTCCCGGTCACCAAGGTCAAGATCGGGTTGTTCATGACCGTCGGGTTCGCCGCCTGGTTCGTCGGGATGCACCTGCTGTTCTCGTTCAACACCGTCCAGTCCGGGCAGGGCATCGGCAACGAGTTCCTCTACATCATCGCCGCGGTCATCGGCGGCTGCCTGCTCACCGGTGGGTACGGCACCGCGATCGGCGCCGCGATCGGCGCATTCATCTTCGGCATGACGAACCAGGGCATCGTCTACGCCGGCTGGAACCCGGACTGGTTCAAGTTCTTCCTCGGCGCGATGCTGCTGTTCGCGGTCATCGCCAACAATGCCTTCCGCAACTACGCCGCCAAGAGGTGACCGGTATGAGTACCATCGAACAACTTCCCGTCGATACCGAACCCGGTGGTGGCGACAAGATCCCGCTGATCGAGCTCAAACACGTCGGCAAGCAGTACGGCAACATCATCGCCCTCGAGGACATCAACCTGCGGGTGCGGGCCGGGGAGGTCACCGGTGTCCTCGGCGACAACGGCGCCGGCAAGTCCACCCTGATCAAGATCATCGCCGGCCTGCACCAGCAGAGTTCGGGCGAGCTGCTCGTCGACGGCGAGGCCCTCACGTTCGGCTCGCCGAAGGAGGCCCTGTCCAAGGGCATCGCCACCGTCTACCAGGATCTGGCGGTGGTGTCGCTGATGCCGGTGTGGCGGAACTTCTTCCTCGGCCAGGAACTGCGGAAGGGACCGCTCAAGACCCTCGACGCGAACGGTATGCGCGCCACCACCATGTCGGAGTTGTCGAAGATGGGCATCGAGCTGCCCGACGTCGACGCCCCCATCGGGTCGCTGTCCGGCGGCCAGCGTCAGTGTGTGGCGATCGCCCGGGCGATCTTCTTCGGCGCCCGCGTCCTGATCCTCGACGAGCCCACCGCTGCCCTGGGCGTCAAGCAGTCCGGGATGGTGCTGCGCTATATCTCCGCCGCTAAGGAACAGGGCTTCGGGGTCGTGTTCATCACCCACAACCCGCACCACGCCTACATGGTCGGCGACCACTTCGTCCTCCTCAACCGCGGCCGCCAGAAACTGGACTGCACGTTCGACGAGATCAGCCTCGAAGAACTCACCCAGCAGATGGCCGGCGGCGACGAACTCGAAGCACTCACCCACGAACTGCGGCGTTAGGCACCGACGCGACGATGCGCCCGGCACACGTGCCGGGCGCATCGTTCGTTTCCGAGTGGATCAGACCTTCGCGTTCGCCTTAGCCTTCGTGAGCGCGACGTCCTCCTTGTCGAGGTCGAGCAGCGGAGTGCGGGAGTTCTCCTTGGCCGTGGAGGCAGAGGCCGCGGCGATCAGCGCGCAGACGGCGGTGAAGATCGCCACCGGCACCCAGTTCTTGGGGTCGGCGCCGCGCAGTGCCTGGGCGATGGTCGGAGCGAATCCGGCGAGGGCGAAACCGAGCTGCGTGCCGATCGCCATGCCGGAGTAGCGAACCCGCGACGAGAACATCTCGGCGTAGAACGCCGGCCAGATGGCGTTGGTCCCGGCGTAGACGCCACCCATCAGCAGGATGCCCGCGAGGAAGATCATCGCCACGTTGCCGGTGCCGATCGCGGCGAAGTACAGGAAGATTCCGGCGGCCGAACCGATCGCGCCACCGATGAACACCGGCTTGCGGCCGATCCGGTCGGACAGCATGCCGAACAGCGGCTGCGAGACCAGGGCCACCGCGTTGGCGGCGATCGCGACCCACAGCATGGTCGTGCGGCTCATCCCGATCTCGGGGGTGGTGGCGTAGGCGAGGCCGAACACGGAGAACACGGTGCTGACCACGGCGATGAAGGCGCAGAAGACCACACGGAGAACGTCACGCCAGTGCGTGCGGAAGAGGTCGACGACGGGCAGCGGGGCGGGCGTCTCGTCCAGCGCTTCCTTGTTGGCGATGAAGATCTCGGGCTCTTCGAGCTTGCGACGCACGATGTAGGCGACGACGAGGACGAGGAGGCTGCACCAGAACGGGACACGCCAGCCCCAGCTGTAGAGATCTTCGTCGGGCAGCGCCGCGACGGGGATGAACGCGAGGCTCGCGACGATGAAGCCGGCCTGGGTGCCGGTGAGCGTCCAGCTGCAGAAGAAGCCGCGACGGTGGGCGGGGGAGTGCTCGAGGGTGAGTGACCCCGCACCCGACTGCTCGCCGGCCGCGGAGACGCCCTGGCAGATGCGCAGGAGCACCAGCAGCACCGGACCGACCATCCCGGCCTGCTCGGACGACGGCAGACAGCCGATCAGGAACGTGACGACACCCATGAGCACCAGGCAGAACATCATCACCTTCTTGCGCCCGGCCCGGTCGCCGAAGTGTCCGACGAACACTGCGCCGATCGGACGCGCGACGTAGGAGATGCCGAAGGTGGCCAGCGACAGCAGCAGCGGATTCTTCGATCCCTCGAAGAACACGTGCGGGAACACCAGCGCAGCAGCCGACGCGAAGATGTAGAAGTCGTAGTACTCGAGCAGGCTGCCGAAGAAGGCGGCCTTCGCGGCCTTCTTCGCGTTGGTGGGATCAGCGTTGGGGTCGACGGAGGAGCGGCCTTTGCCGTCACCGTTTCGACCGGAGACGCCGGTGCCGTAGTCGATGGTCATCGATACTCCTGGGGAGCGAGGAATGTGAACACTGGCGGCTCGAAAGAGCAGGTGTTCGTAGGTCGTACAAGCAAGGTAACCCAGGTCACAGCCTCGAGTCAATAATGGTCGAAATAGTTAGTTCATACTTTCCCGGGCTGCTGCAGGTAGGCCAGGACGACGTCGCCGATCATCGTGCGCAGGTGGGGGCGGTTCTCCGCGCCGGTGAGATCCCAGTCGAACAGCGCCTTGAACGTGTACCGATTCGCCACCCGGAAGACGCAGTACGAGCTGATGAGCATGTGGATGTCGAGCGCCGTCGTGTCGGTGCGGAAGATGCCCGCCTCCTGGCCCCGCTGCAGGATCCTGTCGAGCGTGCGGATTGCCGGGGCCTGCGTCTCGGGGAGCCCCTCGGCCTGGACGAGGTTGACGCCCCGATTCGTGTTCTCGATCGCGACGAGACGAATGAAGTCCGGGTGCGCCTCGTGGTGGTCGAACGTCAGCTCGGCGAGCGCCCGGATCGCCTCGGTCGGTTCGAGGTGGTCGACATCGAGCTGGGACTCCTCGTAGCGGATCTCCTCGTACGCACGCTGCAGGACCGCCCGGTACAGGCCGTCCTTGTCGCCGAAGTAGTAGTAGAGCATCCGCTTCGTGGTGGCGGTCTTCGCCGCGATCTCGTCGATCCGGGCGCCCGTCAGGCCCTTGTCGGCGAATTCCGTCATGGCCACTCGCAGGATGTTCTCCCGGGTCTTCTCGGGATTGCGGGTTCGTTTGACCGTCTCCTTGTCGGAGGTGGCGCCCGTCGTCTCGCTTCGTGTCATCGGTGAAACTCCTGCCTGTGCATGTCTTCCGCGCGGTATGGAGGTATGCTACCGTGACATAACTCACTAGATAGTTAATTAGCTCCCAGTCCCCTCCCGGAAGTGATCGCCATGACCCCTCGTGACCTCGATGTTCCCGCCGCCGCTCGCCCGTCGTACCTGTGTGGGCTCATCGGCACCGGGATCTCGAAATCGCTGACCCCGCCGCTGCACGAGGCGGAGGGTCGCGCGCAGGGCGTCGGGTACGTCTACCGGATCCTCGACCTCGACACGCTGGGCATGGGCGTCGAGGGGCTGCCGCAGATCCTCGCGGCCGCCAAGTTGCTCGGGTTCAACGGGCTCAACATCACGCACCCCTGCAAGCAGGCGATCATTCCGCTGCTCGACGACCTGTCCGACGACGCCCGCAAGCTCGGCGCCGTCAACACGGTCCACATCGACGGCGGGCGCCTGATCGGCCACAACACCGACTGGTCCGGATTCGCGCGAAACATGGACGAGGGCCTCGAAGGCGCGCCCATGAACCGCGTCGTGCAGCTCGGTGCCGGTGGCGCCGGTGCGGCCGTGGCCTACGCGGCGCTCACCCGGGGCGTCGGACACTTCACGATCATCGACGCCGATGCCGAGCGCTCGAAGGATCTGCGCGACTCGCTCGCCGAACTGTTCCCCGACCGGGACATCGAGGCCGGCGACCTCTCCGCAGTTCCCGCAGCGGTCGGCGCGGCCCAGGGCCTCGTCCACGCGACGCCGATCGGCATGGCGGCCCACCCCGGCATGGCACTCGACGCCGCACTGCTGCGCCCCGACCTGTGGGTCGCGGACGTCGTCTACCGTCCCGCCGAAACCGAACTCCTCCGTCGCGCCCGGGAGATCGGCGCCCAGACCCTCAGCGGAATCGGCATGACCATCGGTCAGGCGGTCGACTCCTTCCGGATCTTCACCGGCCTCGAGCCCGACGCCCAGCGGATGCGTGAGCACATGGGTCTGCTGCTGCAGGCGGAGGACGCCGCCGCTCTCGCGGGAGCGTAGGCCGCGCCTGCCCCGTGGCGCAGACTGTGACTGTGAGGTTATTGCTACTGGCCGACACCCATGTCCCGAAACGGGCGCGCGACCTGCCCGCCCGAGTCTGGGACGAGGTCGACCGCGCCGACGTGGTGATCCACGCCGGCGACTGGGTCGATCTGTCCACGTTCGAGGCCCTGCGGACGCGATCGGCGCGACTCGTGGCGTGCTGGGGCAACAACGACGGCGACGAACTGCGCGCGCTGATGCCCGAGCGGGCGGACGTGACCCTCGCCGGGGTGCGCATCACCGTCGTTCACGAGACCGGGGCCTCCGCCGGCCGGGAGAAGCGGATGTCGGCCGCCTACCCCGACACCGACGTCCTGATCTTCGGGCATAGCCACATTCCCTGGGACACGGCGACGGAAACCGGTCTGCGCCTGCTGAACCCGGGTTCGCCGACCGATCGACGGCGCCAGCCGCACTGCACCTACATGACCGCCACCGCGCGGGACGGAGAACTCGGCGACATCGAACTGCACCGGTTGTGACGCACCTGACGTGACCGTTGTTCGGGCCCTTCAGTAGGCCGTCAGTGGGATCACGTCAGTGGTACGGCCGAGGGGGTCGAGTACGTGCCCGCCCCTCTTGTACGTGTGCAGGGTGATGAACCTGTCGATGATCACGAGTGACGGGAGTTCGCGGGTCAGGGCGGTCTCGAACGGCGCGATCTCGGCAGCCGCGCGAAACCACATGGTGGCGACGATCGTCGACGTCCCCGTGACAGCCTCGACGACACGACATCTGGGCATGCGGCCCAACAGGTTTCCCGCTTTGTTCAGCTCATCGGGCGGAACGGTCATCATGAAAGTCGTCGGCACGATGGGCCCGAGAAGTTCGGGGGCTCCGTCGCACCGCAGGGCGACACGACCCGAGTCCGTCATTCTCTCGACCCGGCGGCGCGCGGTCGGTCCAGTCGTCCCGCACCGAGCGGCGAGATCGGTCCAGGATTGCCGGCCGTCCGTCGCCAGGGCTTGAAGCAGAGCCCGGTCGAGGTCATCGAGTGAGGAAAGCGGTGTCCGACGGGTGGAGGGGGTCGGCGGCACCAGTCGAGTGGACTGTTCCAGGTCCAGAGCTTGTACCCGCCACCGAGAACCTTCCCTGTAGGTGGTCAGCGCGACCATCGATGTCACCGCGGTGATGCCTTCGATTCGTTCGATCCGGTCGTCGAGAAGCCGAGCGAGATCTGCGATGCCGGGCACGAACACGTCGAGGAGGAAGTCCGCAGCGCCTGTCGTGCTCGACACGGTCGCCACAGAGGATTCGGCGACCAGTGCCCGGACGACGTCGCGCTTCGCCTGAGGTCTGCAGTGGACTGCCAGGAATGTGGCACATCCCTGGCGAACGAATGCCGGGCCTGGAACCACCGCAACCCACGCGGAACCGCGTTCGGTCAGAAGCTTCCACCTTCTCGCGAGGGTCTTCGGTGTGTGCCCGAGGGTCTGAGCCAGCTCTGCCCAGTCGACTCGCGGGTTCAGCTGGAGTGCGTCGGTGATGGCGAGATCGAGCTCGGTTGCTACCGCTGGTGTTACATCCGGCATTCTGCAGGGCCTCTTCTGTGAGAAACCGGTCATCTTTCCAGATTAGTGAGGTGGGCCACCGAGAGTTGTCGCAGCGCGGGTGCGCAACCTGGAGCAACCAGGCACAGCGAAGTCGAGGTTGATGATGCGAACAATATCGGTTGTGGGTGAGGATCTGAGGGGCAGACGGCTCCCGGTAGGGGCGCTATTGGGCTCGATGGCCACCGTCGAGTTGCTCAGCGGCGTCACGCAGGGCTATCTCACACCACTGCTGCCATCGCTCGGCGACAGCCTCCAGATCACGGCATCGGGACAGACCAGGATCTATCTGCTCTCTCAGTTGGCGTTCGCGATCTGGACACCGTTACTCGCCAAACTGGGCGATTCGTTCGGTTACCGCCGTTTTCTCCGCCTCTCCATCGCCCTCGTCGCTGCCGGGTCACTGATGATGGCGATGTGGCCGAGCGTGCTGACGATCTCGGTCGGTGTCGTTCTCCAGGGTGCGGTCGTGGGCTTCATGCCGCTCCTGATCGGGATCCTGCGACACCAGGCGCCGGCGAGTCGCCGCACGGGAGTCGGCCTACTGGTCGGCGTCCTCACTGCGGCGGTCGGCGTCGGCGGTGTCGTCTCGGGCTCCCTCAGCGAGCGGTCGGCGACACTCGGGCTGTGGGTCGCGGTACCGGTTGCGGTCCTGGCGGTGATCGCCGGCTTCCTCATCCCCGATGGTGCTCCGCGGTTGGGCGGCCGTATTCCGCTCGTGTCGTTCGCCCTGCTGTCGCTCGGTCTGGCGGGCGTGGTGGCCGCGCTGTCGCTCGGTGCGGACTGGGGATGGACATCGGGCGAAACGATCGGAGCGATGTCTCTGGGTGTCGTCGGTCTCGCCGCATGGATCGGCGTCGACTCGACCTCGAATTGTCCGATGGTGGATCTCCGCATGCTCGTTCACCCGCCCGTCGCCGTCGTCTCCGGGGTCACCTTCTGTCTGGCCTTCTCGACGATCGGCTTCTTCGGTGCGAACGCGGTCTTCCTCGGGTCTTCGCCCGACGACAGCGGATTCGGCCTTTCTTACGGGCCGCGTTCGATCGCGCTCGTAGCACTGGCGCTCAACGTATTCGCGCTCGCAAGTTCGCTCTCCACAGCAACGATGCTTCGCAGGCTCGGCGAACGGCAGACACTAGCCCTTTCGGGCGCCCTGATCGCAGCCTCGTTCGGCAGTGTGCTCCTCTGGCATTCGACGGCTCCCCAGTATCTCGCCGCCATCGCTCTACTCGGCATCGGTTTCGGCGGCTATCAGGCCTCGACGCGCGCACTGTGCGTCGAATCGGTACCCGACCGCGAGACCGCGATGGCGGCGGGGATCAACGAACTCGCGCTCTCGATGGGTGCGGCGATCGGAGCGGCCACTGTCGGCGCAATCTTGTCCGCGACCAGCACTTCCGCGGGGGTCACGTTGCAGTCCTACGTGTGGTTGTGGTGCGTGTGTGCAGCGGTCGCACTCGTGGGGGCCGGCCTCGGACTGTGCTACCGCAAGGGAGCTGACCTCTCATGACGGACCGAGGGATGCTCGTCCCAGCCGATGTTGCGGCGAAGATCGAGTCCTCGGTGGCGAGTTGGTCGGGCGCACTGATCACCCTGAGCCACAGCCTCCATCACGAGCCGGAACTGGCATTCGAGGAACATCGATCGGTATCCAAGATCGTCGCCCTCGCGGAGGGTGCCGGGTTCGAGACGGTGACAGGCGTCGGGGGCCTGGCGACGGCCTTCGTCGCGACCAAGGGTACCGGCGCTCTCACCATCGGTTTCTGCGCCGAATACGACGCGCTTCCCGAGATCGGCCATGCGTGTGGGCACAACGTCAACGGCGCCGCCGCGGTGGGTGCGGCAATCGCGTTGGCGGAGGTGGCGGACTCCCTGGATGTCCGGGTCAAGCTCGTGGGGACCCCTGCTGAGGAAGCGGGCGGCGGGAAGGCCATCCTCCTGAGAGCCGGCGTATTCGATGATGTCGCCGCCGCCATGATGGTGCACGCGGGCGGGCGAGACGAGGTGGGCGGATCGTCCCTGGCGATGAGCCAGTGGACGGCCGAATATGTGGGTAGGTCCTCGCACGCCGCGACCGCCCCGTGGCTGGGCGCCAACGCGCTCGACGCGGTGGCCGTGGCGTACAACGCCGTAGGACTCCTGCGTCAGCAACTCGAGCCCGGCCTCGTCGTATCGATCATCGTCACCGACGGTGGGCACGCCTGCAACGTGATTCCGTCGAATGCTCGGGTGGCAGTGGAGATTCGAGCGACATCGACGACCAAGCTCCGGCAGGTGCAGGCGAGAGTGCGAGCGTGTCTCGAAGCCGGTGCCCTCGCAACGGGCACGGACGTCAACATCACACCCTGCGGCGAGGACTTCGCGGAATTGCGGCAGGACGATTTCATGACTCGCGCATACTCCCGGGCGATCGGCACCCGCGGCCGGACCGCCCTGTCCCGGGCGGGCGATTACATCGCGTCGACGGATATGGGAAACATCTCTCACCTGCTACCCGTCATCCACCCGACCATCGGGTACGACGTCGGTGATGCCGCACACCACACGGCCGAGTTCGCACTGCACGGTACATCCCCGTCCGCTGACGAAGCGGTACTGGACGGGGCAATGGCGATGGCAGTGGTCGGGGCGGAACTCGCCCTCGATCGAGATCAGCGCACACGACTGCTCGACCGCGTCCAGAATCCACACCTTCGAAGGGAAGAGAAAGTATGAGCGTCGATACCGTTGCGCGTCGCGGAGACAAATTCGCACCAGTCGAGAAGACCGTCGTAGTCGGCGTCGGAGGTGTCACACCGGAGCAGGTGCTGCGTGTCGCTCGCCGAGGCGCCGCCGTGACGCTGTCCGAAGATGCGCTCCTTGCGATGAGCGAGTCGCGGCGGCGCATCAGGGATCTCGCCGAAGATCCGAAGCCCGTCTACGGAGTGTCCACAGGATTCGGTGCACTCGCCACCCGGCACATACCGCTTCGATTGCGCGCCCAATTGCAACGCAGCCTGATCCGTTCCCACGCGGCCGGCAACGGCCCCGAGGTCGAGCAAGAGGTGGTGCGCGCCCTGATGCTGCTGCGGTTGTCGACCCTGGCCACCGGGCGCACCGGCGCGCGCCCGGAGGTGGCGCAGGTCTATGCCTCGTTGCTGTCGTCGGGGATCACGCCGGTGGTGCACGAATACGGCAGCCTCGGGTGTTCCGGTGATCTCGCGCCGCTGGCGCACGTCGCGCTCGCCGTCATCGGCGAGGGCACGGTCCGCGACGCCGAGGGCGCACTGATGCCAGCCGGGACGGCGCTGTCCGCCGCCGGCATCGAACCCGTCGTGCTCGAGGAAAAGGAGGGACTCGCCCTCATCAACGGCACCGACGGCATGCTCGGCATGCTGCTGCTGGCCTGCGAGGACCTGCACGGGCTCCTGCGGTTGGCCGACGTCACCGCGGCGATGAGCGTCGAGGGGCTGCTCGGCACCGACAAGGTGTTCGCCCCCGACCTGCAGGT
>NZ_BCWY01000117.1 GCF_001894825.1 Rhodococcus jostii NBRC 16295 | reverse complement strand
GGCGTTACCTCGATTCGGGGGTCGCCGGTGAGGAAGGCGGGGAACGGCCGCACGTCTCGCTGCATGTCAACGTCAAGGATCTCGCCGACCACGGCGGCTGCGGGGTGCGGGAACCGCATAGAACCTCCTCGGCAGACGAGGGCCTGTTTGCCGTCGATGGGGTGGCGTGGACGGAGTGGATGGGGCCGCTGAGCATCACCGCGGCTCGGCTCCTGAGCTGCGATTCGATCGTGACGCCGATCGTGCTCGACGGGAACGGGGCGCCGCTCGATCTCGGTGTGTCCTCCCGAACGGTCACGAAGAGGCAGCGAAAGGCGTTGGTGGCGAGGGATCGGGGGTGCGCGTTCCCGGGGTGTGGGGCGCCGCCGTCGTGGTGCGAGGGCCACCACATCGTCCATTGGTCCAAGAGTGGTCCGACCGATATGGACAATCTGGTGCTGCTGTGCGGGTTCCACCACCGGCTGCTCCATCACAGTGACTGGGAGAGATGGGGGCCGATCGGTATCCCATGTTCATTCCGCCCAGGCAGGTCGATTGGGAGCGGAAGCCGATCCCGGCCCACAACCGGGGCCGGCCCGAAGCGGCCTGACCACGGCGGGACACAACACCACACACGATGCCGACTCGGCGACAGGACGGGTCCCTGTCGCCGCGCCGGCATGCCGTCGTCCGGTCAGTCTTCAAACTCCGAAAGGCTGTAGACGGGTGCGGGTTCCGACTTCGACTGTTCCGATGGCGACTGTTCCGGGCGGACAGTCCCGAACTCTCGGACAACGACAATCCCCGAGTTTCGGGGGCCCACAAGACCGAGATCACTGCACCGAAGGCTGTGATGGCGGCGCCGAGGAGCATCGTCGTACCGACTCCCAGCGACGTGAGTGAAACCGGCACCAAATAGGTTCCGATCGCAGCTCCGATTCGGCTGAGTGAGGTAGCCAGGCCGTTGGCCGAGCTTCGAATTTCAGTGGGAAACAGCTCATTCGGATAGACCTGTTGCATGATCTGAGTCCCACCGATGAAGATGGCGTATGCCAGGAAAAAGACCATGACCGCCACCGTCGACGAGTTCGGGAACAGACCGAGAAGCAACAGCGCGATCGCCGACCACAGAAAGCTGTGGATCGTGAGTGGACGACGTCCGATCTTGTTGACCAAGAATGCAGCAACGATGCATCCCACCATGAACGTCACAGTGATGACGGTGGAGCCGATCTGCTCCATGCTGTTTCCGAAACCAAGACTGTCGAGGATGGCTGGAGCGAATGCATGGACAGCGAAGAGAGGAACGATCAAAGCAGTCCAATACGCCGTGACGAACAGCAACCGGCCTCCGTAACCGGATCGTAGGAGGGCACGGAGATCGACGTTCGTTGCGTGTTCGTCGGGACTGTCCTCGACAGTGACATCAGGTCCGAATGCGTTCCGCAAGGCGTCGTTCGCACGGTCGATCCGGCCTTTGCCGATGAGCCATCGAGGGGATTCCGGTGTCCCAGCTCGGGCAAGCAAGAAGAGCACGGCGGGAGCGGCTGCGCTCGCGAGCATCCAGCGCCAGCTGTTGTCGCCGAGCTGTGTCAGTAATTGTTCCGTGTCGAAGTAGGCCTTCGCGGTCGTCGAACCCAGTCGATTACCGATTTCCGAGGGCACCCAGAGATCACAGATCACACTCGAAGTTGGGTCCGGCTGTTGGCAGAATGAAATATGCTGCGTGAGGTGGACATCGTCGATGCTCATCACCATTTCATCAACACGCCCGACCTCGCGTACCCGTGGATCGACAGTCGCTCAGCCGCGCTGACTGCCTTGCTGCCGAACTACTACGACGCTGCGCGCCGACACCTGCCGCAGGACTACCGGGCGGAGGTCGCCGGGATACCGGTCGCGGCGTCGGTCGCGTGTGAGTTCGGTGCGGCAGACGGTGTCGCGGAGGCTGTGTGGGTTCAGCACTGCGCCGACCGTGTCGGTGTTCCGAACGCGTTCATCGCGGCCGTGCAGCTCGATTCGGGTGATCTGACGGGCGTTCTCGCGCGATATCGTGATCTGCCGGTGGTCCGGGCCGTGCGTCAGCCGCTGTACTGGGCGGCCGACCCCGTCAAACGCCTGGGAGCGCGCGGCGACTACCTGTCAGACCCAGCGTGGCTGCGCGGGTTCGAGCGGGTCGCCGAGGCGGGGCTGGTGTGGGATCTGCTCGTCTACGACGAGCAACTGTCTGCGACTCACGATCTCATTGCGGCGTTTCCCGACACCACGTTTGTGTTGGAGGCGGTCGGCTGGCCGGTCGACCTCACCGCCGAGGGATTCGCCCGCTGGGAGGAACGCCTGAGGGAGGTGAGTCAGTTTCCGAACGTCGTCCTCAAGTTGCAGGGGATAGCCCTCATTTTCGGCACATCCGTGGAAACGATCGGTCGGTGGATTCGGGCGGCACATGAAATTTTCGGCGCCGGGCGATGCATGTTCGCCTCCCATTATCCCGTCGACCATCTGCTGTGGGACAGCCACACCATGGTGTCCACCGTGCAGGCGGCCCTCGGTGACGTGTCGTCGACCGAGCAGGCACTCTTCTTCGGTGACACCGCTCGGCGGGTGTATCGCCTGCCGGCTGCTGCAGCTCCGCAGTACGTTTGAGAGATGAAGGCCCTACTCGTCGTGTTGTCGATGCTTGCGCTCGTCGCCGCGGGCTGCTCCGGCGACGCCGACCCACCATCGACGGGCGGTGACACCCACGGCACCCAGATCGAGGTCGGTGGCCGCGACGCGCTGCAGTGGGGTGACGGCGAGTACGGGGTGGTGCTGGCTCACGGTGCCGTCTTCGACGCCGCGAGCTGGGAGGAGCAGGCCGCGGCGATCGCCGACCAGGGTGCCACCGTCATCGCCGTCGAGGACATCGCACCGGAGTCGATCGCGGCCGCCGTCGCCAAGCTCCAGGACGACGGGCATCCCGACGTCGCGCTGGTGGGCGGAAGCGCGGGCGCCGACGCGATCCTGCAACTGGCCTCGCAGCAACCCGACCTGCCTGACCAGCTGGTGCTGCTCTCGCCCAACAAGGTCGTCGACGGCCTCGGCGGGGAGCCCAAGCTGTTCATCGCCAGCGAGGACGAGCCCGTTGCGGGGGTGTCGCAGCAGCTCGCCGACCGCTCACCAGGTGAGGGCAACGACGTGATCCTCCTGCCGGGCTCCTCTCACGCGCAGAACATCTTCGACGGCGAGAACGGCGACGAGGCACTCGACGCCATCCTGCAGCGGCTGGCCGGCTGAGGACCTTCCGGCCGGGCCACGTTCACGGAAACCCGCCGATCAGAGACTCGGGGGTCGGTCGGGGACGAGAACCGCGGCGATGTCGTGGCCGATGGGGACGGCGTTGTTGGTGTCGGCGTTGGCTTTCGGTCCGAGCGTGCAGTAGACGATGATTGTCGTGTCGGTCTTCGTGTCGTAGAAGGCGACGCCGTTGTAGCCACCGAATGCGGGGTTCATGAAGAGCCAGTCGCCGGTGTGGACGACCCCGTACGCGAAGTACTTCTGCGCTGTCAGTGGGCCGAGGCCGGCGGTCTTGGGAGCCATCATCTCGTCGAACTGCTCTTCGGAGAGCAGCTTGCCTGCGGCGAGCGCACGCACCCACACGGAGATGTCGGAGAGGGTGGAGTTCATGTTGCCACTGTTGAGGAATGCGGTCGGGTTCCAGAATGTGGAGTCCTCGAAGACGCCGCGTTCATTCGTGTAGCCGTGCAGAGTCGGCTCCGTCATCTGGGGTGTGAGCACGACCTCGCTGTTGTTCATACCGAGCGGGTCCAGGACGTGCTGCTCGATGAGGTCGCCGAGGGGTTTGCCGGCGGCTTTCTCCATCACCAGGCCGAGCAGACACAGGTCGCTGTGGGAATACGCCCAACTGGTACCGGGCTCGAACAGCGGCGGCCGTGAGTTGGCCAGGTCGAAGATCTGCTGCGCGGTGAATCCCGCAATCGGGTTCGCGTAGAACTGCTTCAGGAACTCGGGGTTCGTCACGTAGTCCGAGATTCCGGTGGTGCCGTTGGCAAGCATGCGCGGGGTGATCGTGTCGGCGCGCGGGAAATCGGGGACCCATTCGGCGATCGGCCGGTCGAGGGGGACGACGCCGTCCTTGTCGAGCTGAAGCAGCACCGTCGAGAGCATCGGCTCCATCGGCTGGCCCACGCGCAGCTGCATCTCGGGCGTTGCGGCAACGCCGATCGGGGATCCGCCCAGCGCGCCCACGGTGATCTGCTCGTCGCCGCGCCACACACCGAACACAGCGGAGGTGAGGTCGAGCCCGGTCAGTTTGTCGCGGACGATCTCTTCGATCTTCGCGGCTTCGGGGGCTTCCTGGGTTGTCGACGCCGTCCCGCCGCCGCTGGTTTCATCCGATCCGCAGGAGATGGTGGCAAATCCCATGGCGACGGCGAGCGCGGCAGATGCAGCGCGGTGCATCCACCGGTGAGTCGGCTTACTCATGACGGACGATCCCTTCACGACGCAGGAATCTTGCGGGAAGCAGCGATACGTGAATCTACCGGCGCCGACGCCGCGTCGGAGCCGAATGCGGGCATGCGGCAGTCCGCCGCGACACGATCGGCGGCGTTTCGGGCACTACGAGCGGATCGTTCAGACCTCCGCTGCGACGGGAGGCTTGACCCCGACCACCGGGCACTGCGCCTCGAGGAGCACGCGCTGGGCGACGCTGCCCATGAGGAGTTTGCCGACGGGGGAGCGTCGTCGCATGCCGAGGACGAGGAGTTCGGCGGCGGAATCGTAGGACGCGTCGATGAGGTTGTCGGCGTGGGAGCGGTCGGGTTCGTTGCGTGCGACGGAGAAGTCGACGCCGGCCGCGTCCGCTTCTTCACGGGCGGACTGCAGTTCGGCGCCGAAACCGGGCACCGAGGCGCTGTCGCCGTCCGCGATCACCACGAGATCGGTTGCGCGCATGCGGGCTTCGGTGAAACCGAAGGCCAGAGCCCCGCGACCTTCGACCGTCGGGACGTAGCTGAGAATGACGCTCATCGTGACCTCGGCTCGAGCACGGGGGTGGTGAGGGTGCCGTCGGCGAGGTAGTCGTCGAGGTTCTGCAGGGTGAGGGCCTCCATCGCGGCCCGGGTCTGGGTGGTGCCGCTCGCGACGTGGGGGAGCAGGACGACGGTGTCGAGTGCGAGGAGAGCTTCGGGGACCTGGGGCTCCTGGGCGAACACGTCCAGTCCGGCGCCGGCGAGCTTGCGGTCGGTGAGCAGTTCGACGAGTGCGTCCTCGTCGACGACGCTGCCGCGTGCCACGTTGATCAGGTAGCCGTCGGGGCCCAGTGCCTCGAGAACGTCTCGGTCGACGAGCTTTGCGGTGCCCTTGCCTCCCGCAGCGGCGACGATCAACACGTCGACCCCCGCGGCGAGTTCCACCGCCGAATCGACGTAGGAGAACGGAGAATCGGGGACCTCACGCCGATTGTGGTAGGAGATCGTGCAACCGAAGCCGGTGAGGCGGGCGGCGATGGCGGAACCGATGCGTCCGAGCCCGACAATGCCGACGCGGGTGCCGCTCACCTTCCGGGTGAGGGGGAAGTTGCCTTCGGCGGGCCACCGGCCGTCGCGCACGAAGCGGTCGGCGGCGGAGAAGCCACGGAGGGTATCGATCAGCAACCCGACGGCCGTGTCGGCGACGCAGTCGGTGAGAACGTCGGGGGTGTTGCTCACGCCGATACCGAGTTCCTCGGCGAGCGCGACATCGGTTGTGTCGTAACCGACTCCGAAGTGGACGATGGCACCGAGGTTCGGCAGGGCGGTCATCAGGGCCGCGTCGACGCCGGTGCGGCCGGACGTCACGACGGCGGTGACGCTCTCGCCATGCAGGGCGAGGAAGTCAGCGTGGCCGTCTCCGAGCGGGAGGTCGAGGGCGTCGTACTTCTCCGTCAGCGTCGCGGCGAGGGACGGCTTCAGCGGGCCGACCTTCAGGATGCGACCGCCCGAAACGGTCTGTACGGCAGCTTCTTTCACGGACGCCTCTGCGGTCACCATCGTGCCTCCTGACGAGTGGCGGCACGACTCTCCGCACCACCGGTTACCCGTACGTTAAGCGGCCCTCGGAATGGCTGTCCAACACGTAAATAACATGGATCGATACCCAAACGGCATGGGTTGACGGCCCGCTGACGTGCGCAGATGTCGAAACCTCCCGAACGTGCCGGTCAGAGCCCTGCGGGAGTGATCGCCATCTCCTCGGATCACGCTTGTGACTGCCCCCACGGACGGTTTTGCGCCCTTTCCCGCTGTTGACGCTCCTCCGGGCCGCTCATAGCGTGTGTCTACCGTCACAGGCGGGCCCTCTTCACTCGCGTCGAGTACGCGACACATCCTACGGAGGACACCATGAGCCCTGCACGTTCGCTGCAGCAGGGAACCCGTTACCGCGTCGTCGTCGCGGCCACCGCCGCAATCACGGTGCCGGCTCTGGTTACCGGTTGCTCGGTGGCCAACTCGAGCCACAGCGATGCCGCGAGCCCCGACACTCTGCGCATCGTGCTCCCACAGGAGCCCCCCACTCTCGAACCGTGCGACGCGTCCCTCACGTCCACCGGGGTCGTGGTGCGGTCGAACATCACCGAACCGCTCGTCGAGCGCAACGCCGACACGGGCGACCTCGAACCCAGGCTCGCCGATTCGTGGGAGCAGACCGCGCCCACCGTCTGGACGTTCCGGATCCACCCGGGAGTCACGTTCAGCGACGGCAGCGCCTTCGACGCCGAGGATGCCGCGTTCTCGATCGACCGGACGGTCAACTCGACGATCGGCTGCGACGTCGACGGCTACGTGTTCGGCGACGACGAACTGGTGGTGAAGGCAGTCGACCCGACGACGGTGACGGTCGAAACCCAGGCCGCCGATCCCATCCTGCCGCTGCGGATCTCCTTCGTGGAGATGGTGCCGACGACGACGAGCGTCGACGACAAGGTGCGCGACCCGATCGGCACCGGGCCCTACAAGGTCGACTACTGGGACCACGGCCAGCGACTGTCGTTGGTGCGCAACGACACCTACTGGGGCACGGCTCCCGAGTACGCGCGGGCGATCTACCAGTGGCGCACCGAGGGCAGCGTGCGGGCGGCGATGGTGCTGAACGCCGAGGCCGAACTCGCCACCTCCCTCGGACCCGAGGACGGTGCCGGCGATCTCGGTGTCGCGTATCCCAACAACGAGACGACGGCGCTGCGCATCGACGGCACGCAGGCACCGCTCGACGACTACCGCATCCGGGAGGCCATCGACCTGTCCGTCAACCGTGCCGGCATCGTCAAGGCCCTGTTCCAGGGGCTCGGTGAGCCGGCCGGGCAGCTCGTCGGCAGCAGCATCGTCGGGTTCGACCCCGACCTCGAATCGACGCCCTACAGTCCCGACCGCGCCGCGCAGTTGGTGGCGGAGGCCAAGGCCGACGGTGTCCCCGTCGACAGGCAGATCCGGCTGATCGGGCGCACCGGGCAGTTCCCCAAGATCAACGAGACCGTCGAGGTCATCCAGAACTCGCTGAGCAAGGCGGGTCTCGACGTGAAGATCGAGATGATGGACACGGCCGGCCAGCTGCAGTACCAGGTCAGGCCCTATCCGGAGGGTGCTGGGCCGATGATGCTGCTGATCCAGCACGGCAACCAGGCCGGCGACGCGCAGTTCACCGTCGACCAGTACATGCGTAGCGACGGGTATCAGAGTTACTTCGGCACCCCCGGTTACGACGCGCAGATCGACGCGGCCGAGAACACCGTCGGAGAAGCCCGCCAGGCCGAGTTCGCCAAAGTCATCGCGAACGAACCGAAGGAGGTCCGGCAGTTCGCGTACATCGCTCACATGAACGGTGTCCTCGCGAAGTCCCCGACCGTGTCCTACGCCCCCAACTCCGCTACCGGCGACGAGATGCGCCTGAGCGAGATGACGCACGCGGACGCACCCGCGAACGGTTAGCCCTCTTCCCAGCCCACCCGGAGGAACCATGATGTCCCATCCGCACCCGATCCGAAGGCGGTGAGCGATGTTCGCCTTCCTGCGCCGACGCGTCTACACCAGCCTCGTCCCCCTGCTCGTCGTGCTCTTCGGAGTGTTTCTGCTCGCCCGCCTCACCGGCGACCCGACGAACCTCTACCTGCCGGTGTCCGCGACACCCGACCAGCGCGCCGAATTCGCGGCCGAGAACGGCCTCGACAAGCCGGTCCTGAGTCAGATGGCCGACTACCTGTCCGGGGTCGCCCACCTCGACTTCGGGGAGTCGCTGCGCACGGGTGAATCCGCCGCGACGATGGCCCTGCGGGCGTTCCCCGCCACCCTGCAACTGGCGTTCTTCACCATGCTGCTCGCGATCATCGGGGCCATCGTCATCGGCTGCTGGGCGGCGTACCGGCCGAACTCGCTGGCCGACCGGATCTCCAGCCTGCTGTCGATGACCGCGGCCAGCATCCCCGACTTCTGGTTCGCGATCACCGGGGTGTGGATCTTCGCGGTCGTCCTCGGGGTGCTCCCGACGTCCGGAACGGGAAGCGCGCTGTCGTGGATCCTGCCGATCGCGACGCTGCTCATCCGCCCGCTCGGCGTGCTCACCCAGGTGGTCCGCGGTGCGATGGTGTCGGCGCTGTCCGCACCATACGTACGTCTTGCCCGCAGCAAGGGCGCCGGCGACCTGCGCGTCGTCACGCACCACGCCCTCCGCAACGCCGCCGCCCCGGCGCTGACGGTGGCCGGCGACCTCACCGTCGGACTGGTCAACGGAGCCGTCGTCGTCGAGGCGATCTTCGGGTGGCCCGGCATCGGGAAACTGATGATCGACGCGATCCTGCAACGCGATTTCGCGGTGCTGCAGGCGGCGGTGCTCCTCACTGCGGTCAGCATCTTCGTCCTCAACATCCTGATCGACGCGGGCTACGCGCTTCTCGACGCGCGTGTGCGCGAGAAGTCCAAGGTCTAGGAGGCCGCCGACATGTCCATAGACAACGCACCCCGTGTGGACGAGACGCCGGCCCTCGCCGCGCCCGTCGAAGACGCCGTCCCGGCGCCGAAACCACCGCGGAGCAAGACACCGCTGTGGAAACTGCTCCTCCGCGACCGGATGGCCACGGTGGCGGCCGCGATCCTGGTGTCCGTATTCCTCGTGGCCGTCTTCGGTCCGTGGCTCGTCGGCGGCGCCGCAACCGATCAGAACCTCGACCGGTCCAACCTGGCACCGTTCGACGTGGCGAACGGGTGGATGAACATCCTCGGCACCGACCCGCTCGGCCGCAGCATGCTGGCCCGGTTGATCGTCGCGTGCCGCACCACGCTCCTGGTGGCACTACCCGCGGTCGCGCTGTCCTGCATCGTCGGGTCCCTCGTCGGCATGTGGGCCGGCTACCACCGCGGCTGGCGGGAGACGACGGCGATGCGGGTCGCCGACGTCATCATGAGCTTCCCGTCGCTGCTCATGGCCGTCGTCGTGCTGTACGTGTTCTCGCCGAGTGCCGCGAACATCGTTCTGGTCCTGGCGATCACGCGCATCCCGATCTACCTGCGCACCGCCCGCGCGGAATCCGCGGAACTGCAGAGCCGGTTGTTCGTCGACGCCGCCCGGACGTTCGGCGCGCGTAGCGGTGCCGTCATCCGCAGGCACGTGTTCCCGATTCTGCTGCCTACTCTGCTCACCGTCGCGACCCTCGACTTCTGCTACGTGATGCTCGCCGAGTCGTCGCTCAGCTTCCTCGGCATCGGCATCCAGCCGCCCGAGATCAGCTGGGGCCTGATGGTGTCGCAGGGCCGGACGTACCTGCAGACGGCGTGGTGGCTGTCGTTCTTCCCCGGTCTCGCCATCGTGATCACCACCGTGTCGGCGACCGTGCTCGCCGCGTGGGCCCGGATCGCCACCGATCCCGCCCAACGCTGGCGCCTGACCGTCCCGCGGTCGCGTCGCTCCCGGCTGTTCCCCACCCGAAAGGTCGTCTCATGAGTGCACCTGCACCGGCTGTCGACTCGCCCGACGTCGCAGACACCGACCGCGTCGCACTGGAGGTCGCCGACCTGACGGTCGACCTCCGCACCCCCTCGGGCACCGTCCGTGCCGTCGACCACGTGTCGTTCACCGCCCGGCGCGGGGAGACCCTGGCGCTGCTCGGTGAGTCGGGGTGCGGCAAGTCGATGACCGCGCAGGCGCTCGTCGGCCTGCTCGAACCGATCGCCGACATCACCGACGGTTCCGTCCGTCTCGGCGACGTCGATCTGGTGACGGCGAAGGCCCGGACCCGCCGCACCCTCGCCGCCACCGAACTCGCCATCGTGTTCCAGGACGCGCTCACCGCGCTCAACCCGGTCTACACGGTCGGCAAGCAACTGGCCGAACCGTTCCGGATCCACCGCGGCATGTCCGCGAAAGAAGCGCGCCGGGAAGCGGTCTCGCTGATGCAGAGGGTCGGGATTCCCGAACCCGAATCGCGGGTCGACTCCTACCCACACCAGTTCTCCGGCGGCATGCGGCAGCGCCTGCTGATCGCGATGGCCGTCGCGCTGAGTCCCACGGTGCTGCTCGCGGACGAGCCGACGACGGCACTCGACGTCACGGTGCAGGCGCAGATCATGTCGCTGCTGCGGGATCTGCGCACCGAACACGACATGGCCGTCATCCTCATCACCCACGACCTCGCGCTGGTCGCGGAGGAGGCCGACCGGGTCGCGATCATGTACGCCGGCAACGTCGTCGAGACCGGGCCGGTCGCCGAGGTGTTCGCCTCGCCGCAGCACCCGTACACGAAGGGGCTGCTCGATTCGGTTCCGGTGCACGCGGTCCGCGGCGAGGATCTGAAGTCCATCGGCGGCACCCCACCCGACCTGCACTCCATCCCCTCCGGCTGCGTCTACCAGGCGCGCTGCCCGCTGGCCCGCGACCTGTGCCGGACCACCCGGCCGCCGCTCGCCGACGTTGCCGACTCCGCAGCTTCGGACGGACTTCGTCCGCACCAGGGCCGCCGGTCCGCCTGCCACTTCCCCGAGGAGGTCTGACATGTCCGAGTCGATTCTGAAGGTGCGGGGTCTCACCAAGACATTCAAGGTGCCCGCGAACAAGGCGGGCAAGAATCAACTGCGCGCGCTCGACGGCATCGACCTCGACCTGGCCCGCGGTGAGACCCTCGGACTCGTCGGCGAATCGGGCTGTGGCAAGTCCACTCTCGCCCGCACGCTGATGATGCTCGAGCGGCCCGACTCCGGTTCCGTGACGTGGGACGGCGTCGACCCCTTCTCCCTGAAGGGCAAGGAACTGCTCGCGCTGCGCCGCCGGGTGCAGATGGTGTTCCAGGATCCGTACGCGTCGCTGAACTCCCGGATGTCGGCGGCCGACATCATCGCCGAGCCGTGGCGCACCCACAAGACGATGTACAAGACCAGCCGCGACCGGGCGGCGCGGGTGCGTGAACTCCTGCACCTGGTGGGCCTGCGGCCCAGCGACGAGCACCGGTACCCGCAGGAGTTCTCCGGCGGTCAGCGGCAGCGCCTCGGCATCGCCCGCGCCCTGGCGCTGAACCCGAGCGTCGTCATCTGCGACGAACCCGTGTCGGCGCTCGACCTGTCGGTCCAGGCGCAGGTGCTCAACCTGCTCAACGACCTGCAGAAACAACTCGGCATCTCGTACGTGTTCATCTCCCACGACCTCTCCGTGGTCCGGCACGTCGCCGACCGCGTCGCCGTGATGTACCTCGGCCGCATCGTCGAAACGGGTGCGACGGACGCCGTGTTCGACCGCCCCGCCCACCCCTACACCGAGGCGTTGATGTCGGCGGCGCCGAAACTGGACGCCGACTCCCGGGGCAAGCGCATCATCCTCGACGGTGAGGTGCCGTCGCCGCTGAACCCGCCGTCGGGCTGCCGGTTCCGCACCCGCTGCGCCCATGCCACGGACATCTGCGCGAGCACTGTGCCGCCCGCCGCGGTCGACGAGCGCGAACGCGGCCATGTCGCCGAATGCCATCACCCCCGGCGTCCGGTCGAACTCGGCGTCCCGGCCGCGGTCGGGTGAGCGGGGCCGGGTTCGCGATCATCGCGCTGGCCGTGTTCCTCGCCTCGTGCATGCAGGCGTCGATCGGGTTCGGGATGGGCATGCTCGCGGCACCCGTCGTCGCGCTCGTCGATCCGAGTCTGCTGCCGGGCACGCTGATCATGACGGCGACGGTCGTCACCGTGATGGTGGTGTGGCGGGAGCGCGAAGCCCTCGATCTGACCGGCACGGGGTGGGCCCTCGCCGGCCGGGTGCCGGGCACGATCGCGGGGGCGCTGCTGCTGGTGTCGTTGCCGGAACGTGGCCTGTCGCTGCTGCTCGCGGCCGTGGTCCTGGCGGGGGTGGTATTCGCATCGCTGGGCTGGGCGCCGCCGCCGCGACGCCGGAACCTCGCGGTCGCGGGTGCGGCCTCGGGTCTGCTGGGCACGGCCACGTCGATCGGCGGTCCGCCGATGGCGCTGGTGATGCAGGGGTCGAAGGGCGCCCAGTTGCGCGGCAACATGAGCGCGTTCTTCCTGGTGGGCTCGACCCTGTCGGTTGCCGTTCTCGCCGTGACCGGGTCGGTGCACCGCGAGTCCGCGGTCATGTTCCTGCTGCTGATCCCGGCGACGGTGCTGGGCTACGTGGCGTCTCGGTTCGTGAACCGCTACCTGGACGCGGCCCGCCTGCGCCGGGCGTCCATCGCCGTGTCCTGCGTGGGTGCGGTGATGCTGATCGGCCAACAGCTTCTGTGATGCAGAGTCTGCATCGGTCGATGCTCAACAAGTCTTGGACATGTATCAATCGGGCCACTTAGAGTTTTCGTTGTGAGGCGCCTCACGGGCGGCGCTGCGCTGTGAAGGAAGGTTTCGGAGATGAGTACAACGAGCACCCCGGTCGTCACCGACATGCGAGTGGTTCCGATAGCGGGCCACGACAGCATGCTCCTGAACCTGTCCGGCGCGCATGCCCCGTACTTCACCCGGAATCTGGTGATCCTCACCGACTCCGACGGAAACACCGGCGTCGGTGAGGTGCCGGGCGGTGAGCCGATCCGCCGCACCCTCGAGGACGCCCGCGCGATCGTGACCGGACGCAGCATCGGCGAGTACAACGGCGTGCTCGCCGATCTGCGCCGCGCGTTCGCCGACCGGGACGCCGCCGGCCGCGGAAACCAGACGTTCGACCTCCGGGTCGCGATCCACGCGGTGACCGCGGTCGAGTCGGCGCTCCTCGACGTCCTCGGGCAGCACCTCGGCGTCCCCGTCGCGGCGCTGCTCGGCGACGGTCAGCAGCGCGACAAGGTGCAGGCCCTCGGCTACCTGTTCTTCGTCGGCGACCGCAACAAGACCGACCTCGACTACCAGTCGGGTGCAGGGGAATCCGACGACTGGCTACGCCTGCGGCACGAGGAGGCACTCACCCCCGACGCCGTCGTCCGGCTCGCCGAGGCCGCCCACGCGCGGTACGGGTTCGCCGACTTCAAGCTCAAGGGCGGCGTGCTCGCACCCCGCGACGAGGCGGCCGCGGTCACGGCGCTGGCCGAACGGTTCCCCGACGCGCGGGTCACCCTCGACCCGAACGGCGGCTGGCTGCTGTCCGAGGCGATCGAGACCTGCCGCGGCCTGAAAGACGTTCTCGCCTATGCCGAAGACCCCGTCGGACCTGAGGGCAGCTTCTCCGGTCGTGAGGTGATGAGCGAGTTCAAACGCGCCACCGGACTGCCCACGGCCACCAACATGATCGCCACCGACTGGCGCGAAATGGGCCACACCATCCGCTCCGGCGCCGTCGACATCCCCCTCGCCGACCCGCACTTCTGGACGATGGCCGGCTCGGTGCGCGTCGCCCAGCTCTGCGACGCGTGGGGCCTTACGTGGGGTTCGCATTCCAACAACCACTTCGACGTCTCCCTCGCCATGTTCACCCACGTCGCGGCGGCGGCGCCGGGCGACATCACCGCCATCGACACGCACTGGATCTGGCAGGACGGGCAGCGGATCACGAAGGCGCCCTACGAGATCGAAGGTGGCTATCTCACCGTGCCGACGACGCCCGGTCTCGGTGTGGAACTCGACATGGGCCGCGTCGAGGCCGCCCACGAGCTGTATCGGCAGAAGGGGCTCGGTGCCCGCGACGATTCGATCGGCATGCAGTTCCTGGTGCCCGACTGGACGTTCGACAGCAAGCGGCCCGCGCTGGTGCGTTCCTGATGAAGGTCGTCGTCGGCGACCGGAACCTGCTGCCGCACCGGGAACTGTTCGAATCCGGGCTGCCGTCGGGGGCCTCGGTGTCCTGGCATCGGACATTCGACGAAGCGGTGATCGTCGCCGATCTGGGCGACGCCGACGTATACGTGGGCGGCCGCTTCACCGCCGCCATGGCGGCGGCCGCTCCGAAACTTCGCCTGTTGCACGTGGCGGGTGCGGGCACCGACAAGGTCGACTTCGACGCACTCCCCGCCGACACCGTGGTGGCCAACACGTTTCACCACGAGGATTCCATCGCCGAGTACATCGTGTCGGCGGCGCTGATGCTGCGTCGCGGGTTCCTCGCCCAGGATCGCGCGCTGCGCGGTGACCGGTGGGCCACGTCGGTGTACGACGACGGCATTCCGCAGTCCCGGTCGATGCGTGGTGCCCGGATCGGATTCGTCGGCTTCGGTCACATCGGCAGCCGGGCGTGGAACCTGCTGCGCGCGTTCGGCGCCGACGGCTGCGCGGTGACCGGGCGCGGCACCCTCGACGCCGGCGCCGCGGGGCTCGAGTGGGCGGGGGACAACGCGTCGCTCACCCGGTTGATGTCGGAATCCGACGTGGTGGTGGTGTCGGCACCGCTCAACGACCACACCCGCGGCATGATCGGCGCCGCGGAACTCGAGCCGCTCGGCCCCGACGGTGTGCTGATCAACGTCGGGCGCGGACCCCTCGTCCGGGAACAGCCGCTGTTCGACGCGCTGGCCTCGCACGGCATCGCGGCCGCGGCCATCGACGTCTGGTACTCCTACCCCGATGCCGGCGGTGACGGTGCGCCCGGTGCGCTGCCGTTCCGCGACCTGCCGAACGTCCTGATGACCCCGCACTCGTCGGGCGTCACCGACCACACGTTCGTCGGACGCGTCGGCGACATCACCGACAACATCCGCCGGCTCGACACGGGGCGGACAGTCCTGCGCACCGTCCGCCCTAGCGTGCGTCAGTAGTTACCGCAGGTCTCGGCGATCGTCTGCGCCTTTTCGCGCCACTGGACAGCGGGGCCCTCGGTCGGGACCGTCTCCAGCCGGCTCTTCAGCTGCGGGTGCGCGTCGAGGACGGCCTGGCGTTCGGCAGGCGACTTCGCGAAGAAGTCCGCGAGCTGAGCCTTGCGCTCCGGCGCCTGGTCCAGGCGCCCGGCGAGTTGCGGGGTCACGTCGTGCATCGCCGCATCGATCTGCGCGAAGCTGCACGTGGAGTTCACGAGGCGGGTGGAATCGGACTCGATCGGATCCGCGGAGGCGATACCGGGGATCACCAGGGCGGCGGAGATCGCGCCGACCGCTGCGATGCCGAAGTGCAGACGTGCTCGTGAAACGTTCATGTCGTGTCCTCCCGTGGGGTTGTTTGCCGGGGCAACGATAGGACGTCGAGTTGTGACTTTTCTGAGGACCGTCTGAGAATCAGTGCGGTGCAGGCCGGGCCTCGGGGCGGGGGTGGTTCCGGAACCACGTGGCGTACCGGTCGGCCAGTGGAGCGGCGCTGAGACCGTGGGCCAGAACGGACAGTGCGATCGTGACGATCGCGGTCGTCAGGAGCAGACCCTCGTGGGGCAGTTCGCCGGGTTCTTCGAGGATGAGAATGACGAAGACGATGGTCGCGAGTCCGCGTGGGCCGAACCAGCCGACGAAGGCGATGGTCGGCAGCCGCGGCTGCCCCCCGATCATCGACAGTGCGACGGGAACCATCCGGACGACGGTCAGGCTCACCACTGCGTAACCCAGCATCGCCCAGGACAGGTGGTCGAGGGCGGGACCGAGGAGTACGGCGCCGAACACGATGAAGGTCACGGCGTTGAGCAGGTCGCCGGCTTCGTCCAGCATGTTGGGGTCGTCCGCTCCGTCTTCGGCGCGGTGGCGGATCGCGCCGAACGTCAGTCCGCCGACGAATGCGGCGATGAAACCCGAGCCACCCACCGGGACGGCGACCGTGTAGGCGAGCGCAGCTGCCGCCACGGGGACGATCTGCGCCCACATCGGGTCGATGGTGTCACGGCGGCCGGCGATGACCAGAATCATCGCCGCGATCGCCCCGGCGCCGACACCGGCCACGATCCCGTAGCCGATCTGCTCGGTGACCAGCCGGGCAGCGGCGCCGCCACCTATCGCCCCCGATTCCGCCTCGGCGATCGCCAGCACGATCAGGAAGAGCGGCACGCAGATCCCGTCGTTGAGCCCGCTTTCGACGTTCAAACCCTGCCGCACCCGGGACGGCAGGATCGGGAGCGTCACCACCGCCTGCCCGAGAGCGGCATCGGTCGGGGCGAGGATCACCGCGAGAAGCAACGCCTCCGGCCAGGCGAAGTCACCGAGAATCACCACTGCGGCGCCGAATCCGGCCGCGATGGTCAACGGCAAACCGATGCCGAGCAGTCGTGCGGGCAGGGAGATCTCGGTCCGGAGTTCGGGCAGGTTGACCCGCGAGGCGTCGGAGAACAGCACCAGCGCCAGAGTCACCTCGGCGAGCAGTTTCACCACCTCGGCGGTGACGTGCACGTCGATCAGCCCGGCCATCCGCGCCCCGAGTAGGAGGCCGGCAGCGGTGAAGATCATCGGCGCGGTGATCGGAGTGCCCGCGATACGCCGCGAGATCGCCGCGTAGGCGAGCAGTACCGCGGCGATCACGGGCAGCGCCCACGTCACGCCCGCGCCGCCCTACTGCACGCGTACTTCGCCCGGTCGACGCTCATCGCTGGCCATCCCTTCGATCAGGGCAGAACGGTGAGACGAGCGGATGCCCGAATCATCCGAGGTGAAGTGTCGGACAGGTCGGCGTGCTCCACCTCATGCGTGAGGGGTGAATCTGCGGTCACGTCGCGGCGGGGGAAATCATCGAGACCACCGGCCCCGTGGCCCGTCCGCGGGCATCGAGGATGTGCCCCAGATGCTTCCCGATCTGCATGACCACCGACCGGTCCGCCACCCGCGCCCCGGGCAGGAGCTTCTCTAGAAGCAATTCGAACCGGTGGACGTCGTTCAGGGTGCGCAACCACACCGCCATGATCAGGTTGTATTCGCTGGCCACGAGCACCGCCAACCGGACTTCCTCGATCTTGCCCAGCGACGTTCGCAGCCGCTCGACCAGGGGTGCGGGAACCTGCATGAAATACCAGGCGTAGATCGGCCACTCGGAGTAGGCGCGGGCGATGTCGGTGCGCAGCCGGAGGGAGCCGTCGCGCCGCATCGTCGCGATCGCGTCGGTGATGCGCTGGTTGCTCACCCCGGCGCGTTCCGCGATCGCCGTGGTCGGTGCGCGGCCGTCGATGCCGAGTTCGTGATGGATGACGCGTTTCAGGTCGGGTGAGACCGTCCGCGCGGCGCGGGGGCGAGGCGGTCTGACGCCGGGAACCTGCGCGGCCTGCGCCGCCGACAGGGTTCGCAGCCGCCAGTTCCCGGCCTCGAACAGCACCTCGGTGATGAGGTGGGTCCGGGCTCGCCGGATCGCGGGATAGTCGCCGAGCCGATGAAGCAGAAATTGCGACGTGTCCGCCGCGTCCTGGGCCATCAGCGTGAGCAAGAGGTCGCGGCCGCCCGCCGTGAAGTCGATGCCAGAGACGACGGGGTCTTCCGACATGGCCTCCGCGGTACCGACCGATTGTCCTGGTGCGCATTCGATTTCGATCAGCGCACCGCGCCCCGGC
Source organism: Rhodococcus jostii NBRC 16295 (assembly GCF_001894825.1). Classification (GTDB taxonomy): domain Bacteria; phylum Actinomycetota; class Actinomycetes; order Mycobacteriales; family Mycobacteriaceae; genus Rhodococcus_F; species Rhodococcus_F jostii. Next base: position 4,735 of record NZ_BCWY01000117.1, on the reverse strand, counting down.
ACCCCGGCGTCGTATCCGGTGATCCAGATCAGGCCGGTGTCGCGGAGCCGCTGGTACCGCCGCGACAACGTGACGGGGTCGACGGCGAGGATCGGTGCCAACGCCTTCCAGGATGCTCGCGGCTCGATCTGCAATGCATGCATGAGTCCGAAATCGACATCATCTGGCTCGTAATCCTGCATGATCCGTCCTTCGATGCCGAGGGTGCTGCAAATTTACACGACGGAATTCGCGGGGCGTCACTCTTCCACCAGTCACTTTTCACTCATCCTCTTGGAGTCGACATGAGTTCTTCGCGCCACATCCGGGGAGGCGACGCTGCCACGGCAGCGGTCGGATTCCTCGTGGTCATGGAGTTCGCCAGCGGGCTGTTGCAGGGATGGTTCTCCCCGCTGCTGCCCGCCATCGGCGAACGCTTCGACGCGTCGTCCGCTGCCTTGAACTGGGTGAGCGCGATGTATCTGCTGGGAACGGCCGCCTGCGTCCCCCTGATCGCCAAACTCGGTGACCTCTTCGGGCACAAACGCCTTCTCGTCGTCGCCACCGCTTCCGTCGCGTTCGGATCGTTCGTCGTCGCGTTCGCGCCGTCGTTCGAATGGCTGCTCGTGGGCCGGGCACTGCAGGCGCCCCTCGCGGCGTTCCTTCCGCTCGAGTTCGCGATCGTCCGCGACCGCAACGCGGCCACCGCGGGCCGGAGCATCGGACGACTCGTCGGGTCACTCACGCTGGGCGCCGCAGTCGGCGGTCTGCTGTCCGGATTCCTCCTGGACTCCGTGATCGGCGACGTGAGCGTCGTACTGCTCGTTCCCGCCGTCCTCATGACGATCTGCCTGGCCGTGGTGTACTTCCTGGTCCCGGAGACGACGGTGCGCAAGGCGGGGACGATCGACTGGGCCGGTGCGGTGCTGCTCACGGTGGGTCTGCTCGGTGTGCTGGGCGGGGTCTCCAACGCGAGCACCTGGGGTTGGACGAGCACCCTGACGTGGGCATCCATCGGGGTCGGGACGGCGGTTCTCGTCCTGTGGGTGTTCGTGGAACGACGAGTCCAGCACCCCCTCGTGGATCTCGAGGTCGTCGGACGCGGGATGCGGGTGCCGCTGCTGATGGCACTGCTGTTCGGCGCCCAGTTGTTCGGTGCCCAGACCCCCAGCGCCCTCTTCCTCCGGGCCACACCGGAAGCGAACGGTTACGGGCTGGGCGTCTCCGCGTCGGTGACCGGCCTGATCCTGGCGCTGTTCGCGTTGGCGATGTTCGTCGGCGCCTCGGTGAGCGATCGGCTCGCCCGATCAGCGCTCACGGTACCGGGGTCGCTCGCACTGGGCGCGGTCCTCGCCGCCGTGTCCTACGTGTTGATGATCCTCGTTCCGGGCAACCCCGCGACGTTCGCTCTCTGGTTGTTCATCGCGGGACTGGGCGGCGGAGTGGTGGTGGGCGTGCTGCCCACCGTCATCGTGCAGCAGGCGCCGCCCGATTCCGTCGGCATCGCGTCCGGCCTGTACAACACCTCCCGGACCGCGGCGGGAGCCGTGGCCGGCGCCGTGTTCGCCCTCGTGATGTCGTCGATGGTCAGCCCGGCGCTCACCGCCGGTGGCAAGCCGATCCCCTCGCTGAGCGCCTATCACGTGGTGTGGGCGGTCTGCGCGGCGCTGTGCGTCGTCACCGCCCTCCTGGCGCGGAAACTCCGGACACCCATGACCACCACCGAGAACCACAAGTCTCCCCTTGCCGACGACGAGCAAGTACCCGCCTGACAACTCCCCGCGACACCCGACGAAAGGAAATTCTGTGTCTGTCGATCCCCACCTCCTCGGCACCATCGACGAGCTCGGCCCGCAGTACGCCACACTGAGCGACGCCATCTGGGACAACCCCGAATTGCGATGGGAAGAGCACTCTTCCGTCGATGCGCAGATCGCCGTGGCCGAGTCCGAGGGATTCACGGTCACCCGGTCGGTGGCCGGCATCCCGACCGCGTTCAGCGCCGAAGCCGGCAGCGGTGCACCGGTGATCGCGATCGTCGGCGAGTACGACGCCCTCGCCGGGCTGAGCCAGAAGTCGGGAAGTGCAGTGCCCGAACCGGAGCCCGGCAACGAGACCGGCAACGGGCAGGGCTGCGGACACCACCTTCTGGGCGGCGGCTCCCTCCTCGCCGCGACCGCCGTCAAGCGCTACCTCGACGCGCACGGGCTCCCGGGAACGGTCCGCTACTACGGCTGCCCTGCCGAGGAGGCCGCCGCCGGGAAGACGTTCATGGTCAAGGAGGGTGCGTTCGCGGACGTCGACGCCGCGGTGTCGTGGCACCCCGGCGATACCACCACCGTGCAACGGATCCGGACGCTCGCCTACATCCAGGCCTACGTCCGATTCACCGGCATCGCCTCGCATGCCGGCGTCTCGCCCGACCGCGGTCGCAGCGCACTCGACGCACTCGAACTGATGAACGTGGGCACGAACTTCCTGCGGGAGCACATGCCGTCGGACTGCCGGATCCACTACGCGATCCTCGACACCGGCGGCCGCTCACCCAACGTCGTCCAGGCGACCGCCGAGGCCTACTACCTGGTGCGGTCGCCCGACGTGGCCGGCATGCGCGAGTTGTTCGCACGCGTGACGAAGATCGCCGAGGGTGCCGCGCTGATGACCGAGACGTCGGTCGAGATCGAGATCGACGGCGGCTGCTCGGACATCCTGCCCAACGTCGTCCTCGAGGATTCGATGCAGGAGCGGCTCCGCGAACTCGGGCCGGTTCCCTTCGACGACACCGACCTGGAGTCCGCATCGGCGTTCACCACCGCGACGGCGTCGGGGCGCACGGCAAGCACGCTCGGCGGTGAATTCGAGGGCGACGGAAGCGCTCTGCACACCGGGATCGTCACGTTCGACGCGCGCACGCCGCGGCCGACGCTGACCGGATCCAGCGACCTCGGCGACGTCAGCCGGGTGACGCCGCTCGTGCAGTGCGCCACGGCGTGCGTCAGCGCCGGCACTGCCGCCCACTCGTGGCAGATGGTCGCGCAGGGCAAGCTTCCCGCCGCGCACAAGGGAATGATCCACGCCGCCAAGATCATGGCCGCGACCGCGGTGGACCTCCTGACGGACGCCGAACTACTGGCCTCGGCGCGCAAGGAGTTCACCACCCGCACGTCCGAGACCCCGTACGACTCACCGCTTCCCGACGGGGTCATCGCCCCGCCCCTGCGCGACACCGTCGCCGTCTGACCGTCCGTCGCCACCGCCAGGAAGGAACCCACATGACTCTCGCCACCTCCGCGGGCGCCACCACCGACCCGCGCGCGGGATCGCTGAAGGACACTGCGGCGCAGGTGCTCCGCAACCGCGAAAAGGAACTGCTCGAACTCAGTCATCGCATTCACGACGCCCCCGAGATCGCGTTCGAGGAGCACCGCGCCGCCGCGCTCGTCGGGGACGCGCTCCGGAATGCCGGCTTCGACACCACCGTCGGCGTCTACGGACTCGACACCGCCGTCGAGGCGGTCTACGGCGACGGTGATCTCACCGTCGCGATCTGCGCCGAGTACGACGCGCTGCCCGAGGTCGGGCATGCGTGCGGGCACAACATGATCGCGGCCGCGGGGGTGGGCGCGGCCCTCGCGCTCGCCGCGGTGGCCGACGAGGCGGGTCTCCGGATCAAACTCCTCGGCACGCCCGCCGAGGAGCACGGCGGCGGCAAGATCCCCATGCTCGAAGCCGGTGCGTGGGAGGACGCGTCCCTGTCCCTGATGGTCCACGGCGCGTCGGGGACGGATATGCCCTGCACCTCGCTGTGGATGCAGGCCGTCGACCGGTTCGAGGTGACGTTCACCGGGCGGGCCGCGCACGCCGCCGGCGCACCCGAGCACGGGATCAACGCCGGTGCCGCGGCGACGATCGCCCTGGGTGCCCTCGGTTTGGTCCGCCAGCAGTTCCGGGCGAAGACCCGCGTCAACGCGTTCGTGTCGCACGGCGGCGACGTCACCAACATCATCCCCGCCAAGACGGTCGTGCAGGTGGAGGTGCGGGCACCGGAGATCGACGAGTGGCGCGAGGTGAAGGAGCGCGTGCTCGCCTGCTTCGAAGCCGGCGCACTCGCCACCGGATGCGAATGGACGTACGCGGCGACGGAACCGCCGTACGCGCCGATGGTCCAGAATCCGGTGCTCGCGGAAATCTGGGACCGGAACCTGCAGGCCACCGGTCGCGAACTGACGTCCGCCGCACTGGGCGGCGGGTCCAGCGACATGGGCAACGTGTCCCAGGTGGTCCCGTCCATCCATCCCGCGATCGCGGTACTCGGAAGCACCGCGATCCCGCACAACGCAGACTTCGCCGACGCCGCAGCAAGTCCCGCGGCCGACGCCGCGATCCTGGACGGTGCGACGGCCCTGGTGTGGACGGTACTCGACGTCGCGTTGGACGCCGAGGTCCGTGGTGAGCTGCTGCGCCTGCAGGCGGAACGGCCGGAGGGCTTCACCCGGGCCGCGAGCTGGGCGTGAGTGCGTACGTTTCGCTGACGGACCTCTTCTCCCTCGGCATCGGGCCCAGCAGTTCGCACACCGTCGGCCCGATGCGCGCGGCAGCGGACTTCGTGGACGATCTGCACGCGTCCGGTCGGCTCGACCGGGTGATGACGGTCGACTGTGTTCTCTACGGCGCCCTGGCGGCGACCGGCATCGGGCACGGAACGCCCGATGCCGTCGTCGCCGGGCTGGCCGGCGCCCGGCCGGAGACGTGCGAC
>NZ_BCWY01000116.1 GCF_001894825.1 Rhodococcus jostii NBRC 16295 | reverse complement strand
ACCGGGTCGCGTTCCACGTCGGCCGGGACCTGCACCGGTCGCTGCTGACGACGGCGCGGCAGAACAACTCGACGCTCTTCATGACGATCCACGCGGCGTTCGCGGTCCTGCTCGCCCGGCTCAGCGGCAGTTCCGACATCGTGATCGGCACCCCCGTCGCCGGCCGCCCCGACCCCACCCTCGACCCACTCGTCGGCATGTTCGTCAACACCCTCGTCCTGCGCACCGCCGTCGACGGCGCCCGGTCGTTCACCGAGGTACTCGACGTCATCAGGGACGTCGACCTCGGCGCCTTTCTGCACGCCGACCTGCCCTTCGAGCGCGTGGTCGAGGCTGTGGATCCGGCGCGGTCGACCTCCCGCTCACCGCTGTTCCAGGTGTCCCTCGAGTTCGAGAGCGCCCAGCGCCCCGAGATCACGCTGCCGGACCTGACCGTCACGGTCGCCGAGTACTCGCCGCCGGTGGTGAAGGTCGATCTCGAGCTGGTGGTCGCCGAGACGTTCGACGAGTCCGGCGATGCGGACGGAATCGCCGCCGGATTCGCCTATGCCACCGACATCTTCGACACAAAGACGGTGCAGGGCTTCGCCGATCGTCTGGTCCGTCTCCTCGAGGCGGTGACCGCGGACCCCGACCGGCCGGTCGGGGACGTCGCGCTCGGCGACGGGGCAGCGGTCTCCGGGCCGCCCGGTCTCCCGGCGCGGGTGTGGCCCGACCTGCTGACCGAGGCGGCGCAGCGGCACTCCGACCGGACGGCCGTGTCCGACGCCGGTAGCACGCTCACCTATCGGCAACTCGACGCCGACTCCGCGCGATTCGCCCGGCTGCTCATCGCCCGGGGTGCGGCACCGGAACGGTTCGTCGCTCTGGCGTTGCCGCGGTCGCTCGCGTGGGTCCGTGCCGTGTGGGCGGTCAGCCGGACGGGTTCCGCGCCGGTCCCTGTCGACCCGACGTATCCGCCCAGCCGGATCACCCACATGCTCGCCGATTGCGGGGCGGTACTCGGCGTCACCGTAGCCCGGTACCGCACACAGTTACCGGACGCGGTCGAGTGGCTGGTGCTCGACGATCCCGACCTCGAGGAGCAGCTGCGGCACCTTTCGGCCACACCGGTGACCGACGTCGACCGCGCGGGTCCGCTGCGCCCGGACAACCCCGCCTACCTGATCTACACGTCCGGCTCCACCGGCACCCCGAAGGGTCTCGTGCTGTCGCATCAGGGTCTGGCAAACCTGTTCGAGCAGGAGCGTCACCACCTCCAGGTCGCGCCCGATGCGCGGGTCTCGCATCTCGCGTCCCCCAGCTTCGACGCATCGCTCTTCGAGTTGACGATGGCGTTCTGCGCGGGGGCACGGATCGTGCTCGTTCCCCCGCAAACCTATGGCGGTGCGGCGCTGGCGGAAATCCTCGCCGGTGAGCGGATCACCCACGCGTTCATCACCCCGACCGCGCTCGCGACGCTCGAGCCGACAGGACTCGAATCGCTGCGGGTCCTCACCGTCGCCGGTGAACCGTGCCCGGCGGAACTGGTCCGGCAGTGGGCGCCCGGCCGGCGCATGCTCAACGCGTACGGTCCGACCGAGACGACGATCTGGTCGCATGTCAGCGACGCATTGACGACCGCGGAGCCCGTCACCATCGGGCACCCCGTTCGCGGGTTCACGGCCGCCGTCCTCGACGCCCGGCTGCATTCCGTCCCCCCGGGCATCCCGGGTGAGCTGTACCTGGCAGGGCCGGGCCTGGCTCGCGGCTACCACGCTCGCCCGACCACGACGGCGGCACATTTCGTCGCCTGCCCGTTTGCCCCCGCCGGCTCGCGGATGTACCGCACCGGCGACCTGGTGCGGACCCGGCGTGGCGGCACGCTCGAGCACCTCGGACGCACCGACTTCCAGCTCGAGGTGCGCGGATTCCGGGTAGAGCCGGGCGAGATCGACTCGATCCTCGCGGCCCGCAATGACATCGGCTTCGCGGTAACCGTCGGGCGCACCGGCCCGGGCGGCGAACCGATACTCGTCACCTACGTCCGCGGTGCAACCGGCGCGGACGTCGACGCGAGTGCAGTACGCACGGCGCTGTCCGGGCAGCTTCCGCCGTATCTGGTCCCCGCGGCGATCGTCGTACTCGACGAGGTACCACTTACCCCGGCGGGCAAGTTCGACCGCTCGGCACTCCCGGAGCCCGAGTTCGGCACTCGATCCGACCGATTCCGTGCCCCGTCGACGGCTGTCGAGCGAGCGATCGTCGACGCGTTCGCCGAGGTCGTGAAGTCCGACGAAGATCACCCCCTCGGTGTCGACGACGACTTCTTCGCGCTCGGCGGCACGTCACTGTCCGCGGTCCGGCTCGCCGCGGACCTGCAGCAGCGACTGGGTCGTCCGGTGCCGCTGCCCGCGCTCTTCCTCGACCCGACCCCCGCGGGTCTGGCGGCCCGCCTCGCGACCGAAGCGCTGCCCGTGTCCGCCGACGAGGCGCTCCGGATGCTGGTGCCGCTGCACCGTGGTGGTCGGCGTGCACCGATGTTCTGCGTCCATGCCGGAATGGGTCTCGCCTGGGCCTACACCGGCATGGTCCGCCATCTCTCGCCCGACCGCCCCGTGTGGGGTCTGCAGTTGCCGTCCCTCGGCGGCGGCCCCGAGTACGACTCGATCGAGGAACTGGCGCACCGATACGTCGACGAGGTCCGTGCCGTTCAATCGTCCGGGCCGTATCACCTGCTCGGCTGGTCACTCGGCGGACTGATCGCCCACGCCATGGCCACCGAACTGCAAGAGCAGGGCGAGGAGGTCGCCTCGCTCGTCCTCCTTGACAGCTACCCCGGCGACGCGACGACCGATCCCGAACCCTTGGACGCCGGGCAGCTTCTGCGTGGTCTGGGAGTCAGCATCGGCGAGGACGCCGGGTCCCTCACTTACGAGGACGCCGCCCAACGACTTCGCGACACCTTCGGTCCCGCCGTCGCCGTCTCGGCGAACCAGGTGCGGCGAATAGCCGAGGGGTATGCCCGGTCGACCCGGCTGTCGACGAGATTCGTCCCGAAGGTCTTTCGCGGTGACGCGCTCCTGCTCATCGCTGAGGACGGTCCCCACGCCGGATGGGGCGACTCGATCACCGGGACCGTGCAGGAAGATCGCGTCGACTGCGCACACAACGACATGATGCAACCGGAGTCCGCACGTGGGATCGGCGTGCTCGTCGAGACCTACGTGTCCGGGCGGGGCGGATAGAGTCGCGTCAGGGTGTCGCAGATCCCGCGGATGCTCGGATGCCGATACAGCTCCCGCATCGGGAGGGCCGGCAGGCCGAGCCGCCGCATCATGCTGTCGGCCTTGATCGCGCACAACGAGTTTCCGCCGATCTCGAAGAGGTTGTCGTCCGGGGAGACCGGAACACCGAGGACTGATTCCCAGATGTCGGTGAGGATTTTCGCCGGGTCCTCGTCGGCGAGCGGTCCGACGTCCGGTTCCACGTCCCGTCGCGCCCCCGACAGTGAGACCGCCTCGGGAAGCCGTGCGACGTCCAGCTTGCCGTTGACCGTGAGAGGCAACGCCTCGACCACAGTGATCGTGCGCGGCACCATGTGTTCCGGCAGGAACTGCCCACTACGTCGCCTGATTCCCATTACGTCGACCGCAGTTCTCTCTGCTGCAACGACATAGGCGTCGATGCCGAGTCCGCCCGGATCCTCCGGCCGCCCCGAGGTCACCACCGCCGCCGCCGTCACCGCAGGATCGTCGAGGAGCACGGATCGAACCTCCCCGGGCTCCACGCGGAAACCGCGAATCTGCACCTGGGCGTCCAGCCGTCCGAGGTGCTCGAGGGTGCCGTCGTCGCGAATCCGGCCGCGATCACCCGTGCGGTACCGGCGAGAACCGGACGGGGCGGCAACGAAACGCCCGGCGGTCAATCCCGGTCGATTCAGATAGCCGAGGGCGACTCCGGCTCCGCCGACGTAGATTTCACCGGTCATTCCACGCGGCAGAGGGAGGCCGTGCTCGTCGGCGACCTCGATCTCCCAGCCTTTCAGAGGTGACCCGACGCTCGCCGAGCCGGTCAGGGCATCCCGCCGTGTCACCGTGTGCGCCGTGACGTGAACGGTGGTTTCCGTCGTCCCGTACATGTTCACCAGTCGGCATCGCGATTCCGGATACCGGTCGAGCCACGCGAGAACGACTCGGGGGTCGAGAGTCTCGCCTCCGAACACGACGAGACGAAGGGAATCCAGCGGGTCGAGGTCTGCGTCGGCGGCAATCAGGTGCACGAAGGCCGACGGCGTCTGGCTGAGTACGGTGACGTGTTCGTCGGCGAGCAGCGTGTGAAATTCCACCGGGGACCGCGAGATCCAGTACGGCACGATGACGAGTCGGCCGCCGGTCGCCAGCGCGCCCCAGATCTCCCAGACCGAGAAGTCGAACGCGGGCGAGTGGAACATCGACCACGTGTCGTCGGGCGTCGGTACGCACTCCTCCCCGGCGGCTGAGAGAAGAGCCGACACGGCTCGATGAGGAACCACCACTCCTTTGGGCCGCCCCGTCGACCCCGAGGTGTAGATCACGTAGGCGGGCGCACCGGCGCCGCCGACGGCCCAGTCCACCTCACGTGAGGTGGGCACCTGCAGCGCATCCGCCGTCACCGCCGCCGCGCCGTCACCCCACGTCGCCTCGTCGAGATCGGTGACGACCAGTCCGACGCCGGCGTCGTGTGCCGTGTAGGCGAGGCGATCGGGCGGATGTCGCACATCCATCGGAACGAACGTCGCACCGCTGCGCATCACCGCGAGCATCGTCACGATCAAGTCGATCGACCGATCGAGGCAGACTCCGACGTGGTCTCCCGGCGCGACCCCGCGATCGCGGAGACCACACGCCGTCCATCTCGAGCGCTCCTCGAGTTCGGAATAGGTGAGTGTCCGCCGGCCATGAGTCACGGCGAGTGCGTCGGGTCGCTCCCGGGCGTGCCGCGCGACGAGGTCCTCGATCCTGCCCCCCGATCCGGGCGCTCGGACGCCGGCGCCCACAGGCGCGGCCGGCTCTTCGCCGAACAGTCGGCGACGCGGGAGGAGCGGTCCACGAGGTTCGTTGAGCACCTTCGCAACCCGCGCCGCGAATTGTCCGGCGGCGCCGCGGTCCACCACGGTCGGGTCGGCGTACACCTCGAGGGCAGTGTGCCCGTCGGTGTCGACCACCGGCACGAGCGTGAGTGGAAACGGCGCCGACTGGCACGGCAGGTACACGCGGCCGGGAGTGCACGACACGGTGTCGAGCACACCGATCCGCGACCTGTCCGGGCCGTAGTGGTCCACCGCGTCGAGTGGGTACCCTTCCCCCCTAGTGCTTTTCGCCTTCTCGAACGTGTCGTCCGGCGACCGGGTGCCCACGATGTCGAACGTCCGGTCGACACGGCTCTCGCCGCTGCCGAGCACGCGCGGCGGGCGGGTGCGGTCGGCTCGCCAGATCGGAACGGTTACGGCGTCGAGACCCTCGGTTCGACCCCAAACCACCGCCGCCGCGGCGGCAACCACCACGGACGCATCCTCGAAACCCCCGCCCCCGAAGCGCCCGATCAGCGGTTCGACGATATGCAGTGACGCACCCGACGGCGGAAGTGCGTTGCCGTGGAGGTGACGGCGGACCGGAGTTGCCGACACCGCGTCCGCTCCGACAACTCCGGTGAGCACGTCACACACGGTGGCGAGTGAGACCGCGTCGAGGTCGCGCCGATCGGCTACCACGACGAGATCGGCGTCGCCGTCTCGATACCGCATCAGGACGACGCGCACCACCGGACCGTCGACCGTCGCCGGCCGACGACACTCGGCAGCGAGTCGTCGCCGCGCGTCGAAGCCCTCGGACACACCGGCCACGTCCTCCACCCACAGGCGCGTCGGCCGAACGGGCGGATCCCACCAGAGGTCGGACGCTGTATGCAGCACCGCTGCAAGAGTTTCCGGATCCGTCCCCGAGGGGACACGCACCGTCACCGCATGGCCGTACGACGTACGCGCCAGCCCAGCCCGACCCCAATGGGATTGGTGCATACGAGGATGCTAGCGGAGATCGCCCGACGCCAGAAGTGCCCGCGCAGCCGTAGGTCAGCGGGCCGAGAACCCGCCGTCGACCGTGATCACCGTGCCGGTGACCTGACGCGCGTCGTCCGACGCGAGCCACCGTGCCGCCGCGGCGACATCTTCCGGTTCGACGAGTTCGTTCGTCGGCTGCGACTGCAGGAAGATCGACTCGTGCTCGTCGTCGCCGATGCCGAGCGAACGAGCGATCTCCGACAGCATCCGTCCCTCGTACTCGGGGGCGTCCCGCACCGAGCCCGGGCACAGCGCATTCACGCGGACGCCGGTCGGGGCGTAGTCGAGGGCAACGGCCTTGGTCAGTCCCACCAGCCCATGCTTGGCAGCGACGTACCCCGCGAACCGCGGGTATCCGACGAGGCCTGCGGTGGATGCGACGTTGATGATGCTTCCGCTTCGCTGCGCGACCATGATTCCGCCGGTCGCTGCGATGGCCCGCCACGCCCCGGTGAGGTCCACGTCGATCATCAGCCGCCATTCGTCTTCGCCTATGTCATGAGCGAGTTTTCCCGACGGTGAAACAATTCCGGCATTGTTGACAAGAACATCGATCCGCCCGAACCGCTCGTGGGCGGCGGCCACCGCGGCGTTGATCTCCGTGAGATCCCGCACGTCCACCGCTTCGGTCAGCACCGACACGCCGTGTTCACGGCAGAGTTCGGCGGTGTAGTCGAGCTGGCTCCTCGAGCCGAGGGGGTACGGCACACCGGGCAGGTCCCGCGCGATGTCGACGAGCATCAGGTCGGCACCGTCCGCCGCGAAGGCAACGGCGCAGGCACGACCGATGCCGCGCGCCGCGCCGGTCACGATCGCCGTCTTTCCGGTGAGATCTGCACTCATCGCGACTCCTGATCGGACAGCTGCGCGGCGAGTAGGCGCACCAGGGCGTGGGGATGTTCGGTGAGGTACATGTGCCCACCGTCGACCTCGAGTACCGACGTCTCGGCCGTGGTCGTCGCCGCCCACTCCGCCGCGTGCGCAGCACCGACCAGATGATCGTCACGACCGCGGAGCGCGGTGATCGGGACGTCCAGCGGCGGGTGCAGGGGCGGCCGGTAGTTCTCGTGCATCTCGACGTCCGCCCGCACGACCGGCAGGAGAAGTTCGCGCAGTTCAGGGTTCTCCAGCGCGGGGTGCGAGTACCCGGCCAGATCGCCGACCTGCGCGAGGAACTCGGAGTCCGCCAGGGACGACGCCCGGATCTCCCGCACGGTTGCCGGCCCCGGCGACCCGCTGACGAATAACCGGACGAGCGTGACACCACCCTCAGCCCTCAGCCTATGCGCGAGCTCGAACGCCAGGACGGCGCCCAGACTGTGCCCGAAGATCGCCACACCCGCGGCATCCCGGCACGTGGGCAACACCCGCGGCACGATGTCATCCACCGCCGCTGCGACAGTCGTGAGCAACTCTTCGACGAACCGTTCCTCACGACCGGGAAGCTGCACGGGAAAGACATCCAGGCCGCGCGGGGCGAACCCCCGCCAGTCTCGGAAGAAGGACGCTCCCGACCCGGCGAACGGCAGGCACACCAGAGTCGCGGGCACCACTGCTCGTCTCCTTCCGCGACACCGAGGACGACCGATCCCCTCGACCCTAGGCTGCAATTCAAGTCCTGGTGGCGGAATCAGCGGTGCGCGATGGTGTCCACGGAACCACCCCCACTCCCCCAGCTGGTCGTCCTCGAACGAGGACCGACCCACAACCTCACCCGAAACCTCCCGCCGATACCAATGTCCGGTGAAGCATGGTCATTGCGGGTGCGGTGTGCTCTGCTGGGACCACACAAGCCGGGAGGGACTGCCCCGGATGTGCAGTTGCGAGCTGGGTTCGCTGGGCTGGCGCCGATGAGCCCGACCGCGGCATTGGAACGGCGACGTGACCGGGCACGGTCGTGGAATCGAGGGTCATCAGCCGAGGTCGCTGTGGTCATCGAATGGCGCGGATTCGGTTGTTCCCCAACCCATTTATTGCGCCGACCGTGGAGGACCCGATCACGGTGACGTCACGTGTTGCCTGCCCAGCCGGCGCGGGGGTCGAATCCGTCGATTTCCTCTGCCCGGGCGTACGCCCGCAGCGCCTCGTCGGCTTCGTGGCCGAGATCGGACGGGACCGCGACCTCCACTGTGACCAGCAGATCGCCGACGGCGTCACCGCTGTGCGGCACCCCTCGTCCGCACAGCCGGAACGTGCTCCCGGAGTGGGCGCCTGGAGGGATCTTCACACTGACCCGGCCGTCGAGGGTGGGCACGGACAGCACTGTCCCCAAGGCTAGTTCGGCGAAGGTCACCGGAACGGTGACGGTGAGATCATCGCCGCCACGTTCGAACACCGGGTCCGGATCCACGCGGACGGTGACATACAGGTCCCCCGGCGGTGACCCGCCCAGACCAGGTTCGCCCTGCGCCGGTAGCCGAATGCGTTGCCCGTCGCTCACTCCGGGCGGAACACGGACGGAGATGGTGCGGGTGCGGTCCCCGGTCCCGGTGCCGTGGCAGTCCGGGCACGGCATGCCGACGATCGATCCGGTGCCACCGCAATCGCCGCAGGGTTCACTGAACACGAAGCCGCTCTGATTCCGGTTTCGCGCCCCGACGCCGTCGCAGTGTGGGCACGTCCGGTGCCGGGTTCCCGGCCGTGTCCCGGAGCCGTGACAGCTGGTGCACACCGTCGGTCCACTGACACGCAGCGGCAGCACCATCCCGGCGACTGCCTCACGGAATGACAGCCTGGTCTCGGTCTCGACGTCGCTGCCTCGCCTCGGGCGGGCCGACGCAGTGCGGGTTCCGGCGCGCCGGAACAGGTCTCCGAGCACATCACCGACCCCGCCCAGCGGATCGCCCACGATGAAGGATGAACCGCTCCCGAACACGTCCCCGAAGTCGAAGCCGCCCGACCCTGCGCGTGCCCGGGCTGAGCCGGCGCCAGGAGAAAAACCCGACCCGGCGAACGTCCCGGATCGGTAGAGCCGGCGCGTGCGGTCGTACTCCTTGCGTGTGGCGGGGTCCGAGAGTACCGCGTACGCCTCACTGACTGTCTTGAATTTCTCCTCCACCTCGGGGTTCTGCGGGTGGGCGTCCGGATGCAGGTCCCGGGCCAGCTTGCGGTACGCCTTCTTGATCTCCTCGGCCGACGCCGTCGAAGGGATACCCAGAGCGGCGTAGAAGTCACGGTCGAGCCATTCCTGCTTCGTCACCGGTGATCCTCCTTTCCCGGCGGGTCATCCCCCTCGACGACCGTGACCGTCGCGGTCCTCAGCACCTTGCCGTCACCGAATGTGTAGCCGCGCCGCAACACCGTGCCCACGACGGGATCACTTCCGGCGCCTTCGTGCTGAACCGCTTCGTGCAGGGTGGGATCGAAGGGGTCCCCCTCTTCACCGAATCCCTCCACCCCCAGGCCGCTCAGGATCGCACCGAGTTTGGCCGCGATCGCACGCAGCGGTCCGCTTTCGAGGTCGCCGTGCTCGCGGGCACGATCGAGGTCGTCGAGGATCCCGAGAAACCTCGCCGCCACCGACGCCGTCGCGGCCTCGACCGCCAGGTGCCGGTCGCGTTCGATCCGGCGCCGGTAGTTGGTGTACTCGGCCTGCACTCGCTGCAGATCGGCGGTCAACTCCGCCACTCGATCCGGGTGCACGTCCGTCGCCCGCCCGGACCGGTCACCGGGGTGCATCTCGGCGTCCGACGTGGTCGGGTCGGGTTCCCGTTGCGGGGTCGGGGTGACGGGCTCGCTCGGAGTGTGCTCGCGTACCCGACCGGTATCGGGATCGACACGGCGTTTGTCGGTGATCGAGATCGGTTCCCGCGGAGGCGTGTCGCCGTCGCGGCGCTCGCTGCTGCTCATCGCGAGTCCTCCCTCCCAGGTTCGTCCACCACCTCGGCATCGAAGACTTCCTCGGCCCCTTCCGAGGCACCGTTCCCCCCGCCGGTGGCGGCCGAGTCCTTCGCCTGCGCGTCGTAAATCGCCTGGCCCAAGGATTGCGAGTCGGTCGACAGTTTTTCGATCGCTTCTTTGATCGCCGCGACGTCGCTGCCTTTCAACTTCTCCTGGGCATTCTTGATCGACGACTCGACCTTCTCCTTGACGTCGGCGGGCACCTTGTCCTCGTTGTCCTTGATGAACTTCTCGGTCTGATACACCAGCGACTCGGCCTGGTTGCGAACCTCCGCCTCCTCCCTGCGTTGAGCATCCTCCGAGGCGTGTGCCTCGGCGTCCTTGATCATCCGCTCGATCTCCTCCTTGGACAGGCCCGAGCCCTCCTGGATCTTGATCGTGTTCTCCTTGCCCGTGCCCTTGTCCTTCGCGGTCACGTGCACGATGCCGTTGGCGTCGATATCGAAGGTGACCTCGATCTGCGGCACGCCACGCGGGGCGGGCGGAATCCCCGCCAGCTCGAACGAGCCGAGCAGCTTGTTGTGCGAGGCGATCTCGCGCTCACCCTGGAACACCTGGATCTGCACCGAAGGCTGGTTGTCGTCCGCCGTGGTGAAGGTCTCCGCACGCTTGGTCGGGATCGTGGTGTTGCGCTCGATGAGCTTGGTCATCACGCCACCCTTGGTCTCGATGCCGAGGGACAGCGGGGTGACGTCGAGGAGCAGCACGTCCTTGACCTCACCCTTGAGGACGCCGGCCTGCAGGGCGGCGCCGACGGCGACGACCTCGTCCGGGTTGACACCCTTGTTCGGTTCCTTTCCGCCGGTCAACTCGCGCACCAGATTCGTCACAGCAGGCATCCGGGTGGAACCACCGACGAGCACGATGTGGTCGATGTCCTTGACGGAAATCTTCGCGTCCTTGATCACCGATTGGAACGGGGCCCGGGTGCGGTCCAGGAGATCGGACGTGATCTTCTCGAACTCGCTGCGGGACAGCTGCTCGTCGAGGAACAGCGGGTTCTTGTCCGCGTCCACGGTGATGTAGGGCAGGTTGATCGAGGTGCTCTGCGAGGAGCTCAGCTCGATCTTGGCCTTCTCCGCAGCCTCACGGAGACGCTGCAGGGCCATCTTGTCCTTGGTCAGATCGATGCCGTTCTGAGCCTTGAACTTGTCGGCCAGCCACTTCACGATCCGATCGTCCCAGTCGTCACCACCGAGATGGTTGTCGCCGGACGTGGCGCGAACCTCGACGACGCCCTCGCCGATTTCGAGAAGCGAGACGTCGAAGGTGCCGCCACCGAGATCGAAGACCAGGATCGTCTGTTCCTTGTCGCCCTTGTCGAGGCCGTACGCCAGCGCGGCCGCGGTCGGCTCGTTCACGATCCGCAGGACGTTGAGGCCGGCGATCTGGCCGGCTTCCTTGGTGGCCTGACGCTGGGCGTCCTCGAAGTACGCGGGGACGGTGATCACCGCGTCGGTGATGTCCTCACCCAGATACGATTCCGCGTCCCTCTTCAGCTTCATCAGCACCCGGGCACTGATCTCCTGCGCGTTGTATCTCTTGTCGTCGATCGCCACCTTCCAGTCGGTGCCGATCTCCCGTTTCACCGACCGCACCGTCCGGTCCACGTTCGTCACCGCCTGGTTCTTGGCGGGCTGACCGACCAGCACCTCACCGTTCTTCGCGAACGCCACCACCGACGGCGTCGTGCGCGAACCCTCCGAGTTGGCGACCACCACCGGGTCGCCACCCTCGAGCACGCACACCACCGAGTTCGTGGTCCCCAAATCGATACCCACCGCGCGAGCCATGACCGCCTCCAGCACCACACCGGGTGGGTGTAGCGCTTTCGCTGGTCCGCTCCGACGTCACACCCACCGAACTTGAGTGTTATCGACTCAATTTTCCCCCTGCCGGAAATCGAGGTCAAGGAGAAAGGTTGAGCGTAGACCGCTCAATCCTGAAGCGGTGTTTCGCGGCACGACGTCAGGACTGAACTCCGTCCCCGATATCGCGGTGCACAAGTTCGAACCATGCACTGGTTCCGCCGCGAACGTGCGGATCCGGGTAGCAGAGCCGTGTTCGCCATTCGCGCCGGTGCGCCGTGGTGCGCTTGGACCAACGGCGGATCTCGTCATGATCGGTAGTGATGTGCAGGTGTGAGGTCTGGATGGTCATCGGATCGGTTCCTGGGTCGATTTCACCCATTGGCAAGTCGGGTTCTCCGCGCGATCTTGCCCCGTATGGCCACGACCCGCCTTCCGCGGGTTGAGATCTCCCGAATCCGGGTAGTCGCAAAGACGGCAGTCGGGAGCCGACGCAGAACAGCCCGGGAAGAAACTTCACCGGGGCCGCGGCCGCCGCGTGCGAACCGAGCTGGCGCATGAGGGAGCCGTAAACAAGGAGCACAGAAATGACCAGCGCAGGACCGAGCTCGAGTAGCCTCGCCGACGTCATCGACACCATATTGGACAAGGGCCTGGTCATCGACGCCTACGTGCGCGTCTCACTCGTCGGCATCGAACTGATCACCATCGACGCCCGCGTGGTGGTCGCCAGCGTCGACACCTACCTGCGATTCGCCGAAGCGGTGAACCGGCTCGAGATCGGCAGCGAACCGAAAGGGCTCACGGACCTGGTCTCAGACGTCAAGGGTAGCGGCAGCACGAAGAACAAGACCAAAGGCGTCCTCGAGGGAGTCGGTGAAACGCTCGGTGAAATCCTCGGCGGCCAAGGCACGGAGCGCGAACACGCACCCCGTCGCTCCAAGCGGCAGAAATGAGCCGCGTCGACACCTACGTGCGATTCGCCGAAGCGGTGGACCGCCTCGAGATCGGCAGCGAACCGAAAGGCTTGTTCGAGCTCGACTCAGGTACCACCGAGGGTGGCGCGGAATCGATGGAGCAGGGTGCGATCGACTCCCCCGGGCGACAGACTGGGTGGCCTGCTCGGCGGAGACGAAGAACCTGTGCGTGAGCGGGTTTCACGCAAGTCCACTCGGGGCGACAAGTGATAACCACCTCGAACAGGCCACGGACGCGCCCGACCGCAGCGGATCCTCGCCGCCGACAACGGCCACGACCCATTGCCTCCGACGGATCGAGGGAGCAGTGTGAAACAGGGGAATGACCGGCGACGCCGCGTCGGCGCCGCCCATGAGGAGAAGGGTGCCGACCGTGTTCGCACGCTCAACCACAATTCAAGCGCATCCGTCGTATATCGACGCCGGGATCAAGCACATACGCGACACCGTGATGCCCGCGCTGGCGGACATCGAGGGCTGCCTCGGAATGTCCCTGCTCGTCGATCGCGGCTCGGGCCGCTGCATCGCGTCCAGTTCGTGGCGGGACGACGACTCGCTACGCGCCAGCGAAGGACCGGTGCGAAATCTGCGCGACGCCGCAGCTGAGATCTTCCACGGCACCACGGAGGTGTCGCGGTGGGACATCGCTGTCATGCATCGCGACCACCATTCGGAACGCGGAGCCTGTTGCCGCGTCACGTGGATCAAGACCGAGCCGGCCCACATGGACCGCGCCGTCGACGTGTGGAAGATGGCCGCACTGCCCAAGATGGAGGAACTCGACGGCTTCTGCAGCGCAAGCCTGCTGCTCGACCATGCTGCGGGTCGCGGGGTGTCGTCGCTGACATTCGACAGCGCCGAGGCGATGGAACGCAACAGAGAACGCATCGACAGCATCCGGGATGAAGGAGTTCGCGAGGCGAACGCCGAGGTACTCGACACATGCGAGTTCGAGCTCGCCATCGCACACCTGCACGTCCCCGAGATGGCCTGAACTGTCGAACTACCGAGAAGGTCAACCCCACCCGGTTCCGGCGGCTACCGCAGCGGCCGGCTCACGGCGCCGAGGACGTCGTGCGGCGGTGTCGTCGGCTCAGGTAGTCGGTGTGGGCGCGTGTCGTTGGGCCGTCGGCTGGAACAGTTCGATCAGATTGCCGGCGGGGTCGGCGAGCAGGATCTGACGGCCGCCAGGGCCGGTGACCACATCACTGCGGAATGCGACGCCTGCATCGCGCAGGCTGGCGATCTCGGCATCGAGGTCGCTGACGATGAGGTGGATGCGGTTACGGCCCGGGCCGGTGTTGTCGGCGGGAGTGGCGCGGGCGCCGGAACTGGCCGGGCCGGACAGCAGTAGTCGCAGGGAGCCGCGGATCACGTCGGCGAAGGCCGGGGCCGGGTTGGTGTGCGGGGTGAAGCCGAGGTGTCTGGTGTAGAAATCGACGGCTGCGGGCACATCATCGACGAGGTAGCGGACGCTGGCGTATTCGCCGGGTGCGGTCATCGGGCACTCCTTGTCACGGTTCTGCGGTGAGGATCGGCAGTAGGTATCGGATGCGGGTGTCGATCTCGGTGGCGGCGGCCCGGAAGGTCGGGTAGGTATCGTCGTCGGTGCCGACTGGTGTCGCCGGGTCGGGGATGCTCCAGTGGATCTTGCGCGCCTCATCGCCGAACTCCGGGCAGACTTCCCGGGCCTTGTCGCACACGGTGACGACCGTGTCGAACCGGCGGTCGGCGAGTGCGCCGAGGTGGCGGGGATGCCGGTCTGAGATGTCGATCCCGAACTCGTCTCGCAGCACCCGCACCGTATTAGGATGCATGTCCGGCTTGGGGCGGGTGCCGGCGCTGATTGCGTCGACCCGGCCGTTGCCGTGATGGTGCGCCAGCGCTTCCGCGATCGCGGAGCGGGCACTGTTGCCGCTGCACACGAACAACACAGCCAGCGAGGTCGTCGGGTTGAACGACGAGGGTGTGGGGTTCAACCCGAGTGTCGGGTGCAGTGCGGCGCCGGTGCCGGCCAGCATCTGGGTGCAGCGGTCCAGATCGAGGTGGTAGTAGCTGTCGCGGCCGTCGAAGCTGCTGCGTGTGGCCCTCACCAGCCCGCCGTCGCGCAGCAGCCGCAGGTGGTAGGAGATCAGGTTTTGCGACTCACCGACCAGTGTCACCATCTCCCGGACCCGGTAGTCGCTGCCGGACAGCACCGCCAACAGCTGCCACCGCAACGGATGAGCGGCCAGCTGCAGGAATGACGGTACGGGTTGACGCGTCAGCACCACCTTTCGACGATAACACCGATACATCAAATCACTTTGATTCAATTTCGCGACCGGATGCGCGACGACCGCGCCGTAATCCTCTTTCCCTCGAACCGGTTGGCGACTACGCCGTCGGTGTTACCTTGAGCCCTGTGTGTGGCGGTCGGCAATCCTCGCGGCGGCGTTCGACGCTGCTCGTCGTCACCGTGCTGGCTGCGATCGTCGCGGTACTGACGGCCCTGCAGATCGCCCACACCGACGCGGCGGGCGATGTGCCTGCCCCGCTCCCGACTCTCCTCGGTGCCGACACGCACCCGGACATCCCCGCGTCGGCCACCGCCGATGCGGCCGACCGGGGAACCGAGGACATTGACCCGCCGACCGGTGGGGTGCAACTGCAGCTGACCGGGTTGGCCGGGACGCTGGCTGTGTTGGTGGGCGTGCTCTCGCGGCGCCGCACCCCGCAGCGCGGCGCCGACAGCAGGCGGCAGTCCTCGCCGGTCCGCGCCCGGGCACCGTCATCGACCTCACCGGTGTCCCCGATGCCCGTGCGGAGCAGCACCTGCGTGCTGCGGGTGTGACAGGCCGTCTCCGGCTGTCGTCCCGTGATCGGTACTGACGCCTCTCCCACCCGCAGTAGCGCCGCGCGCGTGTCATTCACGCCCAGCCGTGCCGGGTGGCCCGATAATCGTTCTGGCACCGGGTGATTCGACTTCCGGTGCACCGTCGAATGAGGTGCCGTAATGCATTCCAAGAAGACTGTCCTCAAACTCACCGGCGCCACCGTCGCCGGGGGGATTCTGCTGGCCGGGGTGATGTTTCCCGTCGCCGCCGGGCTCGGGTACGCATCCAACCGTGCCGCCGACAGCGTCGGTAATTCCTCGGCCGAACTGGCCGACGGGGTGGTGCCGGCAGTGACGACCATGACCGACATCACCGGGAACCCCATCGCCTGGCTGTACGACCAGCGCCGATTCGAGGTCCCCAGCGACCAGATCTCCAACGAGATGAAACTGGCGATTCTCTCCATCGAGGACAGACGGTTCGGCGAACATCAGGGGGTGGACTGGCAGGGCACGATGCGGGCGTTCTTCACCAACACCACCAGCGGTCAGATCGAACAGGGTGCCTCGACCATCAATCAGCAGTACGTGAAGAACTACCTGCTGCACGTGGTCGCCAAGACCGACGCCGAACGCCGTGCCGCGATCGAGACCACGCCTGTCCGCAAGATCCGGGAGATCCGGATGGCAATGACCCTCGATCAGGAACTCTCCAAAGAGGAAATTCTCACCCGGTATCTGAACCTGGTCCCGTTCGGCAACGGTTCCTTCGGGGTGCAGGACGCCGCCCGCACGTACTTCGGCATCGACGCCAAGGACCTGAATCTGGCGCAGTCGGCGATGCTCGCGGGCATGGTGCAGTCCAGCTCCGCGCTCAACCCCTACACCAACCCCGAGGGGGTGTTCGAGCGCCGCAATGTCGTCCTGGACACCCTCGTCGTGAATGTTCCGGACCGGGCCACCGAAATCCGCGCCCTGAAGGAAACGCCGCTCGGGGTGCTCCCGAAACCGAACAACTTGCCCCGCGGATGCATCGCCGCCGGCGACCGCGGGTTCTTCTGCGATTACGCGTTGCAGTACCTCCAGACCGCCGGGCTGTCCCGGGAGCAGCTCGAAAAGGGCGGCTACCTGATCCGCACCACCCTCGATCCGGCCGTGCAAGGTTCGGTCAAGTCGGCGGTGTCCGCCAACGCCGACCCGAAACTTCCGGACATCGCGAGCGTGATGAACGTCGTGCAGCCCGGGCAGGACCAGCACCGAGTCCTGGCGATGGCGGGCAGCCGCAACTACGGACTGGACGCGGCCGCAGCCGAGACGGTGCAGGAGTTGCCCTACTCGCTTTCCGGGCACGGCGCCGGGTCGGTGTTCAAGATTTTCACCACCGCAGCGGCCCTGGAGAAGGGGCTGCGGCTCAACGCGATCCTGGACGTGCCCGGCCGGTTCGACGCCCGCGGGATGGGTGACGGCGGTGCCCCCGGGTGCCCTGCGGCCACCTACTGCGTGCAGAACGCCGCCCCGTATCCGCGGGCACTGTCGGTCACCGACGCCCTCGCCCAGTCACCGAACACCGCGTTCGTGAAACTTCTCCAGGAAACCGGGGTGGATGCGACGGTGGACATGGCGGTGCGCCTCGGCATGCGGTCCTACACCGACCCGGGCACCTCCGGGTTCGGGGACCAGAGCCTGGCCGACATGCAGAAGGACCAGAATCTGGGTTCGTTCACCCTCGGCCCGGTGTGGATCAATCCGCTCGAGCTGTCGAATGTCGCCGCGACGCTGGCCTCACACGGCAAGTGGTGCCCACCGACCCCCATCGACTCCATCGTCGACCGCGAGGGTCGGCCGGTCCCACTCACCCAGCAGGCGTGCGAGCAGGTTATCGATCCTGGCCTGGCCGACAGCCTGTCCAACGCGCTGAGCAAGGACGACCAGGCCGGCGGCACGGCATTCGCTGCGGCGGCCGGTGCCGGGTGGACCCTGCCGATGTCCGCAAAGACCGGGACCACCGAATCGCACATGTCGTCGGCGTTCATCGGGTACACCAACAACCTGGCAGGCAGCGTCTACGTGTTCGGCGACTCGCCGACCCCCGGCCAGATCTGCACCAGCCCGCTGCGCTCGTGCGGGGACGGAAACCTGTTCGGCGGCACCGAGCCGGCCCGCACCTGGTTCAAGGCGATGATGCCGATCGTGAACAACTTCGGCCCCACCGTCTTGCCGCCGATCGACCCGCGCTATGCCCGCTGACCGGAGTCTCGAGGTCGAGGATCTGCGATTCGACAACTCCACCACTGGGGCCAACGCCACCGAACTGCGTCCGGACGGGCACTCAGCTCCCCCACCCATCGTCGGCCCCCAAGTGCTCAGTTTACGAGACCGCCGCCCGGGGAATCTCGTATGCAAAAGGACGATGCCACATGTTGAACTCCGAGATCCCCCACCCCACAGGACCCGCGCGAAGCTTCCTCGACCGGCGCCGCGGCCCCTCAGACCGAGAACTCCTCACCGCCGCGAAGACAGTTCTGATCACCAGCCGCGGATACAGCGACGCCCAGGCATTCGACGAACTGCTCGACGTGGCACGACGGCACCACCTCTCTGTGCAGGGCGCTGCCCGGTGTCTGATCGACCTCACCAGCAACACCAGACACCTCACGAGTCGCCGACCGGTCACGTTCCCCGAGTGGGAAGGACTCCGCCGACAGCCATCAGGCCATCACCGTCCATCGCAGCGAATGGTCAGCCTGCATCGGCGGCACCATCCCCACCTCGCGACACAGGTACGACCGTGACGTGATCAGCGCAGCCCATCACCAACCGGCGCGCCTTGGTCACGGAATACGCTTCTCGCGCCCCGGCTCGGCCGAATCGAAGCGCTCACCGCGACTACCGCAACATGGTCGGGGTCAACCTGCTCGGCGGGACTGGTCGAAATTCGGCGGATCCGGCTTTGACCCACCAACGTGACAATGCCCGCCGCCGAGCTCGAGCAGGTCGGCGACATGCACGAGGCGCGGTGGCCCAGTACCGCCGTAGTTCGTCCGCAGCCGAGGTATGGGACTCGAACCCGCGGCCCGCGGAGGGACGAGCGACTCTTTCGCGGAATGGGAGCAGTGCGATGTACTGGTAGCGGGCGGCGGCGGGGCCGTGTCATGACTCGGCACACCCGCGCAACGACACGCGAAGGTCCTCGGTGCGGGGTGATGCGATGGAGTCGGTGCTACGGCGAATCGCTACGTCCCACGCCGGTGGTGTCGCCGGCCTCGTGGTCGCAGTCGCTTATGCGTACTGGGCAACCGGACTGCGGCCGTTCACGACGCTCGCCTATATCGCCGTCGGAGTCCCCGTCGCCCTGCTCACCTGCCTGGCTGTAATCAGCGGCACCGGCGATTCTCGTGGTAGCGGCACGCCACGGGTCGGGAAAATCAGCCTACGTTCGGTGCGCCCGTGGCTGATATTGCTCATGATCGCCGCCGGGCTCGAAGCCGTCGGCATCGCCTTGGGTGGCCAGTCGATCACTGTGCCGACACTCAGCACCGTGATCGATCACGCCTTGGCATGGCACCCGGTTCGGTTCGTGCTGTTCTGCGGTTGGCTCGCCGCCGGCGCGGCACCGGTCGTCCGCATCATGCATAGTAGCCGCAGTGAGGCGACGTGAGGTGGTAGTCACGATCATCTGGCTCGTGTTGATCGGCGCCGGGATCGGCATCGAGCTGTACAGCCATCGAACGGATGGACGGTGCTCGACCCTTGCGAGTGTCGCCTCGTTGCTGTGGACCCGGCTACCCGGCCGGTTACTTCTCGTCGGCATCTGGGGGTTCGTCGGATGGCACGTTTTCGCCCGGTACACAGTCCCCTGATGCTCTCCGCGAGCGACTCCACAAATATGCGTGTGGCGTAGGTCACATCTTCGTGCTGCGCCGACCGGTGGATCTACCATTTCCTTCGTACCGGTACGCACCGAGCACACGGTGCCGATGAAGTCCCCGTCAGCCAAACCCCCACTGAATGGCGGGGATTCGGCACACTCGGTGCGGAAGCACTCCTAGACGTCCCGGCGAGGCCCGGTCAGAGCGGAACCCACTCCGACCGGGTCGCTTCGGCTCATCGGGCCACCTTCACTACGCGATC
The DNA here is from genome assembly GCF_001894825.1 of Rhodococcus jostii NBRC 16295. GTDB lineage: Bacteria > Actinomycetota > Actinomycetes > Mycobacteriales > Mycobacteriaceae > Rhodococcus_F > Rhodococcus_F jostii. The sequence goes on along the minus strand of NZ_BCWY01000116.1, from coordinate 3,348 downwards.
GACTGACAGCTCGGCCTGCCCGCACTGACAGGTTGGCCCGGAAATCTCGCAGCTACCGATTCGTCACCCGACGCAGATCAGGACACCGACGACCGCCACCGCGACCAGCGAGGCTGCACCGCAGATCAGCCACGCCTGCGTCGCGAGCCGCCGCCACTGATCGCACCGCGCGTCCGCTTCCGTGACCGCAAGAACTGACAGCCCACCGTTCGTATCGGGCGCCAGGACCTCCGAAAGGCGACGGGTCTTCGCGTCGGCCCGTGCGGCTACACCGAACGAGACGGGAACCACCACCAGCGCAACCACCAGTAACCCAACCATCCAGCCCATACCCGTCCCGGGCATCCCTGCTCCTTTCACACCAGCGATCTCTCACAGGTGCCGCTCATCGACTCCAGCCACCCTGACCCACGGGTACGACCAATCCCCCTGTCAGCTATATCGCCGCACCGCCGCCCGATGTTGCACACCGAACGCGCCCAGGCCGCGGCGAACTACACGCCCGGCACCGGGAACTTCCACATCGCCACCACCACGACCCCCATGACCAACCCTGCGTAGACGATGGTTCCAAACACACTGACATGCAACGCATCCAGTAGGGTGACCCTCAGTTTCTCGGTAATCCGTGCCATGACAGCTCTTCCTTCACGTGCAGAGGTTCTCGACTGCAACGCCGACGACGGTGCACCACAAAGAGTTACCCAACTTCAGCACCCGCACAACGGCCGAAACACCTACACCCCTACCTATTTTGAGTCCCGGACGCGGACTGCAACCCGCCCCGGCACACCTTCCCGAAACTTCTGATGTGTTCTACATCACATAGACGAGGAGCCAAAGCCCGACGCGCCTATCGTTTCCCGCGCAGCCACAGAACATGCACAGGTTGGCGGCTTCCGAGACTGCACACCCGAATCTCGTGATCGTGCCGATCACGCCTGACCATTGCGGCCAAAATACGTCCAGGCCGCAGCAGACTGCGAAATCCCACTGACCGGACGGAAATTCGAGCTGTGAACAAAGTGCCATGGCGTGGATCACATTCCCTGGACATTCGCGTTCCGGCTCACGAAAATCACGTATGCACCGCTCGTCACGACGTGCAGGTTGTCCGTGTAGCGCCCCCGCCAGTTGAATTTCATCATTGGCGGGGGCTGCGCTTGGCGCGCCACTACGACTCACGCCGACGCGCTGACCACTACGTCCCGGGCTTGCATGCGGGCCTCCCTTCCCAGCGCCACCCATGGCCAAAGCGTCTATTCGTTCCCGGGCCGTCGTTGCCCGAGCCGAAGCTGAGGCAATACGGCCCGCCTGTTTGAGCACATCGCCCCACTCCTGCGGTCGCCGATTGCCGCTTTCAACAAGACCGGTCGGTTCAGATCTTTGCGGTAGCGGGAATGCCACCGGTGGTTCGCTTCGCTAAAGAAACCCGGATGCTGCTGAGCGCTCTCACGAGAGTTGGGCGTTCGCTCCGGCCAGCGCGAAGAATCGACGCTCCCGGAAAAAGCGTTCGGCAACGAACTGAGTCTGGCGGACTGCCTTGACTCGTTTGGTGTGGATATTCGGTTGAACATTCGGCATGACGCGCCGGTCGGGCCCGGGACGCCGTATCGGTCCCAGCGATCAGCGGGGACGCGCTAGCCCGTCGGCGCGGGCACCCACTCGAGTGGGCACGGCATCCCAGCGGCCAGGTCAGCCTTGCTTGGGCACCCAGTGGTCGGTCACGAGTTCGAAACTTTGTTTGAGCTCCCCGTACGCCGCTCGTTGGGCTTCCTCGCCCTCGCCGTACCGCCGAACGGCCATCTCGTGTGCCGCCGCGAAGGCCGCCTGCACCTCCTTCGACGATCGCCGCAGTGTCTGTGGGAGCTCAGTCCGGTTCACCGCTCCACTCCTTCTTGGTCGTGGCCGTGATGTCGTACCCCTAGATTGTCCACCCGGTACCCACCCCGGCGGTACCGGGCGAACCGGGTTTTCCTACGCAGTCGACGGGCAGACGGTGGCTCACCGACTCGGTGAGCAGACATCGCCGAGGCGTTGGCGCGCGCAGGCGTCGGCGAGTGTCACGTGGCGCGCGAGAACGGGACCGATGCAGGCTAGAGCTTCCGGACTCGTCATCTGCTGGTGCGATACGGGAACGGAATGTTCGAGGATCTCGCCGCTGATGTGCTGCCTCCACGCGGAGACTCCGGTGGTGGCATCGAACGAATCTGCCGCACCGAAGTACAGCAGATCGAGACCGCTCGACGTCGACGGTCGGTGTGCGAGGGCGAGGTCGACCGTCTGCGTGAACACCCGGTGGACGGCCTCGAGGTCGTCCGCGGTCACAGCTGCGAACAGTCCGCCGGTGCGACGCAGCACGTCCACGGCACGATCCGTGGTCGCCGGCGAATCGTCGTCACCCGGGACCACCGCTCCGAACTCCGCCAGAAGTGCTGTCACGGTGGGCTTCTCCGTCGTGTGACCGAATCCTCCCGCCAGGTGTGTGTCGAGCATTGCCAGGGTGGCCACGTCGTCGCCGTCACCGGTGAGCTGCACCGCCATCTCATGAGCGATCTGGCCGCCGACCGAGTAGCCGACCAGGTGGTACGGCCCGTGCGGCTGCACCGAACGGATCCGGCGGACATACAGGGCGGCGACCTCCTCCAGGGAGTCGACGCACAGATTCGGGTCGGTCAGCGCCGGGGACTGCAACCCGTACACCGGACGATCACCGAGATACTGCACAAGTCCAGTGAAGCACCAGGCCAACCCGATTGCGGGATGGATGCAGAACACCGGGCTGCCGGTTCCGGTGGTGCGCAGTGGCAGCAGCACGTCGAGAGCGCGGTCTGCGGCACCCTCCGCCGCGAAGTCCTCCGGAGCCGTGGCGATCATGTGCGCCAGGGCTTCCGGTGTCGGATGGGTGAAGATCCACTGCACCGGCACGGTGCGCGCGGACGACTCGGCAATCCGGGCGATCACGCTCGTCGCAGCGAGCGACGTGCCACCGAGTGTGAAGTAGTTGTCGTCGAGGCCGACCCGGTCCAGTCCGAGCCCCTCGGCGAAGGCGGCGGCCACAACCTCCTCGGTCGCGTTGCGCGGTGCCCGGTACGCGGCCCGCACCGCGGTGAAGTCTGGTTCCGGCAGGGCCGCGCGGTCGAGTTTCCCGTTCGCCGTCACCGGTACGGCGTCGAGAACCGTCATGGACGCGGGGACCATGTGCGGGGCCAACCTCGCACGGGCGTGCGCCAGGACCGCGGAAGTGTCGAGTACCGATCCCGCGGCGGGGACGACGTAGCCCGCCAACCGGTCGCCGCTGGTGTGCACGACAGCGCGATCGATACCGGGGTATCCGAGGAGAGCCGA
>NZ_BCWY01000115.1 GCF_001894825.1 Rhodococcus jostii NBRC 16295 | reverse complement strand
AGGGTCAAGGCCCACATGGCCACATTGAGTCGGTCATCCACCACCCGTGCAAGCCGCACGCTTTGCGCGAGCAGCCTGGAGGCGTGCATGTGGTCGGTCTGCCATACCGCAAGCGCGAACGCCCAGAGGGAGCACGCCCGTTGCACTGACTCGCCGTAAAGTTCCGTGATCGCGAGCACCTCCTCCTTACACGCGATCGCCCGGGGCACATCGCCGAGCAGCCCGCTGGCCAGCTCCAACCCGACGAGATCCTCGATCAGCCGCAGCAGGTCGCCCTCGGCGCGAAGCCCCTCGAGGGCGGCTTCGAAACAGGCTACGGCGCGCGGCAGATCGCCGCCGAAGAGCGCCTGGAGACCGTCAGCGTGCGTGACGATGGCCTGCACCCCCGTGCCTCCCAGTTGCGCAGCGAGGGTTTTCCCCTCCTCGACGAGCACCGCGCCCTTCCGGAGGTCGCCTTGAATTGCGGCCAGCGCAGCGTTGGCGGACAACGCCTTGATCCGCTCTGCGGTGGGTTGGCCGCTGTGATGGGCCAGTACCCGATCGAGCCAGCATCGGCCCTCACTGAGCTGACCGTGAGTGAGCCAGAGCGTGTGTAGGGCGGCGGCGATCTGCAGGCCGGCCTCAGCCTCGTCTTCGCCAGGTTCGGTCACGCAGAACTGCAGAGCGTCACGCATATTCGGCTGTTCTCGCTCCAACCGGGTGATCCACGCGAGCTGGTGTGGGCCGATCCACTCCTCCTCTGTCTGCTGTACCAACTGCAGGCACCAATCGCGGTGCCGCCGGCGCAAGGCCGCCCCCTCCCCCATCTCCCTCAGCTTCTGATATCCGTACTCGCGCAGGCTCTCGAGTAGCCGGTACCGCGCTACGGTGCCGGCCTCTTCCCTGATCAGGATCGACTGGTCGACCAGACGAGCCACTACGTCCAACACCTCTTCCCGCGCGAGGAGCCCGGTGCCGAGACTCTCAGCGGCATCGAGCTCGAAGCCACCGGCGAACACCGACAGCCGTGCCCACAGCTGCTGTTCCATGGGTTCACACAGGTCGTAGCTCCAGTCGATGGAAAGCTTCAGGGTCTGCTGGCGGACCGGCGCACCGCGGCTGCCCACAGTGAGCAGCCGATAGCGATCGGTCAGTCGATCCAGAATCTGTTGCGGGCTCAGGACCCGCAGGCGGGCCGCCGCCAACTCGATAGCCAGTGGAAGCCCGTCCAGGCGTTGGCAGATCCGAGTGATCGTGACCCGGTTGGCCTCGGAAAGCACGAATCCTGGAGCCGTGGCCTCGGCCCGCTGCGCGAAAAGCGTGACAGCGTCGTACTCGGCCAAGCCCTGCAACGCTGACGGCCGGTCCGGATCGGAGACCGTCAGCGGCGGAACCCGCATCACAGCTTCTCCGCCAATGCCCAGCGGTTCGCGGCTCGTTGCCAGGATACGCAGCCCAGGGCACTGCCGCAGCAACGTCTCGGACAGCACCGCGGCCGCCTCCACCAGGTGCTCGCAATTGTCCAACACGAGCAGCACCCGCCGATCCGCGAGATGCTCGGCCAACAACTCCAGCGACGGGTCGGAGGACTGTTTCCGCAACCCCAATGCGGCGACGACGTTGTCCGCCAACAGGTCCGGATCGCTAAGCTCCCCCAGCTCGATCAGCCACACCCCGTCGCCGAAAGCGCGACGCACGTTAGCGGCCACCCGCACAGCCAGTCGCGTCTTGCCGACACCACCAACACCCGTCAGTGTCACCAGACGAGCGAGCGACAGCAGCCGCTTCGCCTCCGTCAACTCGCGGCGACGACCCACGAAACTGGTCAGTTCCACGGGCAGATTTCCCATCTTGCCCCGGACGATAGGAAGCATCACATTGTCACTCTCCTTTTGGCCACAGTGACGCTCACACCATTACCTGACTCGTTCGTACGAAACTGCTCGACCTCGATGCGCGACCGCAGTCCGGAATATTCAGTGATGACATTTCGGTTTATCGCTACTGTGCCCCGGGGCACAGAGCCGCACCGGTCCAATCCGTTCGGAGCCGGATTCCATCGTCCACGTGTCGTCGGCGTGGCCGCGCCGAAGCCAGGTTTCTAGGGAGACCCGCATCGGGCATTTCAGAATTGGCTGCCATCATCGAAAACCTTCATGCCAACGTCTATTTGACGTAGCGACACTCCAGACCCCGCAGTTGTGCGAACGTGTAGCGCAATGCGTGTCACCTCAGGCGGAAGAACCTGGACGGCGAAAGTCTGCGAGGCGCGCGGAGTGGAGCACGCTCCGCGTGACTCCTTCCCGTTCGGCGGCTGCTTCGAACAGTTGATGCGACAGATCTGCCAGGGCACGGGCCGCGGCCATATCATCGCTGACTTCCGGAACATCGGTATGTCGCGGATTTCGTCTCGCGCGCCCCACCCCTACGATTGTGGTCCGGTCACTGGCACGCAGAAGGGCGCGCGCTCGCGTCTGGATACCGGCCTCTTCGGATTTGTGCTCGTCGATGACGATGTTCACCGACCAAGCCTTCTCGTTCATGTATGACTCGCTTCTCTCGTTCGCTGCACCCGGTTACATCCGATCCGGCGCCTCTGACGTTGAGTTTTTACTTCGTCCACACGCTCTTCTTCTCGTGGCGACTGTGACGGCATTCCACGAAATCCGGCCGCGCCTTGCTCGCTGCGTTGGAACCGCTCCGTCAACCGACGTCACTATATACAGACCGCTCAGGTGTGGTTATCACGGACCTGATTAGTCGGTGGTGAGGGCATCGAGTTCGCGGCGGATCCGCGCCCTGAACCGTGTCATGTTCGGCGATCGGAGATCGAAACATCTGCGTACATTCTCTCCCAGGCCTAAACCGGCTGGTACATCATTCGGCCGGTTCTTTGATCGGACTGACGCCCAGCACGATCGGGTCAGAGTCGATGTCCGCGGTTCGGTCCTCGAGGTCGCATACACCAACGCGAGCCGGAGTCGACACATTTCTCTCCCCGTTCATGGTGACCGTCCTGTCCCTCGGGCCCCGTCCGCGGGAGACGGGGCCCGACGCCAGGTCATCGCCCCGCGTCAACTGGGACACCCGGGACACCATTGGTAGTACACGGAACTCGGGTTGCCGGAACTCGTGATCATGATCGCTCCCGCCGGTAGTCCTCAGAGTTCCGTGTCAATCCATGTTCGCCGCCATGGTGTGTGGTTTTCGGACTTGAGCATCCAGGCAGCCTTTTCCAGATCGTTGATTATGCGATGCAGGAGATCGGCGCTGGTGGGGTCAGCCGCGTCGACCTCGTCGTGAACCGCGCGAATGGTGGCGACTACGGCATCGACACGGGTGCCAATGTGGTCGACCGCATTGGTGGTGCTCAGCTCGGAGGGAGGGATGGTGGGCAAAGTCGTGGACGCCGCGACGGTGTCGGATCGCCCGTCGGGTACCGCGTCGAGGGCGCGCATCCGTTCAGCGATCGTGTCGCTGGCTTCGCGAACAGTATCGACAATTTCGTCGAGTTGCAGATGCAAGTCGCGAAAGTTGGTGCCGACCAGATTCCAGTGGACTTGCTTGCTTTGTAGTTGAAGTTCGATGAGATCAACCAGGACCTTCTGCAGGTTCTTTGGCAGAGCGGGCGGGGCTTTGAACTCCCGCACCTCCTCGAACCGACGGCGTGAATTAGTCATGACATGTCCTTTCTTCTTACCCCCGGTCTTCTGCGCCCCGGGTCTACGAGAGGTCGGTCGCGCTCGCGTCCTGGTAGCGGACCTCCACGGCCTTAATGGTCTGCCCGAATTGCCTTTCCAGGACGCGCCTGCCGCCGGCACCGAGCACGATCGCGAGGAGACGCCCTCTGATGTTCTTGCCCTCGCGGACGACGACGGCGTCCACGTCGGTCATCCCACCGGGTTTGCGGGTGAGGGTGCAGGTGTGGCCTGAGTTCCGGCCCCATATGTTGGAATCAGTGGTAATCATCAGGATTCGGTGAGGGTCGGACCAGTTGTAATGTAGGCGCTCCCAGACTCCGTGGGAGCCTTCGGTGACGTCGACGTGATCAGGTCCTTGGCTGTGCACGCGGAGGTACTCGTCGGTGCTGTTGGCGAAGATGGTCGAGCGGCCTGGTCCAAAATCGGTGAAGGCTGCGAGGATCTGTGCGGGCGTGGCGATGGTGGTCTGGTGAAGGTGAATCGTAGTCATGGTGTTCGCCTTTGATACGTGAAGCGGTGTGCTGGAGTTATCAGCGTTGGGTCTGCCGCGGGACGAGAAAGAGTCGTGCCGTCGAAAGAACGGCCAAACGAGTGGGGTGGCAGTGCTCGCCTACACGCGGGTCCCCCTGATTCCGACCGGCTCTGCGGCCACCCGTGGTGGGTGACTAACGACGCGTTGCGGCGTCGCCGGATAGAGGCCCAGCGAGGTGATACGAAATCCGGCCCTTTCGGGAGTACCGGCCTGCGTGGGCCGGAATCGCGGGAGTCGGCAGCGTCAGATTCTCATCTCTCGAGTCGCTGTCCCTACAGGTAGCCAGGGAGACAGTAACTTTGGGGCGAGACGTCGGGGCACAGACCCCACGGGAACGGGTTGAACCTGTGACGTTCTGTAGGGCCTCCCCGGTCGTGACCGAATGGGTTGGGGCCAAGTCGGTGCGGAGCGACGGGGTTGTGGGGATGGTGAGGATGATGAGGGAACGAGTTGTGGATCGACGACTGGTGGACCAACGATTGACTATCGACAGCCTCCGCAGGATCTGCCGCCGCCGCGCTGACGCCGACCCCTCCGATGACCGTGATGGCCGCGACCGCGACTAGTGCGCTACGAGCAAGGTTCTTCATGTCGAACTCATTTCTGTGTTGGCCCCGGCCTTGAGTGCCGAGAATGGCAGTCGGCAAGCCGGATTCGGTGCGCCGTTGTTTACGAGGTCAGTGAAACTGATTCAGGGAGGTCATGCCGCTCGCGTTTCGAGGTGACCAATTCGTCGCGGGTGGCTCGGATAAGAGCAAACGCTCTATACCATCAGCGGTCCCAAGCCATGTGCCGGAGAGACTGCCCCAGCCCGGCAACAAGAGGCCGCTGAAAACACTGGGGTATCGCAAACGACAACGCGAGGGCCGAGGTCGGTTAGCTACTTCGCCCACCCTCGCCGATGCCGGTACGTCCAGATCGTGTCACCGGTGGCGATCTACCGTGTGACGGCTGCCTGGCCGTGCCGATTAAGCGATGCCACGCCGGCAATGACGACAATCGCCATGGTGAAACCTTCCTGTTCCTATCACCGGTCTGGTCCAGTGTTATCAGCTATGACCGAACAGCCTCGCCGCTTGTGACAGGGCGATCCGTTTCAAGTTTCGAGTCCGCAATTGCCCCTGATTTGACTGACTCCTCCGGTGGGAGCGGAATCGGATGCATCGGCCCCCGGTTGCGGCCACTACTGCGCCGCCGCGACCCCAAACAAACCGAAACGTCAGAACTTGCCGGATCCTGCTCCACGCGTCCCCACGGAACCTGTTCTGTACCGTCCCGATTCTGCACTCGACGTGTGCGACCCCCGGCCACCCGCGGTCGCGCGTAAAATACGCGACGAGGTGGCAGTGCAGATGTCGAACAACGAACCGGGGCTGCACCTGCGTGGTCGACGAAGCGAATGCGCGGCGCTGGATCGGCTGGTGGCAGGTGTGCAGACCGGCGAGAGTCAGGTGCTGGTCTTACGCGGCGAGACCGGTGTCGGCAAGACCGCCATGTTGGAATACCTGGGAGAGCGCGCGGAAGGATGTCGCGTCGCTCGAGCAGCAGGCGTTGAGTCCGAGATGGAACTCGCGTTCGCTGGGTTGCAGCAGCTCTGCGCGCCATTAATGGACCATCTAGATCACCTTCCAGCCCCACAGCGCGGCGCGCTGGCCGTAGCGCTCGGCCTCAGCAGCGGGGACCCGCCGGATCGCTTCCTGGTCGGACTTGCGGTGCTCAACCTGCTGGCCGAGGCCGCCGAGAAGCAACCGATCGTGTGCCTCGTCGACGATGCACAATGGCTTGATCGCATATCCGCGCAAACATTCGTCTTCGTCGCCCGCCGCCTCCTCGCAGAGCGCGTCGCACTCGTGTTCGCTGTGCGAGGTACTCGCGACGACCGCGCTTTCATGGGGCTGCAGGAGCTCACAGTCCAGGGCTTACGCGACGACGATGCGCGTGCGTTACTTGACTCGGCGATACCCGGGCGACTGGACGAGCACGTGAGAGACCGGATCATCGCCGAAACGCACGGTAACCCGCTCGCCCTGCTGGAGTTGCCTCGGGGGCTGACCGCTGCGGAGCTGGCGGGCGGGTTCGGCAGTCCCGACGCGCAGCCCCTGTCGAGCCAAATAGAGCAAAGCTTCCTACGGCGCGTCCAGTCGCTTCCGGCCCAAACGCAACAACTGCTTCTCACCGCGGCGGCGGAGCCAGTGGGTGATGTGCCTCTGTTGAGACGCGCAGCCGCACGGCTCGGGATCGGAGCCGAGGCAGCAACGCCAGCCGAAGCTGCGGGACTGATCGAACTCGGCGTGCGCGTGCGTTTCCACCATCCTCTGGTGCGCTCAGCTGCATACCGCGCGGCAGGCTTGGGTGACCGCCAGGCGGTGCATCGTGCCCTGGCCGATGCGACCGATCCTGAATCCGATCCCGACCGCCGAGCGTGGCATCGCGCGCACGCGGCGATAGGCCCCGATGAGGCCGTTGCCAGCGAGCTGGAGCGATCCGCCAACCGGGCACAAGGCCGCGGCGGCGTCGCAGCGGCGGCGGCATTCTTAGAGCGAGCGACCGCGTTGACACCTGATCCGGCCCGACGGGGAAGGCGAGCCTTCGCCGCCGCACAAGCCAAGTTCGAGGCGGCAGCGCCTGATGCGGCATACGACCTTCTCGCAACAGCAGAATTGAGCCCGTTGAACGATCTTCAGCGCGCCCGACTGGCGCGGTTACGAGCCCGGATGGCATTCACCCGCAGACGCGGGAGTGACGCGACGCCGCTACTTCTCGATGCAGCCAAGCAACTCGAGGGTCTCGATGACGAATTGGCACATGAGACATACCTCGAAGCGCTCGGAGCGGCGATCTTCGCCAGCCGGCTCGGAGGTGAGCGCGGAGTTCGAGAGGCAGCCCAGGCAGCGCTTGCCGCACCACCGGGACCGCTGCCAGCGCGGCCGCTCGACCTTCTCCTCAATGGGCTCGCCACGCGGTTCACCGAGGGCTACCCGGCCGGAGCACCCATCCTGCGGCGCGGACTGAAGGCCTTTCGGCAAGAGGTACTCCCCACCGACGACGACATCAGACGGTGGCTCTGGCTCGCATGCCCCATAGCGCAGTCGGTCGCACACGAGCTGTGGGACGACGAGGCATGGCATGAACTGGCCACTCGCGCTGTCCAGCTTGCCCGCGATACAGGCGCACTCGGAGTCCTTCCAGTAGCGCTCATCTACCGCGCAAGCGTGCATCTGCACGCCGGTGAGTTCGCCTCCGCATCCGCCCTGATCGAGGAGGCCGATGCGCTCACGGAGGCGAACGGCTACGCGCGCGTGAAGTACACGTCGCTGGTGCTGGCCGCCTGGCGCGGCGACGACACTCAGGCCGTCAAGATGATCGAGGCCGGCGTCGAGAACGCGACCGCCAGGGGCGAGGGCAGAATCATTGGGATGGCCGGGTACGTCACCGCGGTCCTCTACAACGGTCGCGGCCGCTACCCGGACGCCCTCGACGGTGCCCGACGAGCATGCGAACATGAGGATCTTGGCTTCTTCGGGTGGTCCCTCGTCGAGCTCGTCGAGGCGGCCGTCAGAAGCGGCGCCCACGAGGCGGCCGTCGACACCCTGCGACGCCTCGAGGAACGAACACTCCCCTCCGGCAGCGACTGGGCCCTTGGCATCCTGGCCAGATCGAGGGCGCTCCTGAGCAGCGGCAAGGCCGCAGACTGCCTGTTCCGCGAGTCAATCGAACGGCTCGAGCGCACCAGGATCGTCGTTCATCTCGCCCGCGCCCACCTGGTGTATGGCGAATGGCTTCGCCGCGAGAATCGGCGCATCGACGCGCGCAAGCACTTACGCATCGCCCACGAGATGCTCAGCCACATGGGGGCCGAAGCGTTCACCGAGCGCGCCCGACGCGAACTTCTGGCAACCGGCGAGACGGTACGTAGTCGCACATTTGAAGCACGCGATGCCCTCACCGCCCAGGAGACGCAGATCGCCCGTCTCGCTGGTGACGGACTAACGAATCCGGAAATCGGAGCGCAGCTGTTCATCAGCCCACACACGGTCGAATGGCACCTACGCAAAGTGTTCGCCAAACTCGGCATCCGTTCCCGCAAACAGATCCGCGGGACGCTACCCGACGCAGAGCAGGCAGTCGGGGGTGACCCACCCGATTCTTGACGGTGACACAACCCCGGAAGCGTCGAGGGCGCCCGGCGCCGGGACTCCAGCTGGCCACAGACAAGGCGGTGCAACGCACGTTTGAGACACGCAGGGTCCTCACCGCTCGCGAGATGACGTCTGCTGCCGAGGCCGCCGCTACACATTGCCGACAACCCACCCTTGTTGTGGGCGTGGATGTTTCCATTTCTGCGACGCTAAAGATGAGAGCGAAGTGACGTTTGATTCCGCCGCCGCGCAGGGCGCACGCTCGCCCTCAGTGGATACTGTCGACCTCATGCTTTTCCGACAGACCGATCCAACCGATCATTCGGCTGGTGTGGGCAGCGCGTCGAATAGGCCGTGCGGCGGAAGGGCCAAATGTCGCCGCAGCCGACGGACCGTTCGGCCGTGCCAGTTGGAATTCAAGACCGCATATTCGGCTCGGCCGTACGCGCAGGTTCTCATGGCCGGGAGTTGCACGCCTTCGGCGAGATCCATAGCTGCTGTGCGTGCCCACTCGGGTCGTAGACGAGTGCGCAAAGTTCCGATGCCTACAGTTCGATCTTCGCTTGGGAGCGAGCCGCTCCTCCCCGTCAGACCACGATCGATCCCGCCTTCACCTGTGCTAGCGGACATGCCAACCTCCCTGTAGGCGGACACGTTCGTCCCTGCTGACGGACAGCTGATCTCCCTGTCGATGAACGGGGCTGGCGGTGTGTCGGTCCTGACACAGGCGCCCCTCCGGGGTTTTGCTCGAGGTCTTCGACCACCTACGAGCAACTCCCACCGGAGGGACGCATGAAGAAGTCTGACAGGGACATCATGGAAATTCTCGAGGCCTACGACACCACCGGTAACGCGCACTCCGCCGCGCAGCTGGCCGGGGTCGATCCGAAAACCGTCCGACGCTACGTCACCGCCCGCGACACCGGGATGCCGGTGACCGGCCCCTCGCGGCGACCCCGCATCCTCGACGAGCACCTACCCCAGATCGAGCAATGGGTCGAGCGCAGCAAAGGCAGGGTCCGCGCCGACATCGTCCACGAACGCCTCGTCGCCCTCGGCTTCGACGGCACCGAACGCACCACCCGCCGCGCCGTCGCGGATGCGAAAGCAGCATGGCAGGCCGGGCACCGCCGGACTTATCGGCCTGGGGGTACCTCCCACGTAGTGGGGGAGGATCACCGAACCGGGTTTATGGATGCAGTTCGACTGGGGTGACGGCCCGAAAGTGCCCGGCCCGGGCGGGATCCTGCGTTCGACCCTGTTGTTCTGCGCCTGGTTGGCGTGGTCACGCTACCGCGTCGTGATCCCGGTGTGGGATCAAACCCTTCCGACGTTGATCGCGTGCCTCGATGCCGCGGTGCGCCGTTTCGGTGGGGTGCCGACCTACGCGTTGACCGACAATCCGCGCACCGTGAGCATTGATCACGTCGCCGGAATCCCGGTGCGGCACCCGCAGATCGTCGAAACCGCCCGCCACTACGGCATGGCCGTGCACACCTGTGTGCCCTACGACCCCGAATCCAAGGGCGGCAGCGAAGCCACCGTCAAGATCGCCAAAGCAGATCTGGTGCCCACCGACGCGAACCTGCTGCCGGACTACACCTCGTTCGCCGACCTCGAGGCGGCCTGCGAGCGGTTCTGCGCCACGGTCAACGCCCGCCGGCACCGTGAAAGCGCCCGCATCCCCAACGAGGCGTTGGCCGAGGAACGCGGCCGCCTGCACACCCTGCCGTCCGCGCCGCACACTCTGGCACTGGGCACGACCCGCAGTGTCGGCACCGATCAGACGATCCGGTTCGGGTCGGTGCGGTATTCGACGCCACCGGGTTTGGTCGGCACCGAAGTGTGGGTGCGCGCTGCCGGCCCGGACCTGGTGGTCGTCGCCGACCTCGATGCCCTGCACCAGGTCCCGGACTGGGCCGAAAACAGGAGGGGTTTGAGTGAGGTTGCCAGGCATTTACTGTCGACACCGGGGAACCCGCGGATCGATCCGGCGCACTACCCCGACCACCGGCGCACTACCCCGACCACCCGCAGGAACCGGGCGGTGCACCGAAGCCGCCGGTCCCGAAGGCCCGCTCCGCGGCCGAGGCCCGGTTCCTCGATCTCGGGCCAGGGGCACATACCTGGTTGGTTGCGGCGTCGGCGGCCGGGACGGTGCGGATCCGGGCGAAGATGACCGCTGCGGTCGAGTTGGCGGCGTTCGTCGGCGTCGAGGCCGTCGATGCGGCGTTGTCGGTGGCAGCCGACGCGGGTCGGTTCGCCGAGGGGGACCTGTCGGCGATCGTCGCGCACCACACCGCCACCGCAGCCGAGACCGGGCTCGTCATCGCCGACGAGGCTCATTCGGTTCAGCCCGGCACCGCGGCCTGGGCCGGATTCGGTGTCGCCGGAACCGGAGTCGGGTCATGAGCCCGACTGCGCCGCCGTTGCCCGACGACCTCGTTGCCGTCCTCAAACGGATGCGGCTGCCCTACCTCCGCGCCGCTGCACCGGAGGTGCTGGCGACGGCGAAAGCGCAGCGGTGGGATCCCACCGAGGTCCTCAAGGTGCTGCTCGACGAGGAGGTCCGCGGCCGGGACGAGGCAACGAAGGCGATGCGCCGCAAAACCGCGGGCCTTCCTGCTGGGAAGACGTTTTCTTCATGGCGGGAACAGGATTCGTCGATCCCGGCGCCGACCCAGCAGGCCCTGAGCACGTTGGAGTGGGTGCAGCGCGCCGAGAACCTGGCGATCAGCGGACCGTCGGGGACCGGCAAGACCCATTTCGTCGAGGCACTTGCGCATGCAGTGATCGATGCGGGGATGCGAGTGTCGTGGTTCACCCTCGAATCGTTGACCGCGGCGATCGGGCGGGCCGCGGTGGACGGGTCGATCACCAAGACCATCACCAAGATCATTCGTGCCGAGTTGATCGTGGTCGACGATATCGGGATGCTGCCGTCGGGTCAGGCCGCTGCCGAGGCGTTCTACCGTCTTGTCGATGCCGCCTATGAGAGGCGGAGTGTGGTGGTGACCAGCAATTTGCACCCGTCCGGGTTCGACACGATCATGCCGAAGACTCTCGCGACCGCGGCGGTCGACCGGTTGTTGCACCATGCGCATGTCGTGATCACCGAGGGCACCTCGTTGCGGTTGCAGGACGCTACCGCCGGACGCGGGGTGATGCCGTTGACCTGACCCGGCGGGAGATCAGCTGACCGCCGACAGGGAGATCAGCTGTCCGCGCACAGGGACACCTGCTGTCCGCCTACAGGGACGCCCTCATGTCCCTTGACAACCTGGTGGCCTCAAGTCTCGACGATCTCCATCCGCAAGTGGCCACAACCATGGACCAGGGTGACGACCACGGACTTCAAGGGCGCGATGGGCAGGCCCGAAGCGCGACTGTAGTTGCAGTGACATTGCCAGATTGCGCACGCAACACAGGAGCAGAGGAGTCGAGAGGATGGACACGAAGCTGTTCGACACGCAAAAGCAGACTCCGATCCAGGAGGCGAGACGGACCCCACCTCGAACCCAGAAGTGCGGATGACCGCTGCCCGCCTCGATATCGGCGGCGATCGCACGCCGCAGGTTCCCAGCTTCTTCGATAACCGCCCTGAGGGTCTCGACCACGTCGCGTTCGCACAACCCTGTCACCAACCCAGGATGCCGACATGAGACCCTGCGCAATTTCCATCCATATGGAATCACCCCCTATGGATTCATGTCGACACGACCCCATACGGATTCATGTTGACTCCTTGGCGGCTATAAACCATGCCGCGTCTTGCATTGAAAGGAATGAACAATGACGATCACCATCGCGGCGCCGAGCACGTCCGACACCCTGGACTTCAACTCGCTGTTCCGCACTCAGAAGGACCGCTTCGCCTCTGATGCCACCAAGTCGCTGGACTGGCGGCTCAAGCAGCTGACCCGTCTCGAACGCCTGATCACCGAGAACCAGGATGTGTTCAGTGCTGCCCTGGCGGCTGACTTCAAGACCGCCACCTTCGAGATCGCATTCGAGTTCGGTGCCGCGCTCGGCGCGATCGCTGACGCGAAAGCAAATCTCGCCCAGTGGATGGAGCCCACCGACGCACCGTTGCCGGCAACCTTCGCCAAACAGGGTTACAAGGGCAAAGTCTTCCATGACCCCTACGGCGTCACCCTGCTCATCGCCCCCTTCAACGCACCTCTCGCTCTGGTCGTAGCGCCTCTGGTATCAATCGTGGCTGGCGGAAACCCTGCGATCGTGAAGCCTTCTGAGGTCAGCAGCCACACGGCTGACATACTCAGCGAGCTCGTCCCGCACTACTTCGAGCCGGAAGACGTCGCGCTCGTGCGCGGCGACCGCACCGTCGTCTCGGCGCTCCTGGAGCTGCCGTTCGACTTCATCTTCTTCACCGGCAGTGTGCCGGTCGGCAAGATCGTGATGCGTGCGGCCGCGGAGCACCTGACGCCTGTGCTCCTCGAACTCGGCGGGCGTAACCCCTCGATTGTGGACGAGACCGCGAACCTGGCCGATGCCGCACGCAAGCTCGTCTGGGGAGCCATGGCGTTCGGTGGGCAATGGTGCGTCTCCCCGGGTTATGTCTATGTGCACGAATCCGTAGCCGACGAATTCGTGGCCGAGACGACGAAAGCCGTCCGAGAGTTCTACGGCACGGATCCGAGGGCGAACCCTGACCTGTCGCTCATCGCCGCCAAGAAAGACGTCCTGCGGCTTGCCGGCCTCATCGACCCGGCGAAGGTCGCCATCGGCGGCGACGTCGACGGTCGCTACGTCGCGCCTACTATTCTTTATCCGGTCCAGGAAAGCGACAAGGTGATGGAGGCGGAGATCTTCGGTCCGATCCTCCCCGTCCTGCGCTACAGCGACCTCGACGAGGTTGTGAAGTCGATCAAGGAGCGGCCGTCGGGCCTCACCGCCTACATTTTCAGCCAAGACGAGGAGCGGATCTCATCGCTACTGACCTCACTGCCCTTCGGAGGCGGCGCGGTCAATCAGACGATGTTGCATCTGATGTTCCCCAGCCTTCCCTTCGGAGGCGTCGGCGGCTCGGGCATCGGCCAGTATCTGGGCAAGGCAGGCTTCGACAACCTCACCCACAACAAGTCGGTGCTGTTCTCGCCCGCCGAGGAGTCGATCGACGTAGTCTTCCCGCCCTACAGCGAGAGCTCGCCGACAGAACTCGCGCAGCTCCTCAGCGAGTAGTAAGCGACCGCTGGTCGAACACTATGCTGCAGGCGCAGGTCGTCGGCGATACGGGCGACACAGAAGAATGAATCCACACGACAAAGAACTGGCCAGAGTACGCGCACCACTGCGATTACGGGGTGCGGAAGCGCTCACATTGGTGGCCAGGGAACACATGCACGATCTGAACGTGGCCTATCCGTGACAGCCTCGCGGGTTATGACACTGACGAAATGCGGTGGAAAATAATGAGGTAAAGGATAACGACCGGACCGATTGAGATTAGGTTAGCGACTGACAGATCCGGTGGAGCCAGGAGCACGGAGACCCCCGCACTCTGCTCGGCGTTGTGCTCATCGTTCTCGTTGTAGCCAGTTCAACGACGGGATGGCTACACAGCGACAGTCATAGCCATGGATGCCCGGCTATCTGGCGTGGATCGTGAAGGTGTTTCATGCCTGGATCTCGCATATGGACACCGACGACGCTCTCACCCGTACTGCGCAAAAGAATTCGGCTCCGCCAGGAACGTACACGAAGCAGACATCTTCGGTCCAGAGGCACCCAGCGCCTATCTACTCAGGGAAAGTACACGCCTCCCGAGTGGTTACCTGTTGTGCCCGGCACCGAGCGTTCACACATGCTAACGATCGCGGAAGGTCGGCGCCGCCCGGCGCGTACCAGTCGAGACGGACTTCAGTAGGGAGCTTCCTCCGCAGGCGAGATGAGGACGGATGTGCCAGTAGCTCCGGCCGCCAACACCCGGACTCACATGCACTACACCAAAGATATTCTGCCACAAACCATTAGCTCGATCAATGACGTCATCGCGCTCCGCAGAGAGGAGCACCCGTCCTGCCGGCTGCTCGAAACGGTGCACCTGCAACCGGCGTCCCCCGGTGTGAAGCGAGTGAGCGATTCCTCGCCGATCAAATCATCAAGGCAAACGCGCCGCCCGCGCCGTGCTTCGTCATCGACCTCGACCTCGACCTCGACCTCGACCTCGAGGGTCGGGATCGTTGTCGTTGTCGTTGTAGCTCCTGACAATCTCAAGCCCCGGTGACGACCGCGGTGCGCCGGGTCCGCTCCAGACGGGGTAACGGCCGTAGGCGAACACGAAGAAGCCGAAGAGCTGAGCGGCGACGAGCACGGTGATACCGAAATGGAAAGCACCGCCGGCAGTCAGGCGCGGGCAGAACGGCCGCTCGAGGAGCGTTATGGCGAGGACTGCGAAGGGGAAACGCGACGCACTCAAGTGTCCAGCGGGGGTCAGCACACAACCCTCGTCGTGGATCCTTTGAGCCCTGGGGCATGAGAATGTCAGTCGGGCAGATCGAGGCTCCCGCTCAACCACGGACCGCCCACCCGCTCAGCGCCCATGAATAGCGCCGCATCCTCCTGCCCTGTGAGCCATGAAGGCGACACCGTTGTGGCCGCATCTCAGTTCGCGTCACCGAGGATCCGACTGGTTTCCGCGCACCAGGGTGCCGACCACGGACTTCAAGGGCGCGATGGGGAGGCCCCACGCGGGACTGTAGTTGCAGTGACATTGCCCAGATGGCACCACACAGGAGCAGAGGGAGTCGAGACCATGGACGCGAAGCTGTTGGACACGTACACAGACGACGGCGAGCGGGCGACCAGCGACCTTGATCAGGCTGCTTCGGCCTTCCTCAGCGTTCGACCTCGACTCTTTGGAATCGCATATCGAATCCTCGGAAGCGCGAGCGACGCCGAAGACATCGTTCAGGACGTCTGGCTTCGGTGGCAAGGCACCGACCGCACGGTGGTCATCAATCCGTCGGCGTTCCTGGCGACAACGACGACCAGGCTCGCCATCACGCTCGCCCAATCCGCCAGGAAACGGCACGAGATATACGACCTCCATAGGCTCCCTGAGCCGGTGGACCCCCACGTCGACCCGACGACAGGAGCTGAACTCCGTGAGGAGGTCCAATCGGCGCTGCTGATACTGGAGGACCTAACGCCCTCGGAACGGGCCGCTTATGTTCTCCGGGAGGCCTTCGACTACCCATACCGGAAAATCTCAGAAGTCCTTCAACTCGGTGTGGCCAACGCGAGGCAACTCGTCAGACGTGCCCGCAATCGCATCGCGGCGCGACGTGAGCACTGTGGGCACCGGGCTGCGATGAATTTGGTACCGCATCGACGCCTAGTGCGGGCGTTCCTTTCCGCAGCACAAGCAGGAAATTTCGCCGACCTCGAGGAGCTCCTCGCCAACGATGTCGTCGACCCATCCAGACCGGGCATCGAATCTCGGAGGCCTATGAGGTCGATGACCGACCGTGAGTTCTGGCGACACGTCCAACAAGACACCGATGACGAGCTGCAGGCGGATATCGACAACCCGGCTCGGACACCGGAGCAGCACGATGCACTGGTACATGCCCTTCTCGCCCGCAAAGATGCGCACGACGCAGCTGAGAGGCTGGCCGACAATCACGAGCGCTGGCCATGGGTCCGCCCGAACTATTTCGACACTGATATTGATTTCGCCACCGCTGCTGTTGTTTGACGAAGGACCCCCGCAGGAGAGCACGGTGCCAGAGTGTGAACCGCGCGGTCGGCCTCGTCACCGACCGGGTTCACGCTGTGGCCAAACACCATCCGCTCCGGCGCCGCCGATCCCGCCAGCGAATCATCGGCGAACTGGAAAGCCAGCTCCTTACGAGCCGCTGCAGAACACTCGAGGCCGCAGAGCGCACTATCGACCACGAGACCGAGTGCCGTTTACTACTAACACTTTAGGGAGTCAACATGACCGAGGTGATAGCCGGGATCGCAATTCCTGATTCATCCCTGGCGAACGATGCGACCGAACTCGTACGCGAAGCGGCACCGCCGTTGCTGTATGACCATTCGCGTCGCGTCTATCTATTCGGATCGCTCCACGGACGGCGACTGGGACGAACAGCCGATCCGGAACTGCTGTATGTCGGCGCGATGTTCCACGATCTCGGCCTGACGGAGACCTTCCGCGGCGACACCCAGCGATTCGAACTCGATGGAGCAGACGAGGCCGAACGGTTTCTCACCAGCCGCGGGATCCCGGCCGCCGACGTAAGAACCGTATGGGAGGCAATCGCGCTGCACACCACGCCGGAAGTTCCGTACCGGCTGGCGCCGGAGATTGCACTGGTCACCGCCGGCGTGGAGACCGATGTCCTCGGAATAGGCCGAGGCGACCTCCCCGAAGCGCTCCTCGCCGCGATCACTCAGGCGCACCCGCGGCCCAACTTCAAGAAGGAGATCCTGCATGCCTTCACCGACGGCATCAGGCATCGCCCAGACAGTACCTTCGGCACCGTCAATGCGGACGTGCTCGAGCACTTCGTTCCCGGCTTCCACCACATTGATTTCGTCGACATCATCGAGAACTCCAGCTGGCCCGAATAGGTCACGACCAGACCCACGATTTGCCGACAGGTGCGAATCGTTGACCACGAGGAAACAGAGAATGCCCGACACACACTCCCATTTCAGAAGCACCGAGGCAGGTCCGCCGACCCATGACCAGCACCGCCCACTCGACCATCCGAGGCCCGACCAGTTGCCGGCCGGACTCGCGGACCTCCCGACCATCGTCGCACTAGGCCCGTTCGACGACCCCGAATATGCCGAGCAACTTGCCGGGGCGTTCACCGTGGTGCGGCAGGTTCGGGAGGCGCAGCTCCTACTCGTCGGGACCGGTGCGCACCGCGGCGCCGTCGTGCGGCGGGCGGCCGCGGATAACGTCGAGACCGACGTTCACCTGATCGAGGATCCCTCCGGGCAGCAGTGGACCGACCTGATTGCCGCCGCAGACTTCGTCGTACCGAGCAGCACCTCGGGTGTGCCGACGCTACTGGATGTCTTGGCCGCCGGCCGTGCTGTGGTTGTCCCCGAACACCCCGCCACCGTGGGACTGGTTCTACCCACCAGCGCGGGACTGCTCTACCGTCGCGGCGATGTGAACGGGATGGCCCAGGCGATGCTGCGGCTCCTCACCACACCCGAACTCCGGAACGGTATGGCCACACGCGCCCGTGACGCCGGGACGCGATCGCGGGCCGAAATAGACACAAGATATCGGCGAATGAACACCGCCAAGACTGGTCGGCAATTCAAGATCTCGCGACTTAGTCATGCGCCGAATTGAGGAAACCGGCCTGTCCTACATCGGCGAATGGGGAAGCAACCGAGTGTGGATGCTGTCCGCGGCCGCTGGGCGCTTGACAGTAGGACGTTCACACCGATCGGACCTCGTATTGAGTTGGGACCCAACGGTGTCGCGGTTGCACGCGTTCATCGAATGGACGGGCACGCACTGGGCTGCCATAGATGACGGACTATCCCGCAACGGCACCTTCGTCAACGGCAAACGACTTACCGGGGCCGGTACCTGATCATCGGCAGCGACGTGATCGAGGACGTATCAATGATGTTCGAGGCGGTCGGGTCCCTGCTGCTCGACCACAGCTATCGGCCGGAGCGCGCACTACGCGGTGCAGACCCTCTGCTAGTGGCCACGAAAGCCATCGCCCGCGCCTCTGCCCTACGAGCGCCTCGACCCTCGGGCCGGGCTTGAGTTGTCCGTCCTTCGTTGGTTTCGGCGGTATTTCAGCACCCTCGTAGGTGAGAATTGCTTCAGGTCAGTGACCGTGACGGATCTAGTCATAGCGCACGACGCTCTCCGTCATGGCCGGCACCGCGCCCATTCAAGACACCGTCCGTCTCGTCGAGGATCAGCTGTGTATCGACGAGCGCTCAAGCCGGACGCGCATGATCTAGCTGATCGCGCTTACCGGTCGATGCTGGGCGCTGCTATCCGGGACTACTAAGCGTTCCCGCTGATCTCGACGGTGATTGGATCGAGAGAGTGTTTCTGTCGATGATAGTTATTCAGGGGGACGCCGACGCGACCGGCGCTATGTCTGTCGCGCTCCCCTCAGCGGCATCGCGCACAGATTCACAAGAGCCGTACGAGAGTGGGGCACTTGCAGTGGACCCCCGTTGCTGGACTCGCCGCCTGGATTGATCGGCTATGTGTTCATCGGAATCGACGTGATCAACGACATAGCAGCGCTTTTCGAGGCTGTCGCTTCACAATGCACGGCCACGGGTACGG
Organism: Rhodococcus jostii NBRC 16295; assembly: GCF_001894825.1. Lineage (GTDB taxonomy): Bacteria > Actinomycetota > Actinomycetes > Mycobacteriales > Mycobacteriaceae > Rhodococcus_F > Rhodococcus_F jostii. The sequence goes on along the minus strand of NZ_BCWY01000115.1, from coordinate 4,582 downwards.
GCCGATACGCCTCCTGCTCGGCGGGACCCCGACCCCTAGCCACGAAAGCGATCGCCCGCGCCTGCGCACTACGGAGCACAAGGCGCTAGGCCAGAGGCGGCCACCCGACATCGGTCAGATGACAGAATCCTCGGAAAGCCTTGCCGGATCTCACTCTCTCGAGTGGTCGAGGCGTCGTCATTCGTTACGTCGGCAGCGCCGCGTTTCCGATGCCGGCTAGCATGTTACGAAGCTCTCTGCGGGAGCCGATGCCCAGCTTCGTGTACACCTTGCGCAGGTGCCACTCGACGGTGCGAGAGCTGATGAACAGCTGGCCGCCGATCTCCGGATTGGTATAGCCGTCGCAAGCCAGCCTGGCGATTTGGCCCTCCTGCGCCGTAAGCTCGCCGAAGGTATCGACTGTGCGCTTGCGTGCGGTCTCCCCGGTTGCCAGAAGCTCACGGCGCGCACGCTCGGCGAAGCCGTCTGCCCCGATGTGGCTGAACATCTCGTGGGCGGCACGCAGGTGTTCGCGTGAGGCCGAGCGATGGTTCTCACGACGCAACCACTCGCCGTACAGGAGGCGTGCGCGGAAGAGATGAACAACGATTCGGCTGCGGGTGAGCCGCTCGATCGCCTCGCGGTAGAGGGCATCGGCGGCGGCGGCGTCGCTCAGCAGGGCGCGCGAGCGTGCCTCTATCCCAAGTGCCCAGTCGGTGCCGCTGGCCCGTGTCCGCTCCTCGAGCCTCTCGAATGCCGCCGCGGCGGCCTGTGTCCTGCCATTGCGGGCGGCCGCCTCGATTAGCTCGATTAACGCCCAGCCACACAGCCCTAGATCGTCATGTTCGCACGCTTTTTGTGCAGCCTCAAATGCGGCCTGGTATTGGCCGAAACCGTTGTATAACACTGCGGTCGCGTACTCAGCGAGCGTAATCGCCCTTCCCTCACCTCTGCGGGTCGCATCGTCGAGGCTGGCCTGGGTCAGCTTCAGTACCTCGGGCTCCTGCCCACGCCAGGCGGCGAGCACCAGCGATGTATACCGGAGGGGTGCGTTCCCAGTTGCCTGTGTGATCGTCTCCGTTTCATCGATCAGAGCCGACGCGGCGGCGAACTCTCCGGCGTGGACGCACACGCCGGCACGGTAGGTGAGCGCGATAGGGAGAACATTGAGCGCGCCGGCACTACGGGCGAGCCGGACCTGAAGTGAGGCGAGCTCGTGCCAGCTCTCGTCGTCCCACACATCCGTTGCGACGCGGCACGCTAGCCAAAGCCATCGGGCGTCGTCCTCGCTGAGGCCATCGTCGCGATTTAGTGCGCGTAGCGCATTCTTGAGCTGCGGGACGCCCGCTGCGTAGCCCTCAATGAACCGGGTCGCGAGACCGTCGAGCAGCAGGTCAATCGCTCGCGGCGGCCGTGGCCCCGGAGGCGCGGCTCGCGCCGCCTCGGCCGACTCGCGCAGCCCCCGGCTTCCGCCGAACCGGCCGGCGAACATCACCGCGCCGAGCATTTCAAGATAGGTTTCACGGGCAAGCCCGGCGTCGAGCAAACTCAGGCGCCTGGCAGCGCCGAGCAGCAGCGCTGGAGCACCGCTGCCGCGATTGCGCGCAAACGTGATCTGGGCACGCAGCCGCTCCGCCCGCGCCCGCTGCAAATCGTCAAGCGGACTCATCTCGACGGTCGCGAGGAGCTCGGTCGCTCTGTCAGGCGAGCCAGCGTCGAACTTGGCCTGGGCTGCAGCCAGCGCCCGTGTTCCCAGCAGGGCCGACTCTGGCGTCAGCTCCGCTGCCCGCTCCAGAAACGCCGCTGCCGCTGCGACACCGCCGCGTCCCTGAGCCCGGCCGGCCGAGTGCTCCAGCTCAGCGGCTACCGTCTCATCAGGCCCGGGTGCCGCACGGGCGCGATGCCAGGCTCGGCGATCGGGATCGGCGTGCTGGTCAGTCGCCTCGGCCAATGCACGATGCACCTTCCGGCGATCGCTCAAGGTCGCGGCCTTGTATGCCGCTGAACGCACGAGCGGATGCCGGAACTGTACCCGCGACCCAAGCTCGAGCAACCCGGCGTCCTCGGCTGGCGCCGCAGCACTGGGGTCGATCCCGAGTATTCCCGCCGCGCGCCACAGCAAGCCCGCGTCGCCAACCGGCTCAGCCGACGCCGTCAGAAGGAGCAGCTGCGTCTCGGGCGGCAGCACCTCGAGGCGTGATCGGAAGCTCTGCTCAATGCGGCTCGCCAGCGGGCGGGTAGGAAGCCCGAAGCCGCCGGCCAACTGAGCAGATGTGAGCCCCCTGGGCAACTCCAGGAGCGCCAACGGGTTGCCGTGCGTTTCAGCAATAATCCGGTCCAGTACCTGCGCATCCAGCCGCCCACGGATCGCGGAGGTCAGCAGCTGGCGCGCATCGCGATCGCCGATTCCATCAACCACGAGGTCCGGCAAGCCCAGCAGTTCCTGCTGCCGTATCTCACGTACCGCGAAGACCAAAAGAACTGGCTCGGCGAGCAGCCGCCTGCCGGCGAACGCCAGCGCCTGGACGCTGGCGTGATCGAGCCATTGCATGTCATCGATCAGGCACACAAGAGGCTGCTCCTCCGCGACCTCCGACAGCAGGCTCAGGACCGCCAGGCCGACCAAGAAGCGATCTGGTGAGTTCGCTGCGCGCAACCCGAACGCGATGCCCAGCGCATCTCGCTGCGGGGCTGGCAGGCGCTCGAGCTGGTGGAGCATCGGAGCGCAAAGCTGATGCAAGCCTGAAAACGCCAGCTCCATCTCCGACTCGACACCCCGAGCGCGCACAACCCGGCAACCTGACGCTTGCTCCGCCAGGTAGTCCAACAACGCTGACTTTCCGATGCCAGGGTCCCCGCGCAACACGAGCGTGCCACTGTGCCCCGATCGCGTCTCGCAAAGCAGCCGGTCGAGCGTCCGGCACGCAGTCGCCCTGCCCAACAACATCAGCCCGCCGAACCTCACCTCTCGAAAGACTCCCGTCGCTGCGCCCGGCTGCTTCAGTCGTGTACCCGGTGCGCCGCCTTACGCCCTGCTTCTCCACACTGTGTGACTGAGGGCGGCATTCCCGTCCGCGACCGCAAGACGACATCGCCTGCTCGGAGCGGCCAAATGCAGTCACCAAGTTCCGGTTCGTGGCCGCGCTCACCACGGTTACAACAGTAGCCACGGGCGACCCGCAAGGCCAGGGAGGCAGCGCGACGATCTTCCCGTTGATCGCGCAGTCCTCCGGGCCTCGCAGACCCCGACGATTAGCGCACTGATCTCGGTGGCCATCGCCGAGGATGTGGTGGCACGACTGCCGCGGCGGGGGTAAGCCCGGAGTGCGACTGGTCGCCCTCGGGCCCACCAATGTACTGGTACAGCAGCGCATCGAACGTGCTTTGCTTGTGATCTGCCGCGCTGAAACCGCCTGACCATTCGAGTATTGGCAGCGACGCTTCTGACCGACAACGACTGAACTGATGGCCAGAAGAACAGGGCAGCAGGAAGGTTGTCCAGTCTCGACATTTCGGAACGCGGCCTATCGGCTTGGGCCTGTCGGGACGTTCCAGCGGTGCGAAGCATCGTCAACCCTCCACTGGCCTTCCAGACCAAACGCACGAAGAAGGTGCTCGAGGTCGTCGATGGTGACGGCATGCGGGTTCGACTCGGGTATCGCCGGAAGAATCAACCTGGCGGCTTCCGGAATGGCGGCTTCATCGAAGCCATATTCTTTAAGCGCACTGGGCGCACCGAGCGCGGAGCACAGCCGATCGAGACCCTCGACAGCGGAATCAGCACCGAACGCCGCAGCAATTCGGATTTCAGCTTCAGGCGCATGCTGCGCGTTGAACGCCAACACATGCGGCAAGACAGTTGCATGCGTTTGGGCATGTGGCATTCCGTATGCACCGCCGAGAACGTGACAGATCTTGTGATGCATTCCAGACCCTGCCGATGCGAACGCTACGGCAGACAGGTAGGCGCCGTACAGCGCTCGTTCTCGCCCATCGATACCTGCGGGATCTGATACCACGGCCTCGAGACCCGAGGCGAGAGCTCGAATCCCCTCACTAGCAAAGGCTTGATTAATAGGATCCGCCCGGGGGGCCCACATAGAGTCCACACAATGCGCGAGTGCGTTCAAGCCAGACGCCACCGAGAGCTCAACTGGCAACGACAGCGTGAGCTCCGCATCATATATGACCGTGACTGGCAGAACCCGATTGTCCACACCCGTCAATTTTCGCGAATTGGCAGTCAGCCCCCACACATTGGTCCCCTCTGAACCAGAATACGTGGTCGGTACTGCGACGATGGAAAGTCCTGTTGTCATCGCGATTGCCTTCGCCAGACCAGTCGTTGATCCCCCGCCAATACACACGAGCAAGTCAATGTCATATTCTGATGCGATTGCGCGTGCGGCCTTCGCCTTCGCGATCGGAACATGTGGCGATACGTCAGAATAGTGAAGCGCAACATCGAATCCTGTCGATACCTTCTTGGCGGTTTCTGATTCAAATTCTGAGGCGATCACCATGACCCGCGACGCGCGAAGACGGCCGACTTCCGCTGCGAGGTTGTTCGCGGCGTGACCTGACTTAAATACAATCCGCTGCC
>NZ_BCWY01000114.1 GCF_001894825.1 Rhodococcus jostii NBRC 16295 | reverse complement strand
GACACCGGCTTCGGTGAATTCGACATCCAATTGCCGCTCGTCGGCGCGGCTGCGGGTGCGCGTGATCAGTCCGGATGCCTCCCGATCTCCTTGACCGCCATCGGGGCCTTTCCCAGAGCGCGAGGTCTGCGGTCATGCGACCATGACAACCAGACTGATTCGTGCAATAACTAATATTGCACGAATCATTCTGGCGGTAGTGGGCGGTCGTCAAGGTAGTCGTGCAACGAGGGCATGGAGGTCGGTACGCGGGCCCGAGAAGAACGGCGTCTCCAGCCGTACGTGGCGGCGCGCGTCGGTGGCGCGGAGGTCTCGCATCATGTCGACTATCCGGCTCGGTTCCGGAGCCTCGAAGGCGAGGATCCACTCGTAGTCGCTCAACCCGAAGGAGCTCACGGTATTGGCCCGCACGTCCGGGTAGGCGCGCGCCGCTCGGCCGTGTTCTGCGAGCTGCCGTCGCCGTTCGGCGTCCGGCAGCAGATACCACTCGAGCGACCGGTTGAAGGGGTACACGCACACGAACCGTCCGGGCTCCTCGTCTGCCACGTATGCAGCGATGTGGCTGCGGTTGAATTCGGCCGGCCGGTGGAGTGCGGCTGCACTCCACACCGTCGTGCATGCCCGACCGAGTCGGCAGCGTCGAAAGCCCGAATAGGCGGCCTGTAATCCTTCGATGGTGTCGGCATGCGTCCAGATCATGAAGTCGGCGTCTCCGCGCAGTCCTGCGACGTCGTAGATTCCGCGGATCGCGATACCGGAATCGGCAATGGCGTCGAAGTAGGCGTGCGCCTCCTCCACGACGTCGTCGCGCAAATCCGGAAGCGCGCCGGGCACCACCTGGAACACGGTGAACATCATGAACCGCACGCGTTGATTGAGTGCGGTGAAGCGGGAGCTGGTCAAGGCGGGCTACCTCTCGACCGGAACGCCGACCAGCGAGCCGTACTCCACCCAGGAGCCGTCGTAGTTCTGAACCTCGGGGTAGCCGAGCAGTTCGTGGAGCACGAACCAACTGTGCGCCGACCGTTCACCGATCCGGCAATAGACGATGATGTCCTTCGTGTCGTCGAGGCCCGCATCGGCGTACAGGGCGCGGAGTTCGTCCTCGGCGAGGAAGGTGCCGTCGTCAGCGGCAGCCTTGGACCACGGCACGTTGAGGGCAGTCGGGACGTGCCCCGGAACCTGGGGCTGTTCCTGCGGGAACTGCGCCGGGGCGAGGATCCTGCCGGAGAATTCGTCGGGCGACCGGACGTCGACGATGCTCTTCTTCCCGATCTGCTCGATCACCTCGTCGCGGTGCGCCCGGATTCCCGACACGGGCTCGGACGCCACGTAGTTGGTGGCCGGTCGGGTGACCGTCTCGCTCGACAAGGGCCGAGCGTCGAGCTCCCACTTCTTACGGCCACCGTCGAGCAGCCGGACGTCACGGTGGCCGTAGAGCTTGAAGTACCAGTACGCATAGGCCGCGAACCAGTTGTTGTTCCCGCCGTACAGGATCACCGTGTCGCCGTTGGCAATTCCCCTCTCGGACAAGAGTCTCTCGAACGATTGCTGGTCGATGAAGTCGCGGCGTACCGGATCTTGAAGATCGCGCCTCCAGTCGATGCGGACGGCACCCTCGATGTGGTTCTTCTCGTACTGCGCGGTGTCCTCGTCCACCTCGACGAGGACGACGTCGGGGTCGTGCCCGTGTTCGACGACCCAGTCGGCGTCGACCAGAAAATTGCTTCTACTCATCGTTCATCCTTCAGATCAGGGCAACCGGGGTGTGCACATATAATTAATGCACGATCTATTCGCCTACGCTACAGTTTGGAGCACAAAAGTTTCCGAGGAGCACCGATGACAACACCGAAGAACCGTCCTGCCCGGGCGAAGACCCCGCGTGCCGAAGGGCAATGGGCCCAGGGCGAACGCGAGCCGCTCAATGTGAACGAGCAGGTCAAACAGGATGATGACGGTCTCAACGTGCGCAAGCGGATCGAAGAGGTGTACTGCCATACCGGTGTCGACGGCATCGACCCCACCGATCGGCGAAGCCGGTTCCGCTGGTGGGGGCTCTACACCCAACGCGCACCCGGCATCGACGGCGGCCGAACCGCCACGTTGCCGCCGGAAGAGCTCGAGGACGAGCACTTCATGCTCCGGATCCGCATCGATGGAGGGGCACTGACCACCGAACAACTGCGCGTCGTCGGGGAAGTCTCCCGGCGGTTCGCCCGCGACACCGCGGACCTCACCGACCGCCAGAACATTCAGCTGCACTGGATCAGGGTCGAGGACCTCCCCGAAATCTGGCGGAGGCTCGAGAATGTGGGCCTCACGACCGCCGAATCCGCAGGTGACACCCCGCGGGTGGTCCTCGGCTCGCCGATGGCCGGCATCGCCGTCGACGAGGTCCTCGACGCCACGCCGGCCCTGCACGAGATCACCCGCCGATTGATCGCGAACCCCGAATACTCCAACCTGCCGCGCAAGTTCAAGACCGCCATCTCCGGCCTTCAGGACGTCGTTCACGAAATCAACGATGTGGCCTTCATCGGTGTCGAACACCCGGAACACGGTCCGGGACTCGATGTCTGGGTCGGAGGCGGTCTCTCGACCAATCCTCGCATCGGCGAACGACTGGGCGCGTGGGTATCGCTCGACGACGTGCCCGACGTGTGGATCGGCATCGTCTCCCTCTTCCGCGACTACGGGTATCGGCGACTGCGGGCGAAGGCACGCCTGAAATTCCTCGTCGCGGACTGGGGTGTCGAGAAGTTCCGTGACGTACTGGAGACCGAGTACCTCGGACACCCGATGATCGACGGCCCGGCGCCCGAGCCACTCGACGAACCTCGCGATCACGTCGGTATTCAACGTCAGAAGAACGGTCTCCACGCCGTGGGAATCGCGCCCGTTGTCGGCAGAGTCGGCGGCGCGATGCTGATCGACTTGGCACAAGCGGCAGAGACATCCGGATCCCGGCGGGTCCGCATCACCCCGATGCAGAAATTGGTCATCCTCGACGTGCCCGACGAGCAGATCGGTTCACTTCAATCCAGCCTCGAGATTCTCGGATTCCCGGCGAACCCGTCACCCTGGCGACGGAGCACCATGGCATGCACGGGCATCGAGTTCTGCAAGTTCGGGATCGTGGAGACCAAAGCCCGGGCCGCCAGCGTGATCGCGGAGATCGAAGAACGACTGGCCGACATTCAGGAGCAGCTCGAGCATCCGATCACGTTGCACCTCAACGGGTGCCCCAACTCATGCGCCCGCATTCAGGTAGCCGACATCGGACTGAAAGGCATGATCGTGACCGATGCCCGGTCGAACCAGGTCGAAGGGTTCCAGGTCCATCTCGGCGGCAGCCTCGGGATGGACACCGGTTTCGGACGTAAATTGCGCGGCCACAAACTGCCTGCGACCGACGTGGCTGGCTACGTCGAGCGTGTGGTTCGCCGCTATGTGGCCGATCGCGTCGACTCGGAAAAGTTCGCGTCCTGGGTTCAGCGTGCCACCGAGACCGACCTCGCATGATTCGGCATCGCCCCGGCGTCCTCGACATCGACCGCTACGTGCCTGGCCGCTCCGGGCCCGTCACTGGTCCGTTGGCGATGCTTGCGTCGAACGAATCGCCCTTTCCTCCGCTCGACAGGGTGCGGACGGCAATGTGCGCCGGCATCACGCACGCGAACCGTTACCCGGACTTCGAGAGCAGGAACCTGACCGAGGCTCTGGCACAGCGATGGCGCCTCTCGACCGATCAGGTAGTCGTCGACAGCGGCTCGAGCAGTCTCATTCGAAACATCGCAACCGCATGCACCGGTCCCGAGACCGATGTCATATACCCGTGGCCATCCTTCTCGAGCTACGAACACGCGGCGCTGCTGACTGGAGCGACTCCCGTTCGGGTCGCACTCACGCCTGACTACCGACCCGACCTCGATCGCATCTTCGCCTCCATCGACGACCGCACTCGAGTAGTGTTTCTCTGTCTGCCCAACAACCCGACCGGCACGACCGTCGACCACACCGCGCTCGAGGCATTCGTGGAGGCGGTGCCCGAAGACCTACTGATCGTCCTCGACGAGTGCTACCGCGAGTTCGTGACCGATCCGAACGCGGCCAGTGGTATCCGACTCCTCAGCCGATTCGACAACGTCGCCGTTCTGAAGTCGCTGTCGAAGTCGGCGGGTCTGGCCGGACTGCGCATCGGCTATGCACTGTCCTCACCGGAGGTCTGCCGTCTCCTCGAGGCGGTTCGGGTTCCCTTTGCCGTCTCGTCGCCGGCCCAGGCAGCCGCCCTCGCGTGCCTCGAACCCGACATCGCCTCAGAACTCGAATCCCGCATCACCGCAACGGTCTCCGAGAGGTCCCGCCTTTTCCGAGCGTTGTCTACTGCCGGCATCGAGGCGATTCCGAGCCAGGCGAACTTCCTGTTCCTCCCCCGACAACACGACGCTGCGACGACAGTACGGCACCTAGCGAATCATGGCGTACTGGTGAGGCAGGTCGGATCCCAGGAGATCCGGATCTCCGTAGGGAGCAGAATCGAGAACGATCACCTACTCGCGCACGTCGATGCCCTGGTCAACTCACAGGCACCGGTCGATTAACTCTACGCCCGACCACTACCCGACGGCCGCGGATAACGCGGCACCGACCTGCAGGAAACGCGGCATGCCGTCCACCACCTCCGCGATGCGGTGGACGGCACGCTCGCACGGCGACGCGCGAACTCTGTACCCAGTTCAGAGTCCTGTCCAGGCGCGCCGCCGGGTTCACGGGCGCGATGCCGCGATTCAGAGGGCGCCGAGGGCTTCACAGGCCTTTCGCACACCTTCGCCGTAGGCGGGATCGGCCTGGGTGCAGTTCGCGATGTGCCGCTCGACGGTCGCGACCGAGGCTCCCGCAATGGCACGAGCGGTGTTCTCGAACAACGCAGTCTGCTGTTCGGCGCTCATGGAGCGGAAGAGGTTGCCGGGCTGTTCGAAGTAGTTGTCGTCGTCTGCCCGGTAGTCGAACCGGTCTGCGACGGCGCCCACTCCGAGCGGCCGTTCGGCGTAGCTGCGCTGGTCGGCGAATCGGCCGTGGGAGTTGGGTTCGATGCTCGGGACGCTGCCCTGGTTGCCGTCGACGCGCATGGCGCCGTCCCGATGGAAGGAGTTGACGTGCGTTGCGCCACGCGGGCTGTTGACCGGGATCTGGTGGTGGTTGACGCCGAGTCGGTAGCGGGCGGCGTCGCCGTAGGAGAACAGTCGGCCTTGAAGCATCCGGTCCGGGGAGAAGCCGATTCCCGGAACGATGTTCGCCGGGGAGAAGGCGGCCTGCTCGACGTCGGCGTGGTAATTCTCCGGGTTGCGGTTGAGTTCGAGTTCGCCGACCTCGATGAGGGGGTAGTCCTTCTTGGACCAGACCTTGGTGAGGTCGAATGGATGGTAGCGGTAGGTGTCGGCGTCGGCCTCGGGCATGATCTGCACGAAGAGGGTCCACTTCGGGTAGTTGCCCTCCTCGATCGCGGTGAAGAGATCGCGCTGCGCCGACTCGCGGTCGCCGGCGACGACGACGGCGGCTTCCTCGTCGGTGAGGTTCTTGATGCCCTGCTGGGTGCGGAAGTGGAATTTCACCCACGAGCGTTCCCCGGCGTCGTTGACGAACGAATAGGTGTGCGAACCGAATCCGTGCATGTGCCGGTAGCCGTCGGGGATGCCGCGGTCGGACATCACGATGGTGACCTGGTGCAGGGCCTCGGGGAGGTTGGTCCAGAAATCCCAGTTGTTCTCCGCCGAGCGAAGGTTGGTCTTCGGGTCGCGCTTGACGGCGTGGTTGAGGTCGGGAAACTTGAGCGGGTCGCGGAAGAAGAAGACGGGGGTGTTGTTTCCGACGACGTCCCAGTTGCCTTGCTCGGCGTAGAAGCGGACGGCGAATCCGCGGATGTCACGTTCGGCGTCGGCGGCGCCACGCTCGCCGGCAACGGTGGAGAATCGCATGAAGATTTCGGTCTGCTTACCGACTTCGGAGAAGACGGCGGCGTTGGTGTGCGCCGTGATGTCGTGGGTCACGCGGAACGCGCCGAAGGCCGCGGAGCCTTTGGCGTGCATGCGGCGTTCGGGGATGACTTCGCGGTCGAAGTGCGCGAGCTTTTCGAGGAGCCAAACGTCTTGCAGGAGCACTGGACCGCGGGCGCCCGCGGTGAGGCTGTTCTGGTTGTCGGGCACCGGCGCGCCGGCGACTGTGGTGAGTCCGTTCGGGTTGGTCATCGATTTCTCCTGTCTGACACCCGGGGCTGGGCGGGCGAATATGGTTCGGCGAGAGCATCCCTCAGGGACTAGCGCACCGGTGTCTCAATTTGACATACCTCGGTGCGGGTTCCTTCAGAGCACGATTCCGAATTCGCGAATCCTGCGGTAGATCGTTGCTCGGGACATGCCGATGGCGGTGGCGGCGGCGGTCTTGTCGCCGGCGTGAAGCGTGAGTGTGTCGACGATCGCGTCGCGCTCGAGCGCCTCCAACCTGGTCAACGTTCGGCGTGTCGTGGAACGACATGCGGGAGGCAGGGTGTCGACTTCGACGACGCCGGACCGTTGCCGCCGGTAGATGTCCGCGAGCACCTTCCTCAGTTGGGTGACGTTTCCGCGCCACGCCAGTCGCGCGAGTTGGTTCAAAGCGGCGGGCGCGAGGGTGAGGTCGGTGGCTCCCAGCGTGTCGAGCAGGCTACGCACCAGATCGGGAATGTCGTCCAAGTGGTGCCGGAGGGGTGGCACCGTGACCGACTTGGGGAACATGCGCAGCAGTGGGCTGGTATCGGTCGAGTCCTGGGGATACCGCGTGAGCACCACCCACGGTGCACGGGGTGACCCCTGCGATGCAAGGTCCTGCAGCAGGTCAGCGAGCGCGGCGCGATGAGCCTCGTCCAGCGTGTGTGCGTGCAGTATCGCCAGGTCGGATTCGCTGTCCAGTTCGCGGGAGGCCTGGGTGAGGACGTCGTCGGCACCGAGTTCGGTCGCGTCCAGAACGGCGAGTCCGCGTTCCGGAACGAGCTGGTGTGCCGCTCGAATCACGGCGGTTTTGCCCACGCCGGGTTCCCCGTCGAGAACGAGCCAGTCCTGCCGACGGCCGGCCTCGACAACTGCCTGGACCGTGTGCCGCCAGAGCGGGCTGGTACCGGCGAGCGAGGGCGGGGTGGACGCATTGACCTCGAGGAGGGAAAGGTGCCTGGCAGGAACCTGTTTCGTGATCCGCACGATCCCTCCGGCCAGTCTGCTGCCGGCGAATGCCGGCTCGTAACTCAGGCGTGCCATCGTCCCACTCGGCAGGTCTGTGAGGATGGTGACCGAGTTCGTTTCGCCGCCGATGTCTCGGGTGCGTTCGAGAATCGCCATCTGGTCTGGCGAGTCGAATTCTTGTCTGGTCTGCGAGTTCATCATCACGACCTCGTCGCCGACGGCGATGACCGGGCGGCCGGAACGCCGGCATGCCGACCGATAGGCACTGAAGAGTGCACGGTCCAATTCCGATGCGTCGCCGAGCACGCGCTCACGGAGGCGGGCTGCGGCAAGCGTGGCGAAGGACAGCAGCAGGGCGTTGGAGTTCTGCGCGGCGGTGGTCAGGTCCATGACACCGAGAATCGCTCCGGTGACCGGGTGCGTCACCGGCGCTCCCGCACAGGAGAAGGACCGGAGCGGACCACTGAAGTGCTGGTCTCCGTCCACGAGGAGTGGTCGACCGACTTCCAGCGCGGTGCCGATTCCGTTGGTGCCCACCTGGGATTCGGCATAGCGGTAGCCCGGGGCAAGGTCGACTCGGTCGAGTGCAGTGAACAAGGTGCGATCGCCCCCGGCTCGGGAGAGAACGATGCCGTTGGCGTCGGTGAGAATCAATGACACCGGCTCGTTTTCGATGCCTTCCGTCAACGCCGGCATCACGGACCGCGCGGCTCGCTCGAGCACCGTATCGGTGGACGCACGATCGACGTACTCGGCGGTGGGGCGGTCGTCGTCGCCCAATGCCTGTCGAGAGCGCGACCAGGACACCCGGAGCCAATTTCTCGGACGAAGGTGGTCCTGTCCCGTAGGTGCCCCATCGGCCGGAACCAATTCGGAGTTCGACCTCGGGATTGTGCGGTGGTGCGACGTGCTGGACGGCTGTGGGGTCACGCTGGTCTCCCGTGTCGGCTGATCGAGGGGTGTGAGGGTCTGCCGCGGCGCGGGGTCAGTGTAGGCAGCCGCCACCCACCTGGATGTGACATCCGTCTCACACTGAGACGGTTGAGAGCTGAGTCACGGGGTTCAATCGATCGCACGACATCCCCACCGCCGGCACCCGGCCGGCACCCGATTCAGGAGGCGCACATTGAGTAGGCAAAGCCTGACAAAGGCCCACGCGAAGATCACCGAACTGTCATGGGATCCGACATTCGCAACCCCGGCCACCCGGTTCGGAACCGACTACACCTTCGAGAAGGCCCCCAAGAAGGACCCTCTCAAGCAGATCATGCGGTCCTACTTCCCGATGGAGGAAGAGAAGGACAACCGCGTGTACGGCGCCATGGACGGTGCGATCCGCGGCAACATGTTCCGCCAGGTGCAGCAGCGGTGGCTCGAATGGCAGAAGCTGTTCCTGTCGATCATTCCGTTCCCGGAGATCTCGGCCGCCCGAGCGATGCCGATGGCCATCGACGCCGTGCCCAACCCGGAAATCCACAACGGGCTTGCGGTACAGATGATCGACGAGGTTCGTCACTCGACGATCCAGATGAACCTCAAGAAGTTGTACATGAACAACTACATCGATCCCGCCGGGTTCGACATGACGGAGAAGGCGTTCGCGAACAACTACGCGGGCACCATCGGCCGGCAGTTCGGTGAAGGGTTCATCACCGGCGACGCGATCACCTCGGCGAACATCTACCTGACCGTGGTCGCCGAAACCGCGTTCACCAACACCCTGTTCGTGGCCATGCCCGACGAGGCCGCCGCCAACGGCGACTACCTGTTGCCGACGGTCTTCCACTCGGTGCAGTCGGACGAGTCGCGGCACATCTCCAACGGCTACTCGATCCTGCTGATGGCCCTCGCCGACGAGCGAAACCGTCCACTGCTCGAACGCGATCTGCGGTACGCGTGGTGGAACAACCACTGCGTCGTCGACGCCGCGATCGGCACCTTCATCGAGTACGGCACCAAGGACCGCCGCAAGGACCGGGAGAGCTACGCCGAGATGTGGCGGCGGTGGATCTACGACGACTACTACCGCAGCTACCTCATCCCGCTCGAGAAGTACGGTCTGACGATTCCGCACGATCTGGTCGAGGAGGCGTGGAAGCGGATCACCGAAAAGGGTTACGTCCACGAGGTGGCACGGTTCTTCGCCACCGGCTGGCCGGTGAACTACTGGCGGATCGATGCGATGACCGACAAGGACTTCGAGTGGTTCGAACACAAGTACCCGGGCTGGTACTCGAAGTACGGCAAGTGGTGGGAGGAGTACAACCGGCTCGCCTACCCCGGCCGCAACAAGCCGATCGCATTCGAAGAGGTCGGGTACCAGTACCCGCACCGGTGCTGGACCTGCATGGTGCCCGCCCTCATCCGCGAAGACATGGTCGTGGAGAAGGTGGACAACCAGTGGCGGACCTACTGCTCGGAAACCTGCTACTGGACCGACGCCGTCGCGTTCCGCGAGGAGTACCAGGGTAAGCCGACCCCGAACATGGGACGACTCACCGGGTTCCGTGAATGGGAGACCCTGCACCACGGCAAGGACCTCGCCGACATCGTCTCCGACCTGGGGTACGTCCGCGACGACGGCAAGACCCTCGTCGGTCAGCCGCACCTCGATCTGGACGACCCGAAGAAGATGTGGACCCTCGACGATGTGCGGGGCAACACCTTCCAGAGCCCGAACGTGCTCTTGAACCAGATGTCCGACGCCGAACGCGACGCCCACATCGCCGCATACCGCGCAGGCAGCACCGTTCCTGCGTGACCGGCTCGGTGGGCGGCGCCTGATCACTACGGCGCCGCCCACCGCAACCAGCACAACACTTTCAGAGCCCAGGAGATGGCCCGTGGCCGACAAGCACCGTATCAACTTCGAGCCCGTCGACATCGAGATGGAAGTCGGCGAAGACGAGTACATCCTCGATGCCGCATTCCGGCAAGGCATCCACCTGATGCACGGCTGCCGTGAGGGGCGGTGCTCGGCGTGCAAATCGTTCGTCCTGGACGGCGATATCCAGATGGAGAACTACTCGACGTTTGCGTGCAACGACGCCGAAGTCGACGAGGGGCACGTACTGCTCTGCCGCTCAACCGCATACAGCGACTGCACGATCGAACTGCTCAACTTCGACGAGGACGAACTTCTCGGCGGCATCCCCATCCAGGATGTACTCACTCAGGTGACCGGAATCGAGTCGATGACCAGGGACATCGTCTCGCTGCGGTTGCAGCCCGTCGAACCCGCCGCATACGAGTTCAGACCCGGCCAGTACGCCGACCTGAAGATCCCGGGGACCGAGGAACACCGGTCCTTCTCGATGGCAACGACACCATCGACGCCCGACCACATCGAATTCCTCATCAAGAAGTACCCGGGCGGAAAGTTCGCCGGCCTGCTCGAGGACGGCATCTCGGTCGGCGACGAGATCGCCCTGACGGGCCCGTACGGGTCGTTCACGCTCAAAGACGGTCACGTCCTGCCGATCGTCCTGATCGGAGGCGGGGCCGGGATGGCCCCCGTCCTCTCTCTCCTGCGGCACATGAGCGAGACCGGCAACTCGCGCCCGGTGCATTTCTACTACGGTGCCCGCACTCCCGCCGACCTGTTCTACGTCTACGAGATCCTCGACCTCGGACGAGAACTGACGGACTTCACGTTCGTGGCCTGCCTGTCGGAATCGCTGGACCCGCAGCCCGCGGGGTCGATCGTCGTCGAAGAAGGCAATGTCACCGACGTGGTGAGCCGCCGCGAACCGGACATCGGCAAGACCGAGGTCTACCTGTGCGGACCACCACCGATGGTCGACGCTGCGCTCGCTCTGCTCGAGGCCACCGACACCCCGCACGACCAGATCTTCTACGACAAGTTCACCAGCCCCGCCTTCGAGTAGGCGCCCCGAGGAATCCACCATCCTGCTTCACCGACAGAACTGAGAAACGAGATGACCGCAACCTCCGAGCCCAAGCAACGGAGCTTTCCGAAGATCGAGTTCACCGACTCCGAAGCCGGTGCGCTGGAGTTCCCCAGCTCCCGCAGCCGCTCCTTCACCTACTACACGCCGGCCAAGAAGCGGTCGACGATGTACGAGGACGTGACCGTCGACGTCCAACCCGACCCCGACCGCCACCTGTCCCAGGGCTGGATCTACGGCTTCGGTGACGGCCCCGGCGGGTACCCGCAGGAGTGGACGGCCGCGAAGTCGTCGAACTGGCACGCCTTCCTCGACCCGAACGAGGAGTGGGACCAGACGATATTTCGCAACAACTCCAAGGTTGTCCACCAGGTCGAACTGTGCCTGTCCAACGCCAAGCGCGCCCGGGTCTACGACGCCTGGAACACTCCGTGGTTGACGTTCGTCTCCCGCAACCTGGGTGCGTGGATGCACGCGGAGAACGGTCTGGCGCTGCACGTGTTCACCTCCATCCAGCGTTCCGGGCCGACCAACATGATCAACACCGCCGTCGCGGTGAACGCCGCCCACAAGATGCGCTTCGCCCAGGACCTGGCGTTGTTCAATCTGGATCTGTCCGAGGCCACCGACGATTTCGACGGCGCCGCACACAAGGAGGTCTGGCAGTCCGCGCCCGAGTGGCAGCCCACCCGTGAGGTCGTCGAGCAGCTCACCGCGGTTCCGGATTGGTGTGAGCTGCTGTTCGGCTCCAACATCGTCTTCGAACAGCTGGTCGGTTCGCTGTTCCGCACCGAACTGGTCATGCAGATCGCCGCCGGCAACGGCGATTACATCACGCCCACGATCGTCGGCACCGGTGAGCACGACTACGACCGCGACCTCGCCTACACCCGCAACCTGTTCCGGTTGCTCACCCGCGACCCCGAGCACGGGGAATCGAACAAGGAGCTGTTCGGCACTTGGCTGGCCACCTGGGTGCCCCGGTGCCTCGACGCCGCCCGGGCGCTGCAACCGATCTGGTCGCAACCGGCCGACAAGGCCGTCACCTTCGCCGACAGTCTCGAGGCCGCCACAGCGAAGTTCCGTTCCCTGCTCGAGGAGATCGGGCTCGACATCCCCAAGGAGTTGGACAAGTGAGCATGCAATTCGGATCGTCCACCGAGTTCTCCAACATGTGCGGCGTCACCTTGATGAACACCCCGATCGGCCGGGTCGTCGCGGAAGTGATGGGCGACAAGGACGGCGTGGAGCTGACCGAATATCCATCGATGATCCGCGTCGACGGCCAGCGCCTGCTCAGCTTCGACTACGACGAACTCACCGACGCTTTGGGTGAGGACTTCGACGGCTCCGTCTTCGAGGAGATCAGCTCCACCCACTACGGGCGCATGGTCCACCTCGACGACAAGACCCTGCTGTTCGCCAGCCCCGAAGACGCCGCCGAGTACATCGGATTCGACCTCACCGCCCCGTAAGCCCTTCCCGTCCGGGGTCACACCGGTGGCCCCGGACGCCCGCCAGCCCACCCGCAACCAGAACCAAGCGAGGACTCGATGTATCAGAAGGACGGTCAGAAGTACTTCATCGTGGACGGCCACGTACACATCTGGGACGGCCGCGAGTCGAACCAGAAGAACGTGCACGGCAAACAGTTCATCGACTGCTTCTACGACTACCACAAGAACCTCAGCCCCGAAGAGGTCGTGTGGGACTACGACACCTACACGTACTACGGCAGCGAACGCTTCGAGCGCGACCTCTTCGTGGACGGATACGTCGACCACGCGATCTTCCAAGCCACCCTGCTCAGTGACTTCTATGTCAACGGATTCGGGCAGACCGACGAGGCGCTCGCCCTGGTCGACAAGCATCCCGGAAAGCTCACCTACAACCACGCCTACGACCCCCGCCACGAGGAGGCCGGCCTCGAGCAACTCCGCAAGGACGCCGACCGGATGAACTTGCAGGGCGTCAAGCTCTACACCGCCGAGTGGCACGGCGATTCCCGCGGATACAAGCTCGACGATCCGTGGTCGCGGCGCTACCTCGAAGAGTGCATCGAGCTGGGCATCAAGAACATTCACGTCCACAAGGGCCCGACCATCCGCCCTCTCGACCGGGACGCCTTCGACGTCTCCGACGTCGACAAGGTCGCCACCGACTACCTGGACCTGCGATTCGTCGTCGAGCACGTGGGCCTGCCGCGGCTCGAGGACTTCTGCTGGATCGCCACCCAGGAGTCGAACGTGTACGGCGGCCTGGCGGTGGCCCTGCCGTTCATCCACACCCGGCCCCGGTACTTCGCCCAGATCATCGGCGAGCTGCTCTACTGGATCGGCGAGGACAAGATCCTGTTCGGCAGCGACTACGCGCTGTGGACCCCGAAGTGGCTGATCGAGAAGTTCGTCGACTTCCAGATCCCCGAGGACATGCTCGGCGAGTACGCCCCGATCACCGCCCTGCAGAAGCAGAAGATCCTCGGCCTCAACGCGGCCGCGCTGTACGACATCGACGTTCCCGCGGACCTGCAACTGGCCGAGCCGGCCGGGCAGGAAGATGTGGAGGTCGCTGCCGGGGCGCGGGAGACGGTGTCGTCATGACCGCCGCCGTTGTCTGCACCGAACAGGACGTCCTGATGGCCCTGTCGACGGTCACGGACCCGGAATTGGACGAGCCGATCACCGATCTCGGGTTCGTCCGGTCGGTCGCCCTCGACGACGCCGGCGTCACCGTGCATCTGCGGCTGCCCACCGCGTTCTGCTCGCCGAACTTCGCCTACCTCATGGCCTCCGATGCTCTCGACGCCCTGCGCGTGATCGAGGACATTCGTGAGGTGCGGGTGTTGCTCGACGACCATCATGACAGCGACAAGATCAACGCCGGCCTCGCGGCCGACGCCGGATACGTCGGGACGTTCGGCTCCGAGGCACAGGAAAGTTTGCACGAGTTGCGCCGGACATTCCTGTCCAAGGCGCACTCCGCGGCGATGGAGCGGTGCGTCGAGGTGCACCTGAAGACCACCGACGTGGGGGTCAACGAGATCTACCGACTCACCCTCGGCGACCTCGCTCCAGGAAAGGCCAAGGCCGCATTGCTGCGTCGCCGGATCGGCATCGGGTTGAGCCTCTGCCCGGCCAGCCGGGTGTTCGTCGACGACGACGGCAAGCGCATCCCCCCGGAATCGGTGCCGATGCGGTTGCGCTTCGCCAAGTCGGTGCGCATCTCGATGGAAGGCAACGCCCACTTCTGCCGCGGCCTGCTCGCCACCCGCTACGCCGACAGCGAATCCGTCGGCGCCACACCGCGAATCACCGACCTCAGAACCAGGAGCCCGCGATGAAGGCCGTGCAAGTGGTGGGATACCACACCACACTGCAGCTCACCGACATTCCCGAACCCACGGTCGAGGGCCCGCTCGATGTCATCGTGCGGATCGGCGGCGCCGGCGTGTGCCGCACCGACCTGCACATCCTCGAAGGGCAGTGGGAGGAGAAGTCCGGTGTCGCTCTGCCGTACACGATCGGCCACGAGAACGCCGGCTGGGTCCACGCCGTGGGCGACGCCGTCACCAACGTCGCGGTCGGCGACAAGGTGATCTTGCACCCGCTCATCACGTGCGGGTTGTGCCGGGCGTGCCGTTTCGGTGACGACGTCCACTGCGAGAACAGCACGTTCCCCGGCATCGACGTCAACGGCGGGTACGCCGAATACCTGCGCACCACCGCCCGCAGCGTGGTCCGGATCGACGACTCGCTCGAGCCGGCCGACGTCGCCGCCCTCGCTGACGCGGGCCTGACGGCATACCACGCGGTCGCCAAGGCCGCGAAAACCACTCGGCCCGGAGACGTATGCGTGGTGATCGGAGCCGGCGGACTCGGCCACATCGGCATCCAGGTCCTGAAGGCCATCTCCGGTGTCACCGTGGTCGTGCTCGACCGTAACCCCGCCGCCGTCGAACTCGCCGTCAAGATCGGCGCCGACCACGGAATCGTCGCCGACGGCACCCACATCCAGCAGGTGCTCGACCTGACCGGCGGACACGGCGCCGAAGCCGTCGTCGACTTCGTCGGTGAGGGCGGCGCGACCCGGGAAGGGATCGCGATGCTGCGTCGCGCCGGGAACTACTACGTCGTCGGATACGGCGAGAACATCGACGTCCCGACCATCGATGTGATCTCCACCGAGATCAACTTCATCGGAAATCTCGTCGGCTCCTACAACGACCTGCAGGAGCTCATGACCCTTGCCGCCCAGGGCAAGGTCACGCTGCACACCACCCGGTACCGGCTCGAGGACTTCCAGCAAGCACTCGACGATCTCGATGCCGGGCGGGTACGCGGCCGGGCGATTCTCGTCCCCTAGCCGCATCCCTCCGCGAAAGAAAGAACGAAAGGAACATCAGCCATGGCAAAAGAGCTGCGGTACAACACGGACGCCCGAGCACGACTCGAGCAGGGCGTCAACGCCCTCGCCGACGCGGTCAAGGTGACCCTCGGCCCCAAGGGACGGAACGCGGTGCTCGAAAAGCTCACCGGACCGCCGACGATCACCAACGACGGCGTGACCATCGCCCGCGAGATCCAGCTCCGCGAACCCTTCGCCAACATGGGCGCCCAGCTGGTCAAGGAAGTGGCGATGAAGACCAACGGTGTGGTCGGCGACGGCACCACCACCGCAACCGTGCTCGCCCAGGCCATGGTCCGCGAAGGGCTGCGGTCCGTCGACGCCGGCGCCAACCCCATGCGGGTACGCCGCGGTATCGAGCGGGCCGTGTCCGTGGTCGTCGATTCCCTCCGCGAGCAGGCCTCGCAGATCGGGGGACAGAGCGATCTGCAGCGGATCGCGACCCTCGCCGCCAGCGACGACGAAGTGATCGGACACGCAATCTCGAAGGCCGTCGACTACGTCGGCAAGTCCGGAGTCGTGACCACCGAGGAGAGCGACACCCTCGGGCTGTCGGTCGACATCGTCGACGGCATCGAGTTCGACCACGGCTACATCTCCGGCTACATGGTCACCGACCCGGAGCGGATGGAAGCGGTGCACACCAATCCGCTGATCCTGCTGACCAACAAGAAGATCACCCAGGTGCAGGACATCATGCCGAGCATCGAGGTGGCCAAGCGAGCCGACCGGCCCCTGGTGGTGCTGGCCGAGGAAGTCGACGGGCCGGCCCTGCAACTGCTCGTCGGCGGCAACATGCACAAGACGATGCAGTCGGTGGTGGTGAGAGCCCCTGGTTTCGGACATCGCCGCGTCGCCGAGCTCGAAGACCTCGCGGTGGCACTCGGTGGGCATGTGATCGCCAAGGACACCGGCATCGAGCTGTCCGAAGTCGGTGTCGAGCACCTCGGTTCGTGTGACCGCATCACCGTGACCGAGAACGAGACCACGATCGTCGGGGGCCACGGGGACCAGCGCCTGCTCGACGCCCGCATCGCCCAGCTCGAGTCCCAGCTCGAGCGCGCCAAGATCGAGGCCGACCAGGAAAGCCTCGAACTGCGCATCGCCAGGCTCACCGGACGAGTTGCCGTCATCCGCGTCGGCGGCGCGACCAGCGTCGAGCTCAAGGAGCGGATGCTGCGCGTCGACGACGCCCTGGCCGCCACCCGCGCCGCAGTGGAGGCGGGCATCGTCTCCGGCGGTGGCACCGCGCTGGCGCAATCGCACCGGGCACTGGCCGATCTCGACCTGGCCGGAGACGAAGCGATCGGGTGCGACGTCGTGCGCCGAGCCCTCGCCGAACCGCTCCGCTGGATCGCGATCAACGCCGGATTCGACGGCGACGAGGTCGTCGAGGTGGTCGCCGGTCTGCCGCTCGGCCACGGATTCAACGCCCTCACCGGTGAATACGGAGACATGTTCGACGACGGGGTAATCGATCCGTTCAAGGTCACCCGCGCCGCACTCGAAAGCGCGGCCTCCATCGCGGCACTGCTGATCACCACCGAAACCGCCGTCGTGGAGGAAGTGATCGGCAATCCCGGTGCCATCATGGCACCCGGCTTCGGCGATCTCGCCGAAGGCATGATCCGTCCGTCGAACATCTACTGAAGCAGCCAGTGGGTCACCGCCGCGACCGTCCTGCGCGGCGGTGACCCACTCCCCCGCGTCCCAGCGGTGGGGCATTCGTCCGAAAGAAAGTGAGTCACTGTGATTTTCATCGTCGTCAAGTTCAAGGTCCTCGACAAGCACCAGAATGACTGGTTGCTCGTCACCAAGGAATTCACCGACGCGACCCGGTCCGAACCCGGCAATCTCTGGTTCGAATGGCACCGCAGCGCCGATGATCCCACCGAATTCGTGCTGATCGAGGCGTTCGAGGACGGGCAGGCCGGCTCCGACCACGTCAACACCGACCACTTCCGCGAAGGGTTGGACGCGATGCGCCCGGCACTGAGTGAGACACCGCGCATCATCCACACCGACCTCCCCGGCACCGACTGGTCACACATGGGCGAACTGGAGATCAGCCGGTAACCCGGTGTGGTGCACACCCTGACGGAATACAGCACTGTGAAAGGACAAGGAATGACCGTGGTGACGACCGGCCCCGTCGCGGCACTGGTTGCGGCACTGGGCGATGCCGTGGTGACCGACAGCGCCACCATGATCGCCTACACCCGCGATCAATCATTGCTCTCCCCCTCCGGCCATCCGATCGCGGTGGTCCGCGCCCGAACCACCGACCACGTCGTGACGACCCTGAAAGTCGCTCACCGACAGGGCATTCCGGTCGTGACGAGGGGCGCGGGCACCGGCCTCGCCGGCGGGGCCAACGCGATCGACGGGTGCATCGTGCTCAGCACCGAGAAACTCGATCGCATCCTCGCCATCGACGAACAGTCCCGCACCGCCACGGTCGAGCCGGGAGTGGTCAACGGTGACCTCGCCGCCGCGGTGGCTGAGCGCGGACTGTGGTACGTCCCCGACCCCGGCAGTCGCGACATCTCCACGATCGGGGGAAACCTCGCGACCAATGCCGGCGGAGCGTGCTGCGCGAAATACGGGGTCACCGGCGACCATGTCGCCCGGATCACGGCGGTGCTCGCCGACGGCCGAATCATCCACACCGGCGCCGCCACCCGTAAGAATGTCGCCGGATTTGACCTGACTCGACTGCTGGTCGGGTCAGAGGGCACCCTGGCAGTCATCGTCGAAGCGACGATGCGGCTGCGCCGGACACCGGCACACACTGCTACCGTCGTCGCCGCCTTCTCCGACGCCGTCCATGCAGTCGACGCGGTGATGGACATTCAGGCGGTGGCCGACCCGAGCCTGGTCGAACTCATGGATCAGACCACCATCGCGGCCGTCAACGACATGACCCACATGGGCCTCGACAACACAGCCGGCGCGCTGCTACTGATCCAGTGTGACGGCGACGCGGCCGAGGCGGAGGCCGAGCGCAGCGCGGACGCATGCCGCGCTGCCGCGGCCACCGAGTTGTACGTGAGCACCGACCCCGCCGAAGGTGACGCCCTCATGCAGGCCCGCCGTGTGGCACTGACCGCCCTGGAACGCCGCGGCAGCACCTTGCTCGACGACTTGGCAGTGCCGGTGCCCCGGCTCCCCCAGATGCTCGACGCCATTACCCGGATCGCCGACCGCCACCGCATGCTGATCGGCACGTTCGGGCACGCCGCCGACGGCAACCTCCACCCCACGATCGTCTTCGACGCAGCAGATCCGGACGCCGCCGACCGGGCCCACCAAGCGTTCGACGAGATGGTGACGCGGTGCCTGGCGCTCGGCGGATCCATCACAGGCGAGCACGGCGTCGGCGAGCTCAAACGCCGTTACCTCGAACCGATGGTCGGCTCGGTGGAGAGGTCCTTGATGACAGAGATCAAGGCAGTGTTCGACCCCACCGCAATTCTGAACCCGGGACGCGCGATATGACGACGACACCGGGGCGACGGCGCGGCCGGCCCCGCACCGAACCCGGTCCTCCCCCGGCCCCGAGTACCCTCACGATCACCGACCTCGCCTGCGTCCTGGCAGTACTCACCGGCGCCCGTCCGACCCCGCCGAGCGCGCGCGTCGAAACCACGCACGGCCCGTCGCACTGACCTCCACCACCCCGTCTCATATTGAGCTCATATTGAGACCCGTCTCACATCGAGACGACGTACTCTCAACTACGTGAACCGTGGAGAATCGGGGCGTAAATACAGCATGACCAGCAAGGATTTACAGAAGGCGCGAGAGCTGTTCCTCGTCGACAACGACCTCGACAGCACCGTTCGCCAGCCCATCTCGTACTCGTGGCAGCGATCGAAGTCGCTCAAGGTACGCCCGGATCGGCTCGACCTCCCGTTCGTGCGAGAGCCGAATCTGGACTGCCCTCTCGTGGCAGCAGCCGAACCCGTCTTGCGGCAGCTCGCGGACGGACTGGTCGACGAACCAGTGAGCGTCATCCTGACCTCGGCTGACGGAGTGATCTTGACCAGGATCACCGCCAGTCGACGACTCAATCGCACACTCGACGACGTCCAACTGATACCCGGTTACAGCTACTCGGAAGAATTCGCCGGCACCAACGGCATCGGCACCACGCTCGAAACCCGTCAGCCCACCCTCGTGACCGGCGCCGAGCACTACGCCGACTGCCTCGGGCAACTGGCATGCGCCGGTGTCCCGATCACCCATCCGATGTCCGGAGCCCTCGTCGGTGCACTTGATCTCACCGGCTGGGTCGAGGACGGAGGCCCGCTGTTGGCCACCCTCGCCAAATCCGCCACGGCTCAGATCGAAGGCCGCCTCCTGGCACAGGCCAGTGCGGACCAGACCGCGTTACTCAACGCCTATCTGAAGGCCTGCCGGCGGTCACCCCAAACGGGAGTGTTGGCGCTGGGAGACGACGTCGTTCTCGTCAACCGAAAACTACGCGTGGCACTGGATGCCCAGGATCAGGGTGCGTTGCTCGAACACGCCGTCGATCTGAGCGGCGCGCCCGCCACCCAACGACACATTGTCGCCCTGCCCAGCGGGCAGACGGCCCGGCTGTCATCGATCGAGGACTTCGGGCTGGGGGCCCGGAGGCAGATGGCCCTGTTCTACGTACATCTGCTCGAGATCCCCACATCAGGATCCCCCGCCCTCGAGAGCATCCGCGTCCTGCCCGGAATCACCGGTAGCAGCGTGTCCTGGCGCCGCAGTTGCCAGCACATCGCACGCTGCGCGCGCGAACAACAGTGGGTCACCGTCTCCGGCGAAGCCGGAAGCGGCCGCGGATCAGCCCTCAAAGCTGCTGCCATCGAACATATTCCCATCCGCACACGGATCTTCACGGCGCCCGAACTCGCGAGCGACGGCGCCGCCCTGTCGGCACTCGAACAGGAACTCGGTCAAGACCGATTCAGCGTCATCCTGCGCGACATCGACCTCCTCGGCGAGTCACAGCAGCGGGTTGTCGCCGACCTCATCCAAGGACGCGAGCACGCCGGATGGATCGGCGCGACCATCGGCGGCACCGATCACAACACCGATGTCGACACACTGATCCTTCCCCACTTCAGCCATACCGTCACCATGCCCGCGCTGCGTCATCGCATCGACGATCTCCACAGCTTGGTACCGCACCTGCTGAGACAGCTCGGTCGTGGCGCGGACTTGTCCCTCTCGCCTGCGGCGATGCGCCAACTCTGCAAGTACAGCTGGCCCGGAAACGTCACCGAGCTCCGGCAGGTTCTGCACGAGGTGGTCCAGCGTCAGCGCTCCGGTGTCGTCGAGGTCGAGCAGCTACCCCCGATGTGCCGAGCGCTGAGCCGACACACACTCACACAGATCGAAGCCCTCGAACGCGACGCCATCGTGCGCAGCCTCGAAGAGAACCACGGCAACAAGAAAGCCGCAGCAACAGCTCTCGGCATCTCACGGGCCACCATCTACCGCAAAATCAAGGAATTCGGCATCGACATCTGAAGTCGTCCGCGCCACCAGTGTCAGGAAATGAGACGTCCGCCACACCGTAGCCGGCGGATCATGAGGTCAGACAGAGAATCCCACGCGGATCAGCAACTCGTTGAGGGGCAACCGTTTTCGAGTATGCATACGCGACCGGGACCGACGTGAGGACGACCCATGATCACGAACCCGCTTGGCGCGGATACCCACTCGGTATCCCCCGGCAGCACCACCTCCCGAGTGTGGTTGGTCGCCGCGCTGGCGCACACCTGCGAACCCGCCGACCGTCCCACGGTACGTGACGATCTGATGCGGACCTGGATTCCGGAGCCGGGCAGCGGTTACCGCACCCACGACGGCCGTCGCCGGGCGACCTGGGCGCAATTGCACTCCCGGTTCGATCTCGTCGAGGTGACACCGTGACCACCTCCTGCGCGATCCGGTCCGCGCCGGGTTTCCGCCGCCCATCAGGGGTGGGACGGTCCCGTGCGAGCACGCTGCGTGATCGACTGGCCCGGGAAGACGCCGCTGAGGATGCGCGGCGCTTGTCCCCCGTCGACCGGACGACGTGCCCGCTGCACCGACGGTGGATCCACCAATGCGTCGCGTCGCCGACCCACGTCAACGCCGTCACGCGACACAGGTGGTGCCGCCGGTGCGCCGTCCCCCTCACCGTCACCGTCGACGAGATCGCACAGACCGTCACGATGGTCTGCCCGTCCTGTGGTGACGGCGGAAGCCCGGCCACCACAAGACTGGTGTCCGCATGTTGCGCGAGCCTCGGCGAGGCGTCGTATCATCACACTTCGCGGACAGGGGCGTAATGCTCTACGAGCGGGAAGGGATCGTAGAAGTGGTGCAGCAAGTCCTTCCACTGCTGATACCGACTCGATTGCCGAAAGCCTTCGGTGTGGTCTTCGAGTTCTTCCCACTCGACCAGCAGGAGGTAGACGTTCGGTCGCTCGAGGCCGCGTGACAATCGCAGTCGCAGGAATCCGGGCATCGCCGAAATGATCGACTCGGCCTGCCCGAATGCGGATTCGAATTCCTCGGCCCTCGCGGGTGCCACAGACAGCAGTGCGTGCTCCAAGATCATTCAGCACACTACCCGGCGGCAGCCCTCGAGAACAGCTCGCGGTGTGCGGCGACGTACTGCTCGACCGACTGCGCGGGCTGCCCGGTCACGTCCTCGACGTCGGTGGTCAGTCGGTTGTAGCGATCGTCGCGGTGCAGTGTCGCAACTGTGAGGAGGTGTTGCACGGTGTGCGACGAGATACCGGGCACAGCGCCCATCAGTTCCACGAAGTTGCCGTAGGGCAGATCGGATCCCGCTACCGGCCGACCCAAACCACGCGTGTACTGCTCGGCGAGGCCGTCGATGTCCAGTACGGCGGGGCCGGTCAGCTCATAGACACGCCCGAGGCGGCCTGCTGGATCCTGAAGTATGGCGGCGATGACGCGGGCTACGTCGGTGGCGGCGATGGGAGATGTCCTGCCGGTACCGAACGGCAAGGCCAAGACGTCGCGTTCGGCGACGGAACGGCTCGCCACGACGGTGAACAGCGGATTGTCCAGGAAGACCGTGGGTCTGACATGGAAGACGGGCAGACCGGACCAGTTCATGATGCGCTCGGCGAGCCAGTGCAGTCGTTGGTGCCGAGACTCGTCGGTGCTGGTCGACGTCATCTGCGACACCGTCATCTGCGACATGTTCACCAACGCCTCGAGACCGCCCCGCTCGTCGGCAATGGCGCAGACGACAGCGGCGGCCTCCAGATAGTCCGCGGAGACACTCATGTTGAAGAACATCCGCGTCACGCCCGCCAATGCCGCAGAGACGTCGCCAGGGCTGGTCAAATCGCCGACGACAATCTCGGCTCCCAGCTCCCGTAGTGCGTCGGCACGGCCATCATCGCGATGAACCATCGCCCGCACGGGCTCACCACTGCGCAACAGCAGCTCTGCGACCAGGCGGCTGATACTGCTGTAACCGCCGCCCACACCGGTCATCAGGAACGGCGCCCGGTCACTCATGACCGAATCTCGCTGTCCGCGTCACTCAGGAGCCACGACTGCCCCGTTGATACCGAAATACCCGCCACAGTCACCGTGAACCTCCTGGTTCTACCGGCGCAACAAACACAGAGATGCGCGCCTGCGCACGCACTCCGGCGCCGACCTGCACTTCTACGACAGTACGACAAGACGGCGCACGTCAGCTACCCATCGAGTAAGACACGGATTCGCATGATTGATGCTGTCCACGGCCCGAATGTGAACGTGCGGCTGCGGCCGAGAAATACGCGTCACGACGCAGACGTCGGTGACGCCGCCATCCCTCGCGAGCACCCCGACACCGGAACCGTGGGTGTGGGCTCCGGTCCGGGGTGTTCGGGTGGATTCTCGCTAGTC
>NZ_BCWY01000113.1 GCF_001894825.1 Rhodococcus jostii NBRC 16295 | reverse complement strand
ATGATATGCGGGTGATCTGACAGATCGACTGTCAAGCTGATCGAGTTGGAACCCGGCTCGGTTCAGGAGGCCCGTCATGAACGGTTTCACCCCCCACCTCGTGCACGATCCTGGCGAGATCCCGCGCCTGGGCGACCCGCTCGTCGACGAGTACCTGCGGTTCGTCGCGGCGCGAGCCCGCCACAACACCCTGCTGGCGCAGACCTTCGACCTGAAAGTCTTCTTCACCATCGTCGGCAAGACCCCGACCCAGGTGAGCACCAGCGACGTGTTCGCGTTCATCCAAGCCCAACGCATGCCCCGCAACGAGAACGTCGTCCGCCTCGCCGACGGCGAATCCGGTCTCGCGGCGTCGACGATCAAACGCCGCCTCGCTTCAGTCAGCGGACTGTTCTCCTACCTCGGCGAACGCGGACTCGTCGACAACAGCCCCGTCCCACGAGGTTTGACCACCCGCGCGGTGCGCTCGCAGATGCGTGACACGCTGATCAGAGCCCCCCGGCGCCTGCCACGCATACTCGGCCCGGCCGAGGCCAACGCACTGCTCGGGGCGCTGCGGTCCGAGCGCGACCGGGCCATGGTCCTGCTGATGCTGTTCGGCGGCCTGCGCCGTTGCGAGGTCCTCGGCCTGCGGATGGCCGATGTCCGCCCCGGCGAGCGGCGTGTGTTCGTCTCCGCCGGCAAAGGCGGGCACGAACGCATCGTGCCTGTGACCTCGGCGTTCTTCACCGCCCTGGGCGGCTACCTCGACGGCGAACGCCCGCCCGGGGCCGCCACCGACCACGTCTTCGTGGTGTTGAAACGTCCACGGCGTGGCAACCCGCTCACCGCCGCGGGCCTCGACGAGATCCTCTCCGGCGCCCGCATCCGCGCCGGCCTGCCGCACGCGACCTGCCACGAGCTGCGGCACACCTGCTTCACCCGCCTGCGCGAGTCGGGAATGGCGCTCGAGGCGATTCAAGCGCAAGCCGGCCACGCCTCGATCGAGTCCACCCGTATCTACCTGCACCTGGCCAACGACTGGCTCATCGGCGAGTACTCCAAGGCGATGGCGGTCCTCGACGGCATCGGCGACACCGAAGAGGACGTGAAATGAGGTCCACTACAACAGAGTCCGGGAGCCATCAGTGGGCTGCCGCGGCCACATACATCGATGCGGCCGTCAGCGTGGATTCCCGCCGCACCAGGCTGCGGGCAGTGCTGGGATTCGAAGACCACTTCGGGGATCTCCGCACCTGGCACGCCCGGCCGGTGGCCACACGGATGGCGGCGCCCGCCATCGTCCGAGCGTTCGCCGCCTTCGCCGCCGTCTTCGGACAGTCGGCGGTCGATGCCCCCTACGTCGTGCGATCGGCCTCGCGCTGGGGCACCTATCTGGGAGCCCGTGAGCCCGCCGCCGCCACGATGTTTCGTGCCCAGGCAACCAGCCTCGGTTTCTGCGCACCTGAGGCCGACAGGATGTGGCACCGGCTCGCCCAGATCTGCGTGATCACCGGCGCAGGTCCGGACTCGATCTCCTCTGCGCGGTATCTCACCGGCCGCCAGCAGCTCGTCGACGCAGTCGTAAACAACCTGGGGCACTCGCCAAAGTCGTTGAACGCACCACTCTTCGGTCTCGACGCCGTCATGTTCCACCGCGGCCAAGGCCCCGCCCCGCATCCACGCAAACAGTGGGCCGCCCGCTCGGTCCCAGAAATCGGCTGGGACCGCGTCGAGGACGCGGCGCCCGTCATGGCCGCCACCATGCGCCGCTACCTCGACCAGATCGGGATCAGCCTGCGCGCCTCGTCGGTCGGCTGCATCGAGACCACGCTGCGTCAGTTCGCTGGACATCTGGCCACCACCACCGACATCACCTGCGTCGCCGATATCGACCGCACGCACGTCGAGGCCTACAAGGCATGGCTGGCGGCCCGTCCGGGATACCGCAAGACCACGAGTCTGTCCAAGACCACCATCGGGATGCGGATGGGCCATCTGAGCGCGTTCTACCAGCGCATCATCGAATGGGACTACCCCGACATCCCGGCCCGGGCGCCGGTCTACTCGTCGGACCGGCCGATCAAGGACAAGCCGCTGCCGAGGTTCCTCGACGACGGCGCCGCCGCGAAGTTCCTCACCGCGGCCCGCAACCTGCCCGACGAGTTCGATCGTCTCTGCATCGAGATGCTCTCGCGCACGGGCATGCGCAAGGGCGAACTCCTGGGCCTGACCGTCGACTCGGTGGTCCAGATCGGCTCGGCCTACTGGCTGCGGATCCCGATCGGCAAGCTCCACAACGACCGCTACGTCCCGCTGCACCCACAACTGAAAACGATGATCGACGCCTGGCTCACGCACCGCCCGGACTGGCAGGACAGCCCGCTGCTGTTCACCGACCGCGGCCGGCCGATCCCGGGCACCCGCGTCGACAAGGCCGTCCAATCCGCCGCTGCCGCAGCGGGAATCGGACACGTGCACCCCCACCAACTTCGCCATACTCTCGCCACCCAGGCCGTCAACCGGGGCATGAGCCTCGAGGCGATCGCCGCATTGCTCGGACATAAAACCATGACGATGACGATGGTTTACGCCAACCCTCGGGAATTGCATCAGACGGGAGCATTTCCGCAGGTCGCCTGCTGAATGCTCTGCGGTAACAGTTCCTCGGTAGGAAATGACACGCCGTCTGAGCTGCACCGCTTGCTCAATGCGCCCGTTTAATGCAAGATCCATGGCTTGAAGGGTCGCGGCAGATCGGGCTTGGGAGGCGACGGTGCGGCGTGGTGACCTAGCGGGTGCAGCGCACCTGGAGCTGGTGTCCGGTGTGGTGCAACTGCGTCCGGAGGACGCCATGGTGGAGGCGATGCTGCGCGGCTGGCGGTCGCAGCAGGCCGCGCGGGGCCTGCAGGAGGAGACGATCGCGCCTCGGGAACGGTTAGTGCACCGGTTCATCTCGTTCACCAACGAGTACCCGTGGCGGTGGGGCCCGGCGCATGTGGATGAGTGGACGCAGTCACTGACCGGTGAACTGCATCTTGCGCCGTCGACCATCCGGGGTTACCAGACGGATCTGCGCTTGTTCAGCGAGTACCTTTGCGACGCCCGGTACGGATGGACTGCGGTATGCGAGGCGGAGTTCGGCCATGGTGAGCATCCGGTGCCGATCTGCCACGAGTGGAACACGATCGCGCACCTGAACGACTACGAGGGCAGTCCGGAGGCTCGGCCTTTCAGCCGCGACGAGCTGCAACATTTCCTCGATTACGCGGATGATCAGGTCGACCGCGCGGTGCGGGCGAAACGCAAGGGTGCTTTGGCGGCCTACCGGGACGCCACCTTGTTCAAGGTCGTCTACGGCTGGGGGCTACGGCGCAACGAGACGGCGAAGCTGGATCTGGTCGACTGGGGCCGCAATCCCGCGGCACCGGAATTCGGCCGGTTCGGGATGCTGCACGTGCGTTACGGCAAGGCGGTGCGCGGGCAGCCGCCGCGACGGCGCAACGTGCCCTCGGTGATGGGGTGGGCGGTCGACGCGGTGTCCGACTATGTCGAGAACATCCGGCCCCGGTTCGGATGCGAGGATCATCCCGCGTTGTGGGTGACCGAACGCGGCGGGCGAGTGAACCCGGCGGAGATCAACGCCCGGTTCGTGGCCTACCGGGATGCGCTGGGATTGACGAAAGCCCTTACTCCACACAGTCTTCGGCACTCGTGGGTCACTCATCTCACCGAGGACGGAGTTGACCGCCGGTTCATTCAGGAAGCGGTCGGGCACCGGTGTGACACCTCGACGGCACTCTACACGCACGTGTCCGGCGACTTCATGAACACCGCCCTGCGCAGGGCGCTCACCGCGGCCTTCGACGAGAATCGAGACCCGCACCCGAAGGAGACGTAAATGGCACGCAAACTGGACTATCGGTGGAATCTGCGCCAGATGATGGCCTCCCACGATATGTTCGCCACCACCGACCTGATCGAACCGTTGGCGCAGCGCGGGATCCGGTTGTCGTCCAGCCAGGTCTATCGGCTGGTCGTTGAGCGCCCGGAGCGGCTGAGCCTGAAAGTTCTGATGGCGCTGCTGGATATCCTCGACTGCACAATGGACGACCTGATCGAGCCGATCGCAGCGGCCGGTACTACCCGCAGGAAACGTGCCGCCGGCGGCGAGGAAACCGGCATCGGTGACCTGCGCCCCAAACGCGCCCGCGTCAGCCGGGCCGACGGCTGACCGATGGCTTCCGCGACGGCGGCTGAGGTGCTCGCCGACCCCATCAGGGTGATTGTCGAGTCGGTCCTGGCCCGCGACCCGACCCTGGGTCACGGTGTGGTCGTCGAGATCGCCGAGCGCATCGCGGGCAGCCGCCGGGCCAAACGCCGCCGACTCGCCCAGGCCCTCCTCGACAACCCAGCCCTGTTGGTCGACGGCCGTTCCCCAGCGCCACGAGTCGTCGCAGACCTGCTCATCGCCCTGCGCGCCGCCGGCGCCCGAACCGTGTCGCCGCCGGTCTGCGCGGAGTGCGGCAAGCAGCTGCGGACCATTCAACGCCGCGGCCAGGACTGGTACTGCGGCGTCTGCGGTCCTCCGCCGCCAGAGCCGTGTGGATCCTGCGGCCAACTCCGGCGGGTCTCCTGCCGGGACCGCGAAGGAATGCCCCGCTGCGTTCGATGCCCACCCGACGACGGCGATCCACTCGACGTGATCGTGGACGTCGTCACCGGCGTCGACGCGGCCCTGTCCGCTCAGGTGGTGGCCCAGGCGGTGCGGACCGCCGTTCCTCGAAGCAGCCAACGACGAGCTTTGGCCTGGGCACTGCAGGAGCGGCCCGACCTGCTGACCGGCGCCGGGGCCGAGGCTCCCGTGCCCGCCGTGCTGCGCCTGCTCGACCTCCTCTGCGACGCCGGCGCCACAACCATCGTCCACCCGGCCTGTCCGGGCTGCGACAGGGTCATCCACCTGCACCGGCCAATAGACGGAAAGTGGCTCTGCCGCAACTGCACTGCGAAGTCCCGCGCCCAACCCTGCGCACGCTGCGGAACCGTTCGCGAGGCGGCCACCCGCGACGAGCGCGGCAGACCCCTGTGTCCGCACTGCCTGACCACCGATCCGGCCAACCACGAGGACTGCGCCAGCTGCGGGCGCCGCCGCCCGGTCAGCGTCCGCACCCCGGAGGGGCCGCTCTGCCAGAACTGTCGGCCGCTTCCGACGAGAACGTGCTCGATCTGCGGACGGTCGGCACCCTGCGAGATCTCCATGATCACCTCCCAACCTTGGTGCAGAGCTTGCCAACTTCGATGGGCCACCTGCCGCGACTGCGGACAGACCAGGCCGATCCGCGGCGGCACCCTCGACGAACCCCTCTGCGCCACCTGCGCCAGCCCTGACCCCACGATCCTGCGAACGTGTCCCACCTGCGGCGACCCCAACCGAGTCCGCTCCGGACGATCCTGCCAGCGCTGCAACCTCCGACGTCGGCTGCGCGGGTTGCTGATTTCCGACACCGGAGACATCCGTCCCGAACTGCAGCAGTTCCACGACATCCTCGCCGGCCACGAACGCCCGGCTACCGTGCTGCGTTGGCTGAACTACAACAAGGGGTCCACCGCCCTGCGGCAGCTCGCGACGGACGCGCGACCGCTGACCCACGATCTCCTCGACGAACTGCCCGACGGCAAGCCCCTCGAGCATCTGCGCAGCGTCCTCGTCTCCACCGGCGCGCTGCCGCCCCGAGACGAGAACATGGTTCGGCTCGAGCAGTGGATCACCACCACGGTCGCCGAAAGATCCGACCCGGACCAGCAGCAGGTGCTACACCGATACGCCGTCTGGCATGTTCTGCGTCGGCTCCGCGGTCGGCTGCGTGACGCCGACACCACCCACGGTCAGGCCGCGTCCGCCCAACGAATCATCAACGCCGCCATTGCCTTCCTGGACTGGCTCACCGACCAGGGCCTCACCCTGGCCACCGTCGGGCAGGGCGACCTGGACGCCTGGATGGTGAGCGCGAAACCCAGCCACCGCAACGGCGCGGGAAATTTCATCCGCTGGGCGCGACGACAGAAGCTGACCAGTCTGGACCTGCCGGCCAACCGCTGGTCGGGGCCGTCCGGCGTCATCGACACCGAAACGCGGTGGCAGCAGGCCCGCTGGCTCCTGCACGACGACACCGTCGAGCCGGAAGACCGCGTCGCCGGACTACTCGTCCTGCTCTACGCCCAATGGCCGGCCGTGATCAGCCGCCTCACCCTCGACCACGTCGACACCAACGACGACCGGACCCTGCTCCGCCTCGGCCCGGAGCCAGTGGTGGTTCCAGAACCCCTCGCTGGCCTCATCCGCCAGGTCGTCGGAACCCGACGAGGCCACGCCGTCATCGGTGACCAGGGAACGTCGGCCTGGCTTTTCCCTGGTGGCCGGCCAGGACGTCCAATCAGCGCCGAACGACTGGCCGAACGACTCCGCCAACTCGGCATCCGCTCCGGACAATCCCGCTCGGCCGCACTGTTTCAGCTCGCCACCGACCTGCCCGCCGCATTGCTGGCCCGCATGCTCGGAATCCACATAGGCGTCGCCGTCGCCTGGCAACGAGCCAGCAGCGGCGACTGGGCCACCTACGCCGCGGAGATCAGCCGTCGAGCATCCGCAAACGGCAGGCATTCAGACAGTTCCAATATCTGACGTCGCCAGAGAAGATCGCCGACCGCACCGTCGCCGACCAATACTTCGCCGTCACCGAGAAAGTCGAAGCCCTCTACGACAAACACCAGCCCGCAGTCCTGCCCGCCGAAGACGAGCCTACCGAGATGCGCAAGCTCCGCGCCGAGGCCCACCGCCGGATGCTCGGCAACGGCTACTGCGCCCGGCCCGTCGAGTTGGATTGCCACTTCGAATCGATCTGCGAATCCTGCACGTTCTTCGTCACCACCATCGAGTTCCGCCCCACGCTCGCCAAACAGCGAGACGATGCCGCCGACAAGGGCCAGATCGGCCGACAGAAGGTCTTCGATGGACTCCTTCAGCGACTCGACGACACCGAGGCTTGACACCGATCACCCACATAAGCCGACGCTTTTTTCAAGAATGCGTTGTCCTTTTCCAGCTCGGTGACCTGCTTGCGCAGTCGGGTGAGTTCGTCTCGCTCGGCCGGAGTCAAGGGCGCTTGCCCCTGGGCGGTGGCCGCGTCGACGCGGCGGCGTTCGTCGGCGACCCAGGACCCGAGTAGCGATTCGTTCAGCCCGAGGTCGCGGGCGACCGAGGCGATCGTGCGGCCCGAATCGATGACTCGATGGGCTGCCTCGACCTTGTATTCGGTCGTGTACGACCGACGGGAACGGGACATGTGAACATCCTTCCAGCGAGACCTCAGGTCCCGCTATCTCGGTGTCCACTATTTGGGGGGAACCCCACCCGTTCGCGGCGCACTCATCGCGGGCTGTCACGGCATCGTGGACTGCAGATTGAGAGACTGCGCCGAACGCACTGACGGGCGGGGGTACCGGTCTGAGCATCCCTCGCTTTCCCGGAGACTTCCGAGCCAGGCTTGATCCTGGGTAAAGGATGGGGATGTCACTGTGGAAACGAGGAAGTATCCGCCGGAGCTGCGGGAGCGTGCGATGCGGTTGTACCGGGAGTCGGAGCCCAGACCGGTGATCCGACGGCTGGTCGAGCAGCTGAACGTGCACCCGGAGGTGTTGCGGGCAGCGCATCGACACAAAGACCGACCGCCACCCTGGCGTGCGGCGGGCGAGCCGGACCAGATATCGGCGAAGGCGGTTTCCCGGAAACGGGAAACCGCCTTCGCCGTGGCTCGGACACCGGTACCACTGCCGCAGTTGCCCCGGGGCCGTCGACGCACCTCTCGCTCGAATCGGTGGCACCTCACGGTCATCACCGATCATGCCTGATTCGCAATCAATCGATACGGATGGTGCCTGGCGGGACGTGCCGCGCAGCTAAAATGACAAACCCGGCCGCGATGATTGGCAGGGCGCCCCAGAGCAAGGCAGTGCTAGCCCAAGAATGGCCACTCGAAAGCCAGAAGGTGAACACGGCGCCCGCTGCAACGGCGCCTATCTGACCAGCAGCGGTAACAATCGCGATCCCAGTCGCCCGCGTATGGGCGGGGAAGCTTTCACCGCCGAAGAAAAGTAGGGCCGCAAACGGTCCTGACAGGAGGAGCAATCCCAGGCTGTAAAGAACGATAATGAGAATGGCGTTGTCGTTCGGGACCAACATCATTCCAACAAAACACAGACCTGCGAGTATCCATCCGATGGAAATGCTGTAACGGCGCCCGAGTCGGTCACCGACCCAGCCGAACGTGAGGTATCCGATGCAGGCACTGAGGTTCGACACGATGAGTACGACGAGAGCGTTGTCGAACGCAATGTTCTTTCCGTCCGCCGAATTGAGGACAGATGTGCCGAGGATCATAAACGCCAAAGCTCCAAACCAAATCAAGAAGAAGGCTGCACTAAGAACAAGCGTCGGTCGAAGTGATTCTCCCTTAAATGCAGCGATCAATGGTGTGGAGGCGGTCCGCCGAGCAAGTCCCGCGGAATCAAGAAGTGCATTCGCATCATCCTCAAGGCCGACGCGCCGTAGGCTCTCAGCTTCCTTCCGTAGGGAAAATTGGGGACTTTCTTTCAAATACCTTGCTGCCCAGACCATGAACAGGGCAGGAAATGCGCCGATGATAAAGCACAGTGCCCAGCCGCCAATGGGGTAAAACACGTAAATTGAGGCTGCAGCGAGAACCGACCCCACAGAGAAGCCTGACTGCACGACAGAGTAACTCAACCCCCGCCGTCGAACGCGCGCCGGATCCGTGTATACCGTGGCGAACATCTCGCTCAGGTATGTAGCGTTGATCCCTTGCTCGGCGTACCCCAATCCAGCAACTGAACGGATAACGATGAGCAGGACGATGCCGAGACCCGCTGTCACACCCACGACCCAGCCGGCTGCAGCTGTCAAAGCGGACATTAACGCTGCACCAATCACCGCCACGATGATGCCCTTGCGGCGACCCAGTTTGTCCACCATGGGTCCGACGGCGAATGCGACTACCGCGGTGCCGATCGTGACCCATGTGTTGATACCGGTCGAGCGCGCTTCCGTCCAACCATGTTCTTCAGCAAGTTTGGGAAGTAGATTGCCAAACAATACGAAATCGTAGACTGCGAATGTCCATGCGAGAAAGCAGATCCATTTAGCGTTTCGTACATCTCTTTCGGTGACGCGGACCTGATTAGGTATCCTGTTGACGGAAACTGCCATTTTGGCACGCTCTTTCATCTCAATTGGACACGAACTGGTTCAGATTTTTCGGTGCGTACGGGGTGAATGATTCAGCAGCCGGGTCTGGGTTCAGATATCTTGATGCTTGCAACGGATGCCGGGACGATGACGTACTTGGTGTGGTGAAGGCGCGGCAAAGCCGTTGCTTGTGTCGAACGTGATTTGGATCAGCAGATCGCGAGGCGATCAGGTTGCCTTGGTCGCCGTGCTCTTGCCGCACAGGTGGTGCTTCGGGATTAAAGGGCTCAGGGGCGGGCTGCGGTCCTGTTGCCCGCATCGCTGGTCTCGCTGTGCGTGTGGGGGCGGTCCGCCGAGGTGCGCAGGCACCGAGAAGAGCATGAGGAATGGGATGGTACGGCCATTTCCACTTCGAATAGCTGGAATTCGGCAACACCGCGAAACCGCACCCCACCGCCGGCATCGCGACCGAAGTTCGTTGGCTGTCCACGCCAGGACTCCATCATCTATGGCGAACCAGGAGGCGATATGCTTGCTCTAGCCGTCGGCGCCGTGGCCAGGAACTGTGGTTAAGCGATCTTGCGCTTCAGCCCACTGGCTGTGAGCTGGCCGTTTCGATCGCGACCTGGTCGAGTGCTTCCCGCAGCGCCTCGGGTCCGCGCTTTGCTCCCGCGTCCAGTTCGCGAATCCACCGACGCCAGAAGATGGTCGGCTTGTCGGGGAACACTGACACCTCGTCCCGCGGATCGCCGATTCGGGCGGGCGTGTGCGAGGCAACTACGGGGTAGTCCTCTCCGAGCACCATATCCTGCAACTGTAGGTGGATCTGGTCGGAAGACTCGTCATGAGTGTGACAGGTGAACCAGTAACTGCGGCTGGTGTTCTCATCTACGGGTGTGGCGTGCATGAAGATCTGTGTGGAGAAGGTATCGGACCAGGTGAATCTCAGGGTGATACTGAACGGCACCTCGATCAGGTACTCGGCCGGCGGCAGCATGACTGCGTCCTCATCG
Source organism: Rhodococcus jostii NBRC 16295 (assembly GCF_001894825.1). Classification (GTDB taxonomy): domain Bacteria; phylum Actinomycetota; class Actinomycetes; order Mycobacteriales; family Mycobacteriaceae; genus Rhodococcus_F; species Rhodococcus_F jostii. The sequence continues at coordinate 13,443 of NZ_BCWY01000113.1, read as the reverse complement.
ACAGGGGGACCGTAGGTGTCCTGACCGGGATTGTGTGCCAGGAAGGTGTCTGTTTTCCAGTTCAACGTTCCGTTGCGCTGATCGACCGGATAGACAGGGAAGACAGTGTTCGGGGGAGCGCCAAGCGTGCCCCAGTGCGTGAAGGGGAAGTGGGTGACGTCCATAAAGTTCTCCATGCGGCGGCCGGAGGAGCATGGCCACTGGTAGGACTCACCCATGATGCAGTGCAGGGTGTCTTCATCCCACCCATGGAAGGACGGGATCTTGGTCTCGACCGACGAATCCATGCGTACCCAGATTAGTCCGTACCGTTCCTCGCAGTCATATTGATTGAGACGAGCCCGGGCAGGGATGGGCTGATCGGCTGTGAGCGAAGGGACCTCCTTGCAATGGCCGTCGTTTCCGTAGCACCAACCGTGGTACTTGCATCGAAGACCGTCTTCTTCCGCCCACCCGAGGGTGAGGGCAACCCCGCGGTGCGAGCATCTGTCCTCGAATGCGATCAGCTTGCCGCCGATCTCGGCGATCCCGATCAACTCGCCCAGCAGCTTCGACTGGAGGGGACCGCGACCACCAGGCTTTGCCGCACGTAGTTCTTCGAGGGTAGCGACTGGGTGCCAAAAGTGGCGCCATGTTGCCGCGCTGGTGTTCAGGTCGTAGACGGGTTCGTTGCCTGTTTGGGTTGTCATGGCCGTTCCTTCTTGGTTGCTTCTGAGTCCGTGGGTGTTTGCGCCGGGCGTCGTGCAGAACCTTCTAAGAGGCTCTCTATTAAAAGAGGTCGATCTCTTCTCCTCTCTCCACCAATGTGATGCAAGCCGTCGGGCAGCTCTTCGCCGCACGCAATAGCTGGCTCCGATCCGAACCCGGCGCCGTCGGCAGCACCTTCGCAACCCCGGACGGATCGATCTCGAACGCGTGCGGCGCCAAGTTGGCGCACATCCCCGAACCACAGCAATCGGTCTGATCGAGACCGACCTCGATCTCAGGAAACTGACTCACCGAACCTCACCTCCGCTGTAACCTGCTGGAGCAGAGGTAAACTCGACTACCCCTCTCCACGGATCCTCAGTGCCGATCATCTTTCGAAGACGGCGAAACTGCTTCGGTGCATTCACCGTCACCGCACCACGCACCAGGTCGCCGTTCCGGTACGCAGTGACCAGACGCGACAGATCCGGGCGCGCCTCAACAACCTCGACGTCGCCGGAGAGGTCGCCCGACCCCTGGATCTTTACCCCGTACTGGTCCGACCAGAAGTACATGTCGTGACTGAACGGACCGGCAATCTCGGTCCCGTGGGTCAGCACCCGTGCCGCGTGCGTCCCCTGATCCCCGGCGGTAGTCCACTGCTGAGAACGCACCCGCCGACCACCTATCGCCATATTTGGGCACGACGCTGCATCTCCCACACCCAGCACCGTCTCCGAGCCGGCGCGAAGGAACTCGTCACAGATCAAGCCGTCACCGAGTGAAAGGCCACTGCCGGTAAGCCAATCGACGTCCGGCACCACTCCGATACCGACTACGACGAGGCCAGCTTCAATCGCGGTCCCGTCGTCGAGCAGCACGCCCTCGACCCGATCAACGCCGAGAAATCCGCTGACGCTGCTACCGCAACGTAATGTCACACCATTCAGTTCGTGTAAGCCGCTCAGCAACTCAGCAATGACCGGCCCGAGCGCCCGCCGCATCGGAAACCGACCTGCCTCCAGAACAGTCACGTCCAGACCCAGCGTGCGAGCACTCGATGCGACCTCGGCACCGATGAACCCGCCTCCGATCACAATCACCGTCGGGGTCGCGAGCAGTTCTTCGTACAACGCCGCTGCGTCGTCGCAGGTACGCACGACGTGGACGCCTTGCGGTGGAACCGTGCACGGCAACCTGCGTGGCCGGGCACCGGTAGCTACTACAAGTGCCGCGAAGGGAATGTGCTCCCTGACATCCGATCCCTCGAACTGCACGGCCAGCGTCCGCGCCTGGACATCGACCGAGTCCACCCGCGTCCCGGTCAAGACCGTCACACCCAGATCCTGGAAGTATTCCCGGTCGTGGTAGGCCACGGGCGCGGATCCGAGTTCGCCGGTGAGAACCTGCTTCGACAGCGGCGGTCGATCATAGGGCAGATGCGCCTCCGCGCCGATCAGCGTGATTGGACCGTCGTATCCTTCACGCCGCACACCCTGCACCGTCCGCAACCCGGCCACGCCCGCGCCCACCACCACCAGTCCGGCGGAACCACGGACGCGACCGCTCAACACCCCACTCATGCCTGCGTCCTTTCGCGTCCGAGCCCGCATTTTGCTGGTATATCTTCGAATCGACCGCTTAGCAGCTGGTGGAAGGCCTCTGTCATGAAGGCCAGTGTGGTGTAGAGCACTCGATCCGATCGCCACCCCAACGGGGCGACTTAGTCCCGACTCGGTACTCCAACCCCTCACCCCAATGGGGTGAGGAGCAGATCGCAAGCCATCCCGATGAGGGTTAAAGCACTCGATCAAGGTGCGTCAGGGTGTGGGGCGGGCCCGCGGAGCGCTTCTAAAACTTTGCGATTGGTGGGTCGCAGAGGTGCTCGATATGGCGATCCGAGTGCGGTACGGACCCTTTCCTCGAATGTCGGGCGACACGCGGAGACTTCGGCGGGCCAGCGGCGCTATCTCTGCGGCGTGCTTCAACCCTGAGACGTCGCGCCAGCGTCGCGGCTATGTCGGACCATCCTCGATCGAGGGTTCCAAATGCGCGGATGCTCGCCCTGACGGCTTTGGCCAGCACCTGGATGACGCGTGACCAGTTACAACAGACCCAGCGCCCGGGCTTTCACAACTGCTGCGCGTCGGCCGTTGACATTCATCTTCCGATAGATACTGCGCAAGTGAGCCTTGAGAGTGTTGACTGAGACAAACAGTCGGGCGCTCAGCTCGGGCAGAGAAGCGGGCTCCTCGATCGCTCGCAGCACCTGCATCTCCCGTTTAGTTAGCGGCTCAACCAGAGCCCCACGAGTGGCACCAAGCGAGCCGACATGCAATGTCGGAGCTGTCTCAACCAATTTAGCCTGCACTAGCTCGACGAACTCGGGGTGACGGGTGCCGGCGCGCCGCACCCTACGAAGCAAGGCGTTGACTGGGCTACCGAATTGCAGAAAGGGCTGGACGTATTGCTCAGGTGCTGCAAGTTCGATTGCCTTCGCGATCTGATCAACCGCCTGCGGCGACTGCGGTGTCTTTTGTACGTTTAACAAAGCCAGCAGAATCATCGCCTGCAGCATCTCATCGACTAGCCCACTTCCTGTGGCGATAGCTTCGTCGAGCAGGCCGATAGCACGCTCGGGTTGGCCATCACCGACCAGGAGTTCTGCGTGTGCAACGGTGAGCATTATCGGACCAGTCGATTGTGGTGGAAGGGATTCGAGGACAGCAGCTGCTCCCGCCGCGTCTCCTATCGCTAGTCGGACGCGTGATCGCTCGGCGGTGAGGTAGTCATCGAAGACGTAGCGGGCGGCCATCCGGTCGACGATCCGTGCAGCCGCTTCGAGATCCGTTAACGCTTCCCGTTTGCGTCCCCGCAGGCTGATCACGAGGCCACGAACGAGCATTACGGTTGCACTTACTGCAGCGTCCTGACGGCGGACCGCCGTTGCGGCGGCCGCGAGGTGTTGTTCGGCGGCATCTAGGTTTCCCCGCATGTACGCGGCCCAGCCACGGGCGTGCCATAGTTCGGCCGCGGCGCCGGTCAGTTCCCATCCACGCTGACGGGCGAGTTCAGTGGCCTGGTCGGCAACGGTCAGAGCTTCAGTCAATCGATTTTGGGCTGTGAGGACACCAACGAGTTGGCTTAGGCAACCGAGTTCGAGGTATGCACGGTCGGTCGCTCTCGACGCGGATAGGGCCTCCCTCAGATGACCCTCGCCGTCAGCCCGTCGGCCGACCCAGTATTCGGTAGTACCGAGCTGCTGGAGTGCCAGTGCCCGGAGATCATTTGCGGCTGTCGTACCGTGGCTCTCGTACCGTTGAGAGAGTGTTGCCATGCCGTTCGCCGCGGTCGCAACTACGTTTAGGTCGCCTGAAAGGCGGCCGCGTTCGAGGTCGACTACCAAGCTAGCCGTTGTTGCGTCGGGGTCGATCGGAAGATCGGTGGAAAGGGGATGGCTATCGGCCGAGTCCAGCGCCGCGGATTCGGGCTGCGTCGGAGTACGCCGTCCGCCGACTGTTTCGAGCGGCGCGCCGGCCAATGCTGCGTCAGAGGTGTCCACAACCCCTCCCTCCCCAAGAGCGAGGGCGACAGCTATCTGTACGAGTCGGAGTTCGCCGTTGGTAGACACCACTGTGTCAGGGAGCTGCTTCAGGAGACCTTGGACTGTCACCAGCTGGCCGTCGAGATACAACTGCAACCAATTGCCGACTAGTAGCGTTTCTGCGTCCTGCCATCGCTCGGCATTGCACGCGTGCTGGAAGGCTGCGACAGGCATGTTTTGATCGGCGAACCACCTAGATGCGGTGTGATGAAGTGTGGCTGCTGATGGGTCTACCTGCAGTTTCAGCCTGCTTCGAAGTAGTTCAGCGAACATTCCGTGATAGCGAAACCAGTCCTTGCGCGGTGTGTCGGCGATGACAAATAGGTTGCGTTTGGCCATCCAACGTAGCACTTCGTAACTGTCTGCCCGGCCAGTCAGCGCCGCCGCTAGGTCGGCAGTCACGACCTCGCAGACCGAGGTTCGCAGGAGAAAGTCCTGGAGGTCGCCCGGTATTCGAGCCAGAACTTCGGAAACCAGGTAGTCAGCAACGTCAGCGTCATCGCCCGTGAAGTTCTGTAGGAATTGCTCGGAGGATTCTGCTTCGGCAAGTGCGAGCGCCGCCAGGCGGAGGCCCGCTGACCATCCTTCGGTGCGAACCTGTAGTTTCTCGGCTGCGGCGGCCGAGACGTTGACACCTGACTCGGCGAGCATTGCCGAAACCTCGGCAGTATTGAACGACAGGTCTTTTGCTGTCAGCGTGTGCAGTTTGCCCTCGACGCGGAGACGACTGATCGGCAGATGCGGTAGGTAGATGCCGCTAAGTATTACGTGGACTAGGGGCGGGAGCCGCATCAGTAGCCACGACAGTTCTGCTTCGACGACCGAGTCATCAAGCCAATGGATGTCGTCGAGGATCAGCAGGATCGGAGACCGAAGGGTGGCGAGCCCTTCGAACAGTGGGACAACGGGGTCGTCGGACTCATTTCCAACTGAGTGAGACAACATCGGTGAGATCGCGGCCAACATAGCTGGCCAGAACCGGTTCGGGTCCGAATCGCGCCGATCCACGGTGAGCCAACACACGTCGACCACGCAGGACGACGAGCGCACCCACGACGCGAGAAGTTGCGTCTTTCCCCAACCTGCGGGGGAGGTGACAGTGGTCACAGGGTACTTGACTGCGTTCGTCAGCCGGTCGAACAGCCGAGGTCGCGTCAGTACGTCATCAGGAAGGAAGGGAGTGCCTATCCGGCCGGGAAATAGAATGGAGTGTTCGAGCCGGGTGAAGTGGTCCGCCGCATCCATGGTTCGTATCCGTCTTCTAGTCCGCCGGTCGGTTGCCGGAGGTCAAGACGGCATTCGGGTGCACGACTTGGTACGCGTTGTCGAACCTGTCAGCTGCAGGTTCGACGGCGGTTCGACGCTCTGTCCGCTGGGGGGTCACTGCCATTGCTCCACTACCTAATCGTCACACTGTGGGCGATATCCTCACACCAGAACAGTACGCAGTGTTTTCGGGGTTACCTGGCATCGCATTCCGTGACAATGCTCTGCAGTCCCACGCACCGAGGCCTGCATCGATCGCAGTATGCGGCTCTATTGGCTCTCCTGCCCGAACGCGCTGTCCTTGGACGGCGACGCCCCGCGGCCAGTATTTGTTCCGGGCGAACGCCTCGATCACGATTTACCGGTGACGCTGAAGGCTGGCCAGCATGCCAACCGACGATCTCGTTCTTCTCGGTGACCCGTAGGGGCGCCTTATCAGGATGACGGGTAGTTGGGTCGGCGCCGGGTTCTACCTCGACGACGACTTCAGGCTCTATTTGCGGCGCATGCGTAAGCCCGGTCATGCGGTCGCCGGCTCGCGCTGGTATCGCACACTTCTGACACGAGAACTGATCCGTGCCGGCGAATTCGCGAGTACCTCCGTCGATATTCCCATGCGGAGGGTGTCCGCGTCAGGAGGAGCCGAAGCCAGGTGGCGGAGACATCCTGAAGGGCGCCGGCGGGTTATTTTGCTCGCGGTTCCGATCCCGTTGCATCTGGCCGCCGTTGTTGCCGCACATGTTCATCTGCTGCTGAATTTGGTCCGGGGGTAATAGCCAGTTGTTGTTGGGATCGCACGGGTCCTGCCCCGGTGGGGCGGTCGGTGCCGCGGCGGACGCCACCGCGGGTACGGCGATGGAGGCCACCGTTGGTGCGGCGGCGAGGCCTGCCGGTAACGTGACGATCGATCCGGCCACCACCAGCCTGACCAGAAGGCTCTTCGTGCGTGCCTTCGTGGTTGTGTTCATTGTCGGTGCTCCTTCGGCATGAAATTGAAGCCGTCGGATACGGCACCCTGCGACTGATGCTGTTCGCGCGTGGATCGTGAGCCAGCATCGTGCCGTGTCGCGCTGCTGTTGTGCGTGACCGCCTCGGTTGCCCCGGATGCCCGCTCAGCGTGGTGCTCCAAGGCGGCCCGATTGCGAGTCCCTTCCCATCATATCTATTGAGCTGTCGTGCGGCCCGCGGGGATTCGCGCACTTCGATAACGGTATGACCGCGGCGGTCGACTCCCTCGCCCACAACCCACTTCCGTTCAACCTACGCAGGGGTCGGCTTTCGCTCTGCTACTCGACGGGGCGACCGGCGATAGAATTGGTGGTGAAGTTGTCGCGATTGCGGAGGCGAGGTGATCGTTTGGATGAACCCTTGGGACACACCTGATCGACCCTCGGAGCAGCTGGACTACGCCCCGGCGAAAAGGGGGTCGATCGCTGTAAGGCGACGTCCCTCGCCCTGCACGCTCGCGTCGGCAGACACTGGATCTTGACACAATCGCGAGGCTTCACTCTACTCAAGGAGCACCGATGACTAACACCGCCGTCGACGCCACAGCAGCTCTACAAGTGACCGAGTACTGGGTGGTCGAGGTGGACCGCCACGACGGGACGTGTTGCACATTCGGACCGTTCACCGCCGACGCGGCCTGGACCGGACTCGAGGGACTCTCACCCGAACGACTGGGTGGCGATCATCGGCACGTTCGTCACCACCGTGCGCACCCGCAGCATCGAGACCTCCACCGAGTGGATGGCCTGGCAGATCATCGTGGCCACCATCCCCGGGCGTAGAAGATCAGCAGTGCGACGGCGGTCGCGACGTGCAGGGCGACTATGAAGGCGAGGAACGGGGTACCGGAGTCGCCCGAGCGAGACTGAACGTGTTCTTCTTGGTGGTCGGAAAGTCGCCGGAGGGGGTCACTGTGGTGGGCGTGCCAGTGTTCATCAGTGCGGCGTCAGCTCGCGGTGTGGAGTGCGGATCGGTGCCGGCGAGGCGGGGTTATTCGCGCGCACCATTTGTGACGTCAGGCGGCGGTCACCAGGCGGTACCAGTAGGGCGATTGTGGTGCGGTTGGCGTAACGTCGCAACTGGAGGTTGCGGTGATGTCGAGGGTTTGTACGGGGCCTTCCAGGGGAGGGCGAGATGGGCATGTGGTCGATCCGTGTGAACGTTGTCGCGATCTCTGATTCGTGCCGATTGTCATGGGCGAGGGGACTTCTCGAATGATTCGTTTCCTGCTTCGGGTCGTGGTCTTCTTGGGGTCGGCAGCGCTCGGCCTGCTGGTGGCGCAGTGGCTCCTGCCCGGGGTCTCAATTGCCGCGTCGGGATTTGTCACCGCGGTGGTGGTGTTTGCGGTGGCACAAAGTGTGCTGTCTCCGTTCATTGGCAAGGTGGTGGCGAGGAACGCTTCGGCGTTTCTCGGAGGTGTCGGGCTCGTGTCGACATTGGTGGCGTTGGCGATCGCATCGCTTGTCGGTGGTCTGAGTATCGACGGGTGGCGCACGTGGATTCTGGCGACTCTGGTGGTGTGGCTGGTGACCGCGGTTGCCACTCTGGTACTGCCGTTGGTGGTGTTGCGTAACAAGAAGTCGGGCGCGTAAGGGGGCCGCGGGGCGCGCATGAGAGATTCCGGTTGTCATGGTCTTTGTGCCCCGCGGCATCGGGTACCGTCGGTGCGGGCCTGGGGCGGTGATGGCCTGCCGCCGTATTGTGGTTAGCGCCGCTCGTTCCCATTCTCGGGCGGCCTCGACTCCGTCGGCCGGTACACATTGCGACTCGCGATTGGCCGGCGGGGCAGGGGCCGGCACCGGTAGGTCGGTTCGCAGGTCCGAGGTGGCGCCGGCAGGAACGGTCAGACCCTCGGTTGCTTTTATGAGTGAAAGACAGCTGTTCTAGCTGTGTAGAGGAGGTGCTCGTGATGGGCTCTGCATTGACCGATCATGGTGTCGCAAGGACCACCCTCACGCTCACCCCCCAGGTCTCGCAGGCTGGTTCGATCGACGCCGCAGGCCGCGAGTCGGCGGTACCGCCGGAGCTGGCGCGGATCCTCGAGCAGGTCGTGTCCGTGGTGCGGCCGGTGGCTCCGTCACCATAGGATTGGTGCCACATGAGGTGACCACGACTGCCGCGGCCGACATGCTCGACATCTCTCCCGCCCCGCGTTGATGAAGTTCATCCGCGCCGGGTGTGATCCCCACGCACAAGGTCGGCACGCATACCCGGCTCGAGAGCAGTGACGTCATCGCTTACCGAGAGCGAATACGCGATGCGCAGCGGGCCGCCTTCGACGACCTTCGCGGGTTCGAGGACGCCGAGGACGCCGAGGGCAGCCTGGGGACAGTGCGCAGATCCGTATGTTGCGGTTGCGGAGGCCGCCTCATGTCGCGCGGCGGCGGGTGGAAAGACCCGTGCTGACTAGGATTGGGTGTTGTCCGTGCATCCTCTGTGTCCGAACAAGGCCGTGTCGCTTCGTTACTCGATGCGCGGGATCGTGCGGTGGTGTTGCTCGATGAGGTGATCGCGCGGGGTTTGATCGCCTCCTGGGCAATCGAGTCGGCGGTCAGCGATGCTGTTCGGGATCTGGCGGACGAGATGTTCGGCACCCGCCGGTTCTGGCCCAAGCGGATCGTCCGGGCCGGGGTCAACATGTTCCTGTTCCCCTCAGGTCTGCTGCTCGGCGGCGACTTCACACTCCTCGATTACCTGATCTGGAACGAAATCCCCACCGTGCTCGGCGATATGGTCGGCGGACTGGTGTTCACCGGCCTCGCGCTGCACCTCGCGCATCGGCACACCTCCGGCGCACCCGTCCTCGCCCGCGAAGCGGAACTCGAAACGCGCTGACCACTACCAGCGACCCGCAGGTGCACCGCTGTGCGATGTCCGTGCGGGTCGTCGCTGTGCGGGAAATGGCGTCGAGGGCGCCCGGCGTCGAAGCGGACACTCTCGGCGCCGCGTCACCGATGTGCTCCGGGCGTCGAGGGGACTCGGAGCCGGAGCCGGCGGTGCTCACATCCAGGGCATGTCGGGGTCGAGCGGGTGGGAGATCACGCCGTCGTCGGGTTCGAGGGGATAGTTCGCGGCGTGGTACGGGGCACTGGAGGACCCGAAGAGGTCGACGCCTCCCTGCTCGGTGAGGGTGGTGCCCGGCTCGGTGAGCGTGGTGCCCGGCTCGTACAGTTCGACCTGCTCGGGCACGTCCTCGTCCGGGGCATCGCAGGCGACCATGGGCCACGCGTTGGCGCACCCGATGCGGTCCCGCACCTGGACGGTGTACGGGACCTGCGGGGCGGTCCCGTCCGCGGGTGCTGCTGCGGCGGTGGCACCCTGGGCCAGCACGGCACCGAAGCCGAGGGCGACGCCGACGGCTGCTGCGGCTGCGGTGCGTGTTGTGATCGAGGACATTCTGTGGCTCCTGAAGTTTCGGGGGTTTCGTGTTCTCGGACGACCACTAGTTTTCGCCGGGAGCCGGCGTTCGGTAACACCCCGAGGGGGTGATCGGTGCCCCGGTAGGGGGCGGGAAAGCACCCCTGGGTGGCGGTCCCGCGGATACCGCACGACCCATTTTCGGCTAGTCAGGCGGAGAGGCCGCTCAGGCCGTCGAGCGTGGTGCTCACAGATGAAGGGCGCAAAGCATGGTCGTGAGCACTCCGCCGACCTGGGACGCTCGTAGGGATTGGTGCTCCCGTGTAACCCGGCTGCAGAGGTTCGCATCCACTTCGACTTATTCGAAAGATTCGAAAGGTAGGTAATTCGACTATTTCGAACGAAAGGGTCGATCACGGGTGCACAGGCGTTGGATCAGCACACGTATCTGCCGCAAGCAGCGGTGGGTGCGGGGTTGGCGGCGGTGGTCGGCTTCCTCGACACCCATGAGCGGCGCCGCGGCGACCGGGACGAGCCGCGGTATCTGTTGGTCGGTGCCGGTGAGCACGATCAGGTGGAGTTGCCGGCGGAGGTGCATGCGGCGCTCAAGCAGGTCGTGGCCGCACTGCAGGCCGGTCGCGCGGTGACGGTGGCACCGCGGGCGATGATGTTGACGACGCAGCAGGCCGCGGATTTGCTGGGGGTGAGCCGGCCGACGGTGCGCCGGTTGATCGATGCGGTGGAGTTGCCGGCGGAGAAGGTCGGCGCTCGGCATCGGCTGTTGTTGCGGGATGTGCTTGAGTATCAGCAGCAGCGCCGGGCCCGCCAGTACGAGGCACTCGCCCAGACGGCTGTGCGGATCGACGACGAGGACGATCCTACGGTGGTCGCGGAGCCGTTGAAGAACGCACGGAAGGCGGTCGCGGAGCGGCGACGCGCCCGCCGCATCGACCACTAGCTTCGGCCAATTGGTCGATAGACTGCCCGGATGTTCGCGGCAGTTCTCGACACGTGTGTTCTCTGGCCGAGCCTGCAGCGGGATTTCCTGCTCTCGATGGCGGTCGAGGGTTTGTATCGGCCGTTGTGGTCGGAGGTGATTCTCGACGAACTCGAGTTCCACGAGGCCGCCAAGCTCGAACGACGCGGACACTTTCCGGCGGCCGCGCAGGCGGCCAGTGCACGGCTGGTCGGGACGATGCGCGAGTACTTCGACGATGCGCTGGTGACCGGTTGGGAGCCGCTTGAGGGTACGTTCTCCCTGCCGGTTCCCGATGACGAGCACGTCGTGGCGACCGCGGTGGTTGGCGGGGCCGGGGTGATCGTCACCGATAGCCGGAAAGACGTTCCACGAGACCGAGTTCCCGGACATCCAGGTGATCTCGCCGGCAGAGTTCGCGGCCGACACGGTATCAGTGTCCCCGGCCGCCGCGGCCCGGGCGGTGGAGATGCTGTCGGTGCGCATGGTGCGCCCTCCGACGACCATCGATGAGGTCCTCGAGCAGTTGGTGGTGCGTTACCGGATGGACGAAGCCGTTGCACTGCTGCGTGATCGACAGTGATCGCCCGCGCGCCCTTGGGGATGCGTCGGGGTGCGCCGACAATCGTGTTAGCCGGTGCACAACAGGATCTTTCGACGGGCGGAGAATGATGTGGGGACCGCTGAGATGTCGTCGATGGCCACAGACGGTAGCGCCCATACATAGCTGGCAGGCGACGGTGATTCGTTCCGCCGCCGACTGGACCAGCAGAATGGGCCGTTGACCCATGGTGACGGCAGGTCTTGAAGGAAGTCTTGGCCGTGAATGTCGCACTGCCAGACTCCTTCTCGACGCTGCTGAGCGGAACAGTTCCGATCACCGCACACTCAGACAGGATGGGATCGTGAGCGACCGGACCGCAGCAGACCTCGAGCGTGAACTCGCCATGCTCGCCTACGTACGCGACCGCCTCCGGGCTTCGGAGGGCAAAGACTTCCGCATCCCGACCACCGCGCTCGACCAGGTTCTCGATGAGCTCAACAGTCTCGAACGATCGCCGTGGGATCCGAACTGATTTCACCCGTGCAGAGCTCGAGGTAGTGCTGAGCACGTCCTGCGAGCCTTGCCGGCGGGGCGGCGCGAGCGACCGGTAGTTTGCCAGGCGCCCGGCGCACATCGGATCGGCGCTTGCTCCGTGACGCGGCTGTGGGGGCATCGCATTTCCAACCCGGGGTGTGAAAGGTCCGATTCCGCCGAGCAGGATGAGCGCGCTGTGTTTCCGGGATCTGCGGGAATGGCTGGGGCAAGCACTATTCCAGCACTCGGCGCTATCGTTCGGTCGTGGGGGTCACGCGGAGGACCTTGTCGTCGTGGCCGTTGTCGGTGGTGTTGAGTAGTGATCCGTCTGGTTGCGCGGCGACGGTGCGGATGCGGCCGTAGGTGTCGGCCAGTTCGGGCGGCCTGGTGTCGGTGAGGACGTGCGTGCCGTCGGGGTCGAGTCGCAGGAACAGGACCATGCGTCCTTTTTGGACGCCGACGGCGAGGGCGGTGTCCCATTCGCCCATGCGGGTGCGGTGGCGCCACTGAATGAAGTTGCGGATGGTGCGGCGGGTGGTGGTGCCTTCGCTGAGGCAGGCGTCGAGGTGTGCTTGTCTCAGGTGGGCGATGGTGGTGTGGTGTTCGGTGCGCAGCCAGGTCAGAAACTTGGTGGCCTCGGTGATCTATTGTTTGGCGGTGCGGGTGGCGTTGTCCATGTTGCGACCGGTATCGGGAACGCGCAGTCGGCGTAGGTGATGCCAGCGGGCGAATTGCTCTATGGGCGCGTAAATCTCGGGCGTTGGTTGCAGAGTGGTGAGTCGTTGGTCGAGCCAGGTTTCGAAGCGGGCCAGGCGGGGTCGCCGCGGCTGGGGAGGATGTGGTGGTGGACGAGCATTTCGCGTAGGTGTTCGGCGCTGCGGGGTGGGACAGGTGAAGTTCGCGACTGCCGTTGCGGGCGAGTAGGTCGGCGGTGGTGGGGTGGCGCATCCAGGTGAGGATGCTTTCCGGGCGCTTGAACTGCAGGGATGACGTCGACCGTGCGCTGGTCGGCAAGCGGCGCGGGGATCAGAGTCGGCTCGGGTTCCGCTCCAGGTATGCACGGTGTGCTACGTCGGGCAGCGGCGGGGCCCGAGGGCCCGGCTGCGTGCCCGCCGGGATGGTGTGTCAGACCATGGCGAGCCGGTCCACCAGCAGCTCCACCCTCGGCTCGGTGTCCTCCGGCGGCAACCGTCCCGCCCGGGTCAGGGTGGCCAGTCCGTGCAGGCACGCCCAGAACGTCTCGGTGAACAGCCCCGGGTGGACGCCGTCCCCGGCGACCTCGCCGAGGCTCTCCAGCAGGGCGGCGAAGGCGTCCTTGAGAGGTTCCGGGGTGTCCTCGTTCGCGAAGGCCAGGCCGCCGTCGAGCTGGAACATGGCGTCGTAGACCGCCGGGTTGCGTTCGGCGAAGTCGAGGTAGGCGCGGGCGAGGGCGGCGACCCGCTCGCGCGGGCCGTCCTCGGCGCGGGC
>NZ_BCWY01000112.1 GCF_001894825.1 Rhodococcus jostii NBRC 16295 | reverse complement strand
GGGTCGCGACAGGTGAATCCGCGCGATCCGTAGTCCTCGTCCCGCAGTCCGCGCACGATCGTGGCGCCGGCGGCGACGGCGCGCTCGTGGAGCGCGTCGGGGTCGTCGACGACGAGGTACACCGAGCCCGTCCCGGGCGGCAGGTCGCTGATGACCGAGTCCTCACGGGGCGAGCCGAGCATGATCCCGCCGCCCTTCGGCCAGCCGAGTTCGGCGTGATCGACCCGTTCGTCCTCGCCGTACACCGCCTTCTCGTCGAATCCGAACGCGTCGACGAGGAAGCGGATCGCGGCGCGCGCATCGCGGTAGACGAGGGTGGGCCATACACATGTGGTGTTCGTCGAAGTAGTCATGCCTTCACTCTGCTCCGTCGTCGCGGCCGGGGTCTTGGACGAATGAGAACGGATCGCTCTCGCGCCACCGCGACGGCGCGACTCCGGCCAGGTCGCGCCAGTCCCGCGCCATGTGGGCCTGGTCGTAGTAGCCGCACACCGCCGACACGTCGGCGAGCGTCGCCCCGGCGGCACTCTTCAGCATCCGGTGCGAACGATGGAATCGCGACAGCCGCACCACGTCCTTGGGCGTGACGCCGTATTCCGCCACGAACTTGTTCACCAAATGCCTTCTGCTCCAGCCGACGTCGCGCGCGACGTCGCCGACCCGGGCGCCGCTGCCGGCGACGAGCAGACCCCAGGCCCGGGCGAGATGCGGGTCGATCTCCGCCGGCGCGACACAGCGCGTCAGGACCTCGTCGAGGATCGCGAACCGCTCCTGCCACCCGGATTCGAGGGACAGCCGTTCGGTCAGTTCACCCGCGTCGGGGCCGAGCAGTTCATCGAGTCCGACCACCCACGCGCCGAGCGCTGCGGTGGGCACCCCCAGCAGCGCCCTGGCGCCGAGCGGGCTGAGCGCGAGCTGGACGCCGTGCTGGTTGCCGTCGTGCCGGATCGTCACCGGCGACGTGGCGATGCCGCTGGCCAGCGTGTCGTAGCGACCGGGCGCCTGCTCCGGTTCCGCCTGCGCGGCGATGTCGAGCGGCTCGTCGATCGTCAGGATGACCGTGAGCCAGGGCGACGGCAGACCGAGGTGGATGCCGGGCTCGAACCCGGCCAGCCGATAACCGTCGTACCCGGTCACCAGCGCGCGGAGCGGTGCCGCCGGGCGCCGGAAGGCCCCGGACGACACGGCGGTATCGCTGTCGACCACGCTCACGGAACCAGCCTAGGCAACGGTGCCGACACCGGCCACAGCGTTCACTCACCTACAGTCGGTGCCAGCACACTCGAAGCAGACGGCGAGACGGGAGCCCCGATGGCTGGCAATGGTGGACCGGTGGAGAAGGTACTGGTCTCGGTCCTCGACAACGGAAGTCGCCTCCAGGCTCCCGCAGTGGCCAAATACGTCGAATGGGTCCGGCGCTCGCACCCCGGCGAGTCGCCCGCGCAGATCGTCGAGCGCATGGAGAAGATGTTCCTGCTGGCCGTGACGGGCAGCGGCAGCGCAGTCGGCGCCACGGCCGCCATTCCCGGCGTCGGCACCGTCGCGTCCATCGCGGCGGTGGGCGCCGAATCCGCATTCTTCCTGGAAGCGGCGGCGCTGCTGACCCTGGCCGTCGCGTCGGTGCACGG
The DNA here is from genome assembly GCF_001894825.1 of Rhodococcus jostii NBRC 16295. Classification (GTDB taxonomy): domain Bacteria; phylum Actinomycetota; class Actinomycetes; order Mycobacteriales; family Mycobacteriaceae; genus Rhodococcus_F; species Rhodococcus_F jostii. The sequence goes on along the minus strand of NZ_BCWY01000112.1, from coordinate 22,155 downwards.
CATCTCCGCCGCCGATCATCAGCAACGGCGTGCCCTCGTCCTGTCGGTGGCTCTCGGCGAATCCGGCATGGAGATCGTCCAGAAGGCGACCGGCGTGACCGCGAAAAACTGGGCGACCGCGATCACCAGCCGCCTCCCCGGCCCCACGATGAAGGGCATGAACAGCACCCTCGTGCGCAAGTTCATCACCAAGTACGCAGCCCGCCGCAGCGCGCTGATCCTCGGGAAACTCGTGCCCGCCGGCATCGGCGCGGCCATCGGCGGCGCCGGCAACCGGGCGATCGGCAAGGGCGTGATCAAGAACGCGCGCGAGGCGTTCGGGACCGCCCCGGCCCGCTGGCCGGACGAGCTCCGCGCGATCGAGGCGTGACCCGGGACATCCCCAACTAGTGGGCGAAGTGCTGCGCCGTCGTATGCCCGCCGCCCTTCTCGCGGAGTTCGGCGCACACTTCCTCGATCGCCTCCGCGAGGAGGCTTCCGAGGTCGGCACTGAAACCCTCGCGCACGACGATGCGCAACACCGCGACGTCCTCGGCGTCGGCGGGCATGGTGTACGCGGGCACCTGCCACCCCCGCGCCCGCAACTCGTGTGACACGTCGAAGACCGTGAACCCGGGGTCGCCCGCCATTTCGAACGCGACCACCGGAATGTCGGTGCCGTCCGTGATCAGGGTGAAGTACTCGAGCTCCCCGACGCGCTTGCCCACGCGAACGGCGGTGTCGCGCAACGTCTCCATGATCGACTTGTAGCCGGCCCGCCCGAGTCGCAGGAAGTTGTAGTACTGGCCCACCACCTGATTGCCCGGCCGCGAGAAGTTCAGTGTGAACGTCGGCATGTCGCCGCCCAGGTAGTTGACCCGGAACACCAGCCCCTCGGGAAGGTACTCGGGGTCGCGCCACACCACGAATCCGATTCCCGGATACGTCAGCCCGTATTTGTGACCGCTGACATTGATCGACGCCACCCGCGGAACCCGGAAGTCCCACAACAAGTCCGGATACAGGAAGGGAACGACGAAACCACCACTGGCCGCGTCGACGTGGATCGGGACATCGGGACCACCGGACGCGGCGAGGTCGTCGAGCGCATCCGCGATCTCGGCCACCGGTTCGAGTTCCCCGGTATAGGTGGTGCCGACGATGACGACCGCTCCGATGGTGTTCTCGTCCACCGCGTCACGCACCTGCTCGGGTGTGACGACGTAGCGGCCCTTCTCCATCGGCAGGTACTTGGGTTCGACGTCGAAGTACCGGCAGAACTTCTCCCACACCACCTGCACGTTGCTGCCGAGCACCAGATTCGGTCGCGCCGTGTCCTTCCCGGCCGCCTCCCGCTTCGCCCGCCACCGCCACTTGAGGGCGAGACCGCCGAGCATCACGGCCTCACTCGAACCGATCGTCGACACACCGGTGGCGCTGGCCGGGTCGGTGGTCGACAGGTGCGGGGCGTGGAAGAGGTCGGCCACCATCGACACGCACCGCGACTCGATCGCCGCCGTCGCCGGATACTCGTCCTTGTCGATCATGTTCTTGTCGAACGTCTCGGCCATCAGCTTGTCGGCCTCGGGATCCATCCAGGTGGTGACGAACGTCGCCAGGTTCAGCCGCGAACTGCCGTCGAGCATCAACTCGTCGTGGATGAACCGGTACGTGGCCTCCGGATCGGTTTCCTCGTCCGGCAGGCGCAGCGCGGGAAACGGATCGATCGACAGGCGTCCCGTGTAGGCCGGAGCAAGGATGTCGCGATGGTGATGATGGTGGTGCTTGCTCATGTATGTCCCCAATCGATTGGTTTCAGCATGCGCCGTCGCAGACGCCCTGTACGTCAGTTGGTGAATCTCGTCATGGCAGCCCAGTAGGGTCGAAACAGTTCCATTCGATTGTGGCAGGGGAGGACGGGTTGACCACAGCAATCCCGGGAAGTTTCGCGGAGCCGATCGAGGTGCGAGGGCTGTCGAAACGCTTCAAGAACGTCGACGCGGTCTCGGACCTCAGCTTCACCGTTCCGCAGGGATCGATCACCGGATTTCTCGGACCCAACGGGTCGGGCAAGACCACGACACTGCGGATGATCCTCGGTCTGGTCCGGCCGACGGCCGGCGCCGCCACGGTCGCCGGAGTCCCGATTCGCCTCCTGGCCGACCCCGCGCGCACGGTCGGCGCCGTTCTCGACTCCCAGAGCCTGCACCCCAACCGCACCGCCCTCGACCACCTGAAGGTGTACGCGTCCGCGATCCGCGTTCCGGATGCGCGCGCACTGCAGGTGCTCGCGCTCGTCGGGCTCGAGGACGTCGCCGGACGCAAGGCGGGCGGCTTCTCCCTCGGCATGCGCCAGCGGCTGTCGCTGGCGACCGCGCTGCTGGGTGATCCGCGGATCCTGATCCTCGACGAACCGGCCAACGGACTCGACCCCGAAGGCATCGCGTGGCTGCGCGAGTTCCTCAAAGGCTTCGCCGCGTCCGGCCGGACCGTTCTGATCTCGAGCCACATCCTGCGTGAGGTGGAGCAGACCGTCGACAATCTCGTGATCGTCAGCCGCGGTTCCCTCGTCTATCAGGGCCGCATGGAGGAACTGCGCAAGTCGCAGCAGAGCCGGCTGCTGGTGGCGTCCTCGAACCCGCCGGCGCTCGCGACCGCACTGGCCGCCCGGGGCATCGTCGACGCCCGGTCGCTGGCGGACGGGCGCCTCGCCGTCGTCGGCGCGTCCCTCGAGGTCGTGCAGTCCGTCGCCGCAGCAGCCGGGGTCACGATCTTCGGGGCGGTCGGCGACGACATCGACCTCGAGCAGCTGTTCCTGTCGATGACCGCGGGCCAGTACGTGGCCGGAGCGAGCCCCGCCGCGCCGTGGGGCTACGGCCCACCGCAGACGTACGCACTGCCGCCCGGGTACCCACAGCAGGCGGGCTACGGCCCGCCGCCCGGGTACGCCCCGCCGCCGGGATACGGTCCGCCACCCTCACATCCCCAGCACGGTCCGACGTCCGGAGGTCCGCGATGACAGCCCTTCTCACCACGGAATTCCGCAAGGTCACCACGCTGCGGTTCTGGTGGATGCTCGGTCTCGCCCCGTTGGTCGTCGGGATGTTCTCGAGTGCGATCACCCTTCCCGTGATGCGCGCGTTCACCGACGCGTTCGAGGCCGACCCGAGTGATGCCAACCTCGCCGCCACCCTGTTCGGGCTGGCGGTCGCTCTCGCCTTCGTCATCCTCTTCGCCGCTCTGTTCGGGGCGGTGAACGTGGGAACGGAATTCCGCTACAAGACCCTGACCACCACGTTCCTCACCGCGCGTGGCCGGGACGGGGTGATCGGCGCCAAGCTCGGCGTCACCGCAGGCTTCGGTTTCTTCTACTGCCTCGTGGTGGAGGTCGTCAGCGTCGCCCTGCTGCTCACGTTCGGCGGCGGGAGCTTCGCCGTGCGCGGATCCCTGTTCGCCATGCTCGGGGCGGCTCTGATCTGCGCGACGCTGTGGTCGCTGCTCGGCGGCGGCGTGTCGATGCTCACCGGCTCGTCCGTGGGAAGCTGCATCGCCCTCGTGGTCTGGTACACCCTCGGCGAGATGATCCTCCGCTCGATCCTCGGCGGGATCGGCCTCGGCTCCGTCGGCGGCATCCTCCCGATGTCGGCCACCCTCGGGACGGTCGCCAACGCCGCCGCGGGCAACGAGATCGACTGGCTGCCCCTCTGGCCCACCGCTCCCCTCGCCCTGCTCGTGTGGACCGCCGTCTTCGTCGCCGGCGGCTGGGCGCTCACCCGGCAGCGCGACATCACCTGACGCCGGGCACCGACCTGTCGGTGCCCGGCGCTAACGTGGATCCAGTGGTAAGTGAGAGTGCGTCCGGTTCGGTGATCGAACGGGAGCAGACGCTGGAGCAGGATCAGGCACGGCCGGGCTGGATTAGACGGCTGAGCGGTGAATGCTGGGCCCACCGCCGCGTCGCGCTCGGGGCACTCGCCGTGACGGTCGTCGCCGCCGGGATCGACATCTCGTTCCCCCTCCTCACCAAGTACGCGGTCGACGCGGCGGGATCGGGTAGCGCCACGCAGGTGATCGGCACCGCCGCGCTGCTCATCGCACTGCTCGCGTGTGTGCGGTTCGGCTGCCAGTTCGGGCGCCGGATGCTCGCCGGCAAGCTGTCGCTCGACGTCCAGCACGATCTGCGACTCGGCCTGCTGGGCGCCCTCCAACGGCTCGACGGGCGGGGGCAGGATCAGATCCGCACCGGCCAGGTGGTGTCCCGGTCCATCACCGACCTCCAGTTGGTGCAGGGACTGCTCGCCATGGTCCCGCTGTCGGCGGGCGCGCTTCTCCAGTTCGTCCTCGCGCTCGGCATCATGGCCTGGCTGTCGCCGCTGCTCACCGTCGTCGCGCTCGTGATCGTCCCCGCCGTCTGCCTCGTCGTGTACACGATGAGACCGAGACTGTTCGCGGCCACCTGGTCGGCGCAGCAACGGGCGGCCGACCTCGCGCAGCACGTCGAGGAGACCGTCACGGGCGTCCGCGTCGTCAAGGGGTTCGGCCAGGAGCGCCGCGCCGTCGACCAGCTCGAGGATCACAGCCGGACGCTCTACGCCGAACGACTGCGCGCCGCGCGGATCAACTCGCGCTTCGCCCCGACGATGGCGGCACTGCCCCAGCTCGGACTCGTCGGCGTCATCGCGCTCGGCGGCTACCTGGCCCTGCACGGCGCCATCACGATCGGCACGTTCCTCGCGTTCGCCACCTACGTCGCCACGATGACCGGCGTCACCCGCACACTGTCGTCCGTCGTGATCATGGCCCAGCTGTCGCGGGCGGCCGTCGAGCGTGTCTACGAGGTGATCGACGCCGAACCGGAAGTCGCGGACCCGGCGCATCCCATCGCCCTGCCCGGTGGGCCCCTTGGCGTGGACCTCCGCTCGGTCACGTTCGGATTCGAGCCGGACCGGCCCATCCTCCGCGGACTCGACCTCCGCATCGCACCCGGCGAGACGGTCGCGGTGGTCGGGATGGCCGGCTCCGGAAAGACCGCGCTGTCGCTGCTGCTCCCCCGCTTCTACGCCCCGTCGTCGGGCGCCGTGTCCCTCACTTCCGGGGGCGAGTCGTTCGACGTCTCCCAGTTGACCGCCGAGCAGTTGCGAGAGGCCGTCGGCCTCGTGTTCGACGAACCGTTCCTGTTCTCCGACACCATCGCGGCCAACATCGCGCTCGGCCGGCCCGACGCCAGCGCCGAGGAGATCCGGGCCGCGGCCGCCATGGCCGCGGCCGACGAATTCGTGTCCGCGTTGCCGGACGGCTACGACACCGTGGTCGGCGAACGCGGCCTCACCCTCTCCGGCGGGCAGCGGCAGCGGATCGCGCTGGCGCGCGCGCTCCTCACCGATCCGCGGGTGCTGATCCTCGACGACGCGACCTCCGCCGTCGACGCCACCACCGAGGCGTCGATCTTCGAGGCGCTGCGGGCGAACCGGGGGCGGACTGCGCTGATCCTCGCGCATCGCCGCTCCACGTTGTCACTGGCCGACCGCGTCGCGGTTCTCGACGGCGGACGGATCATCGATTCCGGCACGGTGTCCGAACTCGACGAACGGTGCGCCCTCTTCCGCGCGTTGTTCGCCTCCGCCGAGAACTCGGGCCCCATCGACGTGAGCGTTCCCGCACCGGCCGACCCGATGCCGTACCAGCGCATACCGCTCGAATCGGAGCTGTGGCCGGAAGACGACGAGGACTGGGACGTGCCCGCCGGATCCGCCTCGTCCGGTCGCACTCCGGCTCTCGGAGCGGGCGGCGGCCGTGCCGCCGGCGGACCGATGGCGGGCGCGCTGGGCAACGTGGCCGCCACGCCGGAACTCCAGCAGGCCGTCGACGCACTTCCACCCGCCGTCGACAGCCCGGGAATCGAGACCCGGAACCTGCGGCTACCCGAGCCCGACTTCCGGTTGTCGCGGATCCTGCGACCGGTCCGCGCCCTCCTCGTCGCCGTCGTCTTCTGCCTCGCGCTCGATTCGCTGGCCGGGATCGCGTTCCCCTCCATCGTCCGGTACGCGATCGACCACGGCGTCGTCCCCCACGACTCCGCGACCCTGTGGACCGCGGCGGGGGTGGGCGTCCTGCTCGTGGCGGCCGACTGGCTCGTCGTGGCCCTGATGACGGTGATCACCGCCCGCGCGGGAGAGCGGGTCCTGTTCGGATTGCGGGTACGCAGCTATGCCCACCTGCAGCGGCTCGGCCTCGACTACTACGAGCGCGAGCTGTCCGGCCGGATCATGACCCGGATGACCACCGACGTCGACGCGTTGTCGTCGTTCATCCAGACGGGAATGTCGACCGCCGTGGTGAGCGTGCTGACCGTCGTCGGCATCTCCGTCGCCCTCGTCGCCACCGAGGTCACGCTCGCGCTGGTGGCGCTCGCCGTCATCCCGCCGCTCTTCGTCGCGACACTGATCTTCCGCCGGATCTCCTCGGTGGCGTACACCGTCTCGCGCGAGCGGATCTCCCTCGTCAACGCCGACTTCCAGGAGAACATCGCCGGGCTGCGGGCCGCCCAGGCCTACCGGCGCGAGGAGTTCGCCGCCCGCCGGTTCGCCGAACGCGCGGACAGCTACCGGCGCAGCCGGATGCGGTCGCAGCGGGCGATCTCGGTGTACTTCCCGTTCATCGCGTTCCTGTCGGACCTCGCCCTGGCCGCCGTGGTGTTCGTCGGTGCCCGGCAGGTCGCGGGCGGCGACACGACCACCGGAACGCTCGTCGCCTTCGTGCTGTACCTCGGGCTGCTGTTCGGGCCCATCCAGCAGCTGTCCCAGGTGTTCGACGGATACCAGCAGGCCAGTGTGGGTCTGCAACGAATCGGCGACCTGCTCCGCACGCCCAGTTCCATCGAGCGGGCCACCTCCCGCGACGACCTGCGGCCGATCGACGGGCACCTGCGCGGAGAGCTGTGCCTGCGCGACGTCGGGTTCCGGTACCAGGGTGCGGACAGCGACGCCCTGACCGACATCGACCTGCACATCCCCGCGGGCACCACCGTCGCCCTCGTCGGCAAGACCGGCGCCGGCAAGTCGACCATCGTCAAGCTGCTCGCCCGCTTCTACGACCCGACGTCCGGCGCGGTGCTCGTCGACGACGTGGACCTCCGCCGGTACCCGCTCGGCGAGTACCGCGGGCGGCTCGGCGTGGTCCCCCAGGAAGCTCACCTGTTCACCGGGACCGTCGCCACCAACATCGCCTACGGCCGCCCCGACGCGAGCCGCGCGGAGATCGAGGACGCCGCCCGCGCGGTCGGCGCCCTGGGCACCATCGCCGAATTGCGGGGTGGGATGCATCACCCTATCGGCGAGCGCGGGCAGGGGCTGTCGGCGGGTCAGCGGCAGCTGATCGCGCTCGCCCGGGCCGAGCTGGTCGACCCCGACCTGCTGCTGCTCGACGAAGCGACCGCGACGCTCGATCCGGCCACCGAGCAGGTAGTTCTCGAGGCGAGCAGCCGCGTGACACGCACCCGCACGTCGGTGGTCGTGGCCCACCGTCTGGCCACCGCTGCCCGCGCAGATGTGATCCTCGTCATCGACAGGGGGCGGGTGGTCGAGACCGGTTCGCACGCCACTCTGCGCTATGCCGGTGGCCACTATTCGGGACTGTGGGATGCGGCGGAGACCGGGGCGGGGAATAATCGCGGGGCGAGAACCGTCATCGATGGTGACCCCATCGGTTGGCCGTGAGACAGCTCACACGTGCGGGCCTGGCGATCTACACGTCACACGCGAGGGCTAGTCTCATGTATATAGGCGCTCTGATCGGGTACCGAAATAGAAACGAGGCGAACACCTGCCGTGAGCAGCAGCTCTACATCCCAGTTCGGACAGAACCAGTGGTTGGTTGACGAAATGTACCAGCGTTTCCAGGACGATCCGTCGTCCGTGGACGCGAGTTGGCACGAATTCCTGACGGATTACTCTCCCGACGCCGCCGCCAAGGCAGGCGCAGCCAACGGACACGGCACGAACGGCACCACCACCGCCGCACCTGCTGCCGCTCCCCCCGCCAAGACTTCGACCCCTCCGGTTTCCGAGTCCAAGACCGCATCCCAGCCTCAGACCAAGACGGCCAACGGTGCCGCGCCGAAGACCGCACCCAACGGTGCGCCGAAGGCGGCCGCCCCGAAGACCGAGGCCCCCAAGAAGGCCGCACCCGCAAAGGACGTAGCTGCAAAGGACGCCAAGGCGCCCGCTCCCGCTCCGGCCGCCGACGAGTCGAAGGTTCTGCGCGGCGCAGCTGCTGCCGTCGCCAAGAACATGTCGGCCTCGCTGGCCATTCCGACCGCCACCAGCGTTCGCGCCATCCCTGCGAAGCTGATGTTCGACAACCGGATCGTCATCAACAACCACCTCGCCCGTACCCGGGGCGGCAAGATCTCGTTCACGCACCTCCTCGGTTACGCGATCGTGCAGGCGGTCAAGGCGTTCCCGAACATGAACCGGCACTTCGCCGAGATCGACGGCAAGCCCAACGCGGTCACCCCCGCACACACCAACCTCGGCCTGGCCATCGACCTGCCGGGCAAGGACGGCAGCCGGTCCCTCGTCGTCGCCGCGATCAAGAACACCGACACCCACAACTTCACGCAGTTCTACAGCGCGTACGAGGACATCGTCCGGCGTGCGCGTGACGGCAAGCTCACCGCCGAGGACTTCTCGGGTGTCACGATCTCGCTGACCAACCCCGGCGGCATCGGCACCGTGCACTCCGTGCCGCGACTGATGAACGGCCAGGGCGCCATCATCGGTGCCGGCGCGATGGAGTACCCCGCCGAGTTCCAGGGCGCGAGCGACGAACGCCTCGCCGAGATCGGCGTCGGCAAGCTCATGACGCTCACCTCGACGTACGACCACCGCATCATCCAGGGTGCCGAGTCCGGTGACTTCCTCCGGACCATCCACAACCTGCTGATCAGCGACGAGTTCTACGACGAGATCTTCCACGCGCTGCACATCCCCTACGAGCCGGTGCGCTGGCGCAAGGACGTGCCCGAAGGCGCCGTCGACAAGAACACCCGTGTTCTCGAGCTGATCGCCGCGTACCGCAACCGCGGTCACCTGATGGCCGACACGGATCCGCTGCAGTTCGTCAAGGACAAGTTCCGCAGCCACCCGGACCTGGACGTCCGGACACACGACCTGACCCTGTGGGACCTCGACCGTGAGTTCAAGGTCGGCGGCTTCCACGGCCAGGAGAAGATGAAGCTGCGCGACGTGCTCAGCGTGCTGCGCGACGCGTACTGCCGCCACGTCGGTGTCGAGTACACGCACATCCTGGAGCCGGAGCAGCAGCAGTGGCTGCAGGACCGGGTCGAGGCGCACCACGTCAAGCCGACGGTCGCTCAGCAGAAGTACATCCTGAGCAAGCTCAACGCCGCCGAGGCCTTCGAGACGTTCCTGCAGACCAAGTACGTCGGTCAGAAGCGGTTCTCCCTCGAGGGCGCCGAGTCCGTCATCCCGATGATGGACGCCGTCATCGACCAGGCCGCCGAGCACCAGCTCGACGAGGTCGTCATCGGCATGCCGCACCGCGGTCGCCTCAACGTTCTCGCGAACATCGTCGGCAAGCCGTACTCGAAGATCTTCACGGAGTTCGAGGGCAACATGAACCCGGCGGCCGCGCACGGCTCCGGCGACGTGAAGTACCACCTCGGCGCCGAGGGCACGTACATCCAGATGTTCGGCGACAACGACATCACCGTGTCGCTCACGGCCAACCCGTCGCACCTCGAGGCGGTCGACCCGGTCCTCGAGGGCCTGGTTCGCGCCAAGCAGGACATCCTCGACAAGGGCGAGGACGGCTTCACCGTCCTGCCGCTCATGCTGCACGGCGACGCCGCGTTCGCCGGTCAGGGTGTCGTGGCCGAGACGTTGAACCTGGCGCTGCTGCGCGGATACCGCACCGGCGGCACCGTGCACATCGTGGTCAACAACCAGGTCGGTTTCACCACCGCCCCGGAGCACTCGCGTTCGTCCGAGTACTGCACCGACGTCGCGAAGATGATCGGCGCGCCGATCTTCCACGTGAACGGCGACGACCCCGAGGCCTGCGTCTGGGTCGCCCAGCTGGCCGTCGACTTCCGGGAGAAGTTCCAGAAGGACGTCGTCATCGACATGATCTGCTACCGCCGTCGCGGTCACAACGAGGGCGACGACCCGTCGATGACGCAGCCGGCGATGTACGACGTGATCGACACCAAGCGCAGCGTTCGTAAGAGCTACACCGAATCCCTGATCGGCCGCGGCGACATCTCGCTGAAGGAAGCCGAAGACGCACTGCGCGACTACCAGGGACAGCTGGAACGGGTGTTCAACGAGGTTCGCGAGCTCGAGAAGTACACGCCGGAGCCCAGTGAGTCGGTCGAACTCGACCAGGTGCTGCCCACGAAGCTGAAGACGTCCGTGGACCCGTCCGTGCTCGAGCGGATCGGCGACGCGTTCGTCGACGTACCCGACGGCTTCACGGTGCACCCGCGCGTCAAGCCGGTCATCGAGAAGCGCCGCGACATGTCCCGCGAGGGCAAGATCGACTGGGCCTTCGCAGAACTGCTCGCGTTCGGTTCGCTGGTCGACCAGGGCAAGATGGTCCGCCTGTCCGGCCAGGATTCGAAGCGCGGCACGTTCACGCAGCGTCACTCGGTCCTCATCGACCGCAAGTCGGGTGCCGAGTACACCCCGCTGCAGAACCTCGGCAGCGACAACCCGGGCAAGTTCCTGGTGTACGACTCCGCGCTCAGCGAGTTCGCCGCCGTCGGCTTCGAGTACGGCTACTCCGTGGGCAACCCGGACGCGCTCGTGCTGTGGGAGGCGCAGTTCGGTGACTTCGTCAACGGTGCGCAGCCGATCATCGACGAGTTCATATCGTCCGGTGAGGCCAAGTGGGGCCAGCTCTCCGACGTCGTGCTGCTGCTGCCGCACGGCCACGAGGGCCAGGGTCCCGACCACACGTCCGGCCGTATCGAGCGCTTCCTGCAGTTGTGCGCCGAGGGCTCGATGACCGTGGCCGTGCCGTCCACCCCGGCCAGCTACTTCCACCTGCTGCGCCGCCACTCGCTCGACGGAATCCGCCGCCCGCTGGTGGTGTTCACGCCGAAGTCGATGCTGCGCAACAAGGCCGCGGTCTCCGAGGTCGAGGACTTCACCACCGGCAAGTTCCGCTCGGTGTTCGAGGAGCCCACGTACGAGACGGGCGACGGCGAACGCGACAAGGTTCGCCGCGTCCTCCTCGTCAGCGGCAAGCTGTACTGGGAGCTGCTGGCGAAGAAGCAGAAGGACAACCGCGAGGACATCGCGATCGTCCGCATCGAGCAGCTGTACCCGGTTCCGAGCCGCCGTCTCCGCGAGACGCTGGACCGCTACCCGAACGCCACCGAGTTCCGGTGGGTTCAGGAGGAGCCGGCCAACCAGGGTGCGTGGCCGTTCTTCGGTCTCGCTCTGCCCGAGTTGCTGCCCGACAAGCTGTCCGGAATCAAGCGCATCTCGCGTCGTTCGATGTCGGCACCGTCCTCGGGTTCGAGCAAGGTGCACGCTGTCGAGCAGCAGGAGATCATCGATGAAGCCTTCGGCTGAAGAGCGTGTAACAGCCGAAGCCTTCGGCTGAGCGTCTGATTGACTGAGCTGCCACTGAGCCGGGTCGAGTTCACTCCACGGAGTGGATTCGACCCGGCTTCGTGGTATCTGGACCTCCCCGCGGTGGCCGAGCTGCGCGCAGACGGGCTGTGTTTCGAGCAGCCGGTCACGGTGATCGTGGGTGAGAACGGCGTCGGCAAGTCGACTCTGGTGGAGTCGATCGCCGCGGCCTGGCAGGGCGGATTCCGTGGCGCGCAGGACCGGTTGTGGTCGGCGGGGGCCAGCCCGGAGGACGCGGACCTCGGCACTCACCTGACGTGTGTCGGCGCCCGCCCGCGGCCGTACGGCGGGTGTTTTCTGCGTGCCGAGTCGATGCATGCGCTGTTCGGCGCCGCCGACGAGTCACGTCCCCGCGCGGATGATCAATCGTTCAACCAGCTGTCGCACGGCCAGTCGTTCCTTCGGTATGTTGCCGACCGTCCGATCGGCGTGGGGTTGTGGATCCTGGACGAGCCGGAGGCGGCGCTGTCGTTCCAGTCCTGCCTGGCGCTGCTCGGCGTCATCGCGGATCTCGCCGAAGAGGGTTCGCAGGTGATCATGGCGACGCACTCTCCCCTGCTCGCCGCTGCGCCCGGCGCCGAGATCTGGGAACTCACCGACGAGGGCATCGACTACCCCGAGTGGACCGGGCTGGATCTCGTCCGCAATTGGCGATCGTTTCTCGACGGGCCCGACCGCTTCCTGCGGCATCTGTAGCGCGGCCCGGACTACTACCCAGCCTCCGCCCGCGACTTCACCGCCCGGACGGCGAGTGCGGTGGCCGCCAGGAGCCCACCGAGTGCAGCGAGGGTCAGGGCGTCGGGGTGGATCAGCGGCTGACCGCGGAACGCCTGCCAGATGAGCAGCGCGAGCAGGCCGGCATAGGCGAGCGCGACCACTGCCGTCAGGGCCGCGCGGGTTCCCTCACTGCGGAGCCACGGAACCCGTGTCGCGAGGACACCCAGGACGAGGGCGCCGATCAGCATGACCTGCAACCCGTGCAGTCCGACGAAGTGCGGGATGCGGAGGTCGCCGCCGGACGTACTCCAGTTGGTGAGCGGCAGTCCCGGATTCTCGTCGGTGACGCCGACGCTGTGCCGCGCGGCGAGTTCGACGACGCGCCCGCTCGCGTCCGTGGTGGTCTGCCGACCCTGGAATCCCATCAGATACCCGAGTGCCATGCCGGCCACCGCCAGGAGCAGCCCGGCATGGATGGCCCGGGTGAGGGGCCGATCCCCGACGCGCTGGAACAGCAGGATCAGGGCGATCACGAGGTTGGCGACGAACAGTCCGGGGACGCCGGTCATGAACACGTACTGCCCGATCGTGTTGACGGCGTCGTCGGACGTGTTGAAGTGGCTGAACGTTCCGCGGGCGGCCTGCACCGCGATGAATCCGACGTCGACGATGCCGGTGACGGCGAAGACCGTCGCCATCGCCCGCGTCCACCTGCTGCCTCGGTGCGGGAGGGTCAGCATCCAGGCCAGGGTGGCCCCGTAGAGTGCGAAGGAGACCGCAAACTTCAACGGCTTGAGCCACACCGACACCCCGAGCACGGTCCGGTCGTCGACGACGAGTCCGACGGCGCACACCAGGGCGAGGGCGGACATCGCGGCAACCATCACCGCCAGCGGCATCTGGCGGGAGGCGAGAACGCGGGAGCGGACGTCGAGTGCGGTCATGACGAGAACGCTAGGAACGTCGAGCCCTTCCCCACGTCACGCCGGGGACCGAAACCGGGTTCACCCGGGGGTACTAGGGGTCTCCCCGAGTACTAGGGGTGGTCAGGTGGTGGTGGCCGAGAGCAGCGCGGCGGCGATCTCGGGGGCTGCGGCGATGGCGAGCGCGGGGAGAGCCTGGACGTTGAGTTCGATCAGTTCGTCGCGGGTGAGGTGCGGGTCGCGCAGCCAGGTGATGGTGACTTCCTCGACGTAGGCGATCCAGCCGCGGACGGCGAGTTCGACCGCCCGGGTGCGTTCGATTCCGATCGCGGGAAGTTGTTCGAGGGTCCGTTCGGACATGACGGCGCGGGTCTCCTCGAAGACGGCCCGCATGTCGGGGTCGCCGCTCGCCGTTCCCCGCAGGAGCGAGACGTAGGTGCCGCGGTTCTCGCTGACGTAGTCGACGTACGACGCGAGCACCGAGCGCAGGATCTGCATAGGATCCCGCGCTTCCCCGACGTACGGCTCGGGTGCGGTGCGGGCGAGCATCTCGCTGCTGGTGTGCCGCACGATCTCGAGGTGGAAGTCGTGCTTGGTGGCGAAGTAGTGGAACAGCAGGCCACGGGAGACTCCGGCCTGATCTGCGATGTCTTCGACGGAGATCTGTTCGAGGGGTCGCTGCGCCAGCATCTTCGCACCGAGGTCGATCAATTGCGCGCGCCGCTGTTCGGGGCTGAGACGGGTCCGCTTCACAACGTCCATGAGACAAGACTACTGAACGAAGGTCAATAGGCTATTGACTGCCCCTCAATAGCGCCCTATTCTCTACTACATGAGTCTCCCCGTCACAGATACTTACGACCCCACCGCGGGTGTCCGCCACATCGACACGCTGATCATCGGCAGCGGGTTCGCCGGCCTCGGAGCGGCGATCAAGCTGACCCAGGCAGGCAAGACCGACTTCCTCGTGCTCGAACGCGGCACCGAGGTCGGCGGCACCTGGCGAGACAACACCTACCCGGGTGCGGCGTGCGACGTTCCCTCACATCTGTACTCCTACTCGTTCGCCCTGAACCCGGAGTGGACGCGGTCGTTCTCGACGCAGCCCGAGATCCAGAAGTACATCCAGTCGGTGGCCGACAAGTACAAGGTGCGCGACAAGCACCTCTTCGGCTGTGACGTGCAGTCGGCCCACTGGAACGAGGCGACCACTCGGTGGGAGGTCAGCACCACCAAGGGGAACTTCGTCGCGAAGGTCGTGGTCTCCGCGGTCGGCGCGCTGTGCGAGCCGTCCCTTCCCGACATCAAGGGCATCGAAGGCTTCGAGGGCGAGATCTTCCACTCCGCCCGCTGGAACCACGACGCCGACCTGACGGGCAAGCGCGTCGCCGTCATCGGCACCGGCGCCTCGGCCATCCAGATCGTCCCGGCCATCGGCAAGAAGGTGTCGCACCTCGACGTGTACCAGCGCACCGCGCCGTGGATCCTGCCCCGCGCGGACCGCGAGTACACCACGCTCGAGCACACCGCGTTCAAGTACCTTCCCGGCTTCCAGAAGCTGTGCCGCACCGGCATCTACTGGATGCGTGAGAGCCAGGTCGTCGGGCTCGCGAAGGCCCCGATCTTCATGAAGCCGCTGCAGCTCGCGGCCGAGCGCCACCTGCGCCGTCAGATCAAGGACAAGGATCTGCGCAAGAAGGTGACGCCGAACTTCCAGATCGGCTGCAAGCGCATGCTGATCTCGAACAACTACTACCCCACACTCGCGCAGGACAACGTCGACCTGGTCACCGACGGCATCGCCGAGGTCACCGCCAACTCGGTCGTCTCGAAGGACGGCACCGTCCGGGAGGTCGACGCCATCGTGGTCGCCACCGGTTTCCACGTCACCGACTCCCCCACGTTCGAGGGCATCTTCGGCAAGGACGGCCGCTCACTCGCCGAGGTCTTCGACGAGGGCGGGCAGCAGGGCTACAAGGGCGCCGCGATCGCGAACTTCCCCAACATGTTCTTCCTCGTGGGCCCCAACACGGGTCTGGGCCACACCTCGATGGTCTTCATGATCGAGTCGCAGCTCAATTACCTCGTCGACGCCCTGCAGACGCTCGACAAGTACGGCATCGGCAAGATCGAGGTCCGTCAGGACGCTCAGGACCGGTACAACGCCGACCTTCAGGAGAAGCTGTCGCACAGCGTCTGGAACAACGGTGGTTGCGCGAGCTGGTACCTCGACAAGCACGGCAACAACACGACACTGTGGCCGGGCTTCACGTTCCAGTTCCGCAACGAGACCAAGCGTTTCGACCTCGGCGCGTACGACAGCGTGGCCACCGTGGACCTGCCCGCACCGGTACACGTGAACGGCAACGCCGCAGGCTCCACCGCCATCCCGGCACAGATCGACCTCGACGACGACAAGGTGACAGCACAGTGAGCGAGTTCGCAGGCAAGATAGTCGTGATCACCGGCGCCGGTTCCGGCATCGGCAGGGCGCTCGCCCTGAACCTGGCGGGCAAGGGTGCCCGGCTGGCGATCTCGGACATGGACACGGTCGGGCTCGCCGAGACCGCGCGCCAGGTCGAGGCGCTGGGCGCCGAGGTCAAGTCCGATCACCTCGACGTCACCGAGCGGGAGGCGGTGCTCGCGTACGCAGACGCGGTGCGCGCCCACTTCGGCAAGATCAATCAGGTGTACAACAACGCGGGCATCGCCTACCACGGTGAGTTCGAGAAGTCCGAGTTCAAGGACATCGAGAAGATCATGGACGTGGACTTCTGGGGAGTCGTCAACGGCACCAAGGCCTTCCTGCCGCATCTCATCGCGTCGGGCGACGGTCACGTCGTGAATGTCTCGAGCCTCTTCGGTCTGCTGTCCATGCCGGGTCAGAGCGCATACAACTCGGCGAAGTTCGCGGTGCGCGGTTTCACCGAGTCGCTGCGCCAGGAAATGCTGATCGCCAAGCACCCCGTCAAGGTGACGTGCGTGCACCCCGGTGGCATCAAGACGGCCATCGCCCGCAACGCCACCGCCGGGCCGGGCGAAGACCTGGACACGTTCGCGCAGTTCTTCGACCAGAAGCTCGCCCGGACCACTCCGGAGGCGGCCGCCGACACCATCGTGAGCGGTGTCCGCAAGGGCAGGCCGCGGGTGCTGATCGGCGCCGACGCCAAGTTCCTCGACGCCTGGGTGCGGCTCGTCGGGCCGGGCTACCAGCGGGTGGTCGCTGTCATCGCCGGACGAGTTCTTCCCAAGTCGAACTGAGGTACCGATGACCTTCCACCTGCCGCTGCCGGTCGTCGCGACGGCTCTCCGGCCGTTCTACCGGCTCGGCCTCAACGCAAGGCTTCCGTACAAGGTCCAGAGGGCGATCCTCGAACTCGGTGCCCCGTTGCAGCAGATGCCTGCGGGTGCCGTCGTCCATCCGACCGTGCTGGCCGGTCGACCGGCGGAGCGAATCACGGTGGGAGCCACCGAACCCCGGACGGCGGTGCTGTATCTGCACGGTGGGGCGTACACGATCGGTTCTCCCGCGACGCACCGTTCGCTGGCTGCGCATCTCGCGAGGGAATCCGGCAGCGTGGTCTACCCCCTCGACTACCGGTTGGCTCCGGAACATCCGTTCCCGGCCGGACTCGAGGACGCGGTGGCGGCGTACCTCGAGCTGACCACGGAACACGGCTACGAGACAGACCAACTCGCCGTCGCGGGTGATTCGGCGGGCGGTGGCCTCACGATCGCCACCGCACGGCGCCTCATCGACCGGCACGGCGTGACTCCGGCCGCGCTGGCGCTGATCTCGCCGTGGGTCGATCCGGGCCGCCGCGACACCTCCCGGGACCGGGATCTCGTGGTCAACACGGCGTGGTCGACCGACGCGGCCGAGAAGTACCTGGGCAACGGCGACGTGCACGACCCGGGTTACGCACCGCTGCACGGAAATCTGGCGGGGCTGCCGCCCACGCTGATCCATGTCGGGGTGGACGAGGTGCTCTACCCGCAGATCATGGAATTCGTGGCCAAGCTCGAAGAGTCGAAGGTGGACGTCACGCTCACCGAGTACGCCCGCCTCTGGCACGTCGCGCATCTGCAGGCATCGCTGGTTCGTGAGGCCGCGGACGCCGTCGCCGAACTCGGGGCGTTCCTGGGTTCACAGATGGGCGTCGAGCCACACGCGCGCCACGTCGGCTGACCCGGCTCCATCGCGGACCTGGCCGATCATGTCGGCCAGGTCCGCGGTCGTCAGTTCACCAGCCACGACGTTCAACGCCTTCAGCTGAGCTTCGTCGAGCGTTCCGATCCGGAACAGCGGCACTACGTTCTGCGCCGTGAACACGTGCTCGTCGTCCGCCAGCAACACCAGATCCGCGTCTGCCACCTCGGGTGACGCAGTGGTCACTCCGGCCACCTCGACCGCGCCGTCCGGGGATTCCGGGACCGCGAGTGCGCCGACGGCCGCTGCGTCGTCGGCCACCGTCCGGGTCTGTGCGAACGTGCACCCCGACAGGTCGGGAAGGGCGCCGGCATCGAAATTCGGGGCGAGCGCCGCGGTACTCCTGGCGCACACGGGCACGAGGTCGTCCAGGGTGGCGAGATTCAGCTGCCCGGACGCCTGCGACGTCACCGCCAGCGCCGACCGGTCCTCGGCGGCGGCGTAGTCGGAGATCGAAAGCCCCTGCGGCAGAGCCCTGCTCAACGCCTCGAAAACATCATCCTGCTCCGTCTCCGTCGATTCGGGATCGTAGTACCGCAGCAGCCCGCCCGTGAGCTCCGGCACCAGCGTGACGTTCCCGGCATCGAGTTGCCCGAGATACGCGGTCCGGTCACCGAGCCCCTCCTCGGTCGTGACGGATGCCCCCGTCGAACGCAGGGCACCCGCATAGATCTCGGCCAGGATCGAGGTCTCCGCACCGTCACCGGCACCCACCACGATCTCGCCCGTCGCCCGGCCGGACGAACCGTCGAGGGTCGTATCGCCGCCGCCGCACGCAGCCGACGTCGCCGCGAGGAGGAGCAGGGCCGACGCGGTGATCGATGCCCGGGACCACGCTGCCGGGCGCGGTCCGCGCCCGGTCGATTCGTCTGTCCGTGTGTGTGCCACGTCGCGCCTTTCGTTTGCCTCGAGCTGGTCGAAAACCGTGCTCTGTCCGTCCCTATCGTTACACTGGCCAACCGATGGCGCGGACACGCGTCCACCGGTTTCCGTCGGCAGGTCCGGCGCCGGTGACAACGGGAAGGACGCTCATGCGCACCTCGAGAATTCTGTCGGGCTTCACCCGCCGCTCCGTGGGCAGTATTGCTCTCGCGACGGCCGCCGTCGTGTCGCTCGCAGCGTGTGGTGGCGGATCCGATCCCCTGTCCGCGGGCGGCGAGGGATCCGGGGACGACCCCAACACGATCATCGTGGGCTCGGCGAACTTCCCCGAATCCGAGACCGTCGCCAACATCTACACCGAGGTGCTCCGCGCCAACGGGTTCGACGTGACCACGAAGTTCAACATCGGCAGCCGTGAGGCCTACATTCCCGCACTGAAGGACGGCTCGATCGACGTCATCCCCGACTACACGGGAAACCTCCTGCAGTATCTCGATCCGGATTCGACGGCCACGAGCGCCGCCGACGTGGACGCGGCGCTTCCGGCCGCACTCGGTTCCGAGCTGAAGATCACCACCCCGGCCCCGGCCGAGGACAAGGACGCCGTGGTCGTCACCAAGGAGACGGCGCAACGCTGGAACCTGACCTCGATCGGTGATCTCGCGGCGCACTCGGCCGAGGTGAAATTCGGTGCGCCCGCCGAGTTCCAGGAACGTCCCGGTGGCCTGCCGGGCCTGAAGGCCAAGTACGGCCTCGACATCACGCCCGACAACTTCGTTCCGATCGCCGACGGCGGCGGGCCGGCGACGGTCGATGCCCTCGCGTCGGGACAGATCACGGCCGCCGACATCTTCACGACGTCCCCGGCCATCGCGCAGAACGGCTTCGTGGTGCTGGCGGACCCGCAGAACAATTTCGCGGCGCAGAACGTCGTCCCGGTGGTGCGTGCCACCAAGTCCTCCGACAAGCTGACCCGGGCGCTCGACGCGCTGTCGGCCAAGCTCACCACCGAAGAGCTTGTCGCGCTCAATGATTCCGTGTCCGGTGACGCGAAAACCGAACCGGCGGCGGCAGCGAAGCAGTGGGTGACGGACCAGGGGCTCGACAAGCCGGTCTCGTAAGGAGCCTGCGGTGATCACATTCTCGGGAGTCAGCAAGCAATACCCGGACGGCACGACGGCGGTCGACCACCTCGATCTGCAGATCGACGCCGAATCGTTCACGGTTTTCGTCGGGCCGTCCGGGTGCGGCAAGACCACGTCGATGCGGATGATCAACCGGATGATCACCCCCACCGAGGGAACGATCACCGTCGACGGCCGCGACATCGCCCGGACCGACGCGGTGAAGCTTCGCCTCGGCATCGGCTACGTGATCCAGAGCGCAGGACTGCTGCCGCACCGCACGGTGGTCGACAACGTCGCGACCGTGCCGGTGCTGCGCGGCGATTCCCGGCGCACCGCCCGCAAGGCCGCGTTGGCGGTGCTCGAACGGGTGGGTCTCGACCCGGCGCTGGCGTCCCGCTATCCCGGGCAGCTGTCCGGCGGGCAGCAACAGCGTGTCGGGGTCGCGCGGGCGCTGGCCGCCGATCCGCCGATCCTGCTGATGGACGAACCGTTCAGCGCCGTCGATCCCGTTGTCCGCGAAGACCTGCAGGCCGAGATGCAGCGCCTGCAGGCCGAGTTACGCAAGACGATCGTGTTCGTCACCCACGACATCGACGAGGCCGTCAAACTCGGTGACCGGGTGGCGGTCTTCGGGCCGGGCGGCCGGTTGCAGCAGTACGACGCACCCGACACGGTGCTGTCGGCGCCGGCCACCGATTTCGTCGCCTCGTTCGTGGGACGCGACCGCGGTTACCGGGGGTTGTCGTTCCGGACCGCAGATGAAGTTCCGCTGCACACGATCCGGACCGCGACCGAGAAGGAGTTGCCCGGTCTCCGGCTCGAACAAGGCGAATGGGTACTGGTCGTCACCGACGCGGGCCGACCGAGGGGGTGGATCGACGTCACCGGCGTGGAGGGGGCGCGGGCCGGACGCCCGGTCTCCGAATGCACGGCGGCGGGCGGATCGTTGTTCACACCGGGCTCCGACCTGCGGCAGGCTCTGGACGCGGCCATCTCCTCCCCGTCGGGCATCGGGGTGGCCGTCGACGCCGACGGTGCGGTCTCGGGTGGCATCCTCGGCTCCGAGGTGATCGCGAAGCTGGCCGAGCAGCGGGCAGCAGAGGATCGCGCGAGGGGTGAGCACTACTTCACGGCCCAACCGGCGACCCCGGACGGGCCGTGATCCGATGCGGTGGCTCATCGACAATTTCTCGGTCGTCGTCGACCTGACGAAGACCCATCTGTATCTCGCGCTGGTTCCGCTGCTGATCGGGTTGCTCATCGCCGTCCCGGTGGGAACCGCGATCCGGGGAGCGTCCTGGTTGCGGAAGATCACGCTGATCGCCGCCGGTATCGCGTTCACGATCCCGTCGCTGGCACTGTTCGTGACGATCCCCTCCGTCGTCGGATTGCAGATCCTGGATCCGCTCAATGTGGTGATCGCCCTGACGATCTACTCCACCGCCCTGCTCATCCGCGCCGTGCCCGAGGCCCTCGATTCGGTTCCCGCCGATGTCGTCGACTCCGCCACCGCCATGGGTTTCACCCGCCTGAGGCGGGCCCTCACCGTCGAACTGCCCCTCGCGCTCCCCGTGCTCGTCGCGAATGTGCGTGTGGTGGCGGTGACCAACATCTCGCTGGTGTCGGTGGGTTCGCTGATCGGGATCGGCGGTCTCGGCACCCTGTTCACGCAGGGATATCAGCGTGACTACCCGGACCAGATACTTGCGGGCATCATCGCGATCGTCGTGCTGGCCCTCGCATTCGACCTGCTGCTGTTCCTGATCGGCCGGGCGGCGACGCCGTGGACCCGGCAGAAGAAGGTCCGGCGCTCGCCGCTGGTCGCGGGGCAGTCGACCGTCCCCGCCGCTGAGGAGGCTTCATGACCATCTTCGGCGGCGCGTGGGAGTACATCGTCGACCCGGCAAACTGGTCGGGCAGCACCGGAATCGGCGCCCGCATCCTCGAACACCTCTGGTACAGCTTCCTGGCGGTGTCGCTCTCCGCGGTCGTGGCGGTGCCGATCGGTCTGATCATCGGGCATCTACGCAAGGGCGAGGTGGTCGTCGTCGGTCTCGTCAACGCGCTGCGCTCGCTGCCGACGCTGGGTCTGCTGACCTTCCTGGTCCTCCTGCTCGGGCTGGGTCTGATCCCGCCCATCCTGGCCCTGGTGATCCTCGGAATTCCGCCCGTGCTGGCGGGCACGTACGCGGGCGTCGCGAACGTCGACCGGACGGTCGTGGACGCCGCCCGTGCGATGGGCATGACCGAATGGCAGGTCCTCACGCGTGTCGAAGCGCCGAATGCGCTGCCGCTCATGCTCGGCGGGCTACGTAACGCCACCCTGCAGATCATCGCGACCGCAACGGTGGCCGCATACGTCAATCTCGGCGGACTCGGCCGCTACATCTTCGACGGACTGGCCCTGCGCCAGTACGACCGAGTTCTCGTCGGCGCACTTCTGGTGACGATTCTCGCGCTCGTCGTGGACGGTCTACTCGCGCTCGCGGTGTGGGCGTCCGTTCCGGGGACGGGCCGGCTGCGGCGCAACCCGAGTGCCGAGCAGATCACCGGCCGCGCCTGAGGGCGAACACTTTTCGAACACTCGGTGAACGGCAAACACCCCGTCCGCGGAACCTTGGTGCGGGCTCCGGTCCGGGGTGTTCGACGGATTCTCG
>NZ_BCWY01000111.1 GCF_001894825.1 Rhodococcus jostii NBRC 16295 | reverse complement strand
ATTCGGACGCGATGGACACGATGGACACTCCTTGCTCATTCCAGACTCACTTCGAGCGGATCGGACTTCGAAAAACTGCAGGCTCATGCGGTTGTTCCGACCATGGAGGCGACTGCATACAGGGAGCTGACCTGCATCAGTGGTGGATGCGTCACCACGAACAGTTCATGCATCAGAGGTGGTGTGCGATCGATGGCAGGTGACCAGTTGGTCGAGGCGGCCTGGGTGTTTGCGCGGGTTGGGCAGCGGTCCCCGGTCGACGTTCGAGTGTCGCGGCCAAGTCGGACCGCGACATGTTGCGAACCTGACCACGAGAGGCCCGTGCCCGCGGCGCCCGTCACGCAATCAGGAACAGTCCCCGGATTCCCACGGCCATCGAGCCCAGTGCGGCAACCCAGACGGTGAAGCGCAAGGCGGTTGCCTGCGAGATCCGCCGTTGCAGCAGGAATCCGGTGCCCACGCCCACTGCGACGCTGGTGACGACCGTGACCACCGTGGCCCGGTGCAGCTCCGGCATGCCCTTCGTGGCGATGGCCATGGCGTTGACCGAGATGAAGTAGGCCTGCAACGAGGCCACGAAGGACGTCTGCGGCCACTTCACGGCCTTCCCGAACACCACGACAGCGGGACCTCCGATCCCGGCTGCTGCGTTCATGAAGCCCGAGATCGTGCCAGCGACCACGCGAGACTGCCACCGCCACCCAGCCGCCGACACCTCCAGAGCGTGGGCTACCCGGGTCGAAGCGCCACCCACCAGTGACAACGAGACGAGCGCCATGGCGGAGACGACGATCATTGTGTAGGGAGCAGGAATGGCCAGCGACGCCCGCGCTCCGAGCTGTACGCCGACTGCCGCACCTAATACCAGCATGAGGGTTCTGCGCCAGCTGATGTGCGACCACGTCGTCACGGCGACGACAACGCAGGTGCACAGTCCCAGGAGGTTGGCGAGCAATACGCCCTCTCGCGGTCCAATCGAGAGCACCAGGAACGGGACACTGACGAGCGCGAACCCCAGACCAGTCACACGCTGCGTGGCGGCGCCGACACACGTGCCCAGTGCCAAGAGCCCCAGGCTGACTTCGGCCGTCACGCGTGCGCCCCGGATCGTAGGGCGCCGCAGCGAGTGTCAGTGAGCTTGGACAAGCGGCGTATCCACGCCCAGCGGATCACCGGGGCTGAAGGTCAGGCATGGGACATCGACGATTCGTTGAGCCGATGTGGCGGAAGGGAGCCGAGCAGCTCATCCAGAGAGACACCCTGGGTCAATTGTCGGCGTACCGCCAATGCCAGCCGCTGCCACCCGAGGACAGCCGCGCCGCACACGGCACCGTCCGGCGTCGCGGCGAGCACCGCGAGTTGGTCGTCGTCAGCGACGTTCCGGACCAGCACGTGCCGGTCGGCCGCCAACGTTCCCAGGACCTGTATCCGCGTCCCGAGGACGTCCGTCCAGACGTAGGAGGGTGCCGAGAACGCAGGCCCATCCTCGCTCAGAAGAATCGACCGCGCGATGTAGGCCCCGTGCTCGCCTGCGCGGGTCCAGTGCTCCGACCGCGTGGAACCCGCACCCCCGTCGCGGACCCGCGCGAGATCTCCGGCGGCCCACACTCCGGGCGCGCCGGCCCGCAGTCGCTCGTCACAAACCACCCCGTCCTCGATCGTCAGGCCGGAGCCTGCGAGCCATCCCGTCGCGGGCCGATTGCCCAGTGCGACGACCACCACATCGGCGGTGACGAGCCGGCCGTCGCTGAGCGTCAGCCGGCTCACACCGGCTGCGCGGTCCATCGACTCGACAGAAACTCCGCAGGTCAGAGTCACACCATGGCTGGCCGCGCGATCGCGCAGCAGCCGTCCCAGCTCGGCCGGAAGCACCCGGCCGAGAGGAAGGTCTGCGGCTTCGATCACCTCGACCCGGCTGCCGAGATCGACGAGGCTCGTCGCGATCTCCATGCCCAGGACACCACCGCCGACGACGGCCACTTGCGAGGCCGCGCCGACCGCCTCCCTGAGTGCTCGTGCGTCGTCGAGACTGCGGACGGTGAACACGCCCTCCATGCCCCGCCAGGCGTCCGGCAGGGATGCCACGCCACCCGTCGCGAGGATGAGCTCGGTGTAGGACAGGTCACCCACGTCCGTACGGACGGTTCGGTTTACTGTGTCAAGTTGGTGCGCCCGAATACCACGCAACAGCTCGACACCATTGGGTACGTCGAGAACGGCATCCTCAGCTTCTCTGACACCGGTCAGGACACCGGTCGAGAGCACGGTCCGGTCGTACGGCGCGTGAGGATCGGCATCAATCACCGTCACGCTGCCGTCGTAGCCGCCCGCGACCAGGTCTGCCGCTGCGCGCATCCCGGCCGCAGATCCTCCGACGATCAGGCACCTTCTCATTCGTCAATGCCGATCGCGCGGGCCGGGCAGTTGCCGATGACGAACTCCAGCTCACGCCTTCGGTCTTCCGAGGGCTTACCTACCACCTTGGTCGCACCCACGTCCTGGACCTCGAAGACGTCGTGCATGTCTGCCTCGCAGTTACCGGCGCCGACGCACTTGGAACCATCGATCGTTACTCTCATTCGCTCTCTCCTCTCCACTCCTAGTGCCATCGCCGAGGGGTTCAGGACCCCAACTCGACTGGCAACGAATTCGGGCCGCGATGAAACGCGTTGACGCGGTAGTCGGGCACGAAGCCCTGGCGCAGCTCGAGTTGCGGATAACGGGCGGCCACCCGCTGGAGGAACGTGTTGAGCTCGAGTTTGGCCAGCGACTGCCCCAAGCAGTAGTGGGCGCCCGCGCTGAATGTCACGTACTGACGACCATCGGTGCGCTCGATGTCGAATGACTCTCCGTCGGTCACCTTCGATTCGTCCCGATTGCCCGATGCAAGCAGCAGGAACAGCTTGGATCCCGCGGGGATGTGGTGGCCGTCGATCTCGAGGTCGACGAGTGCCACCCGCCGCCACGCAGGAACACTGGTTTCCCATCGCAGCATCTCCTCGACGGCGGGCGCGACAAGTTTCGGTTCGGCGCACAACTTCTCCCACTGATCGCGGTGAGTCAGCAACCCCCACAGACCGTTGCCCATCAGGTCCGACGTTGTTGCGTGGCCGGCGTTCATCAGTGACATCAAGATGTTGAGGACGTCATCCCAGACGACGTTCTCAGGCTGTTCCTGCTTCCACTGCTGGATGACCTCGCTCATGTAGTCATCGCCAGGATTGGCCTCGAGCTCTTCGATCCGCTGGCGCGCGTATGCGTAGTAGTCCTTCAACGGCTGCACACCGGCGCGCAGCTCGTCCTCAGTGAGGTTGCCCTGCAGCATGTCCTCGCGGTTGTGCGACCACATCCGGATCTGCTCGCGCATGTCATCGGGAATGCCCAAGAACTTCATCAGCACCCGGATGGGGGCGATGTCGGTGAAGCTCCGAACGAGATCACCCTCGCCGTCGCCGTCGGAGAACAACGAATCCAGGCACTCGTCGGCGATGCGTTCGATGTCACCACGGATCCATTCGAGCCGTCGGGGCGTAAAGGCGAAGCGGAGGAACCGCCTGGCCTGGTCGTGTGCCTCACCGTCGAGGTCCTTGAGCATCGGACGGGTGGGGATGACGGTCGCCAACTCCCGCTTCACGTCCTCAGGCCATTTGGTCATGGTCAGGAGCATGGTCTTCGATGACAATCGCTCCGAGTCCATCAGGATGGCCTTGATCGTGTCGTGATGGCTGATCAGCCAGTAGTCCATCGCCTCGGAATAGGCGACAGGGCCTAGCGAGCGAAGCCACTTGAGGGTGGGGTACGGGTTCTCGACGAACTCAGGTGCCCAGGGGGTGAACTCCTTGGGATCGGAGAAGGGGCACCCCGAAGCTCCGCCGTTGTCCAACTGTGTACTCATGCTGTCTCCATCCACCGGAACAATTTAATGCCATCTAGACTGATCGTCATACCATAATATGGTTGTAAAATACACTGCCCTCCGGGCATGGGAAGCCCCGTTGGTCAGGAGAAGAACCGCCGCAGGCGGTCGATCCCTTCCGCCAGTGCGTCGTCCGCGAGCGCGAACGAAAGGCGCAGGTAACCACTCGGACCGAACGCCTCGCCAGGCACGACCGCGACCTCGGTCTTCGCCAGGATCAGTTCAGCCAGCTCCACGGTGTTCGCCGGCCGGAGACCCGACCAGTCTCGCCCGAGCAGACCCGTGACCTCGGGGTAGACGTAGAAGGCGCCTTGGGGCATCGGAACGCGGACCCCATCGATGGCTGAAAGTCCACTGACCAGAGCCCGGCGGCGTCGGTCGAACGCCGCCGTGAAGGACTCGACGCAATCCTGGGGCCCGGTCAGAGCCGCAATTGCGGCGCGCTGCGAGATGTTGGAGACGTTGCTCGTCAGGTGGGACTGCAGGTTGGCGACCGCACGAGCAACCTCGTCCGGCGCGACCATCCACCCGACGCGCCAACCGGTCATGGCGTAGGTCTTGGCCACTCCGTCGAGCGTGATGAGCTGGCCAGCCAATTCGGGCACGAGTGCGAGCACGGACACGGACTCGACTCCGTCGTAGACGAGGTCCTTGTAGATCTCGTCGGTGATGACCCACACACCGCGAGCGAGCGCCCACTCGCCGATGGACCGGGTCTCCTCCGGTGTGTAGACGGCGCCAGTCGGGTTCGACGGCGAGACGAACACCAACGCCTTCGTCCGCGGGGTGTAAGCACGTTCGAGCTGGGCGGGCGTCACCTTGTAGTCATGCTCGGCGCCGGCGAAGACCGGGACGGGGACCCCGTCGGCCAGGCGGATCACCTCGGGGTACGTCGTCCAGTGGGGCGTGGGCAGCAGGACCTCGTCGCCCGGATCGATCACCGCCTGGAACGCTTGATACACCGCTTGCTTCCCGCCGTTTGTGACGACAACCTGCGATGTGCTGACGGGGCGTCCCGAACGTGCGGACGTCTGAGTCGCGATCACGTCGCGGAGCTCGGGCAGCCCGGCCGCCGGGGAGTAGCGGAAGTTGCTCGTGTCCTCGAGCGCACGTGCTGCCGCCTCGACGACGTGTGCCGGCGTCTCGAAGTCCGGTTCGCCGGCAGCGAAGCCGACGACCGGTCGGCCCGCGGCCCGCAGCGCCTTCGCCTTGGCGTCCGTGCTGAGCGTGACGGACTCGTTCAGGGCCGACAGTCGGCGCGAAACCGCGAACGCCCGAAGGGGATTCGTCTCCGGGGTCACAGGGTTCATCAGGACAGCTCCACTCTCCAGGCGAATACACACATTTGGCCGGGTCCAGTGCTCTCGTCTGCCTCTCGACAGCCCAGCTGACCAGGGGTGCGCGACCCCGTGATTCGTCTCGGACCCGGGCCGGGCGCGAACGGTGCTTCCGCCCGTTCACGCCCGGAAGCTAGCTGATCATGGTTTCCCAGATGTCTTCCTCATCATGGTTTCCCAGATGTCTTCGTGGCCCATCAGCGTTTCGCCACCCCCATCGATGAAGATGAGCTGGCCAGCGATCTTCGAGTTCTTGGCGTCTGCCAGGAAAACAATCAGCTCCGCCACCTCCTCGGCGGTGGCCATGCCCCCCAAGGGCATCGGGCGCTCGACCGCCAGCCGCGCCTGTTCGGCCGGATCCCGCTCGGCGATCATCGGCGTCAGGACGGCTCCGGGACCGACACCGTTCAGCGCGATGCCGGCGCCTGCCCAGACCGGCAAGCCAGCGTTGCGCCGGATCCACCGGGCGATCGCTCGCTTGCTGGTCGCATAGAGCAGGTGCCGGGAATCGGACTGCCGCGCCAACGCGACGGCCCGTGCCTCATCGCCATCCAGGCACGCCTCGACTATGGCGTCGTCGACCGGTTTCAGGACGGAGCGAGACGCGACCACGACCGCGCGCGGAGCCTCGGCACGCAGCATCGGACGCAGACGCTCGAGCGTCTCGACGGCGCCGAAGTAGTTGACCTGGATGCTCAGCTCGTCATCACTGAGCACTCCCGCGTTTGCCACGATGACGTCGATGCCGGACGGGCACCGCTCGAGAACGCCAGCTTCGAGAGCCGCGCGCCCTTCCGGGGTCGAGAGATCGGCGTTGATGTCGGCCCCGGTGAGGTCGACTCCGACCACGTGCACGCCTTGCGCCTCGAGGAGCTCGACGGTCGCCTTCCCGATCCCCCGGCCGGAACCGGTGACGACCGCCGTACGCCGACCGCCGGTCACTTGTACTTCCTGAAGACGTCCTTGCGGAAGCTGAACAGGATCTCCGGGTCGATGCGAACGTCGATCACCGTCGGGATCCGGTCAGCAAACGCTTCCTTGATGGCCACCTCGAGACTCTTCGCGCTGTCCGCGCGGAGGCCCCGGATCCCGAAGGACTCGGCGATCGCCGCGAAGTCGTGGGCTGGCAGGTCTGTCCCGATGTAGCGCTTGTCGTAGAAGTCGTGCTGATATGCCTTCTCCGCACCCCATGCCGAGTTGTTCATGACGATCATCGTGACGGGGATGTCGTGCTCGAGCACCGTGCTGAGTTCGGCGATCGTGTAAAGCGCTCCACCGTCTCCCAGCAGCGCCACCGCCGGCCGCTCCGGGCAGGCCAGCTGCGCGCCGATGGCGGCCGGGAAGGCGAACCCGAGCGAGGCAAAGTCCAAGGGCGTGAACAGGGACGGCGTCAGCGCGTGGTCGAGAGCCTCCGAGGCTTTCAGGCACCAGGTGCCGGCGTCGAGGCAGACGATCGACTCCCGCGGTAGCGACTGGCGCAGGGTGTGGAAGAGGGTGGCGTCGTCCATCGGGCTCTTGTCGCTGGACTCAGGCGTGCTCGAGCGGTCCCGTCGGTACTGGGCAGCTCGCTCCTTGACGGATTCGAACCACCCCGTTTCGGTGCCGGTCGACGCACCCTCGGCGGCGTGCGACAGCAACTCCGACAGGAAGGATCCGGCCTCGGCCATGACAGCGAGTTCGACGGACCAGTACCTGTTCAGGCTGGCGGAGTCGACGTCGACCTGCACGAGCCGAGCGTCCTTGCGGAACGTGTCCGGCTCGAAGAACGTGGAGTTGAAGCCGAAGCGAGTGCCGACCCCGATGACCAGGTCGGCCTCGGCCACGACGGAAGCTGCCAGCACTCCGCCTCGCGGCCCCATCTGGCCCAGCATCAACGGGTGTTCGTTGTTCACGGCGTCCCGGTGGCCCGCCGAGGTGACGATCGGCATCCGGAAGAGGTCGCTCAGCTGTTCGACCAACGCCCCCGAGCGGCTGCTCTTGACCCCGCCGCCGGCCACGACGACAGGGCGTTCGGCGGACCCGATCAGGCGCAGGACGTGTTCGACCGCGTCACGATGGTTCGGGTTGGACGGCGCCAGAGTGCCGCCCAGTTCGACATTCGGGGCTTCTCCCATGAGGACGTCGCGAGGAAGATTGACGTGCACGGGCCCCATCGGATGACTCATCGCCAGCCGTGCGGCGTACTCGACCATGGGCACCACCCGCTCGGACTTCAGAACGGTGAACACCGCCTTGGCCACGGGCCGGATGAGCGCCTCCTGGTCCACCTCCTGGAAGGCGTCGTTGTGCCACTGGTCGGTCGAGACGGAGCCGCCCAGCGAGAGGATGGGCGTGTGTGCCGCCTTGGCTGCAGCCAGTCCGGAGACAAGGTTCGTGACGCCCGGGCCGCTCTGACCAGCCAGGACCACCCCGAGTGATCCGCTGGCGCGGGCGTATCCGTCCGCCATGCCGGTTGCCGCACGTTCGTCCCGCGCACCGATATACCTGACGCGTGGGTGCGCATGGAGACCGTCGTAGATCTCCATGGTCGAAGAACCCACCACGCCGAAGACGCAACTCACGCCCAACTCTGCCAACAAATCGCTGACGCGTTCACCCGCTGAAGCCACTTTGGGTATCCCTTCCGATCCTGCACATATGTCGTATGTTCGACCTACCGACAGATCGTACTACGGTATGCCGGTACGTCAATAGTCGCTCAAAGCGCTCAATCTCCGCGAGAGAAAAGCCGAAAGGCGCCCGCCCCCAACGGGAACGGGCGCCTGCTCCTACGGTGCGGCGGATGGCCTACATGTCAGTTGAATCGCTTGACGGCTTCGACAGCGGCTTCCCGCGCGTTCTGCATATGTACCGCGTACGCATCTTGAGCTTCCTGCGCGGAGCCGGCAGCCATGAACCGATGGACGATCCGCAGCTCTTCGATTCCCGCTCGGATCCGTGCAGCCGACAAGGACGCCAGCCGCACCCTGGCGACGCGGTAGTAGATACTCTGGGACAACACCGAAATGGATTTGTTGTGAGCACCCTCGAAGAGAACGTCGTAGAAGACCTGTTTGGCTTCGAGAACCTGAGTGGCCTCGCCGCTCGCGGCAGCCTTCTCGAGGTCGCCGAAAGCAGACGCCAGTCTCACCTTCTCGTCCGCGGTGGCACGCTCGGTGAAGAGCATGATGGCGAACGACTCCAGGACCTCGCGGATCTCGTACAGATCGCGGATGTCGCTCTCGTCCACCCTGGCCACCGTGGGCCCCTTGCCCGGGACGATCTCGATAAGTCCCTCGGTCTCCAGTTGCCTCAAGGCTTCTCGAACGGTGGTCCGGCTGGTGCCGAGGAGTTCGCACACAGTCGCCTCGATAACCCGCTCCCCCGGCTGGAACCTTCCAGCCACGAGGTTGCGCAACTGGATCACCGCCTGCTCGCGAACGGGTGCTGCGCTACGGGCAACTCGATAGGTGCCTAGGACTTCTGTCATGGTGATCTACCTTTCCCCGAGGTCCATCATACCGTAGTACAGCCATGTGACATTTGCGTTGCATCCGGTCATGCCCCCGAGTTTCACTGGCTCAGCGGCTCGAAGACATGGCGGACCGACGCGCGGTGCCAGGCGTGGTGAGACAGCCTTTCGCGCCAAGCGGTCGCGCGGGCACGCTCACGAGCGGGGCTCTGCAGGGCATCCTCGCTGCGTAGCGAGTGGAAGGCCACGTGCGTCCAGGACTCTTGCCCGTCCTTGCCGGGCGCGCCGCTGCTCCGGTCGCTGTCGAGACAGCGGTAGATCTGGCAGCCGGCCCACAGCGGCTCGGCAAGCATGATCGGCAAGTGCTCGGTCGCGTACCACGCCTCGAACTCGTTCCAGTAGTCCTCTGGAACGCTGAACGTCACGACGTACATCAGCGTGGGGTCAATCGCATGCCACGTGTTGCCCTGCGAAATGATCTCCTCACCGACGAAGCGATCGAAATCGACGGTGTTCTCGATGACCTTGCGGGTCTCCGCAGACGGATCCGTGCGCAGCTGCTTGAACTCAGGCGTGTCGAACACCTCGATGTTCGACACGTCGTATCGAACGGCGAACTGTGCAGTCGGCCCGGGCTTGACGTTGACGTACCGTTTGGCGGCCTCGATGCCGGGCAGACTCACCCGCGAGGGGATGTGCTCGTCGTCGTACCAGGTGTGGAACTCCTCCTCATGCCCCTCAACCGGGGTTGACCACGCAAAAATGACTCCACTTGTCACGACAGGACCTGACTTTCCGAGCTCACGCTCTCCACGAAATTCACAACAACTTCGACCACACCCTCGGGACGGTCGATGTTCGGGCAGTGCGCACCGGGAACAGTCACTGCTCTCCCGTTCGGCACCATGGCGGCCAGCTCTTCCGTCCATCCGCGGACGAGGAGCTGGTCATTTTCACCTTCGACGAAGAGGACCGGCGCGTGGCAGCTGGCCAGTCGATCGGCAAGCGGTGGCGGTCCGGCGGCCGCGTCACGCTGTGGCGCCTTGACCCGAGCCGCCGACAAGGCCTCCCAGTGACCGGGCAGCAGACCGTTGGCGTGCCGCTCCTTCACGTGGGTCTCCCACTGGTCGACGTCCTCGACGAGCAGGCCAGTGATCCGACGGGCGTCCTCGAGCGACTGGTCGTAGCGCTGCAGCTCGTCGAAGGCGTCGCCGTTCCGACCATGACCCAGGGAGCCGCCGATCGAGACGGCCGAGGCCCACGGTCGCCCAACCTGCAGTCGAGCGGCGGTGACTGCTGCGCTCCCCCCGAACGACGAGCCGACGGCATGAATCCGCGGCGCCTCGATGCCCACGTTGGCGAGGAACGCCGCGATCACGTCTCCGTGAGCCGCCTGGGGTGGACGGTCGAAGAACGTGGCCTTGCTGGAGGACCCGTAGCCGACCAGGTCCGGCGCGATCACGCGGAAGCGCTCGGCCAGCTCAGGCATCACCTTCTCCCATGCGAGCTTGGCAGAGCTGCCGTACGCGCCGTCGTGCAGGAGGACGATGACATCCTCTGCGTCGCGCGGTCCGACGTCGTAGTACGCGATCTCGATGGCACCCAACGATGTGGTCAACATGTTCTTGTTCACGGCTCCTATCACCACTCCACGACGAAATTGGTCCAGCCGGCATCGCCCCCGGCCAGGGCGACGGGCGCGGCAACGGCTCGCACCCTGCGCTCCTCGATACGCGGGAAGACAAGGTTCTCCGCGATCAGCACATCAGCACCCAGCAGGCCTCGGTGCAACTGAAACGCGAACGTCGCGTCGCGGTCCTGCGCCGGCAACTCCGGGGTCAACAGATCCATACCGATCAGGCCAAGCCCGAGCTCGGCAGCCCAGGTCGCCACCGACTCGTCCAGGCTCGGGTGACTGAGGTAGCTGGGGTCCCCGAACTTCGCGCCCCATCCGGTGTGGATCAAGAGCATGTCGCCGCGCTGCGGCTCCGGCCCGCCCGCGAGGATGTCGTCGACCGTGATGGTGGTGCCGTACGAGCAGGCCGGAGACGAGATCACCGCAGGCCCGATGAACCGCTCCAGCGGGTACTCGTCGATGGTGCGCCCGTCGGCGAAGGTGTGGCTCGGTGCGTCGATGTGGGTGCCCATGTGCGACGGGGCTGACACGTGCTGAACCCGGATCGCGTCGCCACGATCGATGTTCAGCACATGGTCGGCCTCCACCGTGGGAAGGACGGGCACGCCCTGCATGCCTGGGACCCAGTGGTGGGACAGAGACAGCATGGTCATCGCACGAGCTCCTTATCTCGGACGGCCGGTCGAAGGACCTGGAACTTCTCCAGCGGGAACTCGCGGGTGCGGGTCCAGTAGTCGACCACGCGCAGTGGCCAGTTCTGCGACACCCGACCCGAGGCGCTCTTGTACCAGGTCGATTCGTTCGAAGCTCCCCATGCGGTGAGCTCGCTGGCCTCGTCGATCTCGGCGACGAACTGGTCCAGGGCTTCTCCAGTGCACTCGACGGCTCCCGCGCCGGTCTTGTCGAGGTGTTCGAGGGCCGACATCACGAGGTTGGCCGCACTCTCGGCGAAGAAGAAGAGGCTGCTGCTCACCACTACGTTGGTGTTGGGCCCGTACAGGCAGAACAGGTTGGGGAACCCCGGCACCGCGACGCCCATGAAGGCCTTCGGGTCACCGGCCCACTCGTCGCGCAATTTCCGGCCGCCGGTACCGGTCACGTCGACCGGTTCCAGAATCTCCGAGGCCCTGAACCCGGTTGCGAAGATGATGACGTCGACGTCGAGGTGCTCCGCGGAAGTCTGGATGCCTTGTTCGTCGATGGCCTCGATGTGGTCCGCGACGAGCCGGACGTTCGGCCGATGCAGCACCTTCGCCCACCGCCCGTTGTCGCGAAGCAGACGCTTCGAGTACGGGGCGTACGAGGGAATCACCTGCTCGAGCAGATCCGGGCGGTCCTGGTACTGCCGCGCCAGCCCGCTCACCAGGTGCTGTCGCAGCTCCTGGTTCTCCGCGGAGACCGATCCGGGTTGGTCCCAGCTGGGGTCGACCGTGTAATAAGGGCGCCGGGCGTCGGCCGTGATCCAGAACTGGTACGCGCGGTACCAGTGGGAGTACGTGGGGACGTTCTCGAAGAGCCAACGCAAGCCCGGCTTGACCTCGTCGGCGTAGGCCGGGGTCCACTCCATCCACGGCGCGCTGCGCTGGAAGATCGTCAGGCTCCCCACCCGATCGGCGATCTCGGGGATCACCTGGTAGGCACTGGCGCCGGTACCGATGACGGCGACGCGCTTGCCGGTGAGGTCGACGTCGTGGTCCCACCGCGCCGTATGGAAGGCCGGGCCGGAGAAGGAGTCAATCCCTGGGACGTCGGGGAACTTCGGCTGGTTCAGCTGGCCGACGGCGGAGACCACCGCGGAGAACTCGGCGTCGTACGGCCCATCCGGGCCGTTGAGCTTCAGCTGCCAGGTGCAGGAGCCCTCGTTGTACGTCGCGGCCAGCAGTTCCGTCCCGAAGCGAACGTTCTTGTCGACGCCGAGTTCCGTGGCCACCTCACGCAAGTAGCCGTGGACCGCCCGTTGCATCGAGAAGTCGTGCGTCCAGTTGTCGCGGGTGGCGAAGCTGTAACTGTAGATGTAATTGGTGGTGTCGACACGACAGCCCGGATAGCTGTTCTCGTACCAGACACCACCGAAGTCCGCATTCCGTTCGAAGACGGTATAGGGGATGCCGGCCTGGTCCAGGCGCCGGGCCATCAAGATTCCCGACATGCCAGCGCCGATGATGGCGACCGAGAGTCCTGCGTCCGATGATGGCGAGGCCTGCCAGCGCGGTGCGCCTTGATCGTGGGGAATGCCCAACTGGTAGCGCAGCATGTCCTCGGTGCCGTCCTCGATCGGCGCGCCGACGAGGTACTCGATGAGGTCGCGGTCCACGGTCGGGTCCACGGTGTCCAGATCGGATCCAGAGATCGCCCTCAGCCCGCTGATCGCCAGTTCCAGTGCCGCGTCGTCGCTGTCGGTCGACCCTGCGACCGTCCTGCCCAGGACCGTCGCGGACCGGGGTCGGCATCCGGGGTCGAGGTAGCGACGATCACCCGTGAGGTGAGCCAGTGCCGCCAGCAGCGGGACGAGCTCGCCGTGACCGATGATCTCGGCCAGCTCGGACTCCGTCAGAGGATCGTTATCGAGAACGCTCAAATCAACTCCTAAAGCAGCGCCGTCAACGACGGATCGACCGTCATGAACGAGGGGCGAAAAGCCTACATCTTCAACCTACCGTATTACGGTATTATCGTCTACTGGGCAGTTACTACCCCTCCCGCAGATACCGGACTTGATGTGTACGTCGATCAGGCCGACTACCTGCTGGAGCCGCCGGCAGTCGCGCACGTCTGGCACCGTGAATCACTTTTGCCGGCGCAGGATTTCTCAGAGTCAAACATCTTCAGCGCTGCGTCGACGACCTTCCCGCCGATCATCATCGGAGACTGGCCCTCCGATCAAACATGTGACCTACATCTCGACTGCTCGTAGTATCGTATGCTTAGAAGCCGGAACGCAAGTGTTGGGACGAAATGAAATTGGCGACCGGCCGCGCGAGCCCGAATGGTCCTGAGGGGCGAGCGGGTGACAGACCCTTCGCGCTCGAATAGCGCAACGCGCGGCTACCATCGCCGCCTCGAAGTCGCACCCAATTCCCTGAGCTGAGCCCGCGCACGGCGCGATGACCGTCGCCATGAGCGTCGTCGATGGCCCAGTTTCCGGCCTTCGAGGATGTACACACCGCGTCACGCAACACTGGCGGACCACCATTTTCGCCTCGCTGCGTACGCACCGAATTGGCCCGGCCAGCCACCGATGAGCCATTCCGCCTGCGCCTTGGCCGACTTCGATCCGAGGAGACGAACCGGTTCACTTTTCTTTCGACCAAACACTTGCGCTTCCACTTATAAGCATACGATACTACGAGCAGTCGAGATGTAGGTCACAGCGCTTGCGGGAGGAAGTTCGGTAGACAGCTGAGGTGATCAGCGCCCGACTCGAATGCCTGCCGTGGGTTCATTGCATGGAGGTGACCTTGAACAGCCGTCGTTCGCTCCGTCGAGTTCGATATTGACGTGAGGGCGATGAACACGGGCGACGCTGGGCCGACCCGGACGTCGCGACTTGTGATGATGCAGCAGATTTCCTCTGACACCGGCCGGGACGACTAGCGCCGAGACTTGAAGGCAACGCCTCCCCACAGCCGGTGACATCGTGGCCGCCACGACGATCTGCTCGCCTCAGAGACCACTGACAGTGCCGCCATAACGGCCCGCAACCCATCAGAAACGAACCGCACCTAGGGAGCACTTAGGACATGGTCAACAACAGAACCATCGGCAGTACGCCGCCCACCACAGTCCGCAAAGCCGTGATGGGGCTGACGTTTTT
This sequence comes from Rhodococcus jostii NBRC 16295, assembly GCF_001894825.1. Lineage (GTDB taxonomy): Bacteria > Actinomycetota > Actinomycetes > Mycobacteriales > Mycobacteriaceae > Rhodococcus_F > Rhodococcus_F jostii. The sequence continues at coordinate 10,589 of NZ_BCWY01000111.1, read as the reverse complement.
CGCGGTTTTCATCGACGGTTACGACACAGCGATCCTCGCTCTTCTTGTGCCGCACCTGGCCGAAGAATGGGGCGTGAAGGCCGCAGCCTTCACCTATCCCCTTGTTCTGACAAGCGTCGGTGTCGTCGTCGGATACCTCTCGTGTGGGGCACTGGCGCAACGGTTAGGGCAGAAACGGGCCCTGGTGCTCGGTACCGCGCTCTTCGGGATCGCCACTGTGATGAGCGCCGCCACTCTCCACCTCGAGTCCATGGGCATCCTCAGCGTGACTCGCACGATCACTGGAATCGGATTGGGGATTGTGGCGCCGATAGCCATTGTCATCGGCACACAGAACGGCCCCGCGGAAAAGAAGCAGTCGATCGCAGTGTTCATCACCACGGGCCTGATCACTGGCGCAACGATCGCCGGCTTCACCGGCGGGCTTCTCATCGAAGGCCTCGGCACTGCCGGGGTGCTCTGGCTCGCCGGTGTAGTGCCGCTCGTTCTTGCTGTCCTGCTGTCCTGCTTCATCCCGAATTCTCCAGAACACACCGGGCAAGAAAACACGAGCAGCGAATCCGTTGCCGCCGCGATCCTTGGACCAAAACTGCGCACGTCGACGCTGGTGCTGTGGACGGCTACTTTCCTCGTCTTCGTGGTCAGTTACACCCTGAAGTCCTGGCTTCCGACACTGTTCGAGGACTTCGGTATGTCTCGGTCCACCGCAGGCCTGGGGCTGGCGTTCTTCGGCCTCGGAGGAATGGGCGGCGGTCTCATCCTGATAGCGGTGTCGGCGAAGTTTGGTACCACACGCTCGCTGGTCGTGATGTCGTTGATCGGTGCACTCGCGACGACCGCCGTCGCTGTGCTTCCCGCCAACACGGCCGTTCTGCTGTTCCTTATCTGCATCGCCGGTGCGGGAATCACGGCGTGTTCGGTCGGACAGACCGGCATCGCAGTGTCGATCTACGAGATGTCCATCCGCACTAAGGGCGTCGGGTGGGCGGCCGCATGTGGACGAATCGGATCAATTGTGGGACCTGCGATCGCCGGTGTCCTCCTCGGGTTCGCCTGGCCGGCGCAGGACATCGTGCTACTGCTCGCCGTCCCGATCCTCATCACCACCGTGTGTTGGTTGATCCTGTCCAAGCGCATAGCACGCACCGACCACGAAACCGTTGAGCAGGCGGGAGTGAAAGCAGACAGCAATTCTTGACCAGTGCTTTGCTGCGATTTATCGCCTTGCGCAGCAGTCCACTGACGGCAAACGAATCACCGTAGACGAGATGACCACCCGAGTTGAGGAGTGCGTTGCCGCAGACCTCGAAGGAGTCATCATCGGCACCAATTTCTGCTCCGAAATCACAACACCAGCAACATGGCTCAAGGTTCTCAGCAACCTGAAGCCGATTGTTGAAGCAGCGAAGGGATGATCACAATGATCACCACCATCGAAAGCCTGACTCTGCGTGTCACCAGTGTGGCCGCTGTCGCCGACGACGTCATCGAAGTATCGTTCACACATCCGGAAGGACACCCTCTACCGGCCTGGGAGCCCGGAGCTCATATCGAGGTGCACCTTCCTTCGGGGCTGTCCCGTCAGTACTCGCTCTGCGGGGACAGAGACGATCGATCGACGTACAAGATCGCCGTTCTGCGCGAGGAGAACGGCCGCGGCGGATCGAAGGAACTTCACGAGGCTGCGGAGGCCGATATCGAGCTGAGCATTCGCCTGCCTCGAAACAACTTCCACCTGGTGGAAGCAGGCTCGTACCTCTTCATCGGCGGCGGCATCGGGATCACACCACTGATCCCGATGATCGAGCACGCCCGGAAGACTGGCGCGCAGTGGTCACTCGTGTACGGTGGCCGCCACTCGAATTCGATGGCCTACCGAGAAACGCTGAGCGCGTTCGGCGACCAGGTGGATCTGTGGATCGAGGCAGAACGCGGGTACCCTGACCTACCTGCCATCCTGGCGAACGCGCCAGCCGGCACGATGGTCTACACCTGCGGGCCGAGCACAATGATCGACGCTGTCGCCGAGGAATTCTCCGCACACAGCCACCTCGGCGGCCTCCACTTCGAACGATTCTCAGCCAGCGGACCTGTGGACACCAGTGGCGATTCGTTCGAAGTGGAGTTGCGGCAAACAGGTGTCACCTTCACCGTCGCCGACGGCGTGAACATTCTGGACGAGGTTCTCAAGGTGGTTCCCGAACAACCCTTCTCGTGCGCAGAGGGATACTGCGGCGACTGCGAGGTACGGGTGCTCGAAGGCAAGCCCGATCACCGAGACGAGTACCTGACTTCCGACCAGCAAGACGCCGGCGAAATGATGATGATCTGTGTGAGTCGCTGCAAAGGAAGAAAACTCGTACTCGACTTGTAACCACACTGAGGCGTACCACCCCCATTGCTGTCGGCGTGCGCGAGCAGCGACGCCAGGATCGTGTCCCAAGTTCGGTCGCCTGGCACGGCGCAGCAGCAGTGTCGTTTCCAGATGGTCTGCCAGGGGCGAAATCTGAGGGTACGTCGCGCCAGGCGAACCCGGCCCGGTAGCAGTAGATGATGCCCTCGAGGGCCCGACGGTTGTTGCGGAACGCGCAGCCCCCGCAACAACCGTCGGAGGCCGGGAGCAACGGTTCGATCAGCGACCATTGGTCCTCGGTCAGGCATTCGGTGGCACGACGAGCAGTATCGCTGATCTGACCGCCGCTATCTAGGAGACAATCCCAGAGCCCTCTCACTCGCGCCTGGCATCCCATTCTCGCGGCTCTCCACGCCCCGGCACGGCGAGCGTGACTCTCGTCGAACCCGGCGGTGTATTCGACATTCGGTCATGGGGGGATCCCTTGAGGTTCAGTCGGTGCAGTTCCGACACGGGTGATCTACGGCATCCAGACAATGATCGCCAACCCGCACCGGACTCATGACGTGGGCCGACCTTCTGCCGTAACCGAAGACCGAGATCTACCCGAACGCAGGGAACGGCATCGTCCGACAGATGCCCCACCGGGTACCCCCCACGGGCGTCCTGAACTTCATTCAAATCCATGATCATCCGAGTGACTCGAAAATCCCCCGTGTGCAGGGATCGAGGGAATCCAGCGCCCTGATCAGTTAGCTACCATCGACATCCTCGGATTGTGGGCCGGCGAGCACGGTGACGGGGAGGGGGCGAAGTACTGGCTTCGGGTGTTGTCTGAGCTGAAAAATATTGGTGTGCAGGATGTTCTGATCGTCGTGTGCGACAGTCTCAAGCATCTGCCCGACTCGATCGGGTAGGTATGGCCGCAGACCATCGTGCAAACCTGCGTGGTCCACCTTCTCCGCAACACCTACGCCTACGCCTCCCGCAAGACTGGGCCGAGATCGCCAAGGACCTCAAGCCGGTCTATACCGCGCCGTCGGAGCAGGCGGCGCTGGACCGGTTCGCCGAGTTCAGCGACAAATGGGAGAAACGCTATCCCGCGATCATCCGGCTCTGGACCAACGCCTGAGCCGAGTTCGTTCGTGCCGTTCCTGCAGTTCGACAACGCCATCAGGCAGGTCATCTACACGACAAACGCCATTGAGAGCGTCAACGCCCGAATTCGCAGAGCTGTCAGAGCTCGCGGCCACTTCCCGACCGAATCGGCGGCCTAGAAATGCGTGTTCCTGGCCATCATGAGCCTCGACCCCAAAGGCACTGCCCGCCAGCGTTGGTCCAACCGCTGGAAGGCAGCACTGAACGCCTTCGACGGACGCCTGCCCGCCGGACGAAAGTAGCTAGAAATCAACCAGTTACCCCGTTATCTGGACAGACCCCAGCACTCATTTCCGACACCAAGGAGCTAGGTGGGATCATGGTTGGACCAGCGAAGGTTATGGCTTCCGAGTCGCGTGACGTCCTGAACTATTTCGGCAAATGCCCAGTGTGCGGTCACCCAGCTCGGGCTGTGTGCATTACCGCAGAGTTCGACGACGGCCGTATCGAGAGCCAGGTCGTAGCGTTATGCGATGGATGGTGCGGATGGAAAGGCCCAGTGGAGCCCACCACAATGACGGGCTCCACTGCCGTGATGACGCCAAGTCGTGGCACAGTGTCGGCACCCTCCCGCGTCTTACCGCCGCTCGGACCTAAACCGTCAGACGCAACATACTCCGAGCGTAGAGGCGGGTGAGCACGCGGAATTGATCGACCACCGATCGGTGACGGGGTCATCGTTTCTGGACGCCGATACAGTCATGGGGATGGAAAAAATCAATTCGCGCCCATCGAGCGGGCAAGGTCGGGCATTCCGGTGAACTCTGACAGCCAGGCTGCCGTCTCCGGTGGCGACCTGACCGATGATCTCCTTACCAGGGCGGTGACCGAGGCCCTCGCGGCGGGCATGTCGTGGGCGCAGCTCGCCGCGCAGCTCGGCGTTCCACCCCCAGTCACCTACGGCCACGCCGCCGTGACCGATCATGACTGGCAGGAAGCGATCGTCGCCCACGAGAATGCCCGGGCAGCACGGCTCAACGCCCAGGCCTTGCCCCGGCGCCCGAGAGCCTGCTAACCCCACGCACGCCGGCCGATCCGCACGACGAACGGGTGGAACTAGTCACGGGAACAGCCCGCTACTGTCCGCCGCCCGCGGTCGTCGCGGCACGGCGCCGGGGCCCTGCTGAGAGGTCCAGCCACGGCGCCCCCTCCACACTGAGAGATCGACAAAGTCGGCCCCCCCTGCGGCGCTCCGCCCTGTTGAAGCATGCAGGTGGACCAGTCGGGTCAGAGCTCAGCGAGCGACACCAGCCCGTCCTGCAGCGCCCGGATCAACAAGCCCGACTTGTCGGCAACGGGGCGCCCGGCGGCAGCGTACTTCGCTCGGATCCGGATCAGGTGGGTGTTGATCGTGCCCAGGCTGATTCCCAGGTCGGCTGCGGCAACAGTCTTCGATTCACTACGCAGCCACAGGCGAAGGATCTCCAGCTCGCGGGGTGTCAGCGTGGGCCGCCGTTGTGGTTCCCCGGCGGAGCCGGGAAGAGGGTCAGGAACAGAAGTCATCGCGATCTCACCTTCTCGAGCCGCCGCACTTGCTGCAGGACGCGCACTGTTGATTCGAGGCGGTGCGCCATCCGGATGGGTCAGTACGCGGGGCCGCGACATCGAATATGTCCGTTTTGTCCGTTGTTTACCGCGGTAAACAAACCGTACCTGAAGCCGGTTTTCGGGACACGCGGGTAATACTCCAAGAGGCGCGTCGCTGACGCGCCTGGTGGAGATTGGTTATCGTCGGTGGCCTGTAGAACCAAGGGGGTGCGGCGAACCATGAGATCTTCGACAGTCATCGACGTGTCGACGCTGCTGATGATCGACTCCGCGTCTGCGCGGGACCGGGACGACGCCTTCTCCGTCGTCCCCCGGGCCGATGGCCGCGGGTGGGCGGTGGAGGTCCACATCGCCGGCGTCGCCGACGTCGTGGAACTGGGGTCGGTCGCCGACGAGCAGGCGTTCCTGCGGGCGGAGACCCGGTATCTGCGCAGCCGCACCATTCCGATGCTCGGCGAGACGGCGGAGCAGGCTGCGACCTTGAGTTCCGAATTCGTGCGGACCAGTCTGCGGGTCACCGGGACTCTCACGACCGACGGTCGGCTGGTCGACGTCACCGTCGACCGCGGGCAAATCTCGCCAGGCCGGTGTGTGGACATCGACCACGCCGACGTGCCCGCCATTCTGACCGACCCGACACATCCGCTGCACCCCCAGCTGGCCGCCGCCGATGATGCCGCGCAGGTCCTGCTGACTGCCCGCCGTGACGGCGGTGCGCTCGCGTTCTACGACCTCACCCGCGGCTGGGCGGCCAGCGAGGACGGGGCCATCGTGGCGATCGCCGCCGAGCTGCGGACCGTCGCCTACGTCATCGTGCAGGAGTTGATGATCGCCACCAACGAGGCGGTGGCGCTGTGGTGTGTCGAGCAGGGGTTGCCGATCCTGTTCCGCAACCACCGGCCCAACCCGGTCGCCGGCAGCACCGACGAGCTGATGCATGAGATCGCCGCTGCGGCCGGGGATCCGGACCTGTTCGCGAAACTGCGTGGGCGCCTGCTGTCGACGCTGCGTGCCGCGACCTACGATCCGACGGTCCACGGACATTACGGCCTCCGGCTGAGCGCCTATAGCCATGTCACCTCACCGCTGCGCCGGGTGGCCGACCTGATCAATCAGCGGATCATCTTCGCCCACCTCGACCACTCCTCCGCCCCCTACACCGGTGAGCAGCTCGCCGCCCTCGGCACGGACCTGAACCGGCGCACCCGTGCCGCCCGGGAGGCGAAGAAGAATCACTTCAAACACGCCGACCAACGCATCGTCGCCGAGCAGGCCACCACCGATCTCGCCGCCCTCGACAGTCGACGATTCCACAAGGTCCTCAAAGCCGAAGCCGCCGGGCCGCTTCGGGCCGAACTCGCCGCCGAGCTCGCCCGCCGTGTCGACGCCGACCTGATGACCGCCCCGGACGTCGCGGTCCTGATCGATGCCTCCGCCCCCACCTGGCTTCCCGTCCAACTCCGAGTCCTGGACACCCTCGCCGACACCCACCCGGAGATGAGTCCCAGTGTGGCGTCGGTGTGGCGGCAGGCTCACCCCGATCAACTGCCAACCGATCTCGAGATCCGGCGGAACGGCGCCGACCACAATCCACTGTTCGCCGCCCGCGCCACCCACCTGAATATCCGCGGGCCATGGGCCACTGCGGCCGCGAAGAAACCGGCCGAACAAGCCGCCCTATGGGCGGCACTGCGCGCGCAGCTGACCGGCACCGACCACCCCGACACGGAACCGGAATGGGCCACCACGCCGGAACCTCCGGAGCCGACGACTCCGCCACCGGCGCCGAAGGATTCCGGCGCCACCTCCTCCGCGGAACCCCACTGTACGACCGCTCCGGCCGCACTGAACCTGGACGGGGCCAAAAAGTCCAAGGCACTCTCGAACCCCACCGCCTGGCTGATGAGCCTCGCCCAGAACAACAATCAGGCCCCGCCCGAGTGGGTGTTCCACACCGACGGGCCCGCACACGCACCCCGATTCACCGCCACCGTGCACCTCGCCGGCCACACCGCCACCGCTACCGACACCGCGAAGACGGCGGCGAAGACTGCATCGGCGGCCGCGCTCGTCGAGGCACTCTTCGCGTAGCACTGAAGTTGGGCATGTCCGTTTTGTCCGTTGTTTACCGCGGTAAACACCGGATAAAACGGACATGCGTGAGGCGCGTTAGATGATCCGCACAGCATTCCGCCGCCCGGCCGCGTGTCGGACCTGACCCGCCCACCATGTGCCGTACCGTGCATCCCGTCCGAAGTAGCCCACACAGGTGGGTGAAGCAAACGGCAAGGGTCCCATGACCATTCATGTCCTTCTCAATCAGAAGGGCGGCGTCGGGAAGAGCACCGTCGCCGTCAATCTCGCCGCCGTCACCGCGGACGTTCTCAATCAGGACGACGATCCCGATGCCACCTCCCCGGTCGCCGCGGTTTCCGTCGACCCGCAGGGCTCGGCGATCTGGTGGGCCGACCGCCTCGACAACCTGCCGTTCCACGTCGTCCAGGCCCACGACGATCTCAACGGGCTCCGTCAGCTGGGCCAGCTGCCCGGCATCCGCCACGTGTACGTCGACACTCCCGGCTGGATCGACCTCAATGCCGCCGACGACACTTCCGACCCACTCGGTCGCGGACCGGCCGCCGACGCGCTGCGAACAGTCCTCGATGTTGCCGATCACGTCATCGTGGCGATGGAAACCGAGCCACTGTCCTTCGACCCAACCGCACGCACCATCCGAAAGATCCTCGAGCCCCGCGGCATTCCGTACACAGTGGTGATCAACAACTGGGATCCCCGCGACGGCAAGCTCGACCTCGAGGAAACGAAGGAGTTCATCCGCGCGAACAAGTGGCCACTCGCGAAAACCGTGATCCGGCACTACAAACTGCATGCCCGGGCGAGCGCAGATGGCCTGGTGGTCACTGAGTACCCCGCCAACCGGGTGGCGCTGCAGGCCCGGGAGGACTTCTACCGGCTGGCTCTAGAACTGCGGATCGACGGTGGTCGATGATGGCACGCGGCACCCGCACCAACCTCGCGACCCTCGCCGGCGTCGTCGGTGACAACTCCCCCGTCGACCGGCCCGCTGTCGGCGGGGCACCGACCAACGTGCCACTCAGCGAGCTGGCCCCGAATCCGCGCAATCCGCGTGATGACCTCGGCGATCTCAGCGATCTGGTGTCGATCACCGGCACCCAACTCCAACCCGCCCTGGTAGTCACCCGCGACGCCTACCTGCGACTGTATCCGGAGGATGAAACCAAGATCGGGCTCGCCCGGTGGGTGGTGATCAACGGTTGCCGGCGCCTGGCCGCCGCCGAAAACTTCGGGCGCCCCAACCTCGATACCGTCGTCAAGGACGAGGTCGCCAAGGACCGGATGACCCTGCTTGCGGCGGCGGTCATCGAGAACGTCGGCCGCCGCGACTTCGACGTCATCGAAGAGGCCAAGGCCGTCGAACTTCTGATCGGCGAGTGCGGGACCGTCGAGATGGCCGCCATGAAGCTTGCGAAGTCCAAGGGATGGATCTCTCAACGGCGGGCCCTGCTCAACCTGGCACCGGAACTGCAGGCCGCGCTCCGCAACGGCGAACTCGCCGTCCGCACTGCCCGCTCACTCGCCCAGGTTCCACCCGAGGCCCAGGTCCAGGTCTGGGCAGCCGAACAAGAGCGGGGACACAAGAAGCCCGAGCCGGATCCCGCACCTGAACCTGAAAACCGTGAGCCGACAAGAACTCCCGTCACCGCAGCGAAGGTCACGCGCTCCTTCCGCCGCATGGAGGCCGACCCGGTCACGATCGCTGACGCCCTGGTCGACTATCTCGACGCCGACGGACTGCAAACACTCATCCAGGCACTCACCGATCGACACTGATCCAGGAACCCTGCTGGGGCTGTTCACCACGCGTGAACAGCCCCAGCACCGAGAGTCCCTGTGGTGCAACTGCGTGCCGAGCGCAACGCGTGGACGACCTAACGCTTCCGACGGCGCGCGTTTCGTCGACTATGCCTGCGTCTACCCATTTCTAGGGTGAGCAGTAGTTGACGGTCGCGGTCATCACTTCGTCAGCTGTTACCGAGGCCTGGCCGCGGAGGCGAAACGGGCTGAGCGCCTTTCTGCGGCAACCAGGGTCCGTTTTGGCCATCGCTAAACCTGCCGCCGAATTATCTCAGAACTGAACCATCCCGGGTCTCATGCACACACTGTCATTTGTGTGCGACCGGTTGATCGGCACGGTGTTCAGCGTAGTACTTGGCTTCGTACTCGGCCGGTGGGATCCGCCCGAGACGATGCATGAGCCGGCCGGTGTTGTACCAGTGCACCCACGCCGAGGTGGCCTCCTCGACGTCACCGATGGTGCGCAGCGGCCCCTTGCGGAACGGGGAATCGTCGGCGATGCACTCGGCCTTGTACAACCCGATCGTCGTCTCCGCCAGGGCATTATCGTAGGCGTCACCTACCGACCCGATCGACGGCCGAAGTCCTTGCAGGAACAGGGTTTCCCCGAATCGCAGAGCCGTATATTGTGAGCCCGCATCCGAGTGGTGAATAGTCCTCTCGCGCAACGGATTGCCTTGCATCGACCGCAGCATGCAGGCGTGATTCACCGCCCGCTCTACGAACGCGGTCTCCTTCGACGTCGACACCTCCCAACCGACGATCGTGCCGGCGAACGCATCGATGACGAACGCGGTGTACGCGAAGCAGGGCACCATCCGGACGTACGTGAAGTCGGCGACATAGAGCGCGTCGGGCCGGTCGACCCGGAAGTTCCGATCGACCAGGTCCGGTGGCCGCGGCGCCGACGGCTCCGGCACGGTGGTGCGGACCCTCTTCGTCCGGGTGGTGCCGCGCCACTCGTTCACGCGCATCAGCCGCTCCACGGTGCAGCGGGCCACCTCGATGCCCTGACGTTGCAGGTGGGCCCACATCTTCAGCGAGCCGTACAACGACTCCGGTTTGCGTCTGCCGTGCTCGTCCCGCTCGACGTAATACGAGGCCAGCACAGCGGTGATGGTGGCGTCCCACAGGGCGCGCTTCGACAGCGGGCGCGCCAGCCAGGCGTAGAAGGTTCTCGGGGCGATCGTGCACCCGTGCTCGGTGAGCACGCGGCAGATCGGTACGACCCCGAACTGATCGCGGTGTTCGGCGATGAATCGGCAGATCACTTGCGTGGCGGGTCGCACTCCCGAGCGAAGAAAGATGTTGCGGCTTTGAGTATTTCGATGGTCTTCTCGAGCTCGGCGTTCTTCCGGCGCAATGCCCGCAGTTCGATCTCCGCCTCGGACGCCGACGCGGCATGGGTGCCATCGCCCGCCGCTTCGGCCTTGCGGACCCACACCCGTACGGTCTCCGTCTTCAGTGACATCCGTTCGGCGATTGTGCGGATCGCCTCGTATTCCGAGGCGTAGTCACCACGGTGCTCGAGGACCAGGCGCACGGCCTTCTCTCGCACCTCGGCTGGATAGACATTCGGCATAAGGATTACCTTCCCAAGAAAGAAGGTGCGCATCAAACCCGGGACGATTCA